>NZ_JBFAKI010000017.1:0-116563 GCF_040655675.1 Nocardia sp. NPDC050378
GCGCATGCGCTTCGAGCGCTGTTCGCGCGGCCGGGCCGCTACGCCGCTTCGCGGCGGACCCTCCTCGAGGTCGGGTCGTGCGGGGTTGGGAATGCTGTCATGGCGGACTGGCTGGAATGCGGTGGGGGTTGTGGATCACTCGGGTTTGACACCTTCCGCACTGGCAGTCCACGCGGTGCAGCTCCTACTTCACGCCTTCACCACGTAAGGCGCGACGCTTCCCAACTTCTCGCAGGTTTCCTCGAACTCTCGTTCCGGGCGCGACTGGCCGACGATCCCGGCCCCGGCGCGCAACCACGCCCCTTCGCCGGTCTGGTAGATCGCGCGCAGAACCAATGTCGCCTCGAGTGCGCCGGTGGGCGAAACGCACACCACCGCACCGGAATACAGCCCACGCTCGTCGTGGTCGTTGCGGAAGACGGAGTCGACGCCCGCCTGCTTCGGGATCCCGGAGGCGGTGACGGACGGGAACAGCACTTCCAGTGCGTCCCAGGCGGTGCGGTCGGGAGCGAGCTCGCCGCGGACGGTCGAGGCGAGATGCTGCACGCTGCCACGTTCGCGCACGGCCATGAAGTCCGAGACCGCGGTCGTACCGGGAACCGCCACCTCGGCGATCTCGGCGAACGAAGTCTGAACCGAAATGGCGTGTTCGACGATTTCTTTCGGATCGGCCAGCAGATCGACCCTTGCCGCGCTGTCCGCTTCGGCGCCGAGCCCGAAAGCCCGGGTACCGGCGAGCGGTTCGGTCGTGACCACTCGGTCGTCGTCGACCGAGGCCACCAGCTCGGGGCTGAACCCGGCGGCTTCCAGACCGCCGAGGCGCAGCAGGAAGGAGCGGGCGGGGGTGTTGTTGGCCCGGCCGAGGCGGTAGGTGGCAGGTACGTCGACAGCGAAGGGCAGTGCGACCTTGCGCGACAGGATCACCTTTTGGTAGCTGCCGGAACGGATTTCCTCGACGGCGGCGGCCACCCGATCCTGGTATCCGGTGACATCGGGCCGCACGTCGACCGGATGCGCCGAAGGCAGCTCGGCACCCTGCGAGGCCGCGATGAGGTCGTGGATATCGCACATCTCGGCGGGGGTGGCGCCGCTGATCCGCACACCGTCGGCGTCGATGCGCACTTCGATGCGGGGGATCATCAGGTTGGCCAGCGAGGTCAGCGGGTTGAGATAGCGGGTGGCGCCGAGCGAATAGGCGCAGAATTCGAACCCGATCCAGCCGTAGGCGTTGCGCCCCTCCAGAGGCAGGCTCGCCAGGGCGGCGTCGACGGCGGCGGCCGGTCTGCCGGTCCACGCGCGAGCGGTGGTCTGCTCACCCCAGGTGGTGCGCAGTTCGTTGGCGTCGAGTTCGACGCTGCCGAGTGGGTCGGCGGCAAACACCCAGGCACCGGGCCGTTCGTACATCACGTACTCGCCGAACCGATCGGCCGAGGCCAACCACGACATCGCTGCCGCCGGATCGGTCACATATTCCACCCGTGTGGGCTGTTCCGTCGACGACAACGATCCTCCAAGGTAAAGCTGACCTAATTTAGCGTGGTTAGGTTAGCATTACCTCCAGGTTTTGCTACCCGTGTGCGGGGTAACCTTCCCCACTCATTGTCACCCGCGACCGCGCTGTCGGCGAAGTTCGGTGCGCTACGGCGAATCTGCGGCTTCAATGGAGAGATGATCGACAACGATGGGCGGCCCACGCGCGCGACTCCGCAGGCGGACTCGGTAGTCGCCCTGGTCGACGCGGCCTCCGGCGTGGAGCGCGAGGTGATCGGCACCTGGATCGCCGAGGGCGGGCTGGCGCGCGAGATCGACTCCCACGCACCCGTCACGCAAGTGGATCTCGATGCCAAAGCCCTCATCAAACGCCTGGTGAACCGTCGCGACGACCCGCTGGTCGTCCCGGTCCGCGTGCTGTGGCTGCCGCCCGAGCGCGACGGCGTGCGCCGGGTGACCTTCGCCGACCTGGCCATGCTCACCAATCCGCGCAAGCCGAACCGCCTGGTGCAGCGCCGTCTGCTGCGCACCCACCCCGACCGCCACCAGGTGCTGGTCGGCGCGCCGGCAAGGCTGAGCGAGCTGCGCACCAACTATCCGGAGGCCGCCGCGCTGCTGCGATCGGGCTCGCCCGACGCCTTCGCCCGCTCGGTGCTGCGCGCGGCGGTCGTCGCGCTCGAACGCGCGGAACGCACGGTCATCGGTGACCGCTACAAGGTGCCGCAGTTGGTGGCCGAGGAGATCCTCGACTCACCGGAATTCCAGCGCAAACTCGACTACATCGCCGACGAGTTCGGCTCCGATCCCGCCCACGTCCACCGCAGCGCGGAGAAGGCCCTGCGCGAGCTGGTGGCCGCGCAGAGCAGGCTGGTGTCGGATCTGTTCACCCAGGCCATGCGCCCGGTGCACGCCTCGACCTGGAAGGTCGACACCGACCTCGGCGGCCTGGACGCCCTGCGCTCGCTCAACCGCAAGTACCCGCTGGTCTTCCTGCCCTCGCACCGCTCGTATGTGGACGCCTTCGTCCTCGGCGACGTGCTGGCCCGCAACGACTTCCCACCCAACCACGTGATCGGCGGGGCGAACCTGAACTTCTGGCCGATGGGCCCGATCGCCCGGCGCACCGGCACCGTGTTCATCCGGCGCAGCTTCGGCGACGACGAGGTGTACAAGGCGGTGGTCGAGGAGTACTTCGCCTATCTGCTGTCCAAGCGGTTCAATATGGAGTGGTACTTCGAGGGCGGCCGGACCAGGACCGGCAAGCTGCGCCCACCCAGGTACGGATTGCTCAATTACCTCGCGGCGGCGGTGCGTTCGGGCCGCGTCGAGGACGTGATGCTGGTGCCGGTGTCGATCACCTACGAGCGGCTCAACGAGCTCGGCGCCATCGCCAGCGAGCAGGCAGGCGGCAAGAAGAAGCCGGAGGGTATCGCCTGGCTCGCGAGATACGTTCGTAGTCAGCAGCATTCGGCTGGTCGGGTGTATGTCCGCTTCGGCGAGGCGATCTCGGCGCGCGAACGGCTGGAAACCCACGGTGACCCACTCGGTGAGCGTCCCAAGACCATTCCGCTGCACGACACCGCGACCGGGGCCACCAAGGTGCCCGACGAATCGGCACTGAGCGAGACCGAGCGCAAAGCCGTGCAGCGCTTGGCCTTCGACGTGGCGGTGCGGATCAACGCGGTCACCCCGATCACGGTCAACGCCCTGGTCACCCTGGCGCTGCTCGGCGTGCACGAACGCGCGCTGACGCTGGGCCAGGTGCGCACCGTGCTCGACCCGGTCCTCGGCTACATCGATCGGCGCGGCCTGCCCGCGGGTGAGTTGTCCAAGCTGCGCGACGAGCAGGGTCTGCAGGTCGTCCTCGAACAATTGGCGCTGGCCGGGGTGGTCACCGTGTATCGCGGGGGGCTGGAACCGGTGTACTCCATCGAACCCGGCGCCCACCTCGAGGCGGCGTTCTACCGCAACAGCGCGGTGCACTGGTTCGTGAACCGGGCCATTCTCGAGCTGGCCGCGCTCACCGCCGTCGAACAGCCGGGCGACGACCCGCTCCGGGCGGCATGGCGGGCCGCCTTCGCACTGCGTGACCTGCTCAAATTCGAATTCTTCTTCCCCGAACGCGAGGAATTCGCCGACCAGATCATCGAAGAGGTGCGTGTGATCGTCCCCGAGTGGGACGAGAACACCCCTGACGACCGCCTCGATCAGCAGTTCCTCAGCGCGCTCACCGAGTCGGGCTTCGTGATGGCGCACCGTGTCCTTCGCTCGTTCTTCGACGCGCAACTCGTGGTGGCCGAACGGCTCGCCGCCCGCCCGGCCGACGCCGTGATCGACCGCAAGGAATTCATCGACGAATGCGTTGCCGTCGGCAAGCAGATGCTGTTGCAGCAGCGGCTGCACAGTCCCGAATCGGTGTCGACGGAATTGTTCACCAGTGCGTGGAAATTGGCGGACAACCACACCTTGATCGCCCCGGCGGAGCCCGGTGACGAGGACGATTTGATCGCGCGCCGCAACGAATTCGCGCAGCAATTACGTGATCTCGGCGAACGGATCGCCCGGGCCGCCTCGCTCGACCCGTCGAATCGGAACTCGCTGTGAGCGGCATCGACGACGCGGTCACCGCCATCAGAACCGGTCCACAGGGTGATCGGGTGCTCGCCGTCTTCGACACCCGAGCTGTAGTCGACGCCTTGCCCCGAAAGCGATTGCCTGGCACGCGCCGTCAGCGCGGCGACGCTCGGCGGAATGCGATGCTGACCGGCTTCCGGCGCGACCATCAGCGTTTCCTCCGTGACGCCGAACGGTCGTGGGCCGGAGTGCCGGAAGCAGAACTCGAGAAACTGGGTCGCGGCGTTTTCCGCAAGGAGATGTACGGCCGGACCTTCCCCGAAGCCTGGCAGCTGGTCCGCGAACACCGATCCGCCGGGCACACAGTACTTTTGGTCAGCGAACTGCCGGTGTTCCAGGTGAGTCCCTTCGCCGAACTGCTCGGCATCGACAACGTACTGTGCACGAAGTTCGCCACCGACAACGGAATTCTCACCGGTCAGCTCGACGGACCGCCGCTGTGGGGTACCGAAAAAGCCGAAGCGGTCGGCGAATTCGCCGCAGCGCGCGACTGCGAGATCGGCTATGTCTACGCCGATACCCCCGCGCTGCTCGAATCGGCGCGCATCCGGTCGGTCGACCCGACTACGTTCCAGCCGCGCACAGCGCCGAGCCCGATCGACTACGCCCGCACCGTCCTCGCCTTCGTCGCCCTCGTCGCCGGTGCCGTGACCGGCGTGGTCCGCAAGTCCTACACCCGCGATCGCCAGGCCATGGCCGACGCTCTCATGCACGACGGAACCACCGCGACCCTGCGCACCCTCGGCGTCGAGCTGCGCGTGGTCGGAGCCGAGAACGCCCGTGCCCCACGGCCCGCGGTGTTCCTGTTCAACCATCAGAGCCAGTTCGACGTCATCATCGTGCCCAAGGTGCTCGACGGCGGCGTCACCGGCATCGGCAAGAAGGAACTGCGGTCGCATCCGCTCTTCGGACCGCTCATGCGTTTCGTCGGCGTCACCTTCATCGACCGGTCCGATACCGAACGCGCGAAAGCGGCTCTGGCACCGGTCGTTTCGACGCTTCGGGAAGGACTGTCGATCGCCGTCGCCCCGGAGGGCACGCGCTCGCACACCCGCGGGCTCGGCCCGTTCAAGAAGGGCGCCTTCCACATCGCCAAGCAGGCGGGCGTCCCGGTGATCCCGATCGTCATCCGCAATGCCGGCGACATCGCCTGGCGCGACTCGCCCATCGCCCGAAGCGGTGTCGTCGACGTGGCGGTTCTGCCGCCGATCGATGTGTCGACGTGGAATCCCGCCGCGATGGACGAGGAGATCGAAGAGGTCCGCAGGCTCTACGAGCACACCCTGCTGAACTGGCCGAGCGCCTGACAGCTCGCACCCCCTCCCGGAATGTGACCAGGGTCTCAGGCGGAGCCGCCCACTCGCGCTTGACCTGAACCATTCTTCAGGTTTGAAGATTGTGTCACCACCGAATGAGGGAGAACATCATGAGCACCGCAGCCGCCACCGCAACCACCACCCGCACCCTGCCCGCCCTGAACCGCCCCGTCGCCGTACTGGGCGCCGTCGCCGCCGCCCTGATCGCGAATCTGATCGTCTGGGGAATCGGCGAGGCGGCGGGCGGTTCGTTCACCACGACCACCGACGGCAAGGTCTCCGACGTCGCTCCTGGCGGGGTGATCCTGATGTCGGTGGTTCCGCTGCTGATCGGGCTGACCGCCGCGGTGCTGGTCTCCTACAAGTGGACCGGGGTGCTGCGAGTCGCCGCCGTCGTCGGCTCGGTGCTGTCGATCGCGACCATCGGCATGACCTTGACCGCCGGCTTCGACACCGCCTCCACCATCGCCCTGTCGCTGATGCACGTGGTGCTGGTGCCGGTCATGGTGATCGCGCTGGAAGGCGTGCGCCGCCACATCACCGAGCAGTAATACACAGCGAAAAGGCCCGGCCGGGAACGTTCCCGGCCGGGCCTTTCGCGTGTGGTCTAGACAGATCGACCGAAGAGCAGCTTCCACGGCATGAGCGCCGATTCCAGCTGCACCTTCAGGCTCATCTTCGACGCGCCGACCGTGCGCTCCTCGAAACGGATCGGCACCTCGGCGATGGTGTACCCACGCTTGATCGCGCGGTAGTTCATCTCCACCTGGAACGAGTAACCGTTGCTGCGGATGGAGGCCACGTCGATGGCGCGCAGGGTGTCGGCCTTCCACGCCTTGAAACCGGCGGTCGCGTCCTTGACGCCCAGGCGCAGGATCAGGTTCACGTAGAAGTTGGCCCAGGCCGAGAGGGCCTTGCGGTACCACTTCCACTCCTCGGCGGTGGAGCCGCCGGGGACGTAGCGGGAACCGAGCACCACGCCGACGTCCTCGGAGTTCAGCTTCTCGAGCATGGCCGGGATCACCTCGGCCGGGTGCGAGAGGTCGGCGTCCATCTGGATCACCACGTCGGCGCCGTCGGCCAGGGCCTGGGTGATGCCCGCGATATAGGCGCGGCCGAGTCCGTCCTTCTCGGTGCGGTGCAGCACGCTCACCACGTTCGGCAGCTCGGCGGCCAGTTTGTCGGCCACCTCGCCCGTGCCGTCGGGTGAGTTGTCGTCCACCACCAGCACATGCAGATCGGGCACCGGCAGCGCCGTCAGCCGCTCCACCGCCACCGGCAGATTTTCCCGCTCGTTGTAGGTCGGCACAACAACGGTAACCCTCAAGGGTCGCCCTCCCTGCTCACCTGGTAACGCCCGGCGGCCCAGGGTGCGGGCGCCGAGGCACGTCATCGATTCGTTATGACCGTACTCGATAGACCTGACGTGTTCCTGAGCGGCCGCCCGGGGCCCTCACCACAGCTGCCCGGCGTGGACCAGCGCGTCGACGACCAGGACGACACCGAACACGACGAAAAGGACACGGACTACCGCCGGTCCGAACCGGGTCACGCCGCGCACGAGCATCCGGTACATCCGCCGGGCCCCCGGGGTTCTGCGCAGCGCCAGCGCGAGCACCACCAGCGGCAGCACCAGTGCCACGAGGCAGTAGGCCGCCACCAGCACCGGCCAGCTCGCGGGCAGCGGACGCTGCGCGGAAATCAGGGCGAGCGCCGCCAGATACGGCACCGAGGTCGGCACCTTCGCCAGACCGAGGGTGAAACCGATCACCCCCATCAGCCACGGGTACTTGCGCACCGGCTCGACCCACCGGCCGCCCGGCGCCGCGCCCGCGTCGACCGGAATCGCCGCCACCGCGATCAGGACCAGCCCGATCACCAGCTGACCCCAGTAGCGCAGGGTGGGGGTGAGGTCGAAGTCGAGCAGGCGGACGAGGAAGTCGATACCGAGCACCGTCGCGACGCCGAACAGCACCGATACCGCGAAGACACCGCCGAGGAAGCTCAGCACACCGACCAGCGGCGAACGCCTGGCCAGCCTGCTGTCGGCGACCACGGCGGTGGTGATCGCCACCAGCAGCACGTCGAGCGCGTCCAGCAGGGCGAACCCGAGCAGCGTGAGCAGGAGGACAGCCATCGCGGCCGACCCTACCGGTCGGTCAGCTCGGTGCCGACCAGGGGTTTCTCGAGAACCAGCCGTCCAAGAGTGCTGGACGCCCCCACGAACGGCCCCAGGTGGTTACGCTTTTCAGTGCCGGCAGCGCCGGGATCCGCGATCGTGAAGGGGCAGACATCGTGGCAGAAATGTCATTCGACCCGTCAGCGCTCGACGCTTATCAGCGTGCGGCAGCTCGGGTTTCCGAACTACTTGGCACCGCGGCCACCCAGACGACCACCGCGGCGGGCGTCGATCTTTCCGGATTGGGCGTGCTCGGACGCGAATTCGCCGCCGCGTGGACCCAGGCGGCGGGCGCGCACGCCTCCACCCTCAACACGGCCGGGAACCTCGTCAGCGCCTACCAGGACATCCTGACCCGGTTCGGCGACGACGTCACCGGCGTCGACACGGATGTGGCCGCCGGTCTGCGCGCGGTCGAGAACGAGGTGGCCTGATGCGCACGAAATCGCTCGTCACCGAGAACACCTTGAGCACCATCACCCCCGAAGAGGCCGAGGCCAAGATCGAACCGGTGATCGCGCTGCTCGAGGTGCCGCTGCTGGAATTGCGCAAGGCGCTGGGCACCAACACCTCCGCCGACCCCGATCCCGCCGTCGTCTCCGCCCTCACCTCCGCCTCGGCCGCGACCACGGCCACCGAGGACCCGCACCGGCTCGGCCTCTACGCGCTCGAGTCCACCGACACCGCCGCACCCGCCACTCCGGCGCTGCGCCGGACCGCCACCGAGGTGTCGGCAGCGGCCGATCGGGGTGAGCGCCTGAGTACCCTGCTCGGCCAGGCGCATACGACGCAGGCGAACGCCGCCGCCAAGGTGGACGCGATCATCGCGGAGTTCCGGCGCAAGGCCAGATCCGCCGCACCCGCCGTGAACAGCAACAATCTCGACGCCATCGTCGAGCTCGCCGAGGAGGCGATTCAGGAGGCAGTCGGGGTGGTCGGTGCGGCGAGCACCGAGATGGACCAGCACACCCGCGACACCCAGGGGCTCACCAGCGATCTCGGCGGGACCAACGGGGTGACGGTTCCGCCGGGGGCGACCGAGGTCGCGCCGGGCGTGTACGTGCTCGGCACCGGCGGCACCGACACCTCCACCTGGAACGACGAGAAGACGACCGACCCGGCGGTCGCGGCGCAGATCGCGTTGCAGGAGGCGCTGATCGACGGCGGTGTGAGCCTCGGTACGGCGGCCATCGATGCCGGTGTCAGCTTCGGCACGCACCTCATCGACAAGATCGCCGAGGTCGCCATGCACGGCATCGACAAGGGCGCCGAGCTGGCGACGACCGGCATCGACACCCTGGCGGCCGGGGTGGACGGTACGGCCGACACACCGGCCAACACCGCGCCCGCGACGACCGTGCCCGGCACCAATGGCGCTGGTAACAACGGCAATTCGAACACGTTGTTCGGCGGTCTCGGCGGCAACTCCGGCGGTTCCGCGGGCGCGAACCCGGGTGGTTCGGGCGGCGCGAACTCCGGTGGGGCGAACTCCGGTGGGGCGAACTCCGGTGGGGCGAACTCCGGTGGGGCGGTACCGAAGCCGGAGGCCCCCGCGCCCGCGCCGACCAATCCGACACCCAAACCCGAAGCGCCTCAGCAGGCTCCGTTCCAGCAGGCACCCGCGCAGCAGCAGCCCATGCAGGGCGGGGTGATTCCCCCCGCCGCGCGCCCGCAACAGGATCAGGAGAGCGAACGACCGTCGAATGCCCCCAAACACGGGCAACCCGGAGTTGTCCCGGCGAACGCCTAGGCCGCGCGCATGGACAACCCGTTCGGTGCCTATTTCTCGTCGCCGGACGCCACCGGGCGCCGTCGTCCGCAGGGTAAACGACGGCGCAGGCGGCGGCGCGAGGCCGAGCCGCAGACCATCGGGACCAACCCGGAGATGTGGCCGCCGCCGGAGCCGGAACCGTTCACCGACGCCCCGGCGCCGCCGCTGCTGCCCGAACCCGTCTACCGCCACCCCGACGAGGACGACGACGGGTTCACCGGTGACTGGAACGACTGGACCGACGCCGACATCCCCGTCGAACCGGTCCGCCACGACGATGTGGATTGGAACGACTGGGCGACGACGACCGCCACCGAGCAGAGCGGTGACCACGTGGAGATGCCGGTGCTGCCCAAGCTCAAGGACTTCGGCGGCGGCGGTCCCATCGCGCGCAGGCCACGCAAGAACTACAACGACGAACGCTACGACGACGGCCACGGCCGCACGAAGGCCGCCGCCGCGATCAAGGGCGTGGTCGGTGCACTGCTGTTCGTCGTGCTGCTCGGCGTGGCCGCCACCATATTCCTCGGACCGGGCGACCGATCCGCTTCGGACACAAGACAAGCCGGGCTGTCGAACCTCACGGCTCCCACCTCGAGCACCACACCACCGTTGCCCGCGCACGCGCTCCCCGGCTGCGAGGAGTTCCGCACCACCTCCATCACCGTGAGCGCCGAACGCGGCGACGCGAGCTCACCCCAGGGCGCCATCCTCGGTTTCGAGTACAGCTATTACGTCGACCGCGACGCAGCCAAGGCCAGGTCCTTCGTCACCGACAACGCCCACGTCGGCGACGAGGCCGCCCTCGCCGCGGGCATCGCCACCCTGCCACCGGACATCAAGTACTGCACCCACATCACCCGTGGCGATTCCACCGATACGTCCATCTGGCACGTCACGATCCATCAGCAGTGGCCCGGCGACACCGCCATCGAGAAAGTGCACCAGACCATCAAGACCACCGAGATCTCGACCGGCCGCTACCGCATCACCAGCATCGATCACCGCCGTTGACGCGAAAGTCCCCCGCACCGACCGGTACGGGGGACTTCTCGTGCGACCCTGACGGGACTCGAACCCGCGACCTCCGCCGTGACAGGGCGGCGCGCTAACCAACTGCGCCACAGGGCCTTGCTGCTTTCTCGCGGGGCGACTGTACCCCGGTCGATGCCGTTTTCGGAAACGCGCAGGTGATGCTTGTCATCGCCACCGTCTCGGCACGCACCGACAGACTTCGGCCACCAGAGGCGATTCGTGATCGACACGACGAACTGACCCGGCTCGGCGACGGCACTACGGTAGGCCGCCTCGTCTGCCACCCCTGAACGCGAAAATCCCCTCGACCAGATGCTCTGGTGAGGGGATTCTTGTGGCCAGGGCCGGGATCGAACCGGCGACCTTCCGCTTTTCAGGCGGACGCTCGTACCAACTGAGCTACCTGGCCGCAGGCACCCGTACGGAATGCCATACGCGAAGCGCCGGATTGCTCCGGCGCTTACTTGCGACCCTGACGGGACTCGAACCCGCGACCTCCGCCGTGACAGGGCGGCGCGCTAACCAACTGCGCCACAGGGCCTTGCTTTTCCTACTCTACAGTCCGAAGACTGTACCCCCTACGGGATTCGAACCCGCGCTACCGCCTTGAAAGGGCGGCGTCCTAGGCCGCTAGACGAAGGGGGCTCGTTCCGAATCTCTCCGGGGCGGCTTCAACGTTTCCGTTGGGAGCTCGCATAGCTTATGACACCTCGGTGCGCTCTTCCAAATCGCCTGGTCAGGCGCCCAAACCGAGGTCGTCCAGACGGGCTTGAGCACGCCAGCCGTCGGTGCGGAAGTGCTGTATCCACAGCGGCGTCGCCATGGCCTCGACGATCACCTCCAGCACCTCGGCGAAGCGGGCACGCAGATCGGCGGCCGAACCGGTGCCGATCGGGTCCACGAGATACCGCTGACCCGCCAGCGCCGCGGCGAGGGTTCTGGTGAACCGGTCGGGGTCGGCGTCGGCGCGCAGCTGACCGTCGTCGATGGCGCGGACCGCTAGCACCCGGGTGGCCCGGCCGAGGATGCGCCCGCCGCCGTTGCCCGCGTCGCGATGGAAGTCCGGTTCGATCACCAGGCGGTACTCGGCCTGCACGATGGTGTCGTGCTCGAGCCGCAACGCGACCTCGTCGACCATGCCGTGCAGCACGTCGAGCGGGCCGAGGTCGGTGCGGGCCAGCCAGCGCTCCGCGCAGAGCCGGTACCGCTCGACCGCGGTGTCGAGCACCGCGCGTGCGAGGTCTTCCTTGGAGTCGAAGTGGAAGTACATCGCGCCCTTTGTCGCGCGTGAACCCTCCAGAATGCGGTTGAGCGATGCCGCGGCATACCCGCTCTTCCCGAACTCGACGGCCGCGGACTTGATTATCGCGGCGCGTGTGCGGCGCGCCCGCTCTTGCTGCCGTGCCATGCTCGAAACGCCTCCGAACCTTCTCGTCGCCGCCGATCAATGACAGACCCGCGGCGCGAATTGTGGTTATTTTTCATACTTTTGGTATGTAAACTCGCCGAATGCCGGTACCCCTCCGGCTGGTATAGTTCGCCGGCCCGGGTGCGCCACAGGGGGTGCACACTCGGGCTCAATACCTGTGAGAACCGCCTCCTCCTGCGGTAGCGACTGCCCCTTTGCGAGAAGTTCGCGCGCCTTCGCGTTCACCCCGGCACATCGAACCCCCGATGAATTCCGCGACACCGCACCCACCACCGGGCGCCGTAAAGTGCGGCCCCGGTGATTGTTTCGAAATTCACCAGGTAATCACCGTACCCGCATTCCCCGAACGGCAACATGCGAATGGGACACCCGGTCCGTTTTTCCGGACAGGCAAACCGGGTGCAACCGTGAGCCGTGACGTCGAATGCGAAAACCGCACTCGCACAGCATTGTTGGCCTGTCCAGCGCCCCCCTGCGGCGCACTCGCGGACACCGGTATCACCCACTCACTCCTGTTGATCGAAACCTGTTGACCCACAACACTATTCGATGACACGTCGCGACGGGAAGTGGGAACGGCGATGTGCTCCAGCCCGTCAGCCGGGCATCGCGCCGGAGCGCGCCGCCGTTACCGGGGCCGAGGAGCCCTGCGCGTCGGAAGCCCGGCTGATCGGGGACACTATTCGGCGTCGCGGCGCGGTGTCGGTTAGACTCCGCTGCGCGCCCCTTTAGCTCAGTTGGTAGAGCTGGTGACTTTTAATCACTAGGTCGTAGGTTCGAGTCCTACAGGGGGCACCATCACTTCACCGTGACCACTGTCACGTGGCACTTCCCGGCCGCGCCGGAAGAGCCGGCCGTCATGGCCCCTGAACAGGCGAACGACCTCGCCGACAGCACTTCCCGCCGCCGCGACACCGAGAGTTCACCCGGTAGGCGCTAACGCCGCCGCCACTACAGCGATAGTCCCTACGCTGCGGACCGAAGACCTAGACTCGTCAGTACGTCCTACCGGCAGCTGCCGATGTTGTGGCGTTGTTCAACTTCATCGGCTTTACGCTCAGTTGCGTTTCGCATCACACCTACGGTGCCGTAAGGTATGGCCGCATCGCGACGTTCGACCGCAAGCACGACAGCGAAGGGTTTTTACATGGCAAGGGATCTGACTCAACTCGAACTGCTCACGGAGTTGGAGCCGGTTGCCGAGGAAAACGTCAACCGGCACCTGTCGCTGGCCAAGGAATGGCATCCGCACGACTACGTCCCGTGGGACGAGGGCCGCAACTTCGCCGCCATGGGCGGCATCGACTGGGATCCTGAGCAGTCCAAGCTCAGTGAGGTGGCCAAGGCCGCCATGATCACCAACCTGCTCACCGAGGACAACCTGCCGTCCTACCACCGTGAGATCGCCGAGAACTTCTCCCAGGACGGCGCCTGGGGCACCTGGGTCGGTCGCTGGACCGCCGAGGAGAACCGCCACGGCATCGTGATGCGTGACTATCTGGTTGTCACCCGTGGTGTGGATCCGGTGGCCCTCGAGAACGCCCGCATGATCCACATGACCAACGGGTTCGCCTCCCCCACCGAGGTGGACGCCGGCTTCCTGCACTCGGTCGCCTACGTGACCTTCCAGGAACTGGCCACCCGCGTGAGTCACCGCAACACCGGCAAGGTGTGCGACGACCCGATCGCGGACCGCATGCTGCAGCGCGTCGCCGCCGACGAGAACCTGCACATGATCTTCTACCGCAACCTCTGCGGCGCGGCGCTGGACCTGTCGCCCGACCAGGCGATCGAGGCGATCTCGCTGATCGTGGAGAACTTCCAGATGCCCGGCGCCGGGATGCCGAACTTCCGGCGCAACGGCGTGCTGATGGCCAAGCACGGCATCTACGACCTGCGTCAGCACCTCGAAGAGGTCGTGCAGCCGGTGCTCAAGAAGTGGAACATCTTCGAGCGCACCGATTTCACCGCCCGTGGCGAGGCCACCCGCGAGCGCCTCGGCGACTTCCTGGAGAAGCTGAGCCAGGACGTCGTCAAGTTCGAGGAGCAGCGCGACCGCATGCTCGCTCGCGAAGCCAAGAAGCGCGAGATGGCCAGCGTCTAGAACTCACGAAAAGCGCCGCCCGCCGGGATTCCGGTGGGCGGCGCTTTTTCGTCGATCGGTTACTTCATCGGCAGGGCACCGTCGGCGCTGCCGACATCGGTGATCTTCCAGTCCTGCCCGGCATCGACGGTGATGTTGTAGGTGACGGTGTTGCGCAGGCCGTCGGGGTTCTGCGCGTTGGTTGTGCTCACGTCGACGAACGCGGCGACCTTGTACACCTGGCCCTCGCGCTCGAGCACCTTCGCGGTGATCGGGGTGGCGGTGGAGGCCCAGCGCAGCGGGACGACGATCTCCTCGAGCTTGTCGCCGGTGACGTCGAACTTGCCCGCGAGCTCGGTGGACGTGCCCGCCTTGAGCTTGGCCACCCAGGCATCGACGTCCTGGTAGTTCAGCGTCGCCGAGCCGACGGAGTAGTCGAGGGCGATCTGTTCGGCCTTCGCGTCGTCGGCGGCCTCGGCACGCAGGTCCGAGACATCCGAGCGCGCCGAGCCGTACAGCATGCCGAGCACGACGGCGGCGACGGCGAGCACGGCGACGGCGGCACCGCCGACCAGCGACGAGACACTGATCGCCACGGTCGCCTTACCGGGCGCGGCGGGGGTGGTGGTCGTGGCGTCTTCGGCCATGGGGTCTTCTCCGATGATGTGGGGACAGCGCGCCGCCGGAAGCGGCAAGCTCAGGCTACTGAGCCGACGGACATATCCCGAACGTCGAGTACCACATAAATGCTGTCGCGTGCGTCCCGATCGGGCCGTGACCCGGCCGAAGAGGCCGGTACGCGAGATCGATCACATCCGGGCGGATGCGAGAATGGCAGACGTGACTATCACGATGCCCCAGGCACCGACCACGCTGCGGATCGGGCCCTACCCGGTCGATCCGCCCGTCGTGCTCGCACCCATGGCGGGCATCACCAACCTGGCCTTCCGCAAGCTGTGCCGCGAATTCGGCAGCAAGACCGCCATCTACGTGTGCGAGATGATCACCGCCCGCGCGGTGGTCGAGCGCAACGAGAAGACGCTGCACATGATGTCGTTCGACGCCGACGAGCATCCGCGCTCGATGCAGCTCTACGGTGTCGACCCGAAAACGCTGGGCGAGGCTGTTCGCATCGTCGTCGGTGAGGGCTGGGCCGACCACATCGACCTGAATCTGGGCTGCCCGGTCCGCAAGGTCACCCGGCTCGGCGGCGGTTCCGCGCTGCCCTACAAGCGCAGGCTGTTCGCCAATATCGTCAAGGAGATGGTGCGGGCCGCCGAACCGGCAGGCGTGCCGGTGACGTTCAAGTTCCGTATCGGCATCGACGACGAGCACCACACCTACCTCGACACCGGTCGCATCGCCGAGGCCGAGGGTGCCGCCGCCGTCGCCCTGCACGCGCGCACCGCATCGCAGCTGTACTCCGGCACGGCCGACTGGTCGGCCATCGCCCGGCTCAAGGAAGCCGTCACCACCATCCCCGTGCTCGGCAACGGTGACATCTTCACCGCCGACGACGCACTGCGCATGATGAACGAAACCGGATGCGACGGTGTGGTCGTCGGCCGTGGTTGCCTCGGCAGGCCGTGGCTGTTCGCCGAGCTCAGCGCCGCGCTGCGCGGCGAACCGGTCCCCGAGGGCCCGACGCTGGGCCGCGTCGGCGAGATCCTGATCCGCCACGCCACCCTGCTCGCCGAACACGACGGCGAGGACAAGGCGATGCGCGATATCCGCAAGCACATGGCCTGGTACCTGATGGGCTTCCCGGTCGGCTCGCAGCTGCGCCGCAGCTTCGCCACCGTGTCGGCGCTGAGCCAGATCGAGGACCTCGTCGCACAGCTCGATCCGGACGTGCCCTTCCCCACCGACGCCCTCGGCCCACGCGGTCGCCAGGGCTCGCCGCAGACCAAGGTGGTGCTGCCCGACGGGTGGCTCGACGACCCCGAGGACGACACCGTGCCCACCGCCGCCGATGTGATGCACAGCGGAGGGTAAAGCTTCGGCGCTGGTCAGCGCGTCGCAACCGGATTCCGTGCGAATCTGTTGTGCACTGGAGTGGCTACTCGTGGCGGAATCGTTATCATTGCGGACATCGTTCGGCTCCGGTTCGACCGAGCAGCCGAACGATGACGCGCATGCGGCAGATAGAGAAGTGAGGTTCGCTGGTGGGTGACGATCGGCGCGGGCGTACGCCCCGGCCCGGAGGTCGCGCCCCGTGGGAGCGCTATCCGGCTGCCGAACCGCCCGCACAGAAGGACAGCGGTTCCCGCCGATCACGGCACGCCGACGCCGATCCCGACGCGGCCCCGCTCACCGTCCAGGACCTCGTCGACCGGGTCGACAGCGAACGAACCAAACGCAGCCGCCGCACCCCCGCCGATCCATCGGGTACTTCCCGCGCCGGTCGCCGCGCCCGCGACCAGGCACCCCGCCCGACCCCCCGCCCTGATATCGCGGCACGCGCCGACGGTTCGGCCGGCGACGCTCCCGGCGCACCGCATCGCGCCGACTCCCCCGCCGACCGCACCGCCACGACCGCGATTCCCGCGCAGGGGAAGGCTTTTCCCACCCCGGGCAAGACCGCCCCCGCCCCGGGCAAAACCGCCCCGGCGAAGGGTAAGACGGTCCGCACGGCACCGCCCGCTCGTCGCGTCGACGAGCAGGTCACCGATATCCTGCCCACCGTCACCGAGACCCCGGCGGCCCCGCCGAAGCGCGTCGAGCCCAAGCGGGTCGAAACCAAGACCGCCGCCGCCCGGACACCCGAACGGCGCCGCGCGAAGCAGGCACGCCTCGCGGGACGCATCGCGGTCACCTTCTTCGCCGTACTGGCGCTGGTGGTCACCGGTGGTGGCTGGAGTTACCTGCGGGCGACGAACAACGGCTTCACCCAGGTGTCGGCCCTCGACGGTGCCACCGAGGACGTCCTCGACGGTGACATGCAGCTCGGCGACGAGAACTACCTCATCGTCGGCACCGATACCCGCGCGGGCCTGAACGCCGACATGGGCGCGGGCTCCACCGTCGACGCCGAAGGCGCGCGCGCCGACACCGCGATGCTGGTGCACATCCCCAAGGACCGCTCCCGCGTGGTGGTCGTCTCCTTCCCGCGCGACCTCGATGTCACCCGGCCGCAGTGCGCGGGCTGGGACAACGACAAGGGCAAGTACACCGACCAGAAGTTCCCGTCGGCCATGGGCGACAAGCTCAACGCCGTCTACGCGCTCGGTGGGCCGCGCTGCCTGACCGACGTGGTGCGCAAGATGTCGGGTCTGAGCATCGGCCACTTCATCGGCATCGACTTCGCCGGGTTCGAGGCGATGGTCGACCAGATCGGTGGCGTGGAGGTGTGCTCGACCAAGCCGATCATCGACGGCGTGCTCGGCACCGTGCTCGAGAGCTCGGGCAAGCAGCGCGTGAACGGCGAGACGGCCCTCAACTATGTGCGGGCGCGGCACGTGGTCGGCGAGGAGCGCAGCGACTACGACCGCATCCACCGGCAGCAGACCTTCCTCGCGGCATTGCTGCGCGGTGCGCTGTCGGGTCAGGTGCTGCTCGATCCGGCCAAGCTGCAGGGTTTCGTCGAGGCGTTCCGTCAGCACACCTTCGTCGACGGTGTCGAGACCAAGGACCTGATCCTGCTCGGCCGATCGCTGCAGAAGGTCAACGCGGGCGCGGTCACCTTCATCACCGCCCCGACCGCGGGGACCACGTCCTACGGCAACGAGATTCCGCGCGAAGCCGACATCAAGGCGATCTTCCGCGCGATCATCGACGACCAGCCGCTGCCCGGCGAGCAGACCGCGCCGCCGATCACCAACCCGAGCACCCCGGCGGCCCCCACCCAGGCGCCCAAGATGTACGCGGTGAGCCCGGCGTCGGTGTCGCTGCTGGTGACCAACGGGACCCAGACCGCGGGCATGGCTCGGCAGGCGGCCAACAAGCTGTCGAACTTCGGTTTCGGCATCTACAACGTCGCCAACGCCACCGAGTACACCGACAGCACCGAGGTGCGCTACGCCGAGGGCAACGAGGCGGCCGCCGCGACCGTGGCCAGTGCCATCCCCGGCGCGGTCCTGCAACGCGACGACGACCTCAGCGGCATCATCGAGGTGGTCGTCGGCTCGGACTACACCGGCCAGGTGCGTACCCCGACGACGGTCGGTGCCGAGCTGCCCGCGGTGTCGCTCGGCGAGCCGGTCTCGGCCGCGCCGGTGCGGCTGCCCTCGGATCTCGAGCACATGAACGCCGCCGACACCAGCTGCGACTGACCACGCGCGCTGAGCTGGCACGACTGTGCCACTCGGCATTAACCCGGTGTTGGGTGACAGGGGTACCGGTACCCACTAGGGTCAGCCATTATGCGTGTCATCTACAACGAGCAAATGGCCGAGCTCGCCAATCTGCTCGGCGAAATGGCCGGTCTCGCCGGCCAGGCCATGGAGCAAGCAACCCAGTCGCTGCTGCAGGCCGACCTCGCGCTGGCCGAGCAGGTCATCGGTGAGCAGGATCGGATCTCGGTGATGATCGCCGAGGCCGAGGAGAAGGCGTTCGCGCTCCTCGCGCTGCAGGCCCCCGTCGCGGGCGACCTGCGTCAGGTGGTCAGTGCCATCCAGATCGTGAACGACGTGAACCGGATGGGCGCCCTTGCCCTGCACGTCGCCAAGGTGACCCGCCGCCGCCACCCCAACCACGCCCTGCCCGAATCGGTGAACGGCTACTTCGCCGAGATGGGCCGCATCGCGGTGAACATGGGCGCCGGCGCCAAGGAGGTGCTCGAGACCCGCGATCCCGAGCGTGCCGCCCAGCTCAACCAGGACGACGAGGCGATGGACGACCTCCACCGCCACCTGTTCACCTTGCTGATGGATCGGGAGTGGAAGTACGGCGTCGCCGCCGCCGTCGACGTCACGCTCCTCGGCCGCTACTACGAGCGCTTCGCCGACCACGCCGTCGAGATCGGCCGCCGCGTGATCTTCCTGGTCACCGGTGTGCTCCCGGACGGCGAAATCGAAAGCTGAAGCAGTACAACGAGAAAGCCCCCGCCCTCCCGAAGGAGTGCGGGGGCTTTCTCGTTGGCTCCCTTACCCGAAGCGGCCCGAGATGTAGTCCTCGGTGGCGCGCTGGGTGGGGTTGGAGAAGATCTTCTCGGTGTCGTCGATCTCGATGAGCTTGCCGGGCTTGCCCTGGGCCTCGAGGTTGAAGAAACCGGTCTGGTCGCTCACGCGGGCGGCCTGCTGCATGTTGTGCGTGACGATGACGATCGTGAACTCCTTCTTGAGCTCGGTGATCAGGTCCTCGATCGCCAGGGTGGAGATGGGGTCAAGGGCCGAGCAGGGCTCGTCCATCAGCAGCACGTCGGGCGAGACCGCGATCGCGCGGGCGATGCACAGACGCTGCTGCTGACCACCCGAGAGGCCACCACCGGGCTTGTCGAGACGGTCCTTGACCTCGTTCCACAGGTTCGCACCGCGCAGCGAGCGCTCGGCGACCTCGTCGAGTTCCTTCTTGTTGCGCACACCCTGCAGCTTCAGCCCGGCCACCACATTGTCGCGAATCGACATGGTGGGGAACGGGTTCGGGCGCTGGAACACCATGCCGATGGTGCGGCGCACACCCACCGGGTCGATCGCCGAACCGTAGATGTCCTCGCCGTCGAGCAGCACGGCACCTTCGACGCGAGCGTTCGGAGTCACCTCGTGCATGCGGTTGAGCGAGCGCAGCACGGTGGACTTGCCACAACCGGAGGGACCGATGAAGGCGGTGACGCTGCGCGGCAGCACGGTCAGGTCCACGTTCGACACGGCGTGGAAGCTGCCGTAGTAGATGTTGAGATCTTTGACGTCGATCCGCTTGGCCATGGGAGTTTCCGTTCGCTTCTATCGGTTCCGGGTGAGCAGCTTGTTGACCGCGGCGGCAGCCAGGTACAGCAGCGCGATGAGCAGGATCAGCGTGAGCGCCGCACCCCAGACACGCGCGCGACCGGCCGGCTCCGGGTTGGCCAGCTCCTGGTAGATCAGCAGCGGCAGCGAGGCCATGTTGCCGTCGAAGATGTTCTGGTTGATCGACTTCGAGTAACCGACCAGCACCAGCACGGGCGCGGTCTCACCCATCACGCGGGCAAGGGCGAGCAGGATGCCCGAGATCATGCCCGGCGCGGCGGTGGGGATGACGATGCGCAGGATGGTCTTCCACTTGGGCACACCGAGCGCGTAGGAGGCCTCGCGCAGCTCGTCGGGCACCAGCTTCAGCATCTCCTCGGTGTTGCGCACCACCACCGGAAGCATCAGCAGCACCAGTGCCAGCGACACCGCGAAGGAACTCTGCGGCATACCGAGCGTGGCGATCCACAGCGCGAAGATGAACAGCGCCGCCACGATCGAGGGCACACCGGCGAGGATGTCGACCATGAAGGTGGTGACCTTGGCCAGCTTGCCGCGGCCGTATTCCACCAGGTACACAGCGGCCATCACGCCGAGCGGCACCGCGATGACGGTCGCGATCAGCGCCTGCACGATCGTGCCGTAGATCGCGTGGTACACACCACCGCCGGACTGGTCCGGCAGGATGCCCTTCTGCGAGTTGAACCACCAGTCGGCGGTGACGATCGAGCCGATGCCCTTCACCACGACCAGGCCGAGCACCCACACCAGCGGGATCAGCGCGATCACGAAGCACAGGGTGACCAGGCCGGTGGCGATGTTGTTCTTGATCCGCCTGCCGTTGCTGACATGGCGGAACGTCGGCGCCTTGACCGGCTTGTCGAGGGTCGATGTGGTGGTCATCAGCCGTTCACCTTTCCACCGGAGGCCAGGCGGGCCAGTGCGTTGACGACGAAGGTCAGCGCGAAGAGGACGAAGCCGGCGGCGATGTAGGCGCCGGTCGGCAGCGGGGAACTGAATTCCGAGGCGGCCGAGGCGATCTTGGAGGCGAAGGTGTAACCACCGTCGAACAGCGACCAGGTGCCCGCGTTGCTCGCGGTACGGAGCACGACGAGCACGGCGATCGTCTCACCGAGCGCGCGGCCGAGGCCGAGCATGGAACCGGCGATCACACCGCTGCGGCCGTAGGGCAGCACGGTCATCCGCACGACTTCCCACTTCGTGGCGCCCAGCGCCTGGGCGGCCTCGATGTGGGCGCGCGGGGTGAGCGCGAACACCTCGCGGGCCACCGAGGTGATGATCGGCAGGATCATCACGGCGAGCACGACACCGGCGGTGAAGATGGTGCCGCCACCGGCGATCGAGACATTGCCGTCGGAGAACAGGAAGAACCAGCCGAGGTTGGAGTTGAGGAACTCCTGCACCGGCGCGATCTGCGGGGCGAGCACGAGGAAGCCCCACAGACCGAACACGATGGACGGCACCGCGGCGAGCAGGTCGATCAGCATGGTGAACGGCTTGCCCAACCGCGAGGGCGCGTACTGGGTGAGGAACAGCGCGATGCCGACGCCGATCGGCACCGCGACGATGAGCGCGAACACCGAACTCAGCACCGTGACCATGAACAGGTCACGGATGCCGAAGCGCAGGTCGTTCGCGTCACCGGTGGAGAATTCCGTGCTGGTGAAGAAGTTGGCGTTGTCGGCCATGAGCGAGGGGACCGCGCGGATCAGCAGGAACAACGCGATCAACGCGATGGCCGCGACAATGGTCGCGCCCGCCGCGGTGGCCAGCCACCGAAAGATCGTCTCGGCGTTCAGGCGCCCGGAACGACCCTTCTCCGGGGCCTTGTCGAATTTCGGTTCGGTCGGCATATGCGAAGTATCTCCGGCCGCCCGCGGGCCCGTCGAATCCGACGAGCCCGGTGCGGTCACCTCAGGGTGCATGGTCATGGCCTACGCAGCGATCAGGAGATGGCGTTGATCGCGGTGGTCAGCTTGGTCTTGAAGGCGTCCGGCAGCGGCACGTAGCCGGCATCGGACAGACCGCTCTGGCCGTTGGTGACGACCGAGGTCAGGAATGCCTTGACGGCCTTGCTGGTCTCGGCGTCGGCGTACTTCGAGCACACGATCTCGTAGGTGGCCATCATGATCGGGTACGCACCGGCGGCGGTGGGCTTGTAGAACGAGCTGGTGTCGAGCACCAGGTCGTTGCCCTCGCCCTTGATCTTCACGCCGTCGATGGACTTGCCCGCCGACTCGGCCGACAGCGCAACCGGGTCCTTGCTAGCCGAGGTGATGATCTGGGCGATCGACAGGCTCTGCGCCTTGGCGAAGGACCACTCGTTGTAGGTGATCGAGTTCTTGGTGTTCTTGATGGCGGCCGAGGTGCCCTCGTTGCCCTTGGCACCCTCACCGACACCGCCGTTGAACGACTTGCCGCCGCCCTTGCCCCAGGCACCGTCGGACGCGGCGTCGAGGTAGAGCTGGAAGTTGTCGGTGGTGCCCGACTCGTCGGAGCGGAAGATCACGGCGATCTTCTCCGAGGGCAGCTTGGCGTTCGGGTTGAGCGCCTTGATCTCGGGGGCATCCCAGGTGGTGATGGCGCCGTTGAACACCTTGGCGGCGGTCGGGCCGTCGAGCACGAGGTCGGTGACGCCGTCGACGTTGTAGGTGATGGCGATCGGGCCGAAGACGGTCGGCAGGTTCCACGCCGGGCTGGCGCAGCGTTCCTGGGCCTTGGCGGGCTCGTCCTTCTTGGAGCTCAGCGGGGAGTCGGAGCCACCGAAGTCGGTCTGGCCGCCGATGAACTCGTTGACGCCCGCACCGGAGCCGCTGGAGGTGTAGTTCAGGGTGTAGCCGTCGCAGTTGGTCTCGTAGGCCGCGACGAAGCGCTCCATCGCGTTCTTCTGCGAGGAGGCACCGGACGCCTTGAGCGCCTTCTTGCCGCCGCACTCGACACTGGTGTTGGCGTTGTTGCTGGTGTCACCACCGGTGTTGTCGTCGCTGCCACAGGCGGCCAGAGACATGGCACCCGCGGCGAAGACGCCGACCAGGGCGCTGGTGCGCTTGAAGTTCACTTTTCCTCCGACATTGCTGACGAACTCGCTCGGTCCCTCACCGGCCCGGGCGAGTTGGGTGGTGCGGATCGCGGGTGAACGCGAGCACCAGGCGACGACTGTGCCGCCCAGAAGTAACGTAGGTTCGCCCGGTTGACAGTTGGCCCGAGGTGGGTTAACGGAGAATGAACAGCCCGGCGCGATTAGACCGAGCGTGTGATGTTTGCCCCAGTTTTACTCGTCGGTACCCGGTCATCCTCACAATATTCAGGGTTGCCGAGGAACTGTGAGCTGTCTCGCAGCCGGTCAGCGCAGCGCGTAGGCGACGTCGATATGGGCGGGTGCGAAGCCCAGTGCGGTGTAGGTCCGCACCGCGGCGTGGTTGTCGGCCTCGGTGTAGAGCAGCACCTCGGTCAGACCGGTGTCGCGCAGGTGGTGCAGCCCGGCCAGGGTGAGCAGTCGGCCCAGGCCACGGCCCTGCGCGGCCGGATCGATGCCGACGACGTAGACCTCGCCCGCCGGGGCGGCGTCGGGGTGTGCCTTGGTCCAGTGGAAGCCGAGTAGGCGGTCCGGATCGGCGGCGTCGAACGCCAGGAAGAGCCCGGCCGGATCGAACCAGGATTCCGCGCGGCGGGCGGCGATGTCGCGCTCGGTCCAGCCGCCCTGTTCGGGGTGCCAGGCGAAGGCGGCGTTGTTCACCCGCAACAGTTCGGCATCGTCGGCGGGGCCTTCGTAGGTGCGCAGGACGAGGCCTTCGGGGACCTCGAGCGATGGTAGCTCAGGGGTTGCCAGACTGCGGCGCATCTGCCAGAGTTCGCGTGCTGTCGTCAGTTTCAGGGCGGCGGCGAGGGCTTTGGCGGCGGGCAGGTCGCCGTGCGCCCAGACGCGGGCGCCCGCGCCACCTTCGGTGAGAACCGTGCGGACGAGATCGGTGCCGATGCCGTCGCGACGCGCGTCGGGGCCGACGGCCACTTCGGCCATTGCGGGGTGCTCACCATGTGCCGCAACGAGATTCGCGTAGCCGACGAGTTCACCGTCTCGTTCGGCGAGCAGATGCCTTGTGCCGGGATCGGTTTCGGTGAGCGATAGGACCGCTTGCTCGGAGACGGGCGCTACGCCGTCGGCTGACTTAGCGCGGTCGAGCAGGGCGCGGATGCGATCGGCGGTGGTCGGGTCGACCCGTTCGGTCCACGTCAAGGTTGCTGTCTCGGGCATGGGGGCCTCCTCCTCGCGGGCGATCGCCGACACGATCGAACCGAGGTTACTGCGTGCTGCCGTTGACGGGGGTCAGGTCGTCGCCGTCTACGTCCTCGTCGGTGAAGGCGACTGTTTCGCCCTTGGCGGCTGTCGACCTCGCCGGACGGACCGCTTTGTAGCCGACATTGCGGACCGTGCCGATGAGGGATTCGTATTCGCTGCCGAGCTTGGCGCGCAGGCGGCGGACGTGCACGTCTACCGTCCGGGTGCCGCCGAAGAAGTCGTAGCCCCACACCTCTTGCAGCAGTTGGGCGCGGGTGAAGACCCGGCCTGCGTGCTGGGCGAGGTACTTGAGCAGCTCGAATTCCTTATAGGTGAGGTCGAGCGGGCGGCCGCGCAGGCGGGCGGTGTAGGTGCCTTCGTCGATCACCAGTTCGCCGAGGGTGATCTTGCCCGTGTTCTCGGGGCTGGCCACGCCGCCGTTGCGGCCGACCAGCAGGCGCAGGCGCGCGTCGAGTTCGGCGGGGCCGGTGCCGGGCAGCAGGATGTCGTCGAGGCCCCAGTCGGCGTTCACCGCGACGAGTCCGCCCTCGGTGAGCACGGCGACGACCGGCACCGAGGAACCCGTGCTGCCGAGCAGTCTGCACAGTCCGCGCGCGGCGGCCAGGTCGGTCCTGGCGTCGACCAGCGCGACGTCGGCGCTACCGGCCTCCAACAGGGACGACACCTCGGTCGGCGCGGGGCGGACGTTGTGCGCGAGCAGCGTCAACGAGGGCAGCACCGCATCCGGGTTGGGGTCGGAAGTCAGTAGGAGCAGCTCCACCGGGCTCTCCTCCTATCTCGTGTCTGCGCGACGAGAGCAGCCGCACAGCTACGTCGCCGAAACACAGGGTCAGTCGGTGCAACATTAGCGCGTCACAGGCCATGACCTCGCAACACGGGCACACTTACGAGTGTTCGGCCGATACCCGGGCACCCGGCACCCCGGTGCGTGGGCGCTACTCTCACCTCATGCGCAAGCTGATCATCGGGCTGCTGTGCCTGGCCGGGTTGGCGGTGGTGATCGATTTCGGCGCCGCCGCCTACACCGAGTACCACGTGTCGCGGCAGCTGCGGGCGGGCGCCGACCTGTCGGCCGATCCCGAAGTGACCTTCCACGGTTTCCCGTTCACCGCCCAGGCCCTGGCCGGGCGCTACGACAACGTGGCGATCCGGGCCCGAAGCATGCGCCCGGACATCCCCGGCGAGATCGGCATCGAGGCCACGCTGAACGGCCTGCACGCACCGGCGGGCGAGCTGCTCGACGGTGCGGCGCGCTCGGTGCAGGTCGACCGGGTCGACGCTCGCATGCGCATCGAACCCACCGAGCTCGGCAGGCTCTTCGGCATCCCCGACCTGCAGGTCCACACCCGTCCGGCCGACAAGTCCGACGGCACGGGCGGTTCGGGTGGTTCCGGCATGACCACCGGGGGCGCGCTCGTGCTCACCGGCACGCTGCCCACCGCGCCCAACGGGCGCATCCTCGGCGCGGGTGTCACCCCGTCGAGTTCGGCCAAGCGCGTACCGGTGCAGATCCAGGCCGACCTGCTGCTCGACGGCGACCTGGTCCGCATCCAGGCCACCGGCTTCTATCACGACAAGAACAGCGGCCCCACCGACACCGCCAAGACCAGCGAATCGGAGATCCTCGAGGCCGATCGCGGCGCCGTGCTCGAGCGCTTCAGCCGTACGATCGATACCAAGGAGTTGCCGTTCGGGGTCCGGCCCACCGAGGTCGAGGCGCTGGGTGGGCACATCGTTGTCGAGGGCGTCGGCCGCAACGTCACCATCGACCTGGACCGATTGCAGCAACCATGATCGAACTCGCCGTACTCGCCGCCGTCGTGCTGGCCGCCGTCGCGGTCGGCCTGCTGCTGCGCCGCAACCAGGGCCGGGTCCGGCCCGCCACCCTCGACCCCGACACCGAACAGCGCGCCCGCCTGCTCGACGCGGCTGGTGTCTCCGGTTCGGTGCCCGCGGTGCTGCACTTCTCGGCCGACTGGTGCGGCCCGTGCGATGCCGTGCGCCGGGTGGTCGCCGGTGTCACCGCGGAGCTGGCCGATTCGCCGAACGCACCGCGCGACATCGAGATCGACATCGACGCCGAACCCGCGCTCGCCCGCGAACTCAACGTGCTCTCCCTGCCGACGACCTTCGTCTTCGACGCCGAGGGCAAGGAGCGTTTCCGCATCTCCGGCGTACCGAAGGCAGCCGACCTGCGCACCGCCCTCGAGCCGCTCACGGTGTGACGTTGTCCCCGGTTTCGAGGGGGCCTGCCCATTCCCCGGGAAGACCGGGTAAACTCTTCATCGTGCAAACCGACCACGAGCTGATGCTCACCCGACGCCGCACAGTTGACCTGTGTCGCCTCGGTGGTTGTTGCTGCCTGTGCCGCTGACCGGTCGGCTTCTCTCCCGAGATTCCTGACGCCGACCTCTGTTCGCCGCGCGAGTGATCGTTTCGATCCCCCGGCGAACTGGCAGATCCCACTGAATCGTCTCAGCGCAGGAGTTCGCACCATGACCTCGTTTTCTGATTCCCCACCTCGCGTCGATGTCCGCGGGCCACGTTTCGTGGCCTGGGTGACGACCGGGGTGCTCGTCGCGGTGCTGCTGGTCGCGACCGTTTCCCCCGTCGCCGCCGCGATCCTCATCGGCCTGCAGGCCGTGGTGTTCGCGATCGGCGCGGCGGCCGGTCCCGCCAAGCACCCGTACGGCCGGATCTACGCGGCGTTCGTCGCGCCGCGACTCGGCCCGCCCACCGAGACCGAACCCGTGCCGCCGCTGCGTTTCGCGCAGGCACTCGGCTTCGTGTTCGCCGGTGTCTCCCTGCTGGGCTTCGCGCTCGGCTCCCCGATCGTCGGCGCGGTGTTCGCCGGCTTCGCCCTGTTCGCGGCGTTCTTGAACGCGGCGTTCGGGGTCTGCCTGGGCTGCCAGATCTATCCGCTGGTAGCCCGCTTCCGCCGGTCACCTGCTCCGGCACCGAACTGACCCACCCTGCACGTCTGTTGAAAGGAACAACATGGCTCGCTCCGATGTCCTGGTCTCCGTTGACTGGGCCGAAGAGAACCTCAACGCCCCCGGCGTCGTCTTCGTCGAGGTCGACGAGGACACCTCCGCCTACGAGGGTGGCCACATCGAAGGCGCCGTTCGCCTGGACTGGAAGAACGACCTGCAGGATCAGGTTCGTCGCGACTTCGTGAACCAGGAGCAGTTCTCCGACCTGCTCTCGGCGCGCGGCATCGCCAACGACGACACCGTGGTGCTCTACGGCGGCAACAACAACTGGTTCGCCGCCTACGCCTACTGGTACTTCAAGCTGTACGGCCACAACGACGTCAAGCTGCTCGACGGCGGCCGCAAGAAGTGGGAGCTCGACGGTCGTCCGCTCTCGCGTGACGCGGTCAACCGCCCGGCCACCCAGTACAAGGCCTCGGCTCCCGACCTGAGCATCCGTGCCTTCCGCGACGAGGTCATCGCCGCCATCGGCACCAAGAACCTGGTCGACGTGCGCAGCCCCGACGAGTTCTCCGGCAAGATCCTGGCTCCCGCGCACCTGCCGCAGGAGCAGAGCCAGCGTCCCGGCCACATCCCGGGCGCGATCAACGTGCCGTGGAGCAAGGCGGCCAACGAGGACGGCACCTTCCGTTCCGACGAGGAGCTCGCCGAGCTCTACAAGGATGCGGGCCTGGACGGCGAGAAGGAGACCATCGCCTACTGCCGCATCGGCGAGCGTTCCTCGCACACCTGGTTCGTGCTGCAGGAGCTGCTCGGCCACCAGAACGTGAAGAACTACGACGGCAGCTGGACCGAATACGGTTCGCTCGTCGGTGCACCTATCGAGTTGGGAGCGTAATCAATATGTGTGCAGCACCTACCCAGGGACAGGCCATCCCGGCCGGCGTCGACGTGGAGAAGGAAACGGTCATCACCGGCCGTGTCCTGAGCACCGACGGTCAGCCGGTCGGCGGCGCGTTCGTGCGTCTGCTCGACGGCAACGGTGACTTCACCGCCGAGGTCGTCGCCTCCGGCACCGGTGATTTCCGCTTCTTCGCCGCGCCGGGTTCGTGGACCCTGCGCGCGCTGTCGGCGTCGGGCAACGGTTCGGCCGAGGTCCGCCCCGAGGGCGCGGGCATCCACTCGGTGGACGTCGCGGTCGCCAAGTAAGAAACCTCACAACGGCCCTGGTAGTTCCCGTGCGGGAACTGCCGGGGCCGTTTTCGTATCTTCGTTCGGGACTCGCTAGACTCCGAAACGTGGTCCTCTTCTTCGAGATTCTCCTCATCGCCGTGTCGATCCTCATCGGCTGGTTCGGCCTGTACGTCTTCTACCGGCTGTTCACCGAGTCATGAGCGGGCTCGCGAGCGAAGGTTCCGATCCGGCCGAGCGAGCGAGTGACGTGCAAGACGCTTCGGCACAGCGCCGCAGTGGCGACGAGGCGGTGAATGTCGCCGCCGAGCGTGCGAAAGAAACCGGGGTCCGAAACATTTCGGTCCTCGGCGGTCTTCCCATTCCCGAGGACACCGCGAATCTGCGCGAGGGTCCCGATCTGAACCACGCCATGCTGGCGTTGCTGCCCATGGTCGGTGTGTGGCGCGGCGAGGGCGAGGGCCACCACCCCGCCGACGGCGACTACCGCTTCGGTCAGCAGATCATCGTGTCCCACGACGGTGGCGACTACCTGGTCTGGGAATCGCAGACCTGGAAACTCGACGCCGAGGGCGGCTACGACAGCCCCGACCTGCGCGAGAGCGGGTACTGGCGGGTCGGCACCGACGCCGACACCGAGATGCTCGAACTGCTGCTCACCCACAGCTCCGGCATCGTCGAACTGTTCTACGGCACCGCCCGCACCCAGTCGTCCTGGGAACTGGCCACCGACGTGGTGATCCGCAGCCAGTCCGGCGCTGTCGTCGGCGGCGCGAAACGCCTGTACGGCATCGTCGAAGGCGGCGACCTGGCCTACGTCGAGGAACGAGTCGACCCCGACGGCGCGCTCATCCCCCGCCTGTCGGCCCGCTTGCAGCGCTATATCGGCTGAGCTTCCCGACTGCTGCCCGGTATACCGGGTGCAGGTCGGTCAGTCGATCGCCGTCAGGTCGATATCGATGGCGAACGGCGCGCTGGTCTTCAATCGATCGTGGTAGATGCCTATGGGTAGGTAGCGCATGGTGACCGTGTCGAGCTGGTAGGCATACACGACTGCGCGGTTCTCCGAGCCACATTCGACCCGCCAGTAATGTTCGATGTTCGCTTTGGCGTATTTGCCTGGCTTCGTGTCGCGGTCCCGCTCTTCCGAGTCCGGCGAGACCACCTCGACCGCCGCGATGACATCGCTCGCGAAGTAGTAAGTGTCCGGGTCCTGTCGTGCGTAGGCTTCCCCGGTGACGACGACAACATCGGGCTCCGGCATCTGTCGGGGCCCCAGTCGCACTGCCATCTCGCGATCGGCACGCAGGTTGTGCGGCGCCGCCTGCGCGTCGAGTTCGCGCGCCAACATGCCCACCACCCGGCTGTGCCACTTGCGTTGTGGACTCACGAAAACAAGACCCCCGTCGATCAGCTCGGTGTGGGCGGGCAGGTCGCGCATCTGGAGAAAGTCGTCAACGGTGAAGCCACCGCTCGGCGGAATCGGCCAGTCGTGCACCGGGTCGACGGTCATGCACTCATCGTAGCGGTTGGCACCGCCTCCAAGCAGGGGGTTTTCGTGGCCCAGAAATGGAGCGACCCCCGAGCCATACCGTCCGTTCCGGGGAACGGAGCGGTCCCGGGTGGATAGTCCGGGGGCTCGGGGGCCGGGTGTCTGCCTGGGATTCGCTCAGCGCACCGCTGGGGAATCTCCCGCAGGGGTGCTGCTAGCGGGCAGCCACCTCACGCATCCGTTGAACATACATTCTTCAGACCACCTCCTCTCTTGTGTACCGATGAATCTATCGGGCTGTCGCGAGGTCGGCAATTGATTTTCTGAGGGGCTCTGAGCTGGGGATATCCACCGGGGACAGGCGAGGCCGGAGGCCGTTCGGCACGCGCTCAGGAAGGCCGGCGGTCGACGTGGCAGGCGCCGTTCGGGTCGACCTTGACCACGGTGTCGGCGCGATGGCCTTCGGGGAGCTGATGGGTGACGACCACGACCCACCGCTCCGGGTCGACCAGCCCGCTGTCGCGGTCGAGCAGATCGCGCAGCAGCTGCTCGCCCTCGGCGGCGGCGAGATGTTCGGTCGGTTCGTCGAGCAGGAGGGTGCCCGCGGGCGAGACGAGCGCGCGGGCGAGCAGCAAGCGCCTGCGCTGACCGCCGGAGACGGCCGCCGCACCCGCGGTGAGGCCGGTGTGGATCCCGTCCGGCAGGGTGTCGAGCCAGGGGCCGAGCCCGACCGCGCGCACGGCGCTTTCGGCTTCGTCCTCGGTCAGGTCGCCGCGCGCGACCCGCAGGTTCTCCAGAATCGACGTGTCGAACAGATGCGCGTCCTCGGCGAAGAACGTGACACCGTCCAAGGGTGTGTCGAACAACCCGGCCCACGCCATCAACAGGGTCGTCTTCCCGGCACCGCTCGGTCCGACGACAGCCACCCGGCGCCCCTCCGGCATCGGGATACGCCCGGGCATCGGGTCGGTGACAGCTTCGGTGACGCCGAGCGAGCCGGCGGACGGTGCGCGCAGCCGGTGCAGGGCCGCGCGGGCCGTCGTGCGCGCGGTGCGCTCGTCCGGGCTCGGGGCAGGCGCGCCGAGCGGTGTGGGTGCGAGGGCGCGCAGGCGGTGCAGGGCGGCCCGGGAGGTGGTGAGGGTGGTCGCGGCGGCCGGAAGCGCGCCGACGGCCTCGAAGGCCGACAACGGGACGAGCACGAGGACGGTCAGCGCCATCGGACTCATCCCGCCGGGCGTCCCACCGGTGGCGCCGTAGGCGACGATGCCGACCAGCAGGGCGCCCAGCGCGCTGACACCGATCGACAGCGGGGTCGCCGCCGCGGCCCAGGCGCTGCGCGCGGCCGCGCTGTCCTCGGCGACCACCGCGCGGCCCGCCGTCTGGTCGGCGTGGGTGAGCGCGGCATCCAGGCGACCCGCCACCCGCAATTCGGCCGCGTGATCGAGCACGGTGAGTGCCTCGGCGGTGAACTCGGCGCGGTCGCGGCGCACCGCGCGTTCCTCGTCGCGAGCGGCCACGGCCGACAGCCACGGTGCGAGAATGCCCGAGACGGCAAGGGCGACAGCGAGAATCACCGCCGCCGGTACCGAGATGACCGCGATCAAGCCGACCGCCGCCATCGACAACACCACCGCGACGGCCACCGGAACGAATACCCGGACCACCACCGCGCCGAGATCGTCGATATCGGCGCCCACGCGCACCAGCAGGTCTCCCCGGCGCAGTTTCCGTGCGGCCGCGCGGGTGTCGTCGGTGCGCGCGAGTTCGGTCCCGCGTCGTTCCCGCCACCACCAGATGTCGGACCGGGCGAAGGTGCGATACACCTCGGTGCGCGCGGTCGTCATCGCCCGCAACGCCACGTCGTGGGTGGCCAGCCGCTCCAGATACCGGCACACGCCACGCGAGATACCGAGCGCCCGAACGGCGGTCACCGCGACGCCGATGTGCAGCACCGGCGGCATCTGCCAGGACCGTGCGATCAACCACGCCGCCAGCGCCGCCAACGCCAAACCACTGCCGAGCGCGAGGACGCCCCACGCGATCGCCACCGCGACCCGCCACGGGGACAGTCCGAGCAGCCGCCACATGTCCCGCAGATCGGTGATCACGACGCCGCCTCCGCGCGGCGATCAGCGCGCACACAGTCCGCGCCCGGCCCGCCGGCGACTTCGATCACCACGTCCGCGGCGGCGAGCACGGTGGGCCGATGACCGACGACCACCACGGTGGCTCCCGCCGCGGCGATGTCGCGCAGCGCCGCCAGAACGCGCTGCTCGCTCTCCGCGTCGAGGTGGGCGGTCGGTTCGTCGAGCAGCAGGATCGGCCGGTGGGCGGCCAGCACCCGGGTGAGGGCGAGGCGCTGCCGCTGCCCCAGCGAGAGACCGGTGCCGCCCTGGCCGACGACGGTTTCCCAGCGTTGCGGCAGGCCGTCGAGCACCTCGTCGAATCCCGTTGCCGTGCTTGCCCGGTCGAGGGCGTCGCGCCCGCTGCCCTCGGCGCTGAGCAGGTCGACGTTCTCGCGCAGTGTGCCCGGCACCAGCACCGGCCGTTGGGGCAACCAGGCGATGCGCGCCCACCAGCTTTCCGGAGCCATGTCACGGACATCGCGTCCGTCGACGAGCACCGCACCGCGATCGGGCTCGATCAATCCGAGAATCGCCTGCAGCGTGGTCGATTTGCCGCACCCGTTCGGGCCGGTCAGCGCGGTCACCACGCCGGGCCGCAGCTCGGCGGTCAGGTGATCGGGGGCGTTGCCCTCGCGCGCGGCGACCGTCAGCCCGCGCAGTTCGACGACCGCGGCCGCGGCGCCGGGAGCCGGTGCGTGCGCCGCCTGCGACGGGCCGGCCGGATCCGCGCGGTCGAGCACGGCGAAGGCCCTGTCGGCCGCCGCCATTCCGTCCTGGGCCGCGTGGAATTTCTCCCCCACCTGGCGCAGCGGCCAGTACACCTCTGGGGCGAGGATCAACGCGACCAGCCCCGCGTACAGGCTCATCTCGCCGTACACCAGGCGCAAGCCGATGGCCACCGCGATCAGCGCGACGCTCAACGTCGCCAGCCCCTCGAGCACCATCGAGGACAGGAAGGCCATCCGCAGCGCCTGCATCGTCCGCCTGCGCAGCGCGTCACCGAGTTCCCGCACCTGCCCCGCCATGCTCGACGACTCGTTTTCGCGCCCGAGTGCCCGCAGTGTCGGCATACCCGCGAACAAGTCGAGGAGCTGATCCGAGAGCCGGGTGGTCGCGGCGAGCGTCGCCTCCGCCCGCCCCTGGGTGAGCAGACCGATGAGCACCATGAAGATCGGGATCAACGGGAGGGTGATCACCGCGATCACCGCCGAGGTCGGATCGTGGAAGGCGATGACCACCAACACGATCGGCGGGACCAGGCAGGCCAGCAGCAGGGCGGGCAGATACCCGGTGTACCACCCGCGCAGGCCGCCGAGACCGTTGCCGACGACGACGGCGATCTCGGTGCGCCGCGCGTCGAGTTTTCTCGGCGTCAGCTCGGCCCCGGCCCGCAGGACGGCGGTCTCGAGTTCGGCGACCACCGCGCTACCCGCCCGGTGCGCCAGCCTGGCCTGCCACCAGCTCGCGGCGCCGCGCACCGCGACGGCCACGGCGAGCACGACCAGTTCCGTTGTCCACGCGCCCAGCGAGCGGCTGCCGGGATCGGTGATGACGCCCGCGAGCACCCGGCCGATCATCACCGCCATGACCACGATCGTCGCCGTGATCACCAGCGCGAGCAGGACCGCGACCACCAGGTGTGGCCGCGCCGAGCGCGCGTAGCGCCACAGGCGCGGGTCGACCGGTCCGCGGCGCGGTTTGCGCGCCCCCGCGCCCGGGTCGGCCGCCGTGGTCACGCGCTCAGCCTTTGCCTTGTAGCGGCAGCCCCACCGGCGGCGGAATGTGTTCCACCCGGATCCGCTGCCGGAACACCCAGTACGTCCAGCCCTGGTAGATGATCACCACCGGTGCGGCGAAGGCGGCGGCCCAGCTCATCACCTTCAGTGTGTAGGGCGAGGAGGAGGCGTCGTCGATGCTGAGGTCGAACAGCGGGCTGATCGTCGAGGGCAGCACGTTCGGATACATCGAGCCGACGATCAGCACCGTCACCGCGATCACCGTGACGGCGGTGCCCGCGAAGGCCCAGCCGTCCCGGCCCGCCACGGTGGCCGCGCCGCCCAGCAGCAGGCCGAGCACCGCGACGCCCAGCGGCACCCAGGTCCAGCCGGTGCCGTAGGCGAGCTGGGTCCACAGCCCGAATCCGCCGACCACCAGTGTGGTCGGTACCAGCAGCGCCCGAGCGATTCGCCGTGCGCCGTCGCGGATCTCGCCGCCGGTCTTGAGAACCAGGAAGATCGCGCCGTGCAGGGCGAAAAGGACGGCCGTGGTCAACCCGCCGAGCAGGGCGTAGGGGCTGAGCAGATCCCACACCGATCCGACGACCTGGCGTTCTTCGTTCAGCGGAACCCCGCGCACCATGTTGGCGAAGATCCAGCCCCAGGCAAGGGCGGGTACCCACGATCCGATGCCGATGCCGCGGTCGCACCAGGCCCGCCATTTCGGGTCGTTGATCTTGCCGCGGTATTCGATCGCGCAGATGCGCAGGATCAGCGCGACGAGCAGGAGGAGCAGCGCGAGATAGAAGCCGGAGAACAGGCTCGCGTACCACTCCGGGAACGCCGCGAACATGGCGCCCGCGGCGGTGATCAGCCACACCTCGTTGGCGTCCCAGACGGGCCCGATGGTGTTGAGCACCACGCGGCGCCGCGGATCGGAGCCCCGCCCGAGGATCGGCATCAACATGCCGACCCCGAAATCGAATCCCTCGAGCACGAAGTAGCCGGTGAACAGGACGCCGACCAGAACGAACCAGAACAGTTGCAGATCCATCGACGGCTCCTAGTACGCGAAGGACAGTTGTTCGACCGGCTCGTTCCGGCGCTCCGGTTTCTCCGATGCCGGTTCCTCGACCCCGGCGACCACGTATCGGCGGATCAAGTAGAACCACACCACCGCGAGCACAGCGTAGAGGGCGGTGAACACGATCAGTGAGAACAACACCGTGCCGGGCGAATGGTCGGAAACCGCCTGCTGCACCGTCATCCGGATGGCCGGGTCGCCGGTCGGATTGGGCGCGACCACCCACGGCTGACGTCCCATCTCGGTGAACACCCAGCCCGCGCTGTTGGCCAGGAACGGGGTGGGAATGGCGAGCAGACTCAGCCAGGAGAACCAGCGCTGATCTGGCACGCGGCCGCCACGGGTGAGCCAGAAGCCGGCCAGCAGCAACAACACCGATCCCGCGGCCAGGCCGATCATGGCCCGGAAGGACCAGTAGGTGACGAAGAGGTTCGGCCGGTAGTCGCCGGGGCCGAATTCCACGTTGTAGGTCTTCTGCAGATCGACAACGCCCTCGAGGGTCACGCCGCTGAATTTGTCCTCGGCGAGGAACGGCAGCACGTACGGGATCTTCAGCACGTGGATCACGCTGTCGCAATTGTTGTGGGTGCCGACGGTGAGGACGGAGAAATCCGGGTCGGTCTCGGTGTGGCACAACGATTCCGCCGACGCCATCTTCATGGGCTGTTGCTGGAACATCAGCTTGCCCTGGACATCGCCGGTGACCGCGACGGCGATCCCGGCGAGCGCGACAACGACCAGCGCGGCTCGGCCGACGGGCCGCCACACGGTGCGCGCTTGCGCGAGTTTCGCCGCGTCCCCGCTGCGCGCGTTGCGCACCATCCACCAGCCGGCGACGCCTGCGACCAGGGTTCCGGCGGTGAGGAACGCACCTGCCACCGCGTGCGGGAAGGCCGCCATCGCGGTGTTGTTGGTGAGCACCGCCCAAATGCTTTCCAGCTCAGCGCGTCCGGTCTCGGGGTTGTAGCGCGCACCGACCGGGTGCTGCATGAACGAATTGGCGGCGATGATGAAGTAGGCCGAGGCGTTGACGCCGATCGCCACGATCCAGATCGTCGCCAGGTGCACCAGTTTCGGCAGCCGTGTCCAGCCGAAGATCCACAGGCCGATGAAGGTCGACTCCATGAAGAAGGCGATCAGTGCTTCCAAGGCCAGCGGTGCGCCGAAGACGTCGCCGATGAAGCGGGAGTATTCGCTCCAGTTCATGCCGAACTGGAATTCCTGCACGATGCCGGTGGCGACACCCATGGCGAAGTTGATCAGGAACAGTTTCCCGAAGAATTTGGTGAGCCGGTACCACTTCTCGTCACCGGTGACGACCCACGCCGTCTGCATCATGGCGATCAGCGGCGCCAGACCGATGGTGAGCGGTACGAAGACGAAGTGATAGACCGTGGTGATTCCGAACTGCCACCGGGAGATGTCCAAGGTGTCCATCCGGCCTCCATCCACTACTACGACGTCCTGTAGTAGAGAGTACGCGTACGGATACCCCCATGAAGGGTGACAACCGCCACGGCTCAGCGCAGGGGCGCGCCCACCCGCGCCCCACAGGCGCTCACCAGTCGCCGATGGTCCCCGGTCGGTCGATCCCCGCGTCGACCATGTCCATGATCTCCTGAGCATTGTCGGGCGCGGACAGCCGCACACCGTCGAGCTGATTCACCCTGGCCGCGAGCGTGACGCTCGACAGCAGCCAGATGCTGTCGCAATCGAACAGGTCAGCGGTGAAGATCGACTGGTACTTGCACTCCCAGCCCTTCTTCTCCGCCACCGTGAACAAGGCCCGCTGGGTGACACCCGGCAGCACACCGATCTTGGCGGGCGGGGTGATGAGCTGCTTGTCGCGCGCGATCACCACGGTCGAGCGCGGGCCTTCCAGCACCCGGTGTTCGGTGCTGTGGAAGATCACGTCGTCGGCGCCCATCCGCCGGGCGAACCGCAGCGCGGCCATGTTCGTCGCGTACGACAGCGTCTTCGCGCCGAGCAGCTGCCACGGCGCCGCCTGCGCCAGGTCGACGGAGATGCCACGGGCCAGCGACATCACCTTCACACCTTCGGCACGCGCCTGCGCGACCCGCGCGGGCACCGGGGAGACGAGCACGTACGCGGTGGGTGTCGGCTCGTCGGGCACGAGACCCGAGCCGGGTGCGTCGAATTCGGAATCGCGACCGCGGGTGTAGATCAGGCGGAGCATACCCTCTTCCTCGGCACCCCACTCCTTGACCGCCAGCTCGACCGCGCTGCGCCATTTCGCCAGCCCCGGCTCGGGCAGTTCCAGCGCCTGGGCCGAGCGGCGCAGCCGGGCCAGGTGGAATTCCAGCGCGGTGGCCGTGCCGCCGCGCACCAATATCGTTTCGAACACACCGTCGCCACGCAGTGCTCCGATGTCGTCGGCATAGAGCGACGGTGTGTTCGCGTCAGCGACCACACCGTCGAGTGTCACAAGAACCCGTTCTCCCATGTGACGAGCGTAGGCGTTATAGCTCTGTTATGCCTACGGCTGCCGTGGATCCGACGCGGCGCGACCGCCCACCCTCGGCGCGTGCGAGCGGACACGCCTACAGTGGTGGTGTGTCCGTGGACGTCGCCCCCAGTCCTGTTCTCCAAACCCCTGGCGCCGTCGCGGGTGCGCCGGGCTCCCCTGATGCCGCGGTCGCCTGGCACTACGGCGACCCGTTCGGCGAGCAGAAGGCCGCCGCGCAGCGCGTCGCCGTCGTCGACCGGTCGCATCGCAGTGTGTCCCGCGTCACCGGCGCCGAGCGGCTGAGCTGGTTGCACACCATCACCAGCCAGCACATCGCGAACCTGCCCGACGGCCACAGCGCCGAATCACTCGACCTCGATCTCAACGGCCGCGTGCTGCACCACTTCGTGCTCACCGACCTCGACAGCACCCTCTGGCTCGACACCGAGGGCGGGCACGGCACCGAACTGCTCGGCTTCCTGCAGAAGATGGTGTTCTGGGCCGATGCCAAACCCGAGGCCGCCGACTTCGCCGTCCTGAGCCTGCTCGGCCCGGAGACCGACACGCTGCTGCCCGCCCTCGGCCTCGGCGAACTGCCCGGGCTGTACGCGGCCGTGGCACTGCCCGGCGGCGGGTTCCTGCGCCGGATGCCCGGCGACTCCTTCGACCTGCTCGTCCCCCGCGCCGACCTCGCCACGTGGTGGACGAAGCTCACCTCGGCCGGCGCCCGACCGGCGGGCATGTGGGCCTACGAGGCGTTGCGCGTGGCCGCCCTCCGCCCGCGCGTCGGCGTCGACACCGACGAACGAACCATCCCGCACGAGGCCCGCTGGATCGGCGGTGTCGAGGAGCAGGGCGCGGTACACCTGAACAAGGGCTGCTATCGCGGCCAGGAAACCGTTGCGCGCGTGCACAATCTGGGCAAACCGCCCCGCAACCTGGTACTGCTCCACCTCGACGGTTCCGCCGACGAACGGCCCGCCACCGGCGACGATGTCACCGCGGGCGGGCGCACCGTCGGTCGCCTCGGCACCGTCGTCGACCACTACGAGCTCGGCCCGATCGCCCTGGCCCTGGTGAAACGCTCCGTGCCGGCGGGCACCGAACTGGTGGTCGGTGCCATGGCCGCCGCCATCGACCCCGACTCGGTCCCCTCGGACGAGGGCGTGCAAGCCGGGCGCGCCGCTGTCGACCGCCTGCGTGGTCGATGAGCCGGCCGCAGTTGCGCGCCGGTGACACCGGCCGTGTCGAAGCCGTGTGCGTGGTGCACGCCGAACTCGAGATGCGCACCCGCGTGGGCCGCAGCGCCATCGACAAGCGTCCGGTCGCGGGTCGCGTCGGGGTGCGCGCGCTCGGACTCGACGGCGACCACGTGTGCGACACCGTCCATCACGGCGGCGTGCACCAGGCCGTCTACGCCTACGCCGAGGAAGACGCCCGCCGCTGGGCCGAGGAACTCGACCGCGACCTGCCCGCTGGCTGGTTCGGCGAAAACCTGCGGGTGACCGGCCTACCGCTCAGCGACGCGGTGTTCGGTGCCCACTTCGCGATCGGCGACACCCTGCTCGAGGTGAGCGCTCCCCGCGTTCCGTGCGCGACCTTCCAGCAGTGGTCCGGCGAGAAGCAGTGGGTGAAACGCTTCGCCCTGCGCGCCGATACCGGCACCTACTTCCGGGTGCTCACCGAGGGGACGATCGGCGCGGGCGACGAAGTACGGGTGATGCACGTCCCGGCCCATGGCATCACCGTGCGCGACCTGTTCACCGGCGCCGATCCCGCACTGCTCACCCGGCTGCTCACGGAGGAGCCGACCATCTCCGACGACATCCGCATGCAGATCGACCGGCACAACAGGAAACGAACGGTGGAGGTCCGCGCGTGAGCGGTCAGCGCCCGGAGGCGGCACCTCGCGTCACCACGCAGGTCGCCCGATCACACCGAAAGGACACAGTGTGAGCGTCGAACTGGTCGAGGTGGTGCGGTCCGGCTTCCGCGAGTGCGTGCACCGTGGTTCGGTCGTCGTGCTCGACGCCGACGGCACCCCGACCGTCGAGCTCGGTGAGGTGCACGGCCCGATCTTCCCGCGCTCGACGAACAAGCCCATGCAGGCACTCACCCTGCTGCGCAACGGCTTCGACCCCGTCGACGACGACGAACTCGCCATCACCACCGCCTCCCATTTCGGCGAGCCCGACCACATCGCCCTGGTCACCCGGCTGCTCGACCGCTTCGGCCACACCCCGGCGGACCTCGCCTGCCCACCGGACCTGCCGTTCGAGGAGAACGCCCGCGCCGCCGCCATCACCGGCGCGGGCCGCAGCCCGCTGTACATGAACTGCTCCGGCAAACACGCCGCGATGCTGGCGACCTGCGCGATCAACGACTGGCCGCGCACCGGCTACCTCGAGCTCGAACACCCACTGCAGCAGGCGGTTCTCGCCACGATCGCCGAGGTCACCGGCGAACCCGAGACCGACCTGGGGATCGACGGCTGCGGCCTGCCGATCGTCCCCGTCTCGCTGATCAACCTGGCGCGCGCCTTCGCGACGTTCACCACCGCCGAGCCCGGTACCGCCGAACGCCGGATCGCCGATGCCGTGCGGAGCAATCCGCGAGTGATTTCCGGCACGAACGGGCCCGATCTGCAAGCGATGTCGGCCACGCCCGGACTCTTCTGCAAAATCGGCGCCGACGGCGTGCACGCGGGTGCGCTCCCGGACGGACGTGGGTTCGCCTACAAGATCGACGACGGTCACGACCGCGCCCGAATGCCCCTGACGCTGGCGATTCTGCGCAAACTCGGCATCGATTGGACCGACGAACACACCGACCTCGCGGCCACCGCGGTCCTCGGCGGCGACGCCCGCGTCGGGGTGATCCGGGCGATCCCCGGGGTGCTCTGACACCCGTTCGACAGCTCTTCACCCACTCCTGGGAGCGCGACCGCCGGACACACGCTAAAGTGTCTGTCAGGAAGAGTATTAATTCGAACGGGGCCGCCAACAAACCCCAGGCCGCCCCGCAGTGACGCGAGGGGGTCAGCCATGGGCCGTGGCCGGGCTAAGGCAAAGCAGACCAAAGTCGCACGTGAGCTCAAGTACAGCTCCACGCCGACCGACTTCGCGAGCCTTCAGCGCGAGCTGGCGGATAGCACTCCACTCCACTCCCGAGGGAGTGGTGGCTTGCTATCCGACGAGCACGACGCGGATGATTCGCCGTCCCGTTGGAACAACGAGGACGACGACTACGACAGCTGGCGTCGCTGACCGAACGCCGGTGAAGGGGGAGGCTCGTGGTGGCCTCCCCCTTCAGCCGTTGTTCCGCGCAGCGTCGCAGGCTCGCAGCAGCAGTACGGCGAACATCCGAATACACGACGAGCGTCCTGTGCACACACAGGACGCTCGTCGTGTTCGCCGGACTCGAGACCCCGACCTCCTCGAGGTGGCGGACCCTACCTATGTCGGGTAGCCGTGCGAGGCGGTCGGCAAACCTCTGAACACGACAAAGCCGGGCCGCGCGTGCGCGACCCGGCTCGGTTGTCGAGGCTCAGAACCTGGGATGGTCGCCCAGCAGCACCGCGCGCGGCGCGTCGGCGTCGGCGGCCTTCTTGACCTGACCCAGTGTCCAGCAGTCGATGTGGCGGGCGGTGAGCACCGCGAGCGCACGGTCGGCGTCCTCGGGGGCGACGATCGCGACCATGCCGACGCCCATGTTGAACGTCTTCTCCATCTCGAGCCGTTCCACCCGGCCGCGCTGGGCGATCATCTTGAACACCGGCGCCGGGTTCCAGGTGCCGCGATCCAGTTCGGCCACCAGACCGGCGGGCAGCACGCGCGCCAGATTGGCGGCCAGTCCGCCACCGGTGACGTGCGAGAAGGTGCGCACATCGGTTTCGGCGATCAGCGCCAGGCAGTCCTTGGCGTAGATGCGGGTCGGCTCGAGCAGTTCCTCACCGAGGGTGCGGCCGAATTCCTCGACGTGCCCGGTGAGCGACATGCGGTCGATGTCGAGCAGCACCTTGCGGGCCAGGCTGTAGCCGTTGGAGTGCAGACCCGAGGAGCCCATCGCGATGACCACATCGCCCGGGCGCACGCGGTCGGGGCCGAGCACCGAGTCGGCTTCGACCACACCGACGCCGGTGGCCGACAGGTCGTAGTCGTCGGGGTCCATCAGGCCGGGGTGTTCGGCGGTTTCGCCGCCGAGCAGCGCGCAGCCCGCCTTGATGCAGCCTTCGGCGATGCCGGAGACCAGTTCGGCGACCTTCTCCGGGACGACCTTGCCGATGGCGATGTAGTCCTGCAGGAACAGCGGTTCGGCGCCGCACACCACCAGGTCGTCGACGACCATGGCGACCAGGTCGAGCCCGACGGTGTCGTGCTTGTCGAGCGCCTGGGCGACGGCGATCTTGGTGCCGACGCCGTCGGTGGAGGCGGCGAGCAACGGCTCCCGGTACCCACCCTTGAGCGCGAACAGTCCGGCAAATCCGCCGATCCCACCCTGCACCTCGGGTCGGCTGGCTTTCTTCGCCAATGGTCCGAACAATTCGACGGCGCGGTCACCGGCTTCGATGCTCACGCCCGCGGCGGCGTAGGAAGCGCCTGCACCGCTGGGTGTCTGTTCAGTCATTGTGGGGAAAGCTCCAAACCGAATCGGCGGATAGATGCACACCAACTCTAAGTGATCCGCCCGCCTCTTCGTCGTGCGGCTCCTCGCTGGTCTGCGCCGACCTGCCCGGTGGTGACGGAACTCTCCCCACGCCGCGCTCGTTCGGGCGGGCGTGCGGGGAGCGGACACCGCCGAGTACACAGGCCAGCAGCCGGCCTCAACTGGCGGCGAGTTCGGTACGGCGTCGGCGCTGTTCCACCGGGTCGGGGACGGGGACGGCGGCGACGAGACGCTGGGTGTACTCGTGTCGCGGGTTGCGCAGGATCTGTTCGTTGTCGCCTTCCTCGACGCAGGTCCCGTTGCGCAGCACCATGATCCGGTCGGCCAGCTGGTCGACCACGGCGAGGTCGTGGCTGATGAACAGGCACGCCCAGCCGCAGCCGCGCTGCAGTTCGGCGAACAGCTCGAGAACCGCGGCCTGTACCGACACGTCCAGGGCGCTGGTCGGTTCGTCGGCGACGAGCAGATCGGGGTCGAGAACGAGGGCACGAGCCAGGCTGGCCCGCTGACGCTGCCCGCCGGACAGTTCGTGCGGGTACCGGTTCTCGGTGCCCGCGGGCAGGTGGACGTCGTCGAGCATGTGCCGCACTCGTTCCCGAATGCTCGCCTTGTCACCGACCCCGTGCACCAGCAGCGGTTCGGCGACGCATTCGCCGACGGTCATCCGGGGATTGAGCGAGCCCGCCGGGTCCTGGAACACGAACCCGAACCGTCGCCGGATCGGCCGCAGCTTGCGCGGGGACAGGCCCGCGATGTCCTGGCCGCGGATCAGCACGTGCCCTTCGGTCGGCCGTTGCAGGGCGGCGACGCACCGCCCGATGGTCGACTTGCCCGAGCCCGATTCACCGACCAGGCCGAGGGTCTCCCCCGGCCGGATCTGCAGGCTCACCGTGTCGACGGCCCGGAACGGCGGCCTGCCGAACGGTCCGGGGAACGTGACGACCAGGTCGCGCACATCGAGCACCGGCTCTACGGTCCGGTCCGGCTCCGGCCGCGCCGTCGCCGACCCCAGGTGCGGCACCGCGTCGAGCAGCGCCCGCGTGTACTCGGCCTTCGGGCTGGCGAACAGCTCGTGCACCGGCGCCTGTTCGACCACCTCACCCGCGCGCATCACCACCACCCGGTCGGCCAGGTCGGCGACCACACCCATGTTGTGGGTGATGAGCACGATCGCACTGCCGAGCCGGTCGCGCAGATCCCGCAGCAGCTCGAGGATCTCGGCCTGCACCGTCACATCGAGCGCGGTGGTCGGTTCGTCGGCGATGATCACCTTGGGTTCGCACGAGATGGCGATGGCGATCATCACGCGCTGCTTCTGTCCGCCGGACAGCTGGTGTGGGTAGTAGTCGACCCGGTGCTCCGGATCGGGCAGCCCGACCAGGCGCAGCAACTCGACGGCCTTGGCCTTGGCGTCCTTGCGGCTCATCCCGCTGTGCGCCCGCAGGGCTTCGCAGATCTGGAACCCGACGGTGAACAGTGGGTCGAGCGCGCGGGCGGGCTCTTGGAACACCATCGACACCGCACCGCCGCGCAGGGCGGTGAGCTGCTTCTCGGTCATCGACGTGACCGGTCGATCGCCGATGGTCACCAGGCCGCGCACCGACGCGGACTGCGGAAGTAGCCCGATCGCGGTGCGTGAACTCACCGACTTGCCCGACCCGGACTCGCCGACGATGGCGAGCACCTCACCGGGAAACACCTCGTAGGACACATCGCGTACCGCGTTCACCGGGCCCGCATCGGTCGTGAAGGTGACCGACAGTCCCGAAACGGCCAGTGCGGCAGTCTTCTCACTCATCGACGGACTCCTTCGAAGTGACCGCACGCCTGGTACGCAGCAACGGATTCAGCGATTCGTCGAGACTCTCCCCGACCAGGGTCATGCCGAGGACCACGAGCACGATGGCGGTGCCGGGGAAGATGGAGGTCCACCAGATGCCGTTGGACACATCGTTGAGCGCCTTGTTCAGGTCGTAACCCCATTCGGCGGCCTGGGTGGGTTCGATGCCGAACCCGAGGAAGCCGAGCGCGGCCAGGGTGAGGATGGCATCGGCCGCGTTGATGGTGACGATCACCGGCAGCGACCCGGTGACATTGGACATGATGTGGCGGAACATGATTCGCGCCGTCGACGCACCGGTCACCCGCGCGGCGTCCACGTACGGTTCCGTCTTCACCGCCACCGTCGCATTGCGCACCACCCGGAAGTACTGCGGCACATACACAACGGTGATCGCGATCGCCGCCGACAACATGCCACCCAAACTGCTCGACGTGCCGCCCGCGATGACGATCGAGACGACGATGGCGAGCAGCAACGACGGGAACGCGTAGATCGCGTCCATCACCAGCACCAGCACCCGGTCGACCCACCGGCCCACATAGCCCGACAGCAACCCGAGCGGCACCCCGATCAGCAGCGACAGCGTCACCGCGATCGCGATGACGAGCAGCGCGGTGCGGGCACCGAACAGCACCCGCGACAGCACGTCCTCACTGCGCACCGAGGTACCGAACCAGTGCTCGGCCGACGGACCCTGCTGCGACGCGAAAGCCACACCGTCGGAGGTGTTCTGCGCCAGATCGTAGGGCGCGAGCAGCGGCGCGAACGCCGCGACGAGCACGAAGCCGGCTACCAGCACCAGCCCGGTGACGAGGGTGACCCGCTGCATGCCGACCGTTTTCGACAGCAGCTCGGCGCCCGGCAGGCGCCTGCGTTTAGTGATCGCCGTACTCATCAGAACCTCACCCTCGGATCGATCAGTGCGACAACGGCATCCACCAGGAAACTCATCACCGCGACGAGCAGGGCGATGAACGCCACGATGCCCTGCACCGCGATGAAGTCACGGGCCCGCAGGTACTCGGCGAGCTGATAGCCGAGGCCCTTCCACTCGAACGTGGTCTCGGTGAGCACCGCGCCGCCGAGCATCATCGCGATGCACATGCCCATCACCGTGATGATCGGGATGAGCGCGTTGCGCACCGCGTGCCGCCCGGTGACCACGCGCGCGGACAACCCACGCGCCCGCGCCGCCTCGACATAATCGCTGCGCAGGGTCTGGATGAGGTTCACCCGGACCAGCCGCAGGAAGATGCCGCCGGTGAGCAGGCCGAGCGCCACCGCGGGCAGCACCGCGTGTTCGAGCACGTCGAGCACATAGGACGGTTCGCCGTAGAGGATCGAATCGATGAACAGGATGTTCGTCTTCGGCGACACGTGCTGCAGCGCCAGCTCCACATCCGTGCTGGCCCGGCCACCGACGGGGAACCAGCCGAGCCACACCGAGAACACCAGCTTCAACAGCATGCCGACGAAGAACACCGGCGCCGCGTAGGCGAGCACCGCCGAGAACCGCAGCACCGCGTCGGCGGGCGTATCCCGGTGTGTCGCGGCGTATCTGCCCAGGGGGATACCCACCGCGAACGCGACGAGCAGGCCCCAGAACACCAGCTCGAAAGTGGCCGCACCGTAGTTGACGACCACATCGGCGATGGCCTCGTTGTCCTGGGTCCGCCCGAAGTCACCGCGCAGGAACCCGGTGATGTACTCCCAGTACTGGGTCAGGATCGGCCGGTTCAGCCCGGCCGCGTCCTTGCGTTCCTCGATCTGCTCCTGGGTCAACCGGCCACCCATGGCCGCGCTGATGGGGTCACCGATCACCCGCATCAGGAAAAACACCACGGTCACCAGCAACCACGCGGTCGGCACGATCAGCAGGAGCCGGATCAGCAGGTACCGCAGCAAAGCCACCTGGCGGGAACCCCCGCCGCGCATCCACCCGAAACGTCGCGCCCGGACCGGTGATCCGGGCGCGACAGGAACGTCACTCACTTGCTCAGGACCGTGAACCGGAACTTGAAGGAGCCGTCGAGGGTGTCGCCGACACCGTTCACGCCCGGCTTGGACACCGCGACCTGCTTGCCCGAGAGCAGCGGCAGCGTCGGCAGATGGTTCTGGGCGAGATCGGTCTGGATCTTCTCGAGCAGCTCCACCCGCTTGACCGGGTCCGCCTCGGTGAGTTCAGCCGTGAGCTGGGCGTTGATGGCGGGGTTCTCGAAGTGTGACTGCAGGAAGTTGTTCGGGCCGAAGAACGGCGCGAGGTAGTTGTCGCCGTCCGGGAAGTCCGGGTACCAGCCGAACTGGTACATCGGGTAGCCGTCGGAGGCGCGTTCCTTCTGGTAGGTGACCCATTCGGTGGACTGCAGGTTCACCTTGAACAGGCCCGACGCCTCGAGCTGGGACTTGACCGCCGCGTACTCCTCCGAGGAGCTGGAGCCGTAGTGGTCGGGGTTGTACTGCAGGTTCAGCGTCACCGGGGTGGCCACGCCCGCGTCGGCGAGGAACTTCGCCGCCTTGTCCTTGTCGGGCTTGGCGCCGTAGAGGTCCTTCAACGGCTCGGCCGCACCGATCATGCCCTGCGGCACATAGCCGTACGCGGGCTGGTAGGTGCCCTTGTACACACCGGCGGCCAGCGCCTCACGGTCCACCGAGGACGCCATCGCCTTGCGCACGGCCAGCTTCTGCTCGGGCGTGCTGCCCGGCATGGTGTTCATGTTGAACACGATGTAGCGCAGCTCGCCGCCGGGTCCGTCGGTGACCTTCACCTTGGAATCGGCACGCAGGCTGTCGATGTCGGTGGGCGTGAACGAGCGGTAGCCGACGTCGATGGCGCCGTTCTGCAGGTCCAACTTCAGATTGTCGGAGGTGGCGTAGTACTTGGTGGAGACCGAGTCGTTCTTCGGCTTGCCGAGGATGCCGTTGTAGTCGGCGTTGGCCTTGTACTCGACCAGCTTGTTCTTGTCGTAGGTGCTGATCGTGTACGGGCCCGAATAGCCCTTGGCGGCAACGACTTCCTCGTCGGAGGCGACCTTGTCGGCCGGGAAGACCTTCTCGTCGACGATCGGTCCCGCCTGGGTGGGCAGGACGGTCGGGAAGGTCTGATCGTTGGCGACCTTGAGCGTGAACGCGACGGTGAGATCGTCGACCACGTCGGTCTTGTCGAGATTGGTGAGCAGCGCGGCCGGCCCGTGTGGGTCGTTGATCGCGATCATGCGATCGAAGGAGAACTTGACGCTCTTGGCGGTCAGCGGATTACCGTTGGCGAATTTCAGCCCGGATTTGATCTTGCACGTATACACCGTCGGCGCGGTGAATTCGCATTTCTCCGCCGCATCCGGCTTGGGCGTGGTATCGCCGGGCGCGAAGTTCAGCAGGTACGAATAGATCTGGTTCTCCACGAGCAGCGAGCCGTTGTCGTAGGCCGCGGCCGGGTCGAGCGCGAAGATCTTGTCCGTGGTGCCCACGACCAGCCCCGCGCCGGATCCCGCCTCGTCGGTGCGTCCCGACCCGCAGGCCGCGAGCGTGGCCGCGACAACAGCCGCGATACCCACTGCCGCAACTTGTTTCGCGCGATTCTTGCGAGCGCTCATTGCACTGTTCACCATCAGGTCCCATTCTCGAACGCCGCGATGTCGCCGCACCCGGATCACGGGAGCGGCGACGACGCGGTGAGCTAGCGATATAACGAGGGACCGTACAGGCGAACCATTACCGCCCAGTTTCAAATCGAGCGAAAAATTACGCGGATGTTATGAACAAATCTTACGTAATTCGGATAGGCCGGAAAATTGTAGGTACACAACACAAAAGGGACCGATCAGGTTTATCCTGACCGGTCCCTCGTGCGACTGGTTATGGGCGGCTGAGCGCGTCGACGTTCACATTGCCGCCGAGCAGTGCGGCCTCGGACTGGCCCGACAGCATCCCCTCGAGCACGTTCTTGCCGATGGCGGCCTCCTGCGGCAGCTCGATCGGATACTCGCCGGTGAAGCAGGCGGTGCACAGCCGCGAAGCGGGCTGCTCGGTCGCCGCGATCATGCCCTCGGTGGAGATATAGCCGAGCGAATCGGCACCGATGGAGCGGCGCACGTTCTCGACCATCGCCTCGTAGCTGTCGTCCGAACCGCCCGCGCCGTTGGCGATGAGCTCCGCGCGCGAGGCGAAGTCGATGCCGTAGAAGCACGGCCACTTCACCGGCGGCGACGCGATGCGCACATGGATCTCGAGCGCACCGGCCTCACGCAGCATCCGGATCAGAGCGCGCTGGGTGTTGCCGCGCACGATGGAGTCGTCGACGACGATGAGCCGCTTGCCGCGGATCACCTCGCGCAGCGGGTTGAGCTTGAGCCGGATACCGAGCTGGCGGATCGTCTGGCTCGGCTGGATGAAGGTGCGGCCCACATAGGCGTTCTTCATCAGCCCCTGGCCGTACGGAATGCCGGAGCCCTGGGCGTAACCGACCGCGGCGGGCGTGCCCGACTCGGGCACCGGGATCACCAGGTCGGCCTCGACCGGGTTCTCCTTGGCCAGCTTGCGGCCGATCTCCACGCGGGTGGAATGCACCGAACGGCCCGCGATGGTCGTGTCCGGCCGCGCCAGGTACACGTATTCGAAGACGCAACCCTTGGGTTCGGGGTTGGCGAAACGCAGCGAGCGCACACCGTCGGAGTCGATGGCCAGCAGCTCACCCGGCTCGATCTCGCGGACGAAGGCGGCGCCGACGATGTCGAGCGCGGCCGTCTCCGAGGCGACGACCCACCCGCGATCGAGGCGGCCGAGTACCAGCGGGCGCACACCGTGCGGGTCGCGCGCGGCGTAGAGGGTGTGCTCGTCCATGAACGTCAGGCAGAAGGCGCCGCGCAGTTGCGGCAGCAGTTCCATCGCGGCCTGCTCGATGCTCGAGTCCGCCGAGGCGTGCGCGAGCAGCGCGGTGACGATGTCGGAATCGGACGTGGCGCCGGTCATCTGCGGACGGCCGTTCACCACACCCGCACCGATCAGGCCGAGTTCGCGTGCGCGCCCGGCCAATTCGGCGGTGTTCACCAGGTTGCCGTTGTGGCCGAGCGCCAGGCCGGAGCCGACGGCGGTGGTGCGGAAGATGGGCTGGGCGTTCTCCCAGGTGACCCCACCGGTGGTGGAGTAGCGGCAATGGCCGACGGCGATATGGCCGGGCATCGCGCCGAGCGTCTGCTCGTCGAAGACCTGGGACACCAGGCCGAGATCCTTGAAGACCAGGATCTGGGAACCGTCGGAGACCGCGATACCGGCCGCCTCCTGTCCGCGATGCTGCAGCGCGTACAGGCCGTAGTAGGTGAGTTTGGCCACGTCCTCGTCGGGAGCCCAGACGCCGAAGACGCCACACTCCTCGCGAGGCTCGTTCTCGGGCTCGTCGGAAATGGCGGATGTTGTGTCGATCGTCGGATCGGCGTCGGTCACCGTTTGCTCCCTGTTCGGGCGGGCTGGGGGCACTCGTCAGTCTACGGGTGAATCACCGGTGCGTACCACGGGTGCTCGCATCCCGGCAGCAATCTCCGCGCGGAACACGCTGATCGGCCGAGTGGAGCTGTTACCGTGCCGATTGTGACGACGGACGACAGTGCAGACGTTGCAGCCGGTGAATCGCGTTCCGACAGTGAGAACGCCAGGTCGACGCCGAGCGATTCCCGCAAGAAGTCCGCCCGCGAAGCGATGTTCGACACATCGACGCGCCCGCGGCGTCACTGGGCCAAGATTGTGTTCGCCCCGACACTGGTGCTCGCCGTGCTCACCGGTCTGCTCGGCGTGATGTACCTGGGTTATGTGGCCGATCCGGAGAAGAATCTGCACGATTTCCCGGTCGCGCTGGTGAACCTCGACGTGGGCGATGTCCTCGACACCGGTGGTCAGCAGCGCCGCGTCGACTTCGGCAAGCAGGTCACCGACGCCCTCGTGGCGAACGTGCCCGCCGACAAGATCGACCTACGGGTAGTCGGCAAACCGGAGTCCGAGCAGTTGCTGCGCACCGGCCAGGTGTACGGCGCGATCATCATCCCCGGCGACTTCAGCAAACGCCTGGGAATTCTCGGCGCGGGCTCGATCGTGCCCGGCGAGATGGAAAACCCCATCATCACCTTGCAGACCAATCCGCGCATGGGCGCCTATGGTGACGCCATCGTGCAGCGAATCGGTGAGCAAGCGCTGACCGAGGTCGACAAGCAGGTCGGGGTGCAGCTGGTCGATCAGGTGCAGGCCACCCTCGCGCAGACGCCGGAGGGCGCGCAGCCACCGCAGATCTCCGGTGCGGCGATGCTGAGCCTCGAGAGTCCCATCGACACCGTCACCCAGGAGTACCGGCCGCTGCCGCCCGGCACCGGTCAGGGGCTGACGGCTTTCTTCTACGCCCTGCTCCTGCTGCTGGCGGGGATGGTCGGGGCGATGGTCATCCACACCATGGTCGACGCCCAGTTCGGTTTCGTGCCGACCGAGTACGGGCCGTGGTTCGTGCACTATCCGACGTCGTCGATCTCCCGGTTCCACACCCTGCTCGTCAAGTGGGGCGTGTCGACGGTTGTCGCGGTGGTGGTGTCGGCGGTGTTCCTGCTGGCGGCCGAGCTCGTCGGGATGCCGATCGACAATCCGCTCGCCCTGTACCTGTACTCGGTGCTAGCCATGGTCGCGGTCGGCTGGACGGCGCTGATGACGCTGGCCGCGCTCGGCACGGCGGGCCTGCTGGTGAACCTGGTGCTGTTCGTCATCCTCGGCCTGCCCTCCTCGGGCGGCACCGTGCCCATCGAGGCGACCCCGACCTACCTGTCCTGGCTGGCCGAATTCGAACCGATGCACCAGGTGTTCCTCGGCGTGCGCTCGATCCTGTACTTCGACGCGAACTACTCGGCCGGCCTCGATCGCGGTATCTGGATGGCCTTGCTCGGGATCGCGATCGCCGTGGTCGCGGGCACGATCATCACCCGCTACTACGACTACAAGGGCCTGCACCGCAAGAACCACACCGCCTGAGCCTTGTCAGCCGCGCGGGCAACGCGCGGCCGGATGGCGCTCAGGCATGAGCACCTGGCTCAGCGCGACGCGGGCAAGGGCACGATCGGCAGCCAGTCGGCGATTTCGGCAGCCCTGGTCCCGGACGCCGAGACCGCGCCCGAGGCCACGGCGTCGCCGAATTCCAGCAGCCCGGTGGCCAGCAGCAACCACGTCCGCGCATCGGTCTCCACCACATTCGGCGGATTCCCCCTGGTGTGCCGCGGCCCCTCGATGCACTGCACCGCCACGAACGGCGGTACCCGCACCTCCACCGAATGTCCCGGCGCACTCGCCGCCAACGCCCGCGCCGTTCCCTTCACCGCCGCCCCCAGCTCCCCCCGCCCCGGCGCCGCCACCCCCGCATCTTCCAGCCACTGCGCCACCGCCAACACCGCCGCCCGCACCTGAGCGGGATCGACCACATTCCGACCAGCCATAACGCGCAACGCTACCGACCGACCCCGACAGCAATCGAGAGACCGTATGTCCCGAGTTGCCAGCCGTGCCGAGAAGGGCGAAACCGCCGCCCGAGCATCGCGGTCCACGGCATCGCGGCCGCCCCTAAGGCTGGATGTTCAGCGGGCTTCGCAGCTGGCCGATGCCTGACCCGGCGGCAAGTCGGGTCTCGATGTAGGTGGCCAGGGTGGGCAACAAGGCGCCGCCCGCATTGACCGCGAGGTGGAGGAGGGCGGGGGCGGTGGCGCTGTCGGCGCGGCGGCGCAGGGCGCTGAAGATCAGGCCGGCGGCGGTGGTCGCGGCCAGGGTGACGGGGAGGGAGTCGCCGGCGGTGCGGGCGGGGTGGATGTGCCAGAGGGCGAAGTCGGCGGCGCCGACGATGGGCGGGCAGCCGCGGGGATCGAGGAGCGGGTCGAGGGTGGCGCGGAAGACGGCTTCCTCGGCCAGGACCGTGCCGACGGGGATGTGGACGGCGATCCATTCGAGGGTGGAGGTTTCGGGGACGCGCACCGCGACTTCGGCGGGCAGCCTGCGCAGCGCCGGAACGGCCAAGACCACGCCGTAACCCGCGAGAACCACCGCAGAACTACCGAGACCCCACCGCAAACCGCTGGCGGACAACCAGTTCGGGCGACCACGGAACACCCCGGTGTACGCGCCGGCGAACAGCACGTTGGCCACCGATCGTCCGCGCAGAGGCAGACCGAGGGCAGGCAGAACCCAGTTGTTCCACACCGGCGGTATACACAGCGCCACGGCGACTTCGACTACTCGGCGCACTCGAGTGCTCCGCGCGCGCCTGGCTCTCATCTCACGCGCACCGCACGTTACCGGCACCGTCCGGACCCAGGCCCCCGGTTCATTCGCACAGATCCCGGCGCCCACTTCCCGCTCAGCACAAACCACGTTCTCCCCGGCTCTCACTTCACCTCCCGCTCCAGCTTCTCGGCGGATTCCACTGCCACCCTGGTCTTCTCGACCACGTCCGCGCTCACCGACAGCCCCGTCACCGCCAACCACCCGTCCAGCACGAGACTCCCGTACCGATGCCCGTGCCCGTCCGACACCCCTTGCGCATTGGTCAGATCGGCCGTGACCTGCCAGAACGTCACGAACGGCGCCCATCGCATCTGCGTCGACACATCGTCGCCACGCGGTTCACGCAACCAGTCCGGCCGGGTGAAGATCAGGTCCGCCGACCACCACACGATCGGGTCGGACGGATGCTGCAGGTAGGCGATGCGAGGCTCGCGCCATATCTCGGGCGAGTCGAAATCGCTTGCGTCGTCGGCGAATCGGACCACGAGCCCATCGGCATAAACCGGCGCCACCTCTCGCGAACCCGGATCGCGCCGGGCCACGAACTGCCGCCACAGCCGATTGGAATTGGGCGGCCCCACCCACAGCGCCCCGTCGACCTTCTCCCGCAGGTCGGCCAAACCCTCGAAGGCCTCCTCCGACCCCTGCGACCCGAGACTCTCGCCGTACACGAACAGCTTGGGCCGCAGCTCTTCCGGTTGCGCCGACCACCGCCGGTACACCGCGTCGAACAGCTCGCGGCTCGCCGCCGCGGCCTTCTCCCGGTCGGACAGAAACGACAACACGCTGGGCAGATACGAGTACTGGGTGGCCACGATCGACGTGTCACCTCCGTAGAGATATTCGAGCGAACCGGCCGCCATCCCGTTCACCCACCCGGTCCCGGTGGTCGTCACCACCACCATCGCCGACCGCTCGAAGGCCTTGGTCCGTTCCAGTTCGGCCACCGCCAGCTCGGCCGCCGTCTGCTCTCCACGCACCGATTCCAACCCCACATAGGCCCGAATCGGTTCGCGCGCAGGCCTACCCGTCACCGCGGCGATGTCGGCCGCATCGGGACCGTTGGCGACGAACCACCGCCCTTCGAAACCGAGCGTCTCCCAAGGCGCGAGCGAAGCCGGGCTCCCGGACTTCTCCGGCGCCACCGGCTGCACCGCGTACTCCGTCGTCCGGTCGTTGCGCACACTGAACGCGGAGTTGGCGACGGCGAAGAACGCCCGCGAGGCCACCCCGTTGAACACCGTCACCGCGAACACCACCAGCACCAATGCCCCGGCCGATGGCGCCAATTCGCGCGGCACCCGCACCCACTGGTTGAGCTGACGGGCCAGCACGAGGATCAGCGCACGCACCGTCCGGTACACCGCGACCACCGCCACCCCAACGGCCACACTGAGCAGCCCGGTCCGCAGATACGCGGGGGTGGTCGTACCTTCCATCCCCATCAGTGAGGTGATCTCCCGCTGCCAGCGCGCCGACTGCACGAGCATCCCGGCCGCCACGACCGCGCACACCACGAGCACCACGGCCTTGATGGCGTACCGCACCCGGTCCGGCGGCCCGGCCAGCGGAATGCGTGGCCGCACCCACCGCCGCGATCCCCACTCGAGCACGCAGCCGAGCCCGTATCCGATGGCGGCGTTGATCCCACTGATGAGTCCCTGGAACAACCAGTCGCGCGGCACCAGCGACGGCGTCACCGACAGCGCGAAGAACAGGGTGGCGACGACGATTCCTGGATAGTTCAGATCGACGATGTCCTCGACGCGCCGCACCACCCGCTTACCGCGCGTACGCAGCGTGACGAGGGCCGACCCGGTCGCAGACACCGATCAAGTATGGCTGGCGGCCGCATCGGGGGCAGCCGTTGTGAGTGGTGGCTCGGTCACTTTCGGCAACTACCCATCGCCGGTGAGTAGTTTCACGCGCCCGCGCGAATCCGCCGCCGCCCATGCTTGTTCCATGAGCACACCCAATGCCAAGCCGAAGAACACCACGGCCTACATGGCCCAGGCCGCGATCGCGTTCGCCGTCAGCCTGTTCGGCACCGGCGCGGGCATCGCCTACCTGCCGCTGGACGGCTGGCAGCGCGCCTTCCTCGCCATGTCGGGCCTGTTCCTGGTGACGAGCTGTTTCACTCTCGCCAAGGTGGTGCGCGACCAACAGGAAACCCAGACCGTGATGAGCCGCCTCGACGAGGCGCGCATCGAACAGCTGATCGCCGAACACAATCCGTTCAAATCGGTGTCGTAGCAGGCGGGCGCCGATCGAGGGGTTCGGCGCTCGCTACTTCAGCTGATGCTCGGTCGCCGCGGATTCCTCGAGGAAAACGCGGATACGCTGCGCCAATTCCGGTGTGTAGTCCGGCGGTTGGGCCACCGCCGCCCACGCGTCCGGCACCAGGTTGCCGTAATTGTGACCGTGCCCGACCGAAACATCCTGTGCCCGAGGAAGATCCGCGGCCACCTGCCAGAACGTGACGATCGGGTACCACGACATCGCCGAGGACACATCGGGCCCGCGGGCCTCGGTGAGCCAGGCGGGCCTGCTGAACAGCAGATCGGGCGACCACCAGACCACCGGGTCGGAGGCGTGCTGCAGGTAGACGATGCGCGGCTGAGTCCACTTGTCCGACGGCCGGGCGAGCTGATCGGCGGCGGCCGCGAACCGTACCGAGAGCCCGTCGGCGAAGATCGGCGTGATCTCGGGAGTGCCGGGGTCGCGACGGGACACGAACTCCGACCACAACCGGTTGGAGTTGGGCGGGCCGACCCAGAGCACACCGTCGGTGCGGTTGCGGATGTCGGCCAGCCCGGAGAACGCGCCCTCCGAGCCCTGCGAGCCGAGGCTCTCGCCGTAGACCAGCAGCTTGGGCCTGGCGTCCTCGGGCAGCGTCGACCAGCGTTCGTACACCTTGTCGAAGAGCATGCGCCCCATGCTCATCGACTTGTCCCGGTCGGACAGGAACGACAGGGCGCTGGGCAGATAGGAGTACTGGGTGGCGACCAGGGCGGTGTCCCCGCCGAACATCAACTCGACCGACTCGGCGCTCGTCGAGTCGACCCAGCCGGTTCCGGTGGTGCTGATCACCACGAGCACTTCGCGTTCGAAGGCTTTGGTCCGGTCGAGTTCGGCCACGGCCAGGTCGGTTTGCGCCTCGAACCCGTCGGCCGATTCCAGCCCCGTGTAGACCCGGATGGGCTCGCGGGCGGGTTTGCCGGTGACCTCGCTGATGGCCAGGGCGGTCGGTGCGTTCGACACGAACCACCGGCCCTCCGAACCGAGCGTCTCCCACGCCGCCAACGAGCCGGGACTGCCGGAGCGTTCGGGTAGCGTCGGCTGGATCGCGTGCGCGGAGGTATGGCTGTTGCGCGCGCTGAACGCCGAGTTCGCCACGGTGAAGAAGGCTTTCGCCAGCACACCGTTGAACAGCAGGACCGCGGCGACCACCACGATCACCGCCCCGAGCGGCCGGGCGACCGAGGCGGGCACCCGCACCCACTGATTGAGTCCACCCGCCACCGCCCGCACCAGTCTGCGCACCGCGCGCGCGAGCCAGATCAGCACGCCGACGACGGCCGCGCCGAGCAGCACCGTGCGCGGGTAGCCCGAATCCGAGACGGGTTCCATCCCCATCAGATCGGTGATCTCGCGTTGCCAGTGCGCCGACTGGATCGACATGAGCACCGCGAACACCAGGCAGGCGGCCACGATCAGCGCCTTCACCACGAGCGGGGTCCAGCGCGGACGACGCGCCCACAGCTCGCGCACCCGCTGCGGCAGCGTCACCCGTGGCGCCACCCACCGCTGCCACGCCCAGGCCAACCCGCAGCCGAGTCCGTAGCCGATGGTGGCGTTGATACCGCTGACCAGGCCCTGGAAGAACCAGTCGCGCGGCAGCAACGACGGCGTGAGCGACCAGCCGAACAGCATGGTCGCCACGATCAGACCGGTGTAGTTCGGGTGGAAGAACCGTTCCACCAGGTGGATGCCGCGAACGAGCAGGTTCTCGCGTGGCGCCGCTGTCGCGCCGCCCGGGGCCGAGCTGGTGTCCTGCATGGTCAAGCTCGGCTCCTCGCGGCCCGCGTGGTCACGCTGCGCGACGGCTCCCCGGCCGATCAGGCGACGTGCGCTCCGAACAGTTTAGGCAGCGTGCCCTCGAACACCTCGCGCAATTCGGCGAGTGTCACCGAGAACTGGCCCTGCACCTCGATCGAATCCGAACCCTGGTCGACCACACCGATGCGCACCCACGGCAGCTGCCGCGCGTCGCACATCTTGGTGAACCGGGTCTCCTCCGAACGCGGCACCGCGACGAGCACCCGCCCGGCCGACTCGGAGAACAGCTGCACGAACGGGTCGCTGCCCTCGGGAAGCACGATGCGGCAACCGGTCTCGCCCGCCAGCGCGGCCTCGACGACGGTCTGCGCCAGACCACCTTCGGACAGGTCGTGGGCGGCCGAGATCATGCCGTCGCGCGAGCCGGAGACGAGCACCTCCGACAGCAGCTTCTCCCGGGCCAGGTCGACCTTGGGCGGCACACCACCGAGGTGGTCGTGCACCACCTGCGACCAGATGGAACCGTCGAGTTCGTCGCGGGTGTCGCCGAGCAGGATCAGCGACTCGCCCGGCTCGAGGCCCAGTCCGGTCGGGATGCGCCGGTGCACGTCGTCGATCACGCCCAGCACGCCGACCACCGGGGTGGGCAGGATGGCGTCCTTGCCGGTCTGGTTGTAGAAACTCACGTTGCCGCCGGTGACCGGGATGCCGAGCGCCGCGCAACCGTCCGCGAGGCCGCGCACGGCCTGCTGGAACTGCCACATCACGCCCGGGTCCTCCGGCGAACCGAAGTTCAGGCAGTTGGTGACGGCCTTCGGGGTGGCGCCGGTGGTCGCCACATTGCGGTAGGCCTCGGCCAGCGCCAGCTGGGCGCCGGTGTAGGGGTCGAGCTTGGTGTAGCGGCCCGAGGCGTCGGTGGCCAGGGCGATGCCGCGACCGGACGTCTCGTCGATGCGAACCACGCCCGCGTCGGCGTGCTCGGCGAGCACGGTGTTGCCGCGCACGTAGCGGTCGTACTGCTCGGTGATCCACTTGCGGCTGCACAGCTGCGGGCTGGCCAGCATGGTCAGCAGGGTTTCGCGCAGCTCGTCGGCGGTCTTGGGCCGGGGCAGGTTCGCGGTGGTGTCGGCGATCAGCGCGTCCTGGTAGTCCGGGCGCTGCACCGGGCGCTCGTACACCGGGCCCTCGTGGGCGACGGTGCGCGGCGGCACGTCGACCACGGTCTCGCCGTGCCAGCTGATGACGAGGTGGTCGCCGTCGGTGACCTCACCGATGACGGTGGCCAGCACGTCCCACTTCTTGCACACCGCCATGAACGCGTCGACGTTCTCGGGGGTGACCACCGCGCACATGCGTTCCTGCGACTCGCTCGACAGGATCTCGGCGGGGGTCATGTGCTTGGCGCGCAGCGGCACCTTGGTGAGGTCGATGTGCATACCGCCGTCGCCCGCCGCGGCGAGTTCGGAGGTGGCACAGGACAGCCCGGCGCCGCCGAGGTCCTGGATGCCGACGACCAGCCCGGCCTTGTACAGGTCGAGACAGCACTCGATGAGCACCTTCTCGGTGAACGGGTCGCCCACCTGCACGGCGGGCAGCTTCTTGCGGCCGGTGCCGGACTCGTCGCCGGAGAAGCTGTCGGAGGCGAGCACCGACACGCCGCCGATGCCGTCGAGGCCGGTGCGCGCGCCGAACAGGATGATCTTGTTGCCCGCGCCGGAGGCGAAGGCCAGGTGCAGGTCTTCGGTGCGCATCGCGCCCGCGCACAGCGCGTTCACGAGGGGGTTGCCCTGGTAGGAGGCGTCGAACACCGTCTCGCCGCCGACGTTGGGCAGGCCGAGGGAGTTGCCGTAGCCGCCGATGCCGCGCACCACACCGTCGACCACGCGACGGGTGTCGGGGGCGTCGGCCGCGCCGAAGCGCAGCTGGTCCATCACCGCGATCGGGCGCGCGCCCATGGCCATGATGTCGCGCACGATGCCGCCGACGCCGGTGGCCGCGCCCTGGTACGGCTCCACGTACGACGGGTGGTTGTGGCTTTCGACCTTGAAGGTGACGGCCCAGCCGTCGCCGATGTCGACCACACCGGCGTTCTCGCCGATACCGGCAAGCATCGAGGCCTTCATCTCGTCGGTGGTGGTCTCACCGAAGTAGCGCAGGTGCACCTTCGAGGACTTGTAGGAGCAGTGCTCGCTCCACATCACCGAGTACATGGCCAGCTCGGCGTCGGTGGGCCGACGGCCGAGAATCTCCTTGATGCGGGCGTACTCGTCGTCTTTGAGACCGAGTTCCTTGTACGGCTGCGGAGCATCCGGGGTGGCTGCGGCGGTGGCGACGGTGTCGACCTGCAGTGTCACGGGAGACCAGGGTCCTTTCGGCCGGGGGGAACTTGGCTCCGAGTCTATCGGTAGGGCCGTCGCGGCCCGCCGCCTGTACTCCCCGGCTGCCGGTGGTGCGCGGATTCGGTCTGATCACACTTGCGGTTCGACGCGGTGAGCACCCGTTACGCTGGCGCCGTGAACGAAAGTCCGGGGGTTGCCGAGCAGGTAGAGCCGCCGTTTTCCGCGCGCATCACGTCGGGCGCAAGGGATCGGGAACAGAACTCGCTGCCGGGTCGGCAACGCGGGCTGCTAATCGCCGCGATCACGTTGTTCGTGGTCTCCGGCGTGATCGCCTTCGTCGCGAACTGGTGGACCGGCTTCATCGACCTGCAGGTCTACCGCACCGGTGCCCGTGTCTGGCTCGACGGCGGCGACCTCTACGGACCGATGCCGCCGGTGCGCGGGCTCGGCCTGCCGTTCACCTATCCCCCGCTCGCCGCGTTGTTCTTCGTTCCGCTGGCCCTGCTGCCGCTGGTCGCGGCCGAGGTGCTCGTGCTCACCACCTCATTGCTCAGCCTGGCGATCGCGCTGTGGCTCGTGCTGATCCGGGTGCGGCCCGAGTTCGACCGGATCACGGTGCTGGCCGTGGTGATCGCCGGGCTCGGCCTCGCCCAGTTCCTGGAACCGGTGCGGCAGACGGTCAATTTCGGGCAGATCAACCTGATCCTGATGGCCGCGGTCACCGTCGACATCCTGGTGCGCAAACCGTTCTGGCCCCGCGGAATGCTGATCGGCATCGCCGTGTCGATCAAGCTGATCCCGGCCGGTTATCTGCTGTATTTCCTGCTGCGCCGCGATTGGAAAGCCGCGGCGACACTGGTGGTTTCGGCCGCGGGCGCGATCGGCGTCGGCTTCCTGCTCTTCCCGAGCGACTCGGTCGAATACTGGTTCCACACGGTCACCGACACCGGCCGCATCGGCACGCCGTATTTCGCCGGGAACCAGTCGATCAAGGGCACCCTGTACCGGCTCGGCATCGACTCCTCGGTGGCCACCGCGCTCTGGGTCCTGCTGTCGGCGTTGACGATCACGCTGGCGGCGGTGTGGATGTACCGGCTCATCGAGGCGGGTCGTGACGTCGCGGCCATGCTGGTGAACGCCGCCGCGATCCTGCTCGTCTCGCCGGTGTCGTGGTCGCATCACTGGGTGTGGGTGGCCCTGGCGCTGGTCGTCGCCGTCGACCTGGCGGTGCGCAGGCGTTCACGCGCGTTCACGACGCTGGTCGCCGTGTTCACGGTGGTCTTCGTCATCGGCCCGCAATGGTTGCTGCCGCACAACAGTGATCACGAGCTGGACTGGGCGTGGTGGCAGCAGATCATCGGAAGTACCTACGTGTGGGCCACTTTCGCGGTCCTGGTGTACGCGGTGATCACCTATCGGCCTCAGTCCAGTGGCGTCGGCGTGAGGAAGGCGGCCAGCGCCGAGGCGTAGGCGGGGATGTCGGCGGCGCCCATCAGTTCGCGGCAGGAATGCATGGCCAGCTGCGGTGCGCCCACGTCGACGGTGGATATTCCGGTGCGGGCCGCGGTCATCGGGCCGATGGTCGATCCGCACGGCAGATCGGCGCGGTGCACATACCGCTGCAACGGCACCTCGGCCTGGGCGCACGCCAGCGCGAACGCCCCGGCACCGGCGGCGTCGGTGGCGTAGCGCAGGTTCTGGTTGACCTTGAGCACCGGCCCACCGCCGACCTCGATCCGGTGCGCGGGTTCGTGGCGGTCGGGATAGTTCGGGTGCGTGGCATGTGCCATGTCACCGGAGGCGACCACCGAACCGGCAAGTGCGGCAAGGTAATCCGCGCGTCCACCACCACGGGCGAGCACGATCCGCTCGAGCACGGCGGGCAGCAGATCCGATTGGGCGCCGCGATCGGACTGACTGCCCACTTCTTCGTGGTCGAACATCACCAGCACCGCTGTGGCCGCGCCGGGGTCGTCGGCGGCGGCGAGGAACGCCTGCAGTCCGGCATAACAGGTGCCCTGATTGTCCAGGCGCGGCGCGCTCACCAGGTCGTGATGGCGGCCGACGATGGTGCTCGGCGCCAGATCGTGGGTCATCAGTTCCCAGCCGAGCACCGAGTCACCGTCCACCTCGGCACGCTCAGCCACGAAATCCAAGAACGAGGCGGGCGAATCACCGATGCCCCAGATGGCGTTCACGTGACGTTGCGGGTCCAGCGTCACCCCGCGCCGGTCCTCGGACAGGTGGATCGCCAGCTGCGGCACCCGCAGAATCGGTTCGTCGACGCGCACCAGCACGTCGCGCATCCGCGCACCGTCGCGCACACTGAGCCGCCCCGAGATCCCCAGTTCCCGGTCGAGCCACGAATTGAGCCAGGCCCCACCGTAGGGCTCGAGCCCGACCAGCTGCCAGCCGGACCCGGCCAGATCCGGATGCTGCTTCACCCGCAGATTGGGGCTGTCGGTATGCGCCCCGACCACGCGAAACGGGTCGGCGGGTGCCGCGTCGTAATCGGCCCAGGCGATCAGCGAACCGCCACGGACCACATAGTGTTTCCCACCCGCGTCGTCCCAGGACCGCGCCTCGGTCAACGGCGTGAAGCCATTGGCATCCAATTCCGCCGCGACCGTGGCGCACACATGGAACGGCGACGGCGAAGCATCGATGAACGCACACAACCCACTGGCCGTGGCCGCAGTCAGAGATACCGGCATGAAGCCGATCCTAGGGGCAATACCGTCGGCTCCGGCGGCCGAACGCCGGGACCGGCACCCGCTACTGGTCGGCGATGACGGCGAGGGCGGCGACGAGGTCGTTGTAGCGTCGGGCTCCCAGCCGCGCCTTCAACTCCTCTTCGGCCAGCTGTTCTTCCCGCCGGATCTTGGCCACGAGCTTGGCGCCGAGGCTGCTCAGCCCGATGAGAATCCGCCGCCGGTCATCGGTGGCCGCGACGCGGAAGATCAGGCCGCGCTCGGCGAGATTGTCGGCGTGCCGGGTGGCCGAGGACGGGGCGAGGCGGGCCTGCGAAGCCAGCTCCGACATGGTCACGCCGTGCTCGGTGGACAGCTGGGTGAGAATCGCCCAGTGGTCGTCGGTGAGATTGTCGGCCGACAGCGCCGCGTCTAATCGGCGCACCCAATTTCGCTCTGCCGAGCGCAGGGCGCCGTGCAGCGTGGAACAGCCACTTATGATGGACACCGATCGCATTCCCACCTGCCGAGAAATTCATTCGAACAATGCTGCTCGAGCTAGGCGATAGAGTACAGAATGCCCACCTTCGACGAGAGCCGGGATGAGACGATCGAGATTCTCTCGATCGTGCCCACCCAGGGCCCGGGTGGCATCATCGCACCGTCGTGTACTGCGGCGATATCGCTGGCGGTAGACGAAATCAACAGCGGCACAGGCATTCTCGGCCGTGAGATCCGGCTCACCACCATCGACGGCGGCCGCCGACCGAGTGTGGTCGCCACCGAAGTGGAGGCACTGCTCGCCACCGGAATGGTCGGCGCGATCACCGGCTGGCACACCTCCGCGGTGCGCCGTGCGGTCGCCACCGCCGTCGACAGCCGGGTGCCATATCTGTACGCCACCGACCACGAGGGTCTGCCCGACGAGCGCGCGGGCGTGCTGATGGTCGGCGAACACCCCGATCACCAGACCGTGCCCGCCGCCGCGTGGATGGGCCGGGAGCTGGGGGTGCGCCGCTGGGCGGTGATCGGCAACGACTACGTCTGGCCGCGCCATACCGCGCACGCGCTGCGTCGTGCGCTGCCCTCACCCGCCGATATCGTGCTGGAACGCTATGTGCCGATGGGCACCACGGACTTCGCGAACTTCCTGGACGAACCCGCCCTGCTGTTCGCCGATGCCGTCCTGATCCTGATGGTCGGTGCCGACACCGCCCGCTTCAACAGGCAGTTCACCGCGGTGGGGCTATCGGATTTCCTGCCGCGTCTCAGCCCGGCGGTGGACGAGAATGTGCTGCTCAGCGCGGGCCCCGGCGCCAACAAGAACCTGTATGTCGCCTCGAGCTTCTTCCTCGACGACAACGACGGCCGCCGCGCTCGCTACCGCCACCACCAGGGGAAGTTCGCCCCGGTGCTCACGACGTTCGGCAATTCCACCTACGAGGCGGTGCACCTGCTGCGCAGTGTCGCCGACACCGTCGGCACGCTCGACGTGCCGACCGTGCAGGCCCGGCTGGCCGACGGCCTGGCCGTCGACGGCCCGGCCACCCGGCGCGGTTTCCTCGGCAATCAGGCCGTCGGCCCCACGCACCTGGCGCGGGCCGACGGAGTCGACTTCGACATCATCGACCGGTTGGGCTGAGTCAGGCGTTGACGAAGCTGTCGATCACGGAGAAGAACATTCCGAGACCGTCGTCGCTGGGCCCGGTGAGCGCCTCGGTGGCGTGCTCGGGGTGCGGCATCAGGCCGACGACCCGGCCGTTGGCCGAGGAGATGCCTGCGATTCCGCGCTGCGAGCCGTTGGGGTTCTCACCGGAGTAGCGGAACACCACGCGGCCCTCACCCTCCAGTTCGTCGAGCACCTTCGTCGACGCCTGGAAACGGCCCTCACCCGACTTGAGCGGGATGAGGATCTGCGCGCCCGGCTCGTACCGCGAGGTCCAGGCGGTATTCGTCGCCTCGACCGTGAGCCATTCGTCCCGGCAGATGAAGTGCAGGCCCTCGTTGCGGGTGAGCGCACCGGGCAGCAGCCCGGCCTCGCACAGCACCTGGAAGCCGTTGCAGATGCCGAGCACCGGCAGACCCTGACCGGCGGCCCGGACCACTTCGCCCATCACCGGCGCGAACCGGGCGATGGCGCCGCAACGCAGGTAGTCGCCGTAGGAGAAGCCGCCGGGCACGATCACCGCGTCGACATCCTTGATGTCGGCGTCGGCGTGCCACAGGCTCACCGCGTCGGCGCCGGCCAGCCGCACCGCGCGGGCCGCGTCGACATCGTCGAGCGTGCCCGGGAACGTGATGACCCCGATGCGAACACTCATGAGACCCGGACGACCTTCCAGTCCTCGATCACCGTATTGGCCAGCAGCGCCTCGGCGATCTGTTCGAGCTGAGCGTCGGAGACGCTGTCGTCCACCTCGAGCTCGAATCGCTTGCCCTGCCGTACATCCGAGATGCCGGCGAATCCCAGACGTGGGAGCGCGCCGACCACGGCCTGCCCCTGGGGGTCCAGAATCTCGGCCTTCGGCATGACCTCGACCACGACTCGTGCCACGCAATGCTCCTCATGTGGTGTGGGGGTTACGTAGAAATCCTAGTTGACCCGGCCGTCGTGCCCGCGTTCCGGGGTCGGTGGCGAATAGCATCGGGTCATGCGTATCGCCCACTTCGGCCACTCCTGCATCCTCGTGGAACTGCACGGCGCGAAAGTGCTGTTCGATCCCGGCACGTTCGCCCACGGATTCGAGGGCATCACCGGTCTGGACGCGATCGCGGTGACCCACCAGCACCCCGACCACATCGACCCGAACCGGATCGCCGACCTGATCGACGCCAATCCGGGCGCGCGGCTGCTGTCCGACCCGCAGACCGCCCAGCAGCGCAGCGAGGGCTGGGAGCCGGTATCGGCCGGTCAGGTGCTCGACATCGGCGACTTACAGATCACCGGTGGCGGCGGCCGCCACGCGGTGATCCACCCCGAGATCCCGGTGATCGACAACACGGTCTTCCAGCTCGGCACCGCCGCCGACCCCGCGCAGCTGGTGCATCCGGGTGACTCCCTCTGGGTGCCGCCGGTGCCGGTCGGTGTGCTCGCCATCCCGGCCGTCGCCCCGTGGATGCGGATCTGGGACACCGTCGACTACCTGCGCGCGGTCAACCCACGCACCGCCCTGCCGATCCATTTCGGCATCATCGATCGCTCCGCGCACGGCATCTACTTCGGGCGCCTCGCCGAGATGGCGCCGGCTGGTACCGAGTTCCGGGTGATCGACCCCGAGGACCAGGACCAGTTCTAACGCGCGTAGGTGCGCAGGAACAGTGCCTCGGCCAACGCCATGTGCTCGATCTCGCTCGGATCGACGCTCTCGTTGGGCGCGTGGATGAGGCATTTGGGTTCCTCGACCCCGATCAGCATGATCTCGGCCTCGGGGTAGGTGTCGGCGAAGATATTGCACAGGGGGATGGAACCGCCCTGTCCTTCCGTCGTGGCCGGTCGGCCGTACGCGGTCGCCATCGCCGCGGACATCGCGTCGCGGGCGGGGCCGTGTTCGGCGGCGACGAACGGTTCGCCGAGCCCCTCCAGTTCGATGTCGAGTCGCGCGTTCCACGGCGTGTGCGCCCGCAGATGCTTTTCCAGCAGTTCGTAGGCGTGTCGGGGGTCGGTGCCGGGCGGGATGCGCAGGTTGAGCCGCGCCCTTGTGCTCGGCTGGATCGCCGCCGACGAGCCGACCACCGCTGGCACGTCCATGCCGAGCACGGTCAGCGCCGGACGGGCCCACAGCATGTCGGCGACGGTGCCGCCGCCGATCAGGTCCACGCCGTCGAGGACGCCCGCGTCGGCCCGGAAGTCCTTGGGCGGGTATTGCACGCCGGTCCACTGCTGGTCGGCGGTGAGGCCGTCGACGGTGGTGTTGCCGTGTTCGTCGCGCAGGGACGACAGCAGCTGGATCATCGCCGCCAGCGCGTCGGGTGCGGGCCCACCGAACATGCCCGAATGCATCGGCCCGGCGAGGGTCGTCACGGTGACGACGACATTCACCTGACCGCGCAGGGTCTGGGTGAAGGTCGGCAGCCCGACGGCGAAATTGCCGCAGTCGGCCACCAGGATGGCATCGGCGGTGAGCAGCTCGGGATTCGCGACGACGAATTTCTCCAGCCCGCCGGTGCCCTGTTCCTCCGAGCCCTCCGCCACCAGCTTGATGCCGACCGGGAAGTCGGGGCCGATCGCGCGCAGGGCCGTGAGGTGGGTGACGATATTGCCCTTGCAGTCCGCGGCGCCGCGGCCGTACCAGCGGCCGTTCTTCTCCGTGAGCGTCCAGACCGGGGTTTCCCATGCCTCGTCATCGAGTGGTGGTTGCACGTCGTAGTGGCAGTACAGCAGTACCGTCGGGCTGCCGGGCGGACCCGGCCGGTGCCCGATGACGGCATTGCTGCCGTCAGGTGTCTCGTGCAGGCCGACCGTCAGCCCGAGCGCGGTGAACGCTTCGGCCACCCACTGCGCGGCCCGCGTACAGCCTTCCGCCGGGAACTGGCGCGGATCGGCCACGGACCGGAACGAAACCAACTGTGCGAGGTCGTCTTTCGCCTCACCCATGAGTCCGGAAACCTTGGCGCGCAGCGCGTCGACATCGGGAGCCTCGGTCATCGGTGGCCTCACTTCGTCGTGTCGTCGAGATGCAGGGTGTCGAGATGTGCACGGTAGTCGGCCAGGTGTTGCGGGCAGTAGACGGCGATGGCCTGCCCGACCGCCTCGGCGGCCTCCTTCGAGCCGATCACCGGGCGCTGTCCGGGTCCGGAGGCGCCATTGCTCAGTGCGGCTTGATATTTCGCCTTGATGTGGGCAGCGTCCGGGTCCTGGCACACCGAACCGCCGTCGTCACCGAGCGCCGAGGCGATGACATCCGGCTCGGGCGCGGGCAGGCCTGCGGCGAGCAAATTGCTGTGCAGCTGTTCGGCTTTCGCGGTGGCTTCGTTGTTCCGGTGGATTTCGTCGAAGGTGAGAAGCCCGATCAAGGCGAAGACGACGAGTAGCACGGCGGCCGTGAGATATATCCAGATCCTGGTGCGATCGGGGGCATCTGCGGTACTCATCACTGCGCCTCCTGCGGAACGGCGATCTTCCAGCTTTCCCGGCGATTCCGGTAGAACAGATAGGGAATGAGCAGCCCGACGATGCCCATACCGCCGCCGACGATCGCGAAATACACCAGCGGACTACCGCTACCGAATTGCGAGGGCGGCACGAAACCGATGGCGAACGCCGCCACCGAGGACACCGATCCGAGCAGACACAGCGCATACAGCGCGGGCGCCCGGTAACCACGGGGATGATCCGGGTCGTCGCGGCGCAATTTCGCGGCCGCGGCGAACATCAGCACATACATGATGAGATACACCTGCGTGGTGATCACCGACAGAATCCAATACGCGCTCGACACATTGGGAATCAATGCGTAGAGCAAGGCGATGGCCGTGGTGAAAACTCCTTGGGCGACCAGCATGTTCTGCTGCACACCGTGCTTGTTGAGCCGGGTGAGAACCGGCGGCAGATAGCCCTCGCTTCGCCCGATCAGCAGCAGCCCCTTGGACGGTCCGGCCAGCCAGGTGAGCATCCCGCCCAGTGCGGCTGCCACCAGGGCGATGCCGACGATCGGGGTGAGGAATCCGATGTGGAAGTGGCTGAAGAATCCGTCGAACGCCTGCATCACACCGGCTGTCAGGCTCAGGCTGGCCGAGGGCACCACCCAGCTGATCGCCAGGGCGGGCAGGATGAAGATGACCAGCACCAACCCCGCCGCCAATGCCATGGCCTTGGGAAATTGCCTGCCGGGGTCGCGCAGCGACGACACGTGGACCGCGTTCATCTCCATCCCCGCGTAGGACAGGAAGTTGTTCACGATCAGGACCAGGCTCGCCAGGCCGGTCCAGGCAGGCAGCAGATGCGCCGAGTCCATCGGTGCCGCCGATGGATTGCCCTGGCTGAGGAACACCAGCCCGAGGACGACGAGCAGCGTGCCGGGAACCAGCGTGCCGATGATCAGCCCCATGCTGGACAACCCGGCAACCGTCGTCGTGCCGCGCGAGGACACATACACCCCAGCCCAGTAGACGGTGATGATCACGATCGCCACGTACGGGCCGTTCGACGCCAGCGAGGGGTGAATGATATAGGCGAAAGTGCTTGCCACATAAGCCAGCAGGCTCGGATAGTAGAAGATCGTCATGGCGAACTGGCACCACACCGCGAGGAAACCCAGCGGTTTACTCAGGCCGTCGCCCACCCATTTGTAGACACCGCCGTCCCAGCCCGATGCCAATTCCGCCGCCACCAGCGAGGTCGGCATGAGAAAGAGAACGGCGGGAACGATGTAGAGGAATACACAGGCCAGTCCGTAGACGGCCATTGTCGGTGCGGAACGCAGGCTGGCCACCGAACTCGTGGTCATCAGCGCCAATGTCACCCAGGACAGGTATTTCGTCGTGGTCGCGGCTTTCGTCGCGGTGCCCGTCATCAGCGCTGCCTCCTGCTGTGTTCGCACAACTAGCGGAAACCCTCGAATAACGCTTGAGGATCGTAACCGTGCGGCAGCCGACCGGCGGCTTCGAAACGGGCACGATTACAGCGCGAATGTTCGGACAGCGAAAGCAGGGCAGCCGATAGGCCGCCGCCGCGCGCGGGTGATCGCCGATTCGCGCGCGGCGGGGCCGGTCAGGCGGCCTTGCTCGCCGGGACCGGCTCCCAGCGGTAAACGGTGCTGCGGGCACCGTGGTAGAGCGCGAGGTCGACCGCGTCGAGCACGGCCTGGCGCGGACCCGAACGCTGCAACTGCGCCCCCGAGATCGCCAGGCGCAGGACGCCGCCGCGCCGGGCCGTGCGGGCCGCGCCCATCACCAGCGCCCGGCACCACCAGGGTTCGGCCCGGAACCCCTCACCGATGCCGTACACCCGGGAACGCTGCACCACATTGTTTTCCAGGTCGAGCATGGTCGTCAGGCCGAGGGCGAGGCGGAACCCCACGTCGGGGAGCGCGGCGAGCGCACCGGCGGAGGCATCCCAGCGCGGGGCGGCGAACAGCCGGGTGCGCAACTGCACCTGTTCCATCACCCGATCGGCCGCTTTGAGCCGCAGCGTCGCCTCGTGCCGGGGCAGCGTGGCGAATTCGGCCCGCCGCGACTTGGTGGCCGCCTGGTCGTAGCCGTGCAGCACGATGGCGTCACCGGCCAGCCGCCGCCCGCGCAACCACGATTGCGTCGCCGGGTCGTCGACCAGCCGGTATTTGCCCTTCAGCCGGGGCGCGACCAGCAACGACAGCCGCACCCCGCGCTGATCCATCAGCTCCGCGAACTCGATCGCGGCATCGCGCGTGGTATCCCGGATTCCCGACACCGAAACGATCAGCTCGCCGTTCATGTGTCAACGATGGCAGCCGGAGGTGACGGCAGCGTGGTTGCGCGATGAACTCCTAGCGAGCGTCTATTTGTCGGCGAGCGTCTATTTGTCGGCCAAGCCCACCGTGTCCAGCACCCAGGCGTACTCGAACGCGACTTCCTTCCACTTCTCGTAGCGGCCGCTCACGCCGCCGTGGCCCGCGCTCATCTCCGTTTTCAGCAGCACTTCGCTGTCACCGGTCTTGGTGGCGCGCAGCTTGGCGACCCACTTGGCCGGTTCCACGTACAGCACACGGGTGTCGTTGAGGCTGGTGATCGCCAGGATCGGCGGATAGTCCTTGGCCTCGACGTTCTCGTACGGCGAGTACGACTTCATGTACTCGTAGACGTCCTTGTCGGCCAACGGGTTACCCCACTCGTCCCACTCGATCACCGTCAGCGGCAGCGACGGATCGAGGATGGAGGTGAGCGGGTCGACGAACGGGACATTGGCCAGGATGCCCGCGAACAGCTCCGGAGCCAGGTTGGCCACCGCACCCATCAGCAGACCGCCCGCGCTGCCGCCGTCGGCGACGAGCCGGTCGGGCGCGGTGGTGCCCGCGTCGACGAGATGGCTTGCGACGGAGACGAAGTCGGTGAAGGTGTTCATCTTCGACAGGGTCTTGCCGTGCTCGTACCAGAGCCGGCCCATCTCGCCGCCGCCGCGCACGTGCGCCACCGCGAACACCATGCCGCGATCCAGCAGCGACAGCCGCGACACCGAGAACGACGGATCGATGCTCGCCTCGTAGGAGCCGTACCCGTAGAGCAGCATCGGCTTGGGGCCCGGCGGCAGATCGCGCCGCTGGATCAGCGAGATCGGGATACGGGTGCCGTCGGAGGCAACCGCCCAATCACGGTGCTGCTCATAGTCTTCGGCGTTGTAACCGCCGAGCACCGGCTGCTCCTTGCGCAGCAGCAGTTCCCCGGTGGCAGGCACGTAGTCGAACACCTGCATCGGGGTGATGAACGAGGTGACGCCCACCCGCAGCGTCGGCTGCTCCCACTCCGGGCTGGATCCCATACCGGCGGAGAACAATTCGAGCCCGAACTCGAGTTCGGTCAGCTCGCCGTAGCCGGCCGGGGTGAGCGGCCACACCGCGAGGCGGGGCAGGGCGCCGCGGCGGTAGCCGAGCACCAGGTGGTCGGCGAAGGCGTCGATGTCCTCGAGCCGCACGTCCTCGCGGTGCCCGATCAGGATCGTCATGTCCGACGGGTCGGTGGCAGGCGCTTGCGCGAGAACGAAGTTCTCCGCCTTCACGCCGTCGACCACGTCGTTGTGCAGGATCAGGAAACGGTCCTCACCCGCGATCACCGCGTGTTCGGCCGAGTACTCCACACCCTCGCGCCGGGGCAGCAGCACCCGGAACTCGCCCTCGGGGTTGTCCGACTCCAGCACCCAGCCCTCGGTGGTGATCTTGGAACCGAGCCAGATCATCAGGTACTTCTCGGAGCGGGTCGCGCCGACGCTCACCCAGTAGCGCTCGTCGGGCTCGTGGAAGACCTTCACGTCGTCGGTGGACGCGGTGCCGACGCGGTGCCGCCACACGGTGTCGGGGCGCCAGGATTCGTCGACGGTCTGATAGAAGATGTGCGTCCCGTCCAGCGACCAGGTGGCCCCCGGTGCGGCGCCGACGACCTCGTCGGGCAGCGGTTCGCCGGTGCGCAGGTCCTTGATGCGCAGGGTGTAGCGCTCGTCGCCGGTGCTGTCGACCGAGTAGGCGAGCAGGTTGCCGTCGTGGCTCAGCGAGAACGCGCCGAGTGCGAAGAAGTCGAGGCCCTCGGCGAGCACATTGCTGTCGAGCAGCACCTGCTCACCCTCGATGGAGGTGTCCACCTCGAGTTGCGGCGGCGTCCAGGCGTCGATGCCCTCGGCCTCGGCGTCGATCGGACAGCGGCAGTGCACGCCGTACTGCTTGCCCTCGAAGCTGCGCGAGTAGTACCAGTACTCCCCCAGCCGGGTCGGCACCGACAGGTCCGTTTCCTGGGTGCGCGCCTTGATCTCGTCGAAGATCTTGTCCCGCAGGGGCTGCAGCTGATCGGTGCGCGCCGCGGTGTAGGCGTTCTCGTCCTCCAGGTACGCGATGACCTCGGGATCTTCCTTGTCCCGTAGCCACTCGTACTCGTCGACGAACGTGTCGCCGTGGTGCACCCGTTCGACGGGCACCTTCTTCGCGATCGGCGCCGACACCACCGTCTGATTCTCGCCAGCCATGGGTCCACCGTAGTCGCCGCCCCCGGGCCCGGCCCGCCAACTCGGCCGTCACCGGGATCCACCCCGCTCGTGGCGGTGAGTATTTCTGCGGATGGCGGCTCGGGGCGGGGTCCGTAACCTGCTCGCATGGGGATTCGCGGGACGGTTCGTTCGCTTGTTGTCGCCGGTGCGCTGCTGCTGGCTTCCGGTTCGGTTGTCGTAGCGCCCGCGGTGGCGTGTGCGTGTGGCGGGGTGGTGAGCGGCGACGGCTCCGCGCGCGTGGACAGTGAGACCGCCGTGCTCGGCTGGGACGGTCGACGCGAAACCATTCTGATGCGTTTGGGGATGCGGTTCACCGGTGCCGACGCGGCGCTCATCGTGCCGACCCCCACGCCTGCCACGGTGTCGGCCGGTAGTGCCGCGTCGTTCGCCGAGTTGTCGCGACTCACCGCGCCGGAGGTGGTCGTCGACCGCTACTGGTTCGACAGCGACAGGTACGAATCCTCCGCCGGTGCACCGGGTTCCGGGCCGGAAGTACTCGGCCAGGTGCAACTGGGTCCACTCGAGGCGACAACGCTACGCGGCGGCGACCTCACCGGCGTGCGGGAGTGGTTGTCCGCCAACGGCTATCAGCTTCGGCCGGAGGTGAGCGCCACCCTCGAGCCGTATCTGCGCGAAGGCTGGTCGTTCGTCGCCATGCGGCTCACCAGCCCCGAATCCCTCGACGGCGCCCTCGACCCGGTGCGCCTCACCTTCGATTCCGATCGCCTCGTCTATCCGATGCGCATGTCGGCGGCGGCGACCACTCCCCAATCGGTACACCTCTACGTCTTCGGCGACCACCGCCTCACCCGCACCGACGCCGACACCGAATCCCAGTTCACCACGACCGAATTCGCTTCACCCGTGGGCGCGATCACCGACCCCGATCTGATCGCGCTCGCCGCAGGCAAGACCTACCTGACCGAACTGTCGGTCTCCATCCCCCGCCCCACCGCCATCACCTCCGACTTCACCTTCGCCCCGGCCGACACCGACGCCACCGTGCGCGACCGCATAATCAAGAAGGAGTACGTCGAAATTCTCGGCTTCCCCGCCGGTTACGTCCTTGTCGCCGTGGCGCTTTCGATCCTGGCCGTGGCGGGCGGCGCATTGCTGCGCCGTCGCTCGACCCGCTAGGCCCCGAGAGCGGGCCCGATGGTTGGCCAGGAGTGGTGCAGGGCGTCCTGCCAGTAGCCCCAGGAGTGGGTGCCGACGGGGTGGTAGTCGATGTCGGCACCGATGCCCGCGGCGGCCAGACGCTGGCCGAAGGAGGCCATGCAACCGTTGACGCCGACCTCGATGGGACCGCCGAGAACGATGTTCTCCGGCAGCTGAGGCTTGAGCTGGGCCTCGTGGTGACCGGGGATGCCGGTGCCGGTCGACATGTAGAGCGCCTTGCCGCGCAGGTTGTCGAGCAGCTGGGCCGGGTCGTGCGCCGCCCATTCGGGACCGCCCGGCGCACCCCACATATTGAGCGGGTTACCACCGCGGTTGGTGATGGAGAACATCATCGCGCCCGCCGCCATGCCCATGTCCGGGCACGCGCTGTAGCCGGCGACGGCCCGGTAGAGGCCGGGGTTGCGGGCGGCCAGGATGTAGGCAGCGTTGCCGCCCATCGACAGGCCGCCGATGGCGTTCACGCCGTTGCCGTCGAAGCGGGCGTCGATGAGGCCGGGCAGTTCACGGGTGAGGAACGTTTCCCACTTGTAGCGGCCGAAACGCGGGTCGTCGGCGATCCAGTCGGTGTAGTAGCTGGCCTGTCCGCCCATCGGCAGCACCACGTTCACGTGCTTGCCACGGAAGAACGCCTCGGCGTCGGTGGCATTGGTCCAGGTGCTCTGGCCGATGCCCGGATCGAGTCCGTCGAGCAGGTAGTACGTACCGCGCGACCCGCCACCCGCCGGGTGCAGAACCTGCAGCTCGATATTGCGCCCCATGGCGGGCGAGGTGACGGTGATCGCGGTGCGGTTCGGGGTGAGCGCACGCTCCCCGACGATGTCCGCGGCCGCGGCGGGTGCGGGTTGCAGAACGCCCGGACCGATGAACGCGATGGCGAATGCCAGCACTGATGCAGCAACACCTGAACGACGCACGATCTACCCTCCATAACCGCATGCCAATGACAGTCCAAAGTAACCCACCGAGGAACGTCGAGGAAGCATTCGGCGATTTGGGCGTTTCTTCGGCAAATTTTTGGGTATATATTGCCCGCTTCGTCCGAAATCGCTGGTCAGCGGGTAAGAGCGCCCCGGATCGAGCCCGCGAGATAGTCCAGATCGGCGCGAGCGGGCGAGGTGGGTCGCGCGCGCAACCCGAAGCCGTCGCCGGGCGTGCGCGGAATGACGTGCAGGTGCACGTGGAACACTTCCTGCCCGGCCGTAACCCCGTCGGCGAGAAAGAAATTCACGCCGTCGGCGGCCACCTCGCTGGCGCGCAGGGCGGCCGCGATCTGCTGTCCCACCTGAAAGAGCTTGCCGCCCAGCACCGGATCGAGATCGGCCAGGCTCGGCGCGGCCACCTTGGGCACCACGAGCACATGGCCGGGCGTCACGGGACGAATGTCCATGAACGCCAGCACATCATCGTCCTCGTACACCCTGGAGGCGGGCGCCCGCCCGGCGACGATGTCGGAGAAGATCGTGTACGGATTCATCCGCGCACGGTATCGAAAACGCACGAAAGCCCGCCACCGCCGCCGCAGGGCGGGCAGTGGCGGGCTCACACGCACGGCGCTACAGAATCGGCGAGGGCGTGTACCGCGCGGCCTCCGGGTTGGCCTCGACCAGCTTCTGCACCTGGGCGATCACCTCGGACACCTGGTCGGTGGCCGCGCCGATGAACGCGGACTTGTCGGCCAGTGCGGCGTCGAGGGCGGCGCGGTCGAGCGGCATCCGGTCGTCGGCGGCGAGCCGGTCGAGCAGATCGGGTTCGCGACCCTGCTCACGCATGGCGAGGGCGACGGCGACCGCGTGCTCCTTGATGACCTCGTGCGCCGTCTCACGGCCGACACCGGCCCGCACCGCCGCCATCAGGATGCGCGTGGTGGCCAGGAACGGCAGGTACCGGTCGAGCTCGCGCGAGACGACGGCCGGGTAGGCGCCGAACTCGGCGAGCACGGTCAGGAACGTCTCCATCTGCCCGTCGATGGCGAAGAAGGCATCGGGCAGCGCGACACGACGCACCACCGAGCAGAACACGTCGCCCTCGTTCCACTGCGCGCCCGCCAGCTCAGCGGCCATCGAACCGTAACCGCGCAGCACCACCTGCAGACCGTTCACCCGCTCGCAGGACCGGGTGTTCATCTTGTGCGGCATGGCCGAGGAACCGACCTGACCCGGCTGGAATCCCTCGGTGACCAGCTCGTGGCCCGCCATCAGGCGAATGGTGTGCGCGAACGACGACGGCCCGGCACCCAGCTGCACCAGCGCCGAGAGCACGTCGTGGTCGAGCGAGCGCGGGTACACCTGACCCACGCTGGTGAAGACGTTCTTGAACCCGAGGTGGGTGGCCACCTGCTGTTCGAGGGCGGCGAGCTTGCCCGCGTCACCGTCGAGCAGGTCGAGCATGTCCTGGGCGGTGCCCATCGGGCCCTTGATGCCGCGCAGCGGGTAGCGGTCGATCAGCTCGCGCAACCGGGTGAGCGCGACGAGCACCTCGTCGGCGGCGGAGGCGAAACGCTTGCCGAGGGTGGTGGCCTGCGCGGCGACGTTGTGCGAGCGACCGGCCATCACCAGCGCCTGATACTCGGCGGCCCGCTCACCGAGCCGCGCCGCGATGGCGACACCGTGGTCGTAGACGTGCTCGAGCGAGAGCCGGATCTGCAGCTGCTCCACGTTCTCGGTGAGGTCGCGGCTGGTCATGCCCTTGTGCACGTGCTCGTGCCCGGCCAGCGCGTTGAACTCCTCGATGCGGGCCTTCACATCGTGGCGGGTGACCCGCTCGCGCTCGGCGATCGAGGCCAGGTCCACGTGATCGATGACCCGCTCGTAGTCCTCGACCACCCCTGCGGGAACGTCGATCCCGAGCTGCGACTGGGCACGCAGCACCTCGAGCCACAGCTTGCGCTCGAGCACGATCTTGTTCTCGGGCGACCAGAGCGCGACGAGCTCCGGGCTGGCGTATCGGGTGGCGAGGACATTCGGGACGAGGCTCACGAGCACTCAGTCTAGTTGCCTGACCCGTTCGCCCTGCTGGGGCATCATGTTGGGCACCACGGGCGGGGCGACGATGTCGATCATCTCGAGCAATCCGGCTCGGGCGGGGCGGCGCGGCTCGGGGTGTCCCTCGATCAGCGCGGCGACGACGGCACCGTCGACGACGGCGACGAGCCTGCGTAACTGCTCGGGGCGCACCACCCGGTCGGAGCGGCGCAACACGTCGGCGAGCAGGTCTTCGAGCTGGGTGCGTAGTCGTAGCTGCACCTCGCGCAGCTCGGGGTGCCGCGCGGAGGCGACCGACCGCTCGTAGCGGGCGATCAGTTGGCCACGGGCGTCGAGATCGCTGTCGTCGGGGCCGACCAGCAGGTCGAGCACCAGGTCGACGGTCGCCTCGGTGCCGCGGCGGCGGTGACTCACGTCGCCGACGCGGCGGCGCATCGCGTCGAGCTCACGGGCGCCGCTGAACTCGACGGCGCTGGCGATCAGATCTTCCAGTGAGGCGAAGTAGTAGGTGGTGGACGCGAGGGGAAGATCGGCTCTCGAGGCCACCGAACGATGTCGCACGGCGTCGAAGCCGCCTTCGAGCAACAGTTCAGCCGCCGCCGCCACCAGAGCCTGGCGACGTCGTTCGCCTTTCGGAGTCGTCGCGGTGGTCACCGTGCCATCGTGCCAGTCATCATCAGTTCAACCGTGCGCAATCGTCATCGGGGAAACGCTGGGAATTCGGGATATCTGAGTTTTACCGTATCCCGGCACCGATGTGTTCGTACTAGGGAAAGTTGTTGGGGGACATCACCGTTGACAACCGGTCCAGCGCTGCGGAAATGTCGTTTGTGGCGCCTGCGAAGGAAAAGCGAATCGTGCGAAGACCGCGCTCGGTATCGAAGTCCAGACCCGGTGCCACCGCCACCCCGGTTTCGGCGAGAACCCGGGCGCACCACTCCAGTGAATTACTGGTCAAATGACCGATATCCGCGTAGGCGTAGAAGGCACCGTCGGCGGGCGCCAGATCCGTGATGCCGAGCGCCGGCAAACCCTCGAGCAGCAACGCCCGATTGGTCGCGTACCGGCGCACGTGCCCGTCGAGTTCGTCCTTGGCCTCGGGCCCGAAGGCGTGCACCGCCGCGTACTGCGAGATCGCGGGCGGGCACACGGTCATGTTCGACGCCAGCCGCTGCAACGCGGGACGCAGGTGCGCGGGCGCGAGCATCCAGCCCAGCCGCCACCCGGTCATCGAGAAGTACTTCGACACCGACCCGATCACCACCGCGTCGCGGGAGAACTCCCACGCCGAGGACGTCGGCTCACCCGCGTAGGTGATGCCGTGATAGATCTCGTCGGAGATCAGCAGGGTGCCGTGGGATTCGCACCAGCGGGCGATGGCCGCCAGTTCGGCGGGGTCGATCATGGTTCCGGTCGGATTCGCCGGGCTCGCCAGCACCAGCCCCGCGGGCGGTTCGGGTAGCGCCTCGAGCATCGCCACCGTCGGCTGGAAACGGGTCTGCGGACCGCAGTCGAGCTCCACGACGCGGCAACCGAGGGCGGTGAGCGTGTTGCGGTAGGCCGGATAGCCCGGCCGGGCGACCACGACCGTGTCGCCCACGTCGAAGGCGGCGAGGAAGATCAGCGTGAACGCGCCCGACGAACCGGTGGTCACCACTACCTCGTCGGGGTGCACGTCGTAGCCGTAGGTCTCGCTGTGATGGCCCGCGATGGCCTCGCGCAGCGGCAGGATCCCGAACGTCTCGGTGTACCCGAGCAGCTCGTGGTCGATCGCCGCACGGGTCGCCCGAAGCACCGGCGCGGGCGCCTGCGTCGACGGCTGACCCGCCGCGAGCACCAGCACGTCACCGTGTGACCTGGCCCGTTCGGCGGCCGCCTTCCACACGTCCATCACGTAGAAGGGAGGAATGGTCGACCGTAGCGATTCTGTGGACACCCGAGAGACGGTAGATCACCCGATCGCGCGCCTGCACAGATATGGTCGGCACAATGGCTCCGACAGCGAATACGCAGGCACCGACGCCACCGGCAGTGGGGCGCCGGGCAGGGTCGTGGGGGCGGTATGAGGCGGACTGAGGTGCAGGGACTCGCGTCGGACGAGGTGCGGGAGCCTGACCGCGACACCGCATCCGCCGAGGCTGCGCGCGGGGTCGATTCCCGCGACGCGCAGGCGAACGGTAAATCCATGCCGCGTGGGGCCGAGCCGAACGGCGATGGAACGGGCGTTGCCACACCGAACAGGCCGGGCACCGTACGTACCCGTCGTTCGAATGTGAACGGGCTTGTCCTGCGCGCCAATTGGCGTGAGCACCTGCCCGCGCGGGTTCCGGTGCGGGATCGGGTGACGGCGTGGGTCGCCAAGTATCCCGCACTCGGGGAGATCGCGGCCGACCTGCGGCGCGGTGACCTTCGGAAAGTGTTCTGGGAGCGGCCTTCTCGGCAGGCGACGGACCTGTGGTCACGCAGTCCGAGCAGCGAGCGGGTGCGTGCGGTGCTCGTCGAGCGGCGTGTGCTCATCGCGGGCGTCGCGGTGGTCGCGGTGCTCGTGGCTTCGGACGGGCAGTTCAGCGGCCTCGTGGACAGGCCGCTCGCACCGGGCGAGGCCCAGCGGGTCGCCATCGCCTATCCCCCGCAGATCCCGCCCAACCCACAGTCGGTGCGCCGCCTGCTCGTCGCCATCGACAACGGCGAGAAGCGCCGCGAGGCCGCGGTGGTCGCCGCGGCGGCCCGCGCCACCCTGGAACGCGCCAAGGCCGAGGCGGCGGCCGCGTCCTCGGGACAGTGGCAAGACTGGATGGGTGAGCGCGCCCCCGTAGTGCCCGGCGTCATGGTTCCCGGTTCGAGCACCCCGTCGACCGGCGGCTTCAGCCTGCCCGCCAAGGGTCTGTTCACCTCAGGTTTCGGCTCACGCTGGGGCACCATGCACCGCGGCATCGACATCGCGGGCCCCATCGGCAGCCCCATCTACGCCGTCGCCGACGGCACCGTCGTCGAGGCGGGCCCCGCCCAGGGCTTCGGCCTGTGGGTCCGTATCCGCCACGACGACGGAACCATCAGCATCTACGGCCACATGTACGACTTCTTCGTCTCGCCTGGCGAACGCGTCCCCGCGGGCATGCAGATCGCCCGCATCGGCAACCGGGGCGACTCCACCGGCCCCCACCTGCACTTCGAGATCGTCCAGAACGGCCAGCACGTGGACCCGCAAGCCTGGCTGGCCCGTCACGGGCTCAGCCTGACCTGACCAGCTACCGCTTCCGTTCCGGGACAACGACTTCGGTGGCGCCGATGTCGGTGCGGAAGTGGCTGCCGGGGAGCTTGATCTTGGCGAGGCGGGCGTAGGCGCGTTCGCGGGCCTCGGCCAGGTCCTCGCCGATGCCGACGACATTGAGGACGCGACCACCCGCGGAGACCAGCGCCTTGTCCTCGCGCAGGGCCGTGCCCGCGTGCAGGACGAGGGTGTCACCGTCGAGGGCGCCTTCCTCGGCGCCGGTGATCACGTCGCCGGTGCGGGGACGGGCGGGGTAGTTCTCGGCGGCGAGCACGACCGTGATGGCCGAGCCGTCCTTCCAGCGCGGCGGTTCGACCTCGGCGAGGCGGCCGGTGGCGGTGGCGTGCAGCAGTTCGGCGAACGGGCTGTCGAGCAGCGCGAGCACCGCCTGGGTCTCGGGATCACCGAAGCGGCAATTGAATTCGACGACGGCGGGACCGTTGGCGCCGATCGCCAGGCCGGCGTACAGCAGCCCGGAGAAACCGCTGCCACGCCGGACCAGTTCGGCCGCGACGGGCTTCACGACATCGTCGACGATCTCGGTGAGCGTCTCGGCGGGCAGCCACGGCAGCGGGGTGTAGGCGCCCATGCCGCCGGTGTTGGGGCCCGCGTCGCCGTCACCGACGCGCTTGTGGTCCTGCGCGGGCAGCAGCGGGACCACGGTCTCACCGTCGACCAGGCAGAACAGCGAAACCTCCGGCCCGTCGAGGAAGGACTCCAGCAACACCGGATGACCCTGCTCGAGCAGCTCGGCGCCGTGATCGCGGGCGGCCCGGCGATCGGCGGTCACCACCACGCCCTTGCCCGCGGCCAGACCGTCGTCCTTGACCACCCAGGTGGGGCCGAAACGGTCGAGCGCGGCATCCAGGTCGGCCGGGGTGTCGACGATCTCGCTGTGCGCGGTCCGCACACCGGCCGCCGCCATCACATCCTTGGCGAACGCCTTGGACCCTTCGATCCGCGCCGCGTCGGCCGACGGGCCGAACACGGGGATCCCGGCCGCGCGCACCGCGTCGGCCACACCGAGCACCAGCGGCACCTCGGGCCCGATCACCACCAGGTCGGCGGCGACCTCACCGGCCAGCGCGGCCACGTCCTCGGCCGAGCAGGGATCGACCGGTCGCAGCTCGGCCTGCTGGCCGATACCGGGATTGCCCGGGGCGGCGATCACCGCCGTCACCGACGGATCCCGGCGCAGCGCCAGGACGAGGGCATGTTCACGGGCTCCGGAACCGATGACGAGTACGCGCACCGGAACAGATTAGTCGCGCCGCCGCGCGCCCACTCGCGACCCCCTGATCCCGACATCTGCTCGTTCACGACAGTTCACCCTGGCCGTATCGGGTTGATCTGGGCCACAATGGAACCAACGGCGGAAGCGGGGGAAATCGTGGGCTTGCTCGACGGCATGATGGGCAACGCGGGTCGCATCGACCCCGCCGCCGCCCAGCAGGAATACGCCAAACTGTTCGGCCAGGGCGAGCAGGTGTACGCCGCCTACCTGCTGGTCCGCGACGCCATGCTGTTCACCAACCGCCGCCTCATCATGATCGACAAACAGGGCGTCACCGGCCGCAAGGTGAGCTACCACAGCATCCCGTACCGCTCGATCACCCATTTCGCCGTCGAAACGGCGGGCACCTTCGACCTCGACGCCGAGCTCTACATCTGGCTCAGCGGCAGCCACGAACCGGTGAAGCAGCGATTCAACCGCCAGGTCGACATCTACGAGGTACAGGGCATCCTGTCCCACTACGTCGCGATCTAACTAGGCTCGCCTGCATGGCATCCGTTTTCAGCGCGATCATCGCAGGTCAGATCCCCGGCCGCTTCGTCTGGGAGGACGACGAATTCGTCGCCTTCCTCACCATCGCCCCCGTCACCCAGGGCCACACTCTCGTGGTGCCCCGCGCCGAGATCGACCAGTGGCAAGACACCGACCCCGAGGTGATGGCCCGCCTCATGGGCGTCGCCCAGAAGATCGGCCAGGCCGTCCGCGCCGCCTTCGACGCTCCACGCGCCGGCCTCCTAATCGCCGGCCTCGAGGTCCCCCACCTACACACCCACGTCTTCCCCGCCTACTCCATGGGCGACTTCGACATCTCCGGAGCCGACAACTCCCCTACCCCCGAATCCCTCGACGAAGCCCAGTCCAAGATCAAAGCCGCCCTCCGCGAGTTGGGTTACGGAGCCAACGTTCCCAACTGATCACCACCGGTGCCCGCATCAACGCGGGCACCGCAACGGTCCGCGGCGGCAGGATTCAAATATCGCCCTCATCTGACAATAGACTCTCCAATTGTTCGAATCCACTTCGGGCAAACGACGATGATTCGACGGCCGTAGCCTCTCTGGCCAACTGCAGTACGGGAATTTCCTCAAATATTTGAAGTTCCCTCAGGCGGTATGCAATATAGTCGGAATCACCATCTTCCGACCGACGCCCGAGGACATCCAAACTGCTGACATTCCGTCGATTCCGCTGAATCTAACGAGTCGACAGGTCGTAGCATTCTTTGGCTGCATCCTCATAGGTCTGCGGGATGATCGCGCCCATTTGAGGTCAGCCACCGCTCATTCTCAAATTGATTTCTTCAGCTTCGCTGTAGGCGTCACGGGCGGTGACGGCTGCGTTGTACATCTCCGTGATCCCTTCAAACATTGCCGCGGCCCCGGTTACCCTTTCCCGGTAGGCTTCCTCCTGGGCGATGGCTGCGGCTCCCTGCCAATTCTACTGAATGGCAGCTATTCGGTGATTGAGACCGTCGAGACTGTCGGTGAGGAAGCCGATGAATGCATTGGCGCGGGTGACGAGCTGGTCCAGTTCGTCGATATCGAAAGTGAAATCCCGGAGCCGTCGGCCATCACATGTCCGGTAGATCTAGCGACTGAATGTCCACAGCGCTCGAGATATCCTGGCCGACAACGGATTTGCTTGCGACGCCGAGGAGTTCGGCCATCGCCGCATTGATCAGCGACTCGGCAACTTGTTGGACGTAAGTGCCCGCGTCGGCCACCTCGTCGGGGACCATCGCGAATCTGTTCCCGGCGAGCCAGGATCAGTTGACACACGAACCCCTCTATAGGACGACGGTGAGCAGCGCAGCCACGACCCATCCCGAAGCGCAATGACATCGAGCTCACCGACCGGTTGCCTGGAGGCGACGCACAACCACACGTGCCGCCCTCTCCTGCGGGGTGCGGACGGCGCGGGATAGGCCGCAGGGTGGGTTGCCGAAGGGCTGGTTGTGAGAGGCTGTGGCGGTGCCGGTTCGGCTGATCAGGGGGTCGGGGCCGCGGGATGGAACCGAAGCGGGGTGGGGTGCGTCTAAAGAGATCGAGTGGTTCTGTGCGAAGAGGAGAGACGATGCGACTGGTGGGGATCGCCGTGGGAGTGGGCGTTGCGCTCGTGCTCTCCGGGTGTGGGCAGAGTGTGGACGGGCAGCCCGAGGTGAGTGGTGCTCCGCTGACGAAGGAGCAGTTGTTCGATCCGTGTGGGGTGCCGGAGAGTGCGTTGATCGCGGCGGGACTCGATCCGGCGTCGAAGGACACCAACCTGTTCTCGGTCCCGCGGGCGGAGTGGAAGGGCTGCGCGTGGCGGGGCGGCGATCACTTCATCTCGTTCATGTCCACCGTCTACACCATCGAAGAGATTCGCGCTAACGATCGCTACCACAACTTCAAAGATGTCACGGTAGGTAACCGAAAAGCCCTGCGATTCACAATCGGTGACGAAGCAGTTCCGGTCGAGTGCGAAATTGCCGTGGAAACGCAGCAGGGCCGCGCGCTCATCAACGCCACAAAGTTTGTCGACAGCAAATCGACTATCGACCCATGTGTCCTTGCTGAGGATGCTGCCCCACACTTCATCGATTACGTCCCGCAGTAGACGCCCTCTGCCGAAAGGAGACTGCCATGACTAACGCTGCCGCACAGGAATTTCAGCGATTGGCTGGTGAAGCCGCCGGCGGGCGCTTGATAATCGAATCCGACGCCGCTGAGCGTTGCGCGAAGTGGTGCGAGGACTACATCACCGACCTGCGGACCCTCTCCCTGCGCACCCGAAGGATGGTCGATGCCGACTCGTTCGGCGACCTCAATTCCGCAGGTACCCTCGCAAAGAAGTTTGCCGACCTCGCCGAAGGCGGGCCGGGAAGCGGATCGTACTTGGATGCGGTAACCAAACACATCGAGATCCTCACCCAAATGGCCGATATGTACCGCAAAGCCGGTGCCGCCTACAAGAACTGCGACGAAGCCACGCAACTGGCGATCAAGCAGCAGACCAACAAGCTCGACTGACTACTGGGGGAACCATGCCGTTCGTAGCTTTTATGACCGGGCTGTCGAATCTGCGCGCGGCCACGGATCGCGTCGGCTCACTGTTCGATTCCGATATCGCACCGACGCAGTCCGAACTGGACGCGCAGGCCGACGGAAACAAGGAGCGGAACCGCATCTACGGCGAAAACCAGGCGCTGGCCTCGGGTTTCTCCGGTGAGTACACCCCACAGGTCGTGCCGCCGGTGATGGAGAGTTTCACCGACATGTCGCATTCCCGCATCATGCAGTTCGTCGAGTCGATCGACCTCGGCCAGATGAGTACAAGCATTCAAGGCTGGACCCAGCTGGCCAACGACACGACGGCCAAGGCAACCGCCTTCCACGACAACATCAGCAAGGAGATGGAGCGTGGATGGGCCGGTAGCGCTGCCACTCAGGCGCTGGCCAGCACCAAAGCGTATCTCGCGGATATCCACAAGGTCGATCAGGCCGCCAAGCTGATCGCCAACAAGATGGACGAGGCGCGGTCGGGCTTTCAGCAGGTGAAGTACTCGGTCCCGCACGAGTCCGACGACCAGGGCGACAGCAAGTTGGGAATTCTGGTGTCCGTTCTCTCTCCCGCCACCGGGAAGGTCATCGATAGCGCCAGCGCCGGCCGGGCGGAAGCCGCGCAGGCAGCCGCCCGTGAAGTCATGCAAACCGTCTACCAGCCGGTTGCCCAGCAGTCCGACACCCAGGTCCCCAAGGTGCCGGGACCGTCCAAATCGCAGCAGGACAACCCGGGGAACGGCGATCCCGGCGACGGCCCCGGCAGCGGGATCACCAACGGCGACAACAACAACACCGGCGGAACTCCTGGCACGAACCCGGCCGACACGACCACCGAGGCGGAAGACCCGACAACGACCGAGCCGGGCGACGACGACAACAGCGGCGACGATTCCTCATCGTCGACGGAGGAACCCGCCGCCACGACACCCGAGGACACCACACCGGCTTCCACCCCTGCGACGAACCCAGCCGCAACCACGCCCGCGGGCACCACCCCGAACGGTCTGGGCTCAGGTGGCGGCGCAGGTGCAGGTGCAGGCGCGGGTGGGGGTGCGGGTAGCGGAAGCCCGAGCGTTCCCGGCGCGGGCAGCTCCCTCCCCGGCGCAGGCGGTGCCGCCCCGGGCGCCGGGGCCGGCCAGAAGCTCGCCGCGTCCGCAGGCGGGTCGGCGGGGCGGGCGGGGATGCCCGGTATGGGCGGCATGGGCGCACCGGGCGCGCGCGGCGGCAAGGACGACGAGAACGAACACGGGGCTCCCGACTATCTTCGCGGCGTGCAGGAGGAGCTGCTCGGTCCGGATCGCCCGCACATCCCGCCGGTCATCGGTGGCGACGCATGACCGACAACTGGGAGCTCACCCAGTTCGAATTCTGGGTCGCCTGGGAAACTCTCGGCCGCGACCGCATGCCGTGGCCGTTGACCTTCACCGCGGGTGTGGAAACCCAGGCCGAGTTCGACCGTGAATGCCGGATCGCCGCCGACACCCTCATCGCCAAGATCGGCGACGACGAGTCGCTGTACCACGCCCTGCACGCCTTGGCGCGTCCCGAGATCCGGGTCGAATTGTTCGGTCACCGTTTCGACGGTCGCACCCGCATGGTCCGAGCGTGTGCGACGATCGAGTCCACCAATGGCACCGTCGCGGCTCAACTCCCCGGTCCCGAATACGGCCAGGGCGGCAACATCCTCATCTACCTGCGCCCCGCTCACGCCGTGACCCAGCGACTGATCTCCGTCCTGCCGACAGTTCCGCCGGGCACAAGCCAGGGTTTCGACCTGCACCGCGACGAATTCACCACCACCCCAGACCCTTACGCCACCCGTCGCACCCCGGCCGAACACGCCCTTGCCTTCCTCGAACGCCCGTTCCGCACCTACGCCGAATTCCGCGTCGACAAGGGCCCCGCCCTGGACGGCTGGCAAGAAGGTGGCACAACACTCCAGGTCATCGACTACACCGCCGACGGCCGCTATCTCCTTCGAGACGCCACCCGAGTCTCCGCCCACCCCCTGACCTCCGACCGCTTGAACGTCGAGCTCCAAAACCTCATCGCCCGAGCGAGCGCGGACCAACGCCGGTCGGATTGGTAGGCAGGCGCTTTCACTGCGCGGTGTAGCCACCGTCGACGAGGTGATAGCTGCCGGTGATGAAACTGGCGGCGTCGCTGGCGAGGAACAGAACCAGGTTGGCGACCTCTTCCGGCGTACCGAGGCGGCCGATCGGATGCTTGTCTTCCAGGAACTTGACGGTTTCGGGATCGTCGGCCAGGAGCGGGGTGCGGATGTAGCCGGGTCCGACGGCGTTCACACGGACATTCTGCCGCGCGTATTCGAGAGCGCCGTTCTTCGTCAGACCGAGCAGCGCGTGCTTGGCGGTGACATATCCGGCGTATTCGGGATTTCCCACACTGGCCAGGATCGAGGCCATATTCACGATCGCCCCGCCACCGTTCGCCGCGAGCACCGGCAATTGCTCGCGCATTCCGTAGAACACGGAATCGAGATTCACCGCCATCACCTTGCGCCACCCCTCGATCGAATAATCACCGATCGCGTTGCGCTCCCCCGTGATCCCCGCATTGTTCACAGCGATCCCCAACGGCAACATCTCCTGCGCCGCCGCCACACTCCTGGCCACGTCCCCCGGATCAGCCGCATTCCCCGCCAAAGCCACCGCGGTCCCCCCATTGACCACGATCTCGTCGGCAACCTCCCGCGCCGCCCCCTCGTTCAGATCGAACACCACCACCGACGCCCCGTTCCCCGCCAGCCCGAGCGCCACCGCCCGCCCGATCCCCGACCCCGCCCCACTCACCACAGCCGACCGATGCCCCACCTCGTAAACAGCCACGCCGATCCTCCATCCCGTTGCTACCGCACCGATGAATCAGGACGAGCTCACCATTTCACAGTAGACAGACGATCGGCCTCTCGATCGATGCCCCACGAAAAAAGCCTTGACCCGAACTTCGGGTCAAGGCTGAAAGAGCCCCCTGTCAGGATTGAACTGACGACCTTTCGCTTACAAGGCGAGTGCTCTACCACTGAGCTAAGGAGGCGGGTCCCCGGAGGGCAGCGACCATCATAGCCGGACACGTCCGCCGCGTGACACCGAGTTCGGTGTCACGCGGGGACGCCCAGCGAGCGGTCCCGGCGCAGTATTCGGAAGGTACCGGTCAGGACTGGGCGCGGGCGGCGTCGTCGGCGGCCATGGCGTCGCGCAGGCTCTTGGGACGCATGTCGGTCCAGTTCTTCTCGACGTACTCGACGCACGCGGCCCGGCTTTCTTCGCCGAACACGACACGCCAACCCGCCGGGACCTCCGCGAACGCGGGCCACAGGGAGTGCTGCTCTTCGTCGTTGACCAGAACGAAGAAGCGGCCGTCCTCGTCGTCGAAGGGGTTGGTGCTCATTTCACCTCACTGGATACTGGCGCTGTGTACGGGATCGCTGAGGCCGGCAAGCCCCGAGCGTTGTGTCGACCCTAGCAAGCCATACGTTACGCGTAGGCGGTTACCTCAGCTCGCGAAGAAATCGAGCAGGATCTTGTTCACGGCCTCGGGCCGTTCGAGGTAGCCGAAATGACCCGCGTCGGGGATTTCCTGGTACCGGGCGCCGGGGATGGCCTCGGCGACCTCGCGCGACAGGTACGGGGGGATCATCCGGTCGTCGGCGAAACCGATCGCCAGACAGGGCACGGTGATCGCGCGGTAGGCGGCCACGCGGTCGAAGTCGTGGTCCATGGCGCGCTGGGCGCGGATGCCCGCAGTGGCCGGCCCGCCGGTGAATTCGAACAGGTCGAGCCAGTCGCGGGCGGCATTGCGGTCGGCCATGGTGGCGGGCGACAGGTTCATCACCGCGGTGACGGCCGCCTCGAACTTGGCGGGCAGTTGCACGCCCGATGCGTCGAGGTCCTGCTCACCGGCCGACAGGGTCTTCTGGAACTGGTCGAGACGGCCGTGACCGGCCATGAACACGGCCTTGCGCACGAGATCGGGGCGGGCGAGGGCCAGTTCCTGGGCCACCCGCGCACCCATCGACGTGCCGGCGACCAGCGCGGGGCCCTCGTCGAGGAACTCGATGAGCGCGGCGGTGTCGGCGACCAGTTCCTCGATGCGCATACCGCCCGCCGCCTCGTAGGACGGCGCGATGCCGCGGTTGTCGAAGGTGCAGACCCGGTATCCGGCCGCGACCAGCGCGGGCACCTGGTGCAGCTCCCAGACCCGCCCGGGCGAACCGGTCCCCATGATCAACACCACCAGCGGACCACCGCCCTTGACGTCGGTGCCCTTGGTACGGTCGCCCTTGACCTGATAGTTCAGTGCGATGCCGTTCACCGTGGCCAGTGGCATGGGGAAACCTTTCGGTCGGGTTGACGAACCAATCCACGGTAACCGGCGCCCGATACTATTGACTACTCGCACGAAGAGCGTTGGAAAACCGGGAGGACGAACCACTATGGCCGCGAAGAGCACCGCCAACGACATCGCCGACGACGAGCTCGAGCCGCTGGCCGACGAGACCGCTCGCCAGGCGCAGCGCGTGGTCGCGGCATATGCCGAGGACGCCGACGAGTGCCGCATGCTGCTGTCGATGCTCGGCATCGGCCCCAGCTGACGAAACCACCTACTACAACCTCAAAACGGCACCCTGCGACGCAAAGGATGCGTGAGTGGACCAGATGATCGATGAACAGTCCAACGACCGTCCGTCCGAAGAACCCGTGGCACCCTCGGGTGCGGGATCGGGATTCGTCGTCGTCGCCAACCGGCTCCCGGTCGACCTCGAGAAACTGCCCGACGGCACCACCCGGTGGAAGCGCAGCCCCGGCGGTCTGGTGACCGCGCTGGAACCGGTACTGCGCAGCAACAAGGGCGCCTGGGTCGGCTGGGCCGGGGTGCCCGATGTCGACGTCGAGCCGATCATCGAGGACGGCCTCGAGCTGTATCCGGTGCCGCTGTCGTCGCAGGAGGTGGAGGACTACTACGAGGGGTTCTCCAACGGCACGCTGTGGCCGCTGTACCACGACGTGATCGTGCGGCCCGTGTACGACCGGGCCTGGTGGGCGGCCTATGTGGAGGTCAACCGGCGTTTCGCCGAGGAGACCGCGAAGGTGGCCGCCGAGGGCGCGACGGTCTGGGTGCAGGACTACCAGCTGCAGCTGGTGCCGAAGATGCTGCGCATGTTGCGCCCGGATCTGACGATCGGGTTCTTCCTGCACATCCCGTTCCCGCCGGTCGAGTTGTTCATGCAGATGCCGTGGCGCACCGAGATCGTCGAGGGCCTGCTGGGCGCCGACCTGATCGGTTTCCATCTGCCCGGTGGCGCGCAGAACTTCCTGTACCTGGCCCGCAGGCTGGCCGGTCAACCCACCTCGCGCGGCACCATCGGCGTGCGGTCGAAGCTGGGTGTGGTCCAGGTCGGTTTCCGCACGGTACGTGTCGGCGCGTTCCCGATCTCGATCGATTCCGCCGAACTCGACGAGCACTCACGACGCCGGTCGGTGCGTGAGCGCGCGGCCAAGATCCGCGCCGAACTGGGCAACCCGAAGAACATCATGCTCGGTGTCGACCGCCTCGACTACACCAAGGGCATCGACATCCGCCTCAATGCCCTCCAGGAGCTCCTGGAGGAGGGTCGCATCGACCCGGCCGAGACAGTGATGGTCCAGCTGGCCACGCCGTCGCGTGAGCGCGTACAGAGCTACATCAAGATGCGCGGCGACATCGAACGTCAGGTGGGCCGGATCAACGGCGAGTTCGCCCGCGTCGGCTACCCGGTGGTGCACTACCTGCACCGGCCGATCCCCCGCGACGAGCTGATCGCCTTCTTCGTGGCCGCCGACGCCATGCTCGTCACGCCGCTGCGTGACGGCATGAACCTGGTCGCCAAGGAGTACGTGGCCTGCCACAGCGACCTCAACGGCGCCCTGGTCCTCAGTGAATTCACCGGTGCGGCAGCCGAACTGCGGCAGTCCTACCTGTGCAACCCGCACGATTTGGACAGCGTGAAGGACGCGATCGTCGGCGCCCTCGACGACGACCGCGACACCAAACGCCGCCGCATGCGCTCCCTGCGCCGCCAGGTCCTCACCCACGACGTGGACCGCTGGGCCCGCGCCTTCCTCGACGCCCTCTCCCAGGGCAGTGTGGCCGGTTCCGCGCTACTCAGCGACGACGACGACAACTACCCCGACACCAGCCGTTAGGACTCAGACCGGCGTGACCTGGGAAACCAGCCAGCGATCGCCGGTCTTGTCCAGCGAGACCCGGACGCGGCTGCCCGAGGCGGTGCCCTGCGGCGTGTCCTTGCTCGTGGTCACCTGATTCAGGTACAGCAGCACCACCGCGTGCTCGGGTTCGGCGGAGATCACGCCTTCGGCCTGCGTTGTCGCCTTGACGGTGAGCTGCTTCTCCTTGGCGCCGGGCGCGATGGCTTCCTCGATGAGCCGCAGGTAGTCGTTGCGGAACGACTCGCTCAGGCCGTCAGCCGCCTTCGGCAGCTCGGTGTCGACGGTGCCGTGTTCATAGCTGAACATGGCGCTCACCGTGCGGCTCGCCGTGCTCATCGCCTCGCCGCGGGCCTGCTCGGTGCGGTCGTGCTGCCACAGCTGATAGCTGCTGATGCCGAGGACGGCGGCGGCGAGCAGGCCGAAAACAGCGAGGACACCGAAAATGATCTGTGCGCTTGTGCGACTCATCCCACGAACTCCACTTTCGACACGGTCATGCCCGTCTCACCGTTGGTCACCGTGATCCGGAATCGGTACTGACGCGATTGGGGTTCGGGCGAGCCGTTGTTGGTCACCGTCTGTTTCGCGGCGACGAGCACCTGGGCGGACTCGAGGTCGGCCGAGACGACGGCCGATTCGACAACGCTGCCGTTGGACACCACGTTGGCCTGCTTGACGACATCCATGAACGGGTCGACTCGACCGTCGAACTCGGACTTGAAGTCGCCCGATGCCACGGCGAGGATGCGGTCGATGTCTTCCTTGGCGGATTCGGCGCGGATGGTCGTCAGGTTCAGCACGGCCTGACGTGCGGTCTCGGTGTACTCCGCGCGCAGGTCCTCTTCGGCGTCGGTCATGAACGCGGCGACAGCGGCGGCCCCCGCGCCGACCATGAGCGCGAGCACGAGGACGGCCGCGGCCGCGACGGCGAGGAGGCGACGCACGCGCGACTTCTTCTCCTCGTCGCGAACGTTGTGCACCGTCGCGTCCTCGGACTGCGCGATGCCGTCGGTGAACTTCACGGTCGGAGCGGACGAATCGACGGCGTCCTTGTCGACCTTCGCGGTCGAGGCGGCGGGCTCGACGGCGTCCTTGCCGAACTTCACTGTGGGTGCGGCGGCGCCCTCGGCGAACTTCACCGTGTCCGTCGACCTGGCGGCAACCTCAGCGGCTGGTGATGCGGATTCGCTCTTACTCACGGCCACCGTCACGGCCGCCGTCTCCTCGACCGGAGGCCCGGCCGAGCGTGCGGCCCGGCGACGCGGGCGGCGGTTGTCGTTGTCGTTCATCGTTGCTGCTCCTCCAACATCGCCTGCCAGCTGGCCGGAACGGTGCCCGAACCATCGGTGGCGATGTCACCTTGGCGGTAGGTGCGTCCGTCTGTTCCCAGGTACGTACCCGTCGACGGATCATAGGGGCGCGCTGCGGCGGGCGTCACAGCGCCCGTCGATGCGCCTGCCGGTGCGGACGCCGGAGCGACCGGCTCGACCGGACCGAACGGCGGGTTGTTGCCTTCCGGCACGAACCCGGTCCGGCACAGTTCGGGAGTGGGGGCACGGCGGCCGGGGAACTCCATGCACGGGGTGTTGCGGATGCCGCGAACCGCGATGGGCGAGTCCTGCGGGACCTTGCAGTACAGCCCGGGCGGGGTGTCCATGGGCGTCAGGTCGCTCGGCTCCCGCCACTGCTCCGCGGGCAGGAAGCCGGTGGTGCAGGCGGGCGGGTCGTTGAGCACGGTCATGAAGTCGACCATCACGCCGTACTTGGCCGGGCCACGGATGGCGGTGCGCAGCGCCGCGATCAACGGCGGGAACACGACCATGAGTTGTTCCACGCTGGCGTGGTACGTCACGCCGACCTGCCCGAGACTCACCAGGTTGCGCGCCAGCAGCGGCAGGGTGGGGCGCAGGTCCTGGAACTGCTTGTTCACCGTCTCCATCGCGGAAGGCGCATTGTTGAAAAGGTTTCGCAGCGTCGGGTCGCTTTCCCGGAGCTGATCGGTGATCGTGGCGAGATCGTTTGTCCAGGAACGGATATCGGCTTCGGACTCGATCTGGGTGTCGAGCAGCGGGCCGATCTGGTCGAGCAGCTTCTTGGTCGGTTCGATATCGGTCTCGGCCTGCTGGATGAGCAGCGCCGCGGAGTCGATGAACCGTTGCAGGTCGGGCCCGGCGCCGTTGAACGCCAGGAACGCCTCGTCGATCACCTGACGCAGACGGGTGTCGGCCACGGTGGCGAGGAGTTTGTCGGCCTGGTCGAGCATCGCGCCGACGTCCTGCGGCAGGTGGGTGCGCTGCACCGGGATCACCGAGCCGTCGCGCAGGTGCCCGTCGGCAGGCTGTTCGCTCGGCACGAGGTCGACGTACTGCTCACCGATGGCCGAGACGCTGCGCACCCACGCGCTCGAATCGGCGGGCACCTTGTAGTCGCTGTCGATCGACAGGTCGGCGTCGACGCCCGCGGGTGTGAGCCGCACCGCCTCCACCTTGCCGATGTTCTGGCCTCGATAGGACACATTGGCGGTCGGGTAGAGCCCGCCGGTGGCGGCCAGCTGCACGGTCACCGCGTACCGGCCGATGCCGAACATCGCCGGCACCTGCAGGTAGGTGCCGCCCATGACGACCAGACCGACCACGGTGAGCACCGCGAAGATCGCGAGCTGGGCTCGCACGAACCGGGTGAGTTTCATCGACCCGCCCCTTCCTGGCCGGGCAGCGGCGCGGTGATACCGGGGATGGCGGGCAGACCGGGAATCGACGGCAACCCCGGAACAGCGGGAGCGGGAGCCGGCGCGGGGGCGAGCGGTGTGGTGGCCGGGTCACCGGCATCCGTCGCGGTCGACGGCGCGAACGAGCCGACTACCCCCTCGACACCGCCGAAGCGGCCGCCGAGCGGGGTACCGGTGAGCCAGTTGCTGTCGAGGCGGCTGCCGGTCAGGTCGAAGGTGATGAACAGATTCAGGTAGTCGCCCATGATCGCGTTGTCGATGTTGCGGATCGGGAACGGGAACGTCGGCAGGATGCCGAGGGCCTGGACCAGATTGGTTCCGGTGTCGGCCAGCGTCTGCAGCACGGGGCCGAGGCTGCGCAGGTTGGCCACCAGGTCGTCGCCGCTGGTCTTGATCAGCCGCTCGCTCACGTCGCCGAGCTCACCCAGCGCCGTGATCGCCCTGGTGATGTTCGCCGACCGGTCGGCCAGGGCGGTGAGCGCGGGATGGATCTGCTCGATCGCCTGGGCGATCACATCACGCTGACCGGCCAGCTGCACCGACAGCCGATCCAGTCCCTCCATCGCGGCGATGATGCTGCCGGTCTGGCGCTGCAGCCCGGTGGTCAGTTCGTTGAGCTGCGGGAGCAGGTCGGCGATCTCGTCCTCGCGGCCGTTGACCATCGCGTTCAGTTCGGTGGTGATGGTCTCGAGCTGCGCGATACCGCCGCCGTTGAGCACCACCGACAGCGAAGACAGCACCTGCTCGGTGGTCGGGAAGGCACCGGCCCGCTCGAGCGGGATGACATCGCCGCCCCGCAACTGACCGGTCGGCGGTTCGCTTGTCGGCGCGGCCAACTCGACGTGGTTGCTGCCGAGCAGACTGGTCTGGCCGATCTTGGCGACCGCGTTGGCGGGCAGGCGCACATCGGGGTTGAGCGAGACCGTCACCAGCGCGTGCCAGCCCTCGACCTCGATCCCGGTGACATTGCCGACCTCGATGTCGTGCACCCGCACCGGCGAATTCCGGGTCAGCGTCGTGACATTGGGCATCTGGATGCGCACCGTGTAGGAGCCGTCCATGCGCCCCTCGGAGCCGGGCATGGGCAGGGAGTTGAGCCCGTCGAACTGACAACCGGTGGTGCCGAGTGCCACGGCGACGCCGACGGCCAGCCCGGCGAGTGCGCGTTGCCGCCTCATCGCTGGCCTCCTGGAATAGCAAGCCCGGCAAGACCTTCGGGCACGGTGATCGGCGCGGCGCCGGGGGGCTGGTTCTGTTCGACCGCACCGGCCAGAGCCGGGTCGCTGTATTCCAGCTGCTCGGGGAAGGCGGTGACGCCGCTGGCCGGGTTGGTCATGATCGGCACGTAGTTCATGGCGAGCGAACTGATCACCGGCGCGAGGAATTCCGCGCACAGATCTGCGGACTTGTCCGAGTTGTTGTGCTCGATGGCCCGGATCGAACCGCACAGGAAGCTGAGCGGATTGGCAGTGTTGTTCAGTGCGACAGCACCGGTGAGCGAGCCCTGAGCCGGTTTGTAGAGCTGGTAGAAGTTCACCATCGCCGTGGGACCGGAATGCAGCACCCGTTCGATCTCGGGCCGATTGTCCACCAGGGTCTGGGTGACGTCGGCGAGCCGCTGCACGCCCTCGGTCAGCTCACCACCGGTGCCCTCGAGGAACCGCTTCACATCGGCCAGTGCCACATCGAGACTGTCGAGACCGGCGCCGAGTTCTTCCGACGCACCGGCCAGCACCGACGACACCGACGCGAGCCGGCCGCTGAACTGCACGATCTGCTCATTGCTCGCCGAGAGCACCTCGACGAACTTCTGCAGGTTGCGGATGGTGGCGAACAGGTCGGTTCGCCCGTCGGACAGGGTGGTCAGGGTCGCCGACAGTTCCCGCAGGGTGTCGCGGAACTTCTGGCCGTTGCCGTCGAGGTTCTGGGCCGCGGTGTCGACGAAGCGGCCGAAGGAGCCCTGCTTGTCGTCACCGACCGGACCGAGCGCCGCCGACAGTTTGGTCAGCTCGGCCTTGATCTCGTCCCACTCCACCGGCACCGCGGTGCGCTCGAGCGGAATCCGCGCTCCGTCGGCCAGTTTCGGGCCACCGCTGTAGGCGGGGGCGAGCTGCACGAAGCGGGCCGAGACCAACGACGGCGCGATGATGACCGCGCGGGCGTCGGCGGGCAGATCGATATCGCTGTCGATGCTCATCGTCACCGTGACCTGACCTCGGCCCGGTTCGATGGAGTCGATGCTGCCGACGGTGACACCGAGTACGCGCACTTCGTCGCCCGCGTACAGGCCGGTGGTCGAGGTGAACGAGGCGGTCACGGTGTTCTTTCCGACGCCGGTCGCGAGGTAGACGCCGACCGCGACCAGCGCCGCGATCACCACCACCGCCACCGCGATCGTCCAGCGCGGCAACCCGCGCACCTGCTGGGTGAAGCTCATCGCGGGGGATCCTCCTCGGCGGGAGCGATGTACGGCGCCCTCGGGTGGGTGAAGATGTCGATCACGTCCTGTGGCAGTTGTTCCGGCCAGACCAGCGCGTCGACGAGCGGGCGGAGTTCGACACTGCTCGCGTTCACCACATACGCGTTGAACCAGGGTCCGTTGCCGACCTGCTCACCGAGCGCGGCGGCGTAGGGGCCGAGGCCGTCGAGTGCGTCGTTGAGGTTCTGTTTGTTGCGCTGGAGCAGGGCCAGCACCGAATTCAGGCGGTCGAGGGTGGGCCGCATCTGCGGCTCGTTGTCGGCTACCAGGCCCGAAAGTTGTCTGGCCACATCGTCGATGTACACGACGAGCTGGTTGATCGCGGCCCGGCGGTTGTCGAGTTCGCCGAGCAGGGCGTTGCCGTCGATGAGCAGCGTGTTGAGCTGGGTGCTGCGGTCGGCCAGGATCTTGGTGACGTTCTGTGCCCTGGCCAGCAGGTCGGTCAGCGCCTGGTCGCGGGTGTTGATGCTGCGCGAGAGCGCGGTGATGCCGTCGAGCGCGTTGCGCAACGGACCCGGTGTGTCGGCGAAGGCCGCCGACAGGGTGTCGAGGGTTTGGTCGACCTGCTCCAGGTCGAGGTCACGTACCGTCCCGCCGAGATCGCTCAGCGCTTCGTTGAGCGAGTAGGGCGAGGTGGTTCGCTCGAGGGGAATGGTGTCGCGCACGCCGATGGCACCGGGCCCGTCCGGCACCACGTCCAGCGATTTACGGCCGAGCACCGTGTTGGTCTTGATCGCGGCGGTTGTCTTCTCCCCCAAGACGATCGACTCGTCCAGGTCGAACCTCACCAGCACTTTGTCGCCGTCGAGGCTCACCTGCCGCACCTCGCCGGAGCGCACCCCGGCCACATGCACCGGGTCGCCCGGGACCAAGCCGCCCGCGTCGAGGAAGTTCGCGGTGAAGGTCGCACCCGATCGGATGAAGGGCAGGTCGGTGAATTGCAAGGTCGCGAGCGAGATCGTCAGCGCCAGCACCACGCCGACGATGCCGATCGTCGCGGCCGACGACTTGTTCTCATTCATTGGGCTTGCACCTTCCGGTCACCTGCAGAGCCGGCATGTGAACTTCCATCGGCTGGCCGTCGGGACCCGTGACCAAGAAATTGGTCCCGCAGATGTACAGCTGCAGGAAGGAACCGTAGGACCCGATCCGGATGAGCTTCTTGTAGGTGTCCGGCAGCTTGTCGAGCACCCACTGGATGTGGTCGGAGCCCTCGTCCAGATTGGTGGCCAGGCGCCCGGTGTGCTCGATGGTGGAACGCAGATCGGGACGGGCCTGCACCAGCAGATCGTTGACCTCCTTCGTCGCGCCGGCGATCCGCGGCAACGCGTTGCCGATCGGATCGCGCTCCGCCGACAGGTCGCTGACCAGGCGTTGCAGTTCGTCGATGGTGGTGGCGAAGTGGTCGCCGCGCTCGCTGACCGTGGCGAGCACGGTGTTCAGGTTGTCGATCACGCTGCCGATCAGCGCGTCGCGGTCGGCCAGGGTCTTGGCGAACCCGCCGCCACTGTTGAGCAGCGACACGAGCGTTCCGCCCTGCCCCTGGAAGATCTGCAGCAGCGCCTCGGTGAGATCGTTGACCTGTGCCGGGTCGAGCCCACGCAGCAGCGGCTTGAACCCGCCGAGCAGCAGGTCGAGGTCGAGGGCGGGCTGGGTTTGCTCGAGGCCGATGGTGTCGCCGTCGGAAAGCCTGCGCGCCGAACCCGGCCCCTCCAGCAGTTCCAGATACCGGTCGCCGACCAGGTTCTCGTACTTGATCGCCGCCCGGGTGCTGGCCAGGACCGCGTACTTGGTGTCGACATCGAACTCGACGTGCGCGAGGTTGTCGTCGCCGACCTCCACCGAGGTCACCGAACCCACCGGCACACCGGCGATGCGCACCTTGGCGCCGGGCACCATGCCCGAGGAGCTGGTGAACACCGCGCGATAGCCGTTCTCGCTGGAGAACCGCGCCTGGCTCAAAACGATTGCCAGACCGGCGAACACCAGCGTCATCACCACGGTGAAGATCGCCAGTTTGATCGTCGTCGCTGTGTTCTTCACCGTGTCACTCCCGGCATTCCGTCGAGCAGCAGCTGGAACACCCTTGGCATGCCGTGGAATTCGTGACGCGTGGTCGGTGCGTACGGCGCGCCTTCGCTGGTGTCGGTCACCAGGTAGTTCGAGTGGCTGTCGGGCACGCGGTCGAGTACGCCCGCACAGCGCGGGCCACCGGTGGCATTCACCTTGGGCAGGTCGTCGGGGTAGCTGTAGGGCTTGGCTCCGAGCATGAAGCTCGCGTTCATGCCGACACCGGGCAGCAAACCACCCATCATGTCCTCGGCGATCGGGATCAGGGTGCCGAGTCCGTTGACCACACAGCTCACCGATTCGCGGTAGTCGTACAGCAGCGCGGTGGAAGGACGCAGCAGGTCGAGTGCGGTCACCAGGTCGTTCTCGTTCTCCCGCAGGACAGTTCCGGCCGTATCGGACAGGCCGATCACATTCACCAGCACGTTGTCGAGCTGGCCCTGCATCTCGGTGATGGTCTGCGCGGTGCCCGTCGAGTTGTCGACCGTGCGCAACAGCGGATCGGCGACATCGGCGTAGATCCCGGTCACCTGCGCGGTCTTGTCCAGGTCCGTCTGTAGCGTCGGCAGGTACGGATTCAGCTCGCGCAGATAGCGATCCGAGCGGACGAGCAGATCGCCGAACTTGTCGCCGCGCCCTTCGAGCGCGGTGCCGAGCGCGGTCAGGGTCGCGTTCAGCTTCTCGGGTTCCACCTGGGCGAGCACATCGGACAGGTGCTGGAACAGGGTGTTGAACTCGACGGTCACCGAGCTCGCCGAGACGGTACTGCCCGGCGCCAGCGACTTCGCCGAAGGCTGTTCGGGCACAATGAAATTGACGTATTTGGCGCCGAACACCGTGGTCGAGCGGATGTCGACCCCGGCATTGTCGGGCACGAGCTTCAGCTGGTCGGGGTCCAGTTCCAACCGCAGGGTCGCACCGTCGGCGGCCAGGTCGATGTCGGCGACCCGGCCGATCTCGACGCCGCGCACCTTCACCTTGGCGTCGGGGTCGAGGACCAGGCCCGAGCGTGGCGCGTCGACCAGCACCACGGCGGTGTTGGTGAACGCGCCCTGGAACAGCGCGATCGCGAAGGCCGCGCCCGCGACGAGTACACCGACGAGGGCGAGGGCCGCGAGCTTGCGCCCGAGCCCGCCCTGCAGTGCGGCAACGATCCGTGAGGTGTCCATACCGCTATCCCGAGAGGTGGAAGTTGCCGGAGGTGCCGTAGATGGCCAGCGAGATCAGCAGCGTCACCGTGACGACCGCGACCAGCGAGGCCCGCACCGCATTGCCGACCGCCACACCGACGCCGACCGGACCGCCCGCGGCATGGAAGCCGTAGTAGGTGTGGATCAGCATCACGGCCAGGGCCATCACCATCGCCTGCGCGAACGACCACAGGATGTCGCTGGGGATGAGGAAGGTCGAGAAGTAGTGGTCGTAGACGCCCGCCGACTGCCCGTAGATCACCACGGTGGCGAAGCGGCTGGCGATGAACGAGGCGATCACCGCCAGGGCGTAGAGCGGCACGATCGCGATCATGCCCGCCAGCACCCGGGTTCCGACCAGGAACGGCACCGGCCGGATCGCCATCGATTCCAGCGCGTCGATCTCCTCGGCCACGCGCATGGCTCCGAGCTGGGCGGTCGCGCCCGCGCCGATGGTCGCGGCCAGGCCGATACCGGAGATCACCGGCGCCGCGATGCGCACATTGATGAAGGCGGCGAAGAAGCCGGTGAGCGCCTCGACGCCGATATTGCCGAGCGAGCTGTAACCCTGCACCGCGATGGTGCCGCCCGCCATCAGCGTCAGGAAGCCGACGATCACCACGGTGCCGCCGATCACCGCGAGTGCGCCGCTGCCCATGCTGATCTCGGCGATGAGTCGGATGGTCTCGGTGCGGTAGTGCACCAGCGCGCGCGGCACCGAGCCGAGTGCCTTGACGAAGAAGATCGCCTTGTCACCGAGAGAGTCCAGCGCTTTGGACGCCCGCTCGTAACGACGGACCGCCCGCGGGAATTTTGAACGAACTACGAAGGCCATGTGTTCACCGCACCGTGAATTTCAGGCCGATCGCGGTGACGACGACATTCACCACGAACAGCGCCATGAAGGCGAACACCACGGTCTGGTTCACGGCGTCGCCCACACTCTTGGGCCCGCCTTTCACCTGCAGCCCGAGATAACAGGCGACCATTCCGGCGATGAGCCCGAACAGACCCGCCTTGATTTCGGAGATGATCAGCTCGGGCAGATTGGTGAGCAGCGGAATGCCGTTGACGAAAGCACCGGGATTCACGCCTTGCAGAAACACCGAGAACGCGAAGCCACCGACGATGCCGACCGTGCACACCAGGCTGTTGAGCATCAGCGCCACGAACATCGAGGCGAGCACGCGTGGCACGACCAGCCGGCTCACCGGGTCGATGCCGAGCACCTTCATCGCGTCGATCTCCTCGCGAATGGTGCGGGCGCCGAGGTCGGCGCAGATCGCTGTCGCGCCCGCTCCGGCCACGATCAGCACCGTGACGATCGGGCCGACCTGCGTGACGGCGCCGAAGGCGGCGGCCGCCCCGCTGAGGTCGGCGGCACCGATCTCGCGCAACAGGATGTTGAGGGTGAAGACGACGAGCACGGTGAACGGGATCGCCACCAGCAGCGTCGGCAGGATGGAGACGCGGGCGACGAACCAGGACTGGTCGACGAACTCACGCCATTGGAACGGCCTGCGGAAGGCGGCTCGTGCCACTTCCGCGCCGAGTTCGAAGAATCCGCCGACTGCCCGCAACGGGACAGCAAGGAGGTCGTTCACCGGCAATCCTCCTCGTTAGACGGGCGGACCATGGCGTCCGCGTTTCCGTACTTCACCGCCACCCCGATCTGAAGACTGCCCAAAGACTAGAACACGTTCTCACGAATGTCTGCGATTTCCGGAGACTTGTACCAGGAGTTTTTCCCGGAAAATGCCATCCGAACTGAAACGACTCCTGACCGCTTCACCCAGACCTCCTGTGAGACACCACACACGCCGACGTCCATGTCTACCAATACCTGGACCGGCGTACAACAGATCTGCGGCGAGCCGGGACGGCGACTTTCCGCCCGGCCAACATCCGGCAACCTCAGCCGAGATCGCGCAGCGCTCGTGCCGAGAAAGTGTGCTCGGCCGGGCGGCCGGCGAAGTACTGCCGCAGGGTCGAGGCGAGATCGTCCTCGGCCCACTGCTCGCCCGCGGCGTCGAAGCGCTGCTCGACCGTCGGGGGCGCCATCAGCGCGACCATCGGGCCGTAGACCACGAAGACCTGCCCGTTCACCTCGTCGGCCGCGGGTGAGGCCAGGTAGGCGACCAGTTTCGCGACATGTTCGGGAGCGAGCGGGTCGACCTGACCCTCGGGCGCGTCGGCGAAAACAGCCTCGGTCATGGCCGTGCGCGCCCGCGGGCAGATCGCGTTGGCCCGCACGCCGTAGCGCGACAAACCGCGCGCCGCCGAAAGGGTGAGCGCCGTGATGCCCGCCTTGGCCGCACCGTAGTTCGCCTGGCCTTCCGGACCGAGCAGACCGGCCTCGGAGGAGGTGTTGATCAACCGCCCGTACACCGGTTCGCCCGCCGCTTTGGCGGCCGTTCGCCAATACGAGCAAGCATTGCGCGACAAAAGAAAATGGCCGCGCAGATGAACAGCGAGCACCGCGTCCCAGTCTTCGTCGGACATGTTGAACAGCATGCGATCGCGCGTAATACCCGCATTGTTGACAACGATATCGAGGCCCCCGAGCGATTCCCGCGCGGTGGCGACGAGCGCGTCGGCAGTGGCGCGTTCGGCGATACTTCCACCGACGAATTCCGCTTTTCCGCCGAGTTCGCGTATCGCGGCGATCGTTTCGGCGGCCGCGTCCTCGGTGAGGTCGTTGACGACCACCGCCGCGCCTGCCGAGGCCAGCGCGAGCGCCTCGGCCCGGCCGAGACCCGCGCCCGCACCGGTCACGATGGCGACCCGGCCCTCCAGTGAAGTCTGCATCACACTCATCGGGCCGACTTTAGAACGTGTTTCACCATCCGACAAGAGGCGATCACGCCAATCTCAGCGCGGCCTTCGGGCACTGCGCCACCGCCTCCTCCGCATCGGCGACGCGGTCGGCGGCGATATCGCCCTCGGCGACGGTCAGCTGATCGTCTTCATCGAGTTCGAACATGTCAGGGGCGATTCCGACGCAGACGCCGTTCGCTTCGCAGCGGTCGAAATCGACGATGATCTTCATGGGATCTTCCTTCCAGACGGTCTCGGCGAGAGTAACCCGGATGGCATACCTCGCGCGGCGGAACCGGCACCGATTCACTGTCAATACTGGAACATGTTCCAGTTGCTGTGCAATGATCGGCTCACCGAAGCTGGAGTTCGACACCGAGGTGGGAAGCATGCGCGTCGCGTACACGCCGCAGCAGGAAGAATTGCGCGCCGAGCTGCGCGCGTATTTCGCCGGGCTCATGACACCGGAGCGCAAGAAGGCGCTGAGCCTGCAGACCGGGGAGTACGGCGAGGGCGACGTATACCGCGAGGTGGTGCGTCAGATGGGCCGCGACGGCTGGCTCACCCTGAGCTGGCCCAAGGAGTACGGCGGCCAGGACCGGACCACCATGGATCAGCTGATCTTCGTCGAAGAGGCCGCCATCGCGGGCGCGCCTGTCCCGTTCCTCACGCTCAACTCGGTGGCCCCAACTATCATGCAGTACGGCACCGAGGAGCAGAAGAAGTTCTTCCTGCCCCGCATCGCCGCCGGTGAGCTGCACTTCGCGATCGGCTATTCCGAGCCGGGCGCGGGAACCGACCTGGCCTCGCTGCGCACCGCCGCGGTGCGCGACGGCGACGACTTCGTCATCAACGGCCAGAAGATGTGGACCAGCCTCATCGCCTACGCCGACTACATCTGGCTGGCCGTGCGCACCGACCCCACTGCCAAGAAGCACAAGGGGATCAGCATGTTCATCGTGCCGACCTCCGCCGAAGGCTTCTCCTGGACGCCGGTGCACACCATGGCCGGTCCCGACACCAGCGCCACCTACTACCAGGATGTTCGCGTTCCCGCGTCGTCGATGGTCGGCCCGGAGAACGGTGGCTGGTCGCTCATCACCAACCAGCTCAACCACGAGCGGGTGGCGCTCACCTCGGCCGGGCCGCTGTCGCTCGCGGTGGCGCAGACGACCGCGTGGGCCCGCGACACCCTGTTGCCCGACGGTTCGCGCGTGATCGACCAGGAATGGGCGCGGCTGAATCTGGCCCGCGTGCATGCCAAGGTCGAATATCTGAAGCTGCTGAACTGGGAGATCGCCAGCCGCGCCGACCAGGGCGGCGAGGCCGCACCGCGCCCGTGGGATGCCTCGGCGTGCAAGGTGTACGGCACCGAACTGGCCACCGAGGCCTACCGGCTGCTGATGGAAGTGGTCGGCGCCGATGCCTACCTGCGCCAGGACTCCCCCGGTGCGGTGCTGCTCGGCAGGCTGGAGCGGATGCACCGCGCCGCCCTGATCCTCACCTTCGGCGGCGGCACCAACGAGGTGCAGCGCGACATCATCGCCATGACCGCCCTGCGCCAGCCCGCCGCCGCCCGCTGAACCACGAAAGCCGGTACACCGCCATGGATTTCACCCCCACCGAAGCCCAGACCGACCTCGCCCGTCTCACCGGCGAGGTCTGCGCCAAACTCGTCACCGCCGATCGGCTGCGTGAGCTCGACACACCGGGCCGCTTCGACGAGCAACTCTGGAAGGCGCTCGCCGAAACCGGTGTGCTCGCGGCCGCGCTGCCGGAAGCACTGGGCGGCAGCGATTTCGGTGAGCTCGAGCAGACCGCCGTGTTGGGTGAGCTCGGGCGGGCTGTCGCCGCCGTGCCGTACCTGTGGTCGGTCGTGCTCGGTGCGGGCGCGCTCGCGCGGTTCGGCGACGAGGGTCAGCGGGGGCTGGCACAGCGCGCGGGCGCGGGTGAATCGGTTTTGACGGCGGCTCTGTCGTCCTCGCTGCAGGATCCGATCGGTGCACCGGGGATCACGGCGACTCCCGCCGCCCCCCACAGCTCCACCCCTGCGGCCGATCCGGCGGATGGTTCCGCCGCGACCACCGGCGGTTCGGCCGACGATTCGACCAGCGGCGCTTCGGCCTCGGCCGGCCAGGGCTCCGCGTGGACTCTGACAGGTGTCGCGACAACGGTCCCGTACGCAGACCGGGCGGAGCGAATCCTGGTGCCCGCGTCGATTTCCGGTGATGCGTCGGCGCGCGGTACGGGTACCGTGGCGGTCTTCCTCGTCGACCCGGCGGATGCCGTTGTCACGCCCCAGCAGGTCGTCGACCTGTCCCCCGAATTCCTCGTGGAGTTCGACGGCACCCCGGCCGAACTGCTCGGCACCGTGGAAACCGGCGCCGACATCCTCACCTGGCTGCGTGAGCGCGCCTGGCTCGGTCTCTCGGCCCTGCAGCTCGGCACCCTGGAACGGGCACTCGAGATCACCGCCGAGCACACCCGCACCCGCGAACAGTTCGGCAAGGCCATCGGCTCCTTCCAGTCGGTGGCCCAGCGCCTGGCCGACGCCTACATCGACATCGGCGGCCTCCGCCTGACCGTCACCCAGGCGGCCTGGCGCCTGTCCGAGGGGCTGCCCGCCACCGAGTCCGTGCACATCGCCAAGTTCTGGGCAGCAGAAGCGGGCCACAAGGTCGCCCACACCGTCGTCCACGTCCACGGCGGCCTCGGCATCGACCGCGACCACATCACCCACAACTACTTCACCGCCGCCAAACACCACGAATTCGCCCTCGGCGGCGCCACCCCCCACCTCCTCGCCCTCGGCTCGCGACTGGCGGGGTAAGCGACGCCCACCGCGCGCCACGTTGCGAGCCGAGGGCTCAGCTCGCCGCTCGCCCGCAACGCGCTCGTCAGCGGCGAGCACCACGACTTCGAGGCCGCCGCAGCCATTTTCGAGCACTCGTGATCGAGCACTAGTCACGCATCACCCGACGGTTGCGCATACCGATGCCGACCAGGGCTGTCGTCAGCCGACTCATAAGGTCAAGTAACGCTGCAAGGTCGGCGCGATGTCGGTGACGATCTGGGTCGGAGCGAGAGCCACCACCGGCGGTAGGCGCAGGATGTAGCGGCACAGGGCCAGGCCCAAGAGCTGGGTGACGATCATTCCGGCCCGGCGTGGGGCGTCGGCCGGATCCCCGAAGCGCAGGACCGCGGGGAGGACCTGGGCGGCGAAGATTTCGCGGACTCGCTCGGCTACCGCGTCGTCGGTGATCGAGGTGCGCAGCAGGATCAGCAGGACCGTGTTGTCGTTGTCCTCCCAGATGGTGAGGAAGCGGCGGATCAATTGCTCTCCCAATGTGTTCGGGTCGGCGGCACCGAGGTCGGGGAGGTCGAGGTCGATCTGGGCCGCGGCGGCGAAGAGGCCGTCCTTGGAGCCGAAGTAGCGCATCACCATCGATGGATCGATGTCGGCGTCGGCGGCGATGGCGCGGATGGTGGCCTTGGCGTAGCCGTCGGCGGCGAAGCGTGCGCGGGCAGCGGCGAGGATGGCCGCGCGGGTGGCATCGGAGCGCCGGACCGGCTGCTCTTGCTGTGCGGATGACATGCCAACGATTGTAGGCCAACAACTGTTGACTTCCCAGCGGCACCGGGTCTACCGTTATGCCTACAAGCGTTGGCAAACACTCGTTGACCAGGAGTCGAAATGGCCGCCATCACCCTTCCCGCAACCACTTCCGTCGTCATCGTCGGCGCGGGTCCCGCCGGCCTCACCACCGCGATCGTGCTCGCCGAAGCGGGCGTCGATCACGTGCTCATCGACCGTCTCGCCGAGGGCGCCAACACTTCTCGCGCCGCCGTGGTGCACGCCAGGACACTCGAGGTGCTCGACGAGCTCGGTATCGCCGACGAACTGGTCGGGCTCGGCATCGAGGTGCCGACCTTCAAGGTGCACGACGGCCCGAAGACCCTGGCCACCATCGAATTCGGCGGCCTGCCGACCGCGTTCCCCTACACGTTGATGGTTCCCCAGGATGTCACCGAGCGCGTCCTGCTCGACCGGCTCCACAAGGCGGGCGGCCGGGTACACCGCCCGATCACGGTGACCGCGATAGGCAACGAAAAGAATTCCGCCACCGTCGAATACGTGAACGCCGACGGCACACCGGGCAGCATCGCGGCCGACTACGTGGTCGGCACCGACGGCATGCACAGCGTGGTCCGCGAACAGGCGGGCATCGGCTTCAGCGGCGACACCTACCCCGCGTCGTTCGTCCTGGCCGACGTCCGGATGACCTGGCCGTCGCCACGCAGCGAAGTCTCCCTGCACCTTTCACCCGAAGGCGTCACCGTCGTCGCCCCGCTCCCCGACGCGGACGGCGAGCGCTACCGCGTGGTCGCCACCGTGGACGAGGCACCCGAGCACCCCACGCGCGAGGACATCCAGGCCGTCCTCGACACCCGCGGCCCGGCAGGCGCGGTCCGCGTGGACGAGGTCCTGTGGAGCTCACGCTTCCGCGTGCACCACCGCGTCGCCGACCGGTATCGCGCCGGCCGCGTTCTCCTCGCGGGCGACGCCGCCCACGTCCACAGCCCCGCAGGCGGCCAGGGCATGAACACCGGCATCCAGGACGCCGCCCTGCTCGGCACCCTGCTCGCGAAAGTGGCGGCGGGCGAGCCGGATTCCCTGCTCGACACCTACGAAACGACCCGCAGGCCCATCGCGACCGAAGTCGTCGCCTTCACCGATCGCATGACGAAAATGGCCACCCTCAGCTCCTCCCCCGCCCGCACCCTCCGCAACACCGCCATGCGCGTCCTCACCCGGATCCCCGCCGTCCGCACCAGACTCGCCTACCAACTCGCCGAACTCCGCGCCCGCTGAGTCGGTCACCACGCTCTGGTGGCGGCAAAGCCCGAGAGGCCACCGCCACCAGAGCGTGGTGATCACATGTCCGGCGGTGGCGAAGCCCGGTAGACGCGAATCGGCCCGCTCAGCGAGATGCTGGGCGGGCCGATTCGATGGTGTCACCTCAGGAGGCGCCTGCGTCGGCGTGCTCATCGGCGGGACGGGCGTCGGTCTGCTCCTTGGCCCAGCGGTAATCGGGCTTACCGGCGGGTGAGCGCTTGATCTCGTCGACGAACCACAGGCTGCGTGGCTGCTTGTAGGAGGCGATCTCCTGGGTGAGCAGCGGCCTCAGCTCGGTGAGGGTGGGGCGCTTGTCACCGCGACACTGGACCACAGCACACACCCGCTGACCCCACCGCTCGTCCTCCACACCCACGACGAGCGCGTCGAAGATCTCGGGGTGAGCCTTGAGCGCGCCCTCCACCTCTTCGGGGTAGATCTTCTCGCCACCGCTGTTGATGCTCACCGAACCACGGCCGAGCATGGTGACGGTGCCGTCCTCCTCGACGCGCGCGTAGTCGCCGGGGATGGCGTAGCGAATCCCGTTGTACTCCTTGAAGGTCGCGGCCGACTTCGCTTCGTCCTTGTAGTAGCCGAGCGGGATGTGGCCGCTGCGCGCGAGCATGCCGACGACGCCGGAACCGGGCTCCACCGGTTTGCCGTCCTCATCGAGGACCTGGGTGGCGGTGTCGATCTTCACCCGCGGACCACCGGTGTGGGTGGCGCCCTTGGTTACCAGCGCCAGACCGCCGAAGCCCGTCTCCGAGGAACCGATGGAGTCGGAGATCATCCGGTTGGGCAGCACCTCGAGGAACTTGTCCTTGAGCGAGGGCGAGAACAGCGCCGCGCTGCTGGCGAGCACGTACAGCGTCGAGAGGTCGTAGGGCGCACCGGTTTCCGGGTTGCCCTCGGCGAGCGCGTCGAGCATCGGGCGCGCCATCGCGTCACCGGTGATGAAGAGCAGGTTCACGCCGTGCTTGTCGACGGCCTGCCAGACACCGTGCCCGCTGAACTCCGGGATCATCACGGCCTTGCCGCCACCGAACAGGCTGTGGAAGGTGGCCCACTGCGAACCGCCGTGGATCATCGGCGGGATCGGGTAGCGCACCATCTGCGGATTGGCGGCGCCGACCTTGGCCAGCTCCCACTCGTCCTTGACGTATTCGCCGGTCACGAAGTTGATGCCCGCGCCGAGCACCCGCCACACGTCCTCGTGGCGCCACATGACGCCCTTGGGCAGGCCGGTGGTTCCGCCGGTGTAGAGCATGTAGATGTCGTCGGGCGAGCGTTCGCCGAAGTCGCGCTCGCCGGACGAATCGGCAAGGGCCGCCTCGTATTCCACCGTTCCCGGTGCGGTCGGGGTGTCGGTGCCGTCCTCGACGACGATCACCGTCTTCAGGGCGGGCACCTTGTCGCGCACCGCGGCCACCCGGTCGGTGTAGCGGCGCTCGTGGATCAGGGCGACCATGTCCGAGTTGTCGAAGATGTGTAGTAACTCGTTCTCGACGTAGCGGAAGTTGACGTTGATCATCACCGCCCGCGCCTTGAAGACGGCGACCATCGCTTCGACGGCCTCCACGGTGTTCCGGCTGTAGATTCCGACTTTGTCGCCGGGACGCACACCCTGTTCCAGCAGGTAGTGGGCCAGTTTATTGGCCCGCTCCTCCAGTTCGGCGTAGGTCGACTCACGATGTTCGCCGACCAGCACGATCCGGTCGGGCATCAGGTCGACGGCGTGTTCGACGAGATCGGCTATGTTGTAGCTCACAAAGACAAAAATAGAACGTGTTACTGTTTCTGACAAGGCTGAACGTCAGGAGACATCGAAATGGCCCACTGTCTGGTCGAGAAGCGAGACCACGTCCTCATCGTCACCATGAACCGTCCGGAGGCGCGCAACGCCCTGTCCGGCGAGATGATGGCGATCATGCGCGACGCCTGGGACCAGGTGGACAGCGATCCCGACATCCGTGTCGCGATCTTGACCGGCGCGGGCGGGGCCTTCTGCGCGGGGATGGACCTGAAGGCGATGAGTTCGTCGCATCCGGGCGACACCGCCGCGGGCGGCGGCTGGGACCCGGCCTATCTCCCCGCCCTGCTGAAGGGGCGGCGGCTGAGCAAGCCGCTGATCGCCGCGGTCGAGGGCCCGGCCATCGCCGGTGGCACCGAGATCCTGCAGGGCACCGACCTGCGCGTGGCCGGGGAAAGCGCCAAGTTCGGCGTCTCCGAGGCCCGCTGGGGCCTGTTCCCGCTCGGCGGTTCCGCCGTGCGCCTGGCCCGCCAGATCCCGTACACCGTGGCCGCCGATCTGCTGCTGACCGGCCGGCACATCACCGCCACCGAGGCCAAGGAGATCGGCCTGATCGGCCACGTGGTCCCCGACGGCACCGCCCTCGACAAGGCCCTCGCACTGGCAGGCCAGATCGCCGACAACGGCCCCCTCGCCGTCCAGGCGATGCTGCGCACCCTGCGCGAAACCGAGGCCATGCCGGAGAACGAGGCGTTCCCCATCGAGGCGAAGATCGGCATCGAGGTCTTCAAATCGGCCGACGCCAAGGAAGGCCCCCGAGCCTTCGCCGAAAAGCGCAAGCCGAACTTCACCGGCTCCTGACACGCCACAGGGCGCCGGGACATGTGCCCGGCGCCCTGTTCGGCAACGGTGCTTACGCCCCGGGGTAGTTCATGAAGAAGGGCTCCCACTGGTGGCCGTCCGGGTCGATGAAGGTGCGGCCGTGCATGCCTACCTGTGCCTCTTCGGCACGCTTGTCGTCGTTGACTTCCTCGCGAGCGCCCGCGGCGACGGCGGCGTCGGTGAGGGCGTCGACCTCTTCGGCGCTCCCGAGCGACAGGGCGTAAGCCGCGGCGACCTGGGTGCCGGTGTCGGCGATGGGGCGCTTGCTGAAGGTGGTGAAGAAGTCCTTGGTCAGCAGCATGAGGCAGATGTTGTCGTCGACGACGATGCAGGCCGCGTTCTGGTCGGTGAAGTCCTCGTTGACCTTCCAGCCGAGCGCCTCGTAGAACCCCTTGGAGCGGTCGAGGTCGGCGACGGGGAGGTTGATGAAGATCATCTTGCTGCTCATGGTTTCAGCCTTTCGGAGCGTCGTTGCGGTCTCGTTCATGTAGACGCTGTGACGCGTGGGGATTCATCGCCGAACCGGAGAATTCGCGAAATCTCGATAGTCCGATTCGTCCCCTGTCGGCTGTCGGACCCCTATGGCATGGTGAAAACCATGACGGACGCCACAACCGCAACCACCGGACCGGACCCCGAGGTCCTCGCCGAATTCGAAACCCACCGGCGCGAGTTGTGCGCGTACGCCTACCGCATGCTCGGCTCCTCCTTCGAGGCCGAGGACGCGGTGCAGGAGACGTTCACGCGCGCCTGGCGCTCCTACGATTCCTTCGAGGGCCGGGCGAGCCTTCGCTCGTGGCTCTACAAGATCGCCACCAACATCTGTCTCGACATGCTCGATCGCCCGCAGAGCCGAGCCAGACCGATGGATCTGAACGGCCCGGGCCGCCCGGATTCGCCGCTGCCGATGCCGCAGCCGGATTATGTGTGGATCGAGCCGATCCCCAACGCGCTCGCCTTCGGCGCCGACCCGGCCGAGCACGCCTCCACCAAGGACACCTTGCGCCTGGCGTTCGTGGCCGCGTGTCAGCATCTGCCCGCCACCCAGCGCGCGATCCTGATCATGCGCGAGGTGCTGCGCTTCTCGGCGAGCGAGACCGCCGAGGCACTGATGATGTCGCCCGCGTCGGTGAACAGCGCGCTGCAACGCGCCCGCTCCACGATGTCGAAGGTGCAGCCCACGGTCACCGACGGTTTCGACGAGTCGGACCCCGATCAGCGCAAACTCGTCGACGATTTCGTCAAAGCCTTCGAGGCCTACGATATGGACACGCTCACCACGCTGCTGAAAGCCGATGTGGCGCTGTCGATGCCGCCCTTCGACCTCTGGATCTCCGGTCCGGAGAACGTGGCGGCGTTCATGCTCGGCACCGGAAGTGCCTGCCGCGATTCGCGGATGGTTCCGTTGGAGGGCGCCAACGGCCTGCCCGCGTTCGGCCATTACAAGCCGAGCGAGGAGCCCGGCGTCTGGGTGCCGTGGTCGATCACGGTGCTCGAACTCGAGGGCGACACCATCGCCGGCCTCAACTTCTTCCTCGACACCCAGCGCCTGTTCCCGCTGTTCGGCCTGCCGCCCGAGTGGCGCGAAGCCGCCTGACCGCCCGGTTTCGGCCCGTCCCTGGCGATGGACTGACCGAAGGGTGCGACGAAGGAGTGCCCGTAGGGAGGGAAGAGCCAGGGTTTAGGGCCGAAACCCGCGGCGCCAGCCGCTAATCAGCACAGCCGGCGCTTGTACAGCTTGCCGTTGGGGTCGCGTGGCAGCTCCGCACGGTATTCCACCGTGCGGGGCAGCTTGTACTTGGCGAGCTGACCGGCCGCGAAGGCGAGCAGGTCGGTGGTGAGTTCGTCGTCGCCCGCGACTCCGTCGACCGGCTGCACGAACGCCTTCACCTGCTGACCCCAATCCGGGTCGGGCACACCGAGAACCGCGACGTCGGCGACCTTCGGGTGGCTCATCAGCACGCCTTCGATCTCGGCCGGGTAGATGTTCACGCCGCCGGAGAGAATGAGGTCCGAGCGCCGGTCGCAGAGGAACAGATAACCGTCCTCGTCGAGGTAACCGATGTCGCCGACGGTGAACAGATCACCGACGCGCGACTCCTCGGTCTTCTCCTTGGCGTGGTGGTATTCGAAGCTCGAGGCGCCCATTTTCATGTAGACCAGGCCCTCTTTGCCCGGCGGCAGTTCGGTGCCGTCGGCCTCGTCGAGGACCTTGATGATCGACCACGGCCAGGCCTTGCCGACCGATCCCGGCTTGGCCAGCCATTCGGTCCCGGAGATCACCGTGCCGCCGCCCTCGGTGGCGGCGTAGTACTCGGTGACGACCGGACCCCACCAGTCCAGCATCTGCCGCTTGGTCTGCGGCGGGCACGGCGCGGCGCCGTGCACCATGCTGCGCAGTGACGACACGTCGTAGCGGGCGCGTACCTCGTCGGGCAGGGCGAGCAGGCGGTGGAACTGGGTGGGCACCATGTGCGAGTGGGTCACCCGATGCCGTTCGATGAGGGCGAGCATGTCCTGCGCGTCCCAGCGGTCCATCAGAACGAGCTTGTGCCCCAACTGGATCGAGATGGTCGAGAAGTTCAGTACGGCGGTGTGATAGAGCGGCGAACCGCAGATGTGCACGTGGTCGTCGTAGGGCGCCAGCCCGAAGAGACTGAAGAACGCCTTGTTCGGCGCGGGGACCTCGTCGGGATCGGCGCCGGTCAGCGGGCGGCGAACGCCCTTCGGGCGTCCGGTGGTTCCGGAGGTGTAGAGCATCGGTGCGCCGACCGAACGCTCGCCCGGCCGGCCGGTATCGGCCGCGCCGAGCCACGACACCGGACGGAAGCCCTCGATGGTGCCCACGGCGAACCGCGCGTCGGCGGGGAGTCCGGCCTCGTCGGCGGCCGCGGCGGCGGTGGCGGCGAACCGTTCGCTCGCCAGGAAGGCCGAGGCTTCACTGTCCTGGAGGATGTAGGCGATCTCGGGCGCGGTCAGATGCCAGTTGACCGCGACGATGTAGAAACCGCACTGGTAGGCGGCGAAGTACGCGGCGATCGCCTCGACGCCGTTGTGCAGCATGCTGACAACGACGTCTCCGGTTCGCAATCCGATCCCGCGTAGCCCGTTGGCGTACCGGTTGGCGAGGGTGGCCAATTCTCGATAGGTGATCTCCCGGCCGTCCGGGTCGACGACGGCGACCCGCTCGGGTTCGGCCGCGGCGATATTCCACAGTCCGAGGATTTCCGTTGTCTGCTGACTGCTCACCCCTAAGAATTTAGAACGTGTTCTACCGCGTAACAAGGGGTTGGAGCCGACGAAGTTGTTCGGGATCGGAAACCGAGATCAGCATCATGGTCACGCCGGCGTCCTCCCATTCCCGCAATCGGGTGCGGACGTGCGCCTCGTCGCCGAAGATCGCGGTGTCGGTGATGAGCTCGTCGGGCACCGCGGCGGCGGCCTCGGCCTTGCGCCCGGCCCGGAACAGCGCCGAGATCTCGTCGACCTCCTTGTCGTAGCCCATCCGCTTGTAGACCTGGGCATGGAAGTTCAGCTCGGGTGCGCCCATCCCGCCGATGTAGAGCGAGGTGACCCAGCGCATCCGCTCGATCTCGGCGGCCGGGTCGTCGGTGACCACCACCTGCGCGCTGGCCGCGATCTCGAAATCCGCACGTGAACGACGGGCGCCCGGCCGCGCGAAGCCCTCGTCGAGCCACTCGTTGTACATGCCGGCCAGACGCGGGGCGTAGTAGATCGCAAGCCAGCCGTCGGCGATCTCGGCGGTCTGTGCGACGTTCTTCGGACCTTCGGCACCGAGCCAGATCGGCAGGTCGGCGCGCAGCGGATGGACGATCGGCTTGAGCGGTTTGCCCAGGCCGGTGGCGCCGGGACCGGTGTAGGGCAGGCCGTAGACCTGACTGTCGGAGGTCACCGGCGCCTCGCGGGCCAGCACCTTGCGCACGATGTCGACGTACTCGCGGGTGCGCCGCAGCGGCTGCGCGAACGGCTGCCCGTACCAGCCCTCCACCACCTGCGGGCCGGACACGCCGAGCCCGAGAATGGCCCGGCCACCACTGAGATGATCCAGGGTGAGCGCATGCATGGCGGCTGCCGCCGGGGTGCGCGCCGACAGCTGGGCGACCGAGGTACCCAGCCGCACACGCTGCGTGGAGGAGCCCCACCAGGCCAGGGGGGTGAAGGCATCCGACCCCCAGGACTCGGCCGCGAACACCGCGTCGAACCCGGCCTCCTCGGCCGCGACGACCATCTCGCCCGCGTTTGTGGGCGGCTGCGCACCCCAGTATCCGAGTTGCAGTCCGAATTTCATGGCCGACGCCCTTTCCGGCGAATCCTTGCGTGCAGAATAAGAACCTGTTCTACTCGATATCGTGACCCAGGGGAATACCGCAGTGGAAGTATTGAGTGCACCCCTTCGGGTGCAGTTCGACTACACCAGATCCGTCGGACCGATCATCGGAGCCTTCCTGACCGGACTGCGTGAACGCCGCATACTCGGCGTGCGCGGCAGTGACGGCCGGGTGCTCGTGCCTGCCCAGGAATACGATCCCATCACCTCGGCCCCGCTGGCCGAATTGGTGCAGGTGGAGACGACCGGCACGGTGCGCTCGTGGACGTGGGTGGCCGAGCCGCTACCCGGTCAGCCGTTCGACCGCCCGTTCGCCTGGGTGCTCGTGCAGCTCGACGGTGCCGACACCAGCATGCTCCACGCCCTCGACGTGACCGAGCCCGCGCAGGTGAGCACCGGTATGCGGGTGCGCGTGCGCTGGGCCGAGGAACGCGCGGGCACCATCGCCGACATCACCTGCTTCGAGCCGGGCGAGGGCGCGACCGCGCCACCCGCCGAGGACTCCGCCGAGCCGGTGACCGTGCTGGTGACGCCCGTCGACATGAGCTACAAACACACCGCCTCGCCCCAGGAGAGCGTGTACCTGCGCGGTCTCGCCGAGGGCAAGCTGATCGGCGGCCGCTCCGAAGCCGGTGGGGCCGTGTACTTCCCGCCGCGCGGGGCCAACCCGACCGATGGCACCCCCACCGACGACCTGGTCGAACTGCCCGACAAGGGCACGGTGACCACCTTCTGCATCGTGAACGTGCCGTTCCTCGGCCAGCGGATCAAGCCGCCCTACGTCGCCGCCTATGTGCTGCTCGACGGCGCCGACATCCCGTTCCTGCACCTGGTTCTCGGGTGCGAGGCGTCCGAGGTGCGCATGGGTATGCGGGTCGAGGCCGTGTGGAAGCCCCGCGAGGAATGGGGCCACGCCCTGGCCAATATCGACCACTTCCGCCCGACGGGTGAGCCAGATGCCCCGTACGAGTCCTACCAGCACCACCTCTGAGAGGCGACGTGACTATCACTGAATCCAATGGGGGGTCTCGCGAGGGCCTCCGTGGTGACGCAAGCTACCGCCTCCGGCCCGCGGTCTCGACCCCCGAGATCGCGGTGGTGGGGTTCGCCCACGCACCGCACGTGCCGGAGACCTTCGGCACCACCAACGGCGTCGAGATGCTCGTGCCGTGCTTCCAGCAGCTCTACGCCGACCTCGGCATCACCAAGTCCGACATCGACTTCTGGTGCTCGGGTTCCTCGGATTATCTTGCCGGGCGGGCTTTCTCGTTCATCTCGGCGGTCGACGCCATCGGTGCGGTGCCGCCGATCAACGAGTCGCACGTGGAGATGGACGCCGCGTGGGCGCTCTACGAGGCGTGGGTGAAACTGCTCTCCGGACAGGCACAGACCGCGCTCGTGTACGGCTTCGGCAAGTCGTCGGCCGGCACGCTGCGTCAGGTGCTGACCAGGCAACTCGACCCGTACCTGGTCGGCCCGCTGTGGCCCGATGCCGTCTCGGTCGCGGGCCTGCAGGCGCGCGCCGGCCTCGACGCGGGGCGCTGGACCGAACAGGACATGGCCGCCGTCGCCGGTGGTGACATCGAAGCGCTGCTCGCCGCACCGTATGTCGCCGACCCGCTGCGGGCGCACGACATCGCGCCGATCACCGACGGCGCGGCCGCGATCGTGCTCGCCGTCGGCGACCGGGCACGCGAGCTGTGCGAGCGCCCGGCCTGGATCACGGGTATGGCGCACAATATCGACGCTCAGGGCTTCGGTGTCCGCGACCTGACCCGCTCGCCGTCCACCACCCGCGCGGCCGCCGCCGTGACGCGGGGCAACACCGACTTCGACGTGGCCGAACTACACGCACCGTTCAGCCATCAGCAGCTGATCCTGGCCGAGGCGATCGGCCTGTCCCCCGACACCACGATCAATCCGTCCGGCGGTGCGCTCGCGGCCAACCCGATGTTCGCGGCGGGTCTCGAGCGGATCGGCAACGCCGCAACGGCCATCATGTCCGGCACCGCGAACCGGACCCTCGCCCATGCGACCAGCGGCCCAGCGCTGCAGCAGAATCTGGTCGCCGTCCTGGAATCCGAGGCATCATGAGCTTCCCCGCAGCGGTGCTCGGCACCGGTCAAACACATCACGTGACAAAACGTGCGGACGTGTCCATGGCGGGCATGTGCCGTGAGGCGATCGATCGCGCGCTCGACGACGCGGGCCTGACCATCGACGAGATCGATGCGGTCGTGGTCGGCAAGGCGCCCGACTTCTTCGAGGGCGTCATGATGCCCGAGCTGTACCTGGCCGAAGCCCTCGGCGCGATCGGCAAACCGCTGCTGCGCGTGCATACGGCGGGGTCGGTCGGCGGGTCGACCGGCATCGTCGCCACCAACCTGGTACAGGCCGGTGTGCACGGCAAGGTGCTCGCGATCGCGTGGGAGAAGCAGTCGGAGTCGAATGCCATGTGGGCGTTGTCGATTCCGGTGCCGTTCACCATGCCGGTCGGCGCGGGCGCGGGCGGATACTTCGCCCCGCACGTACGCTCCTACATCCGCCGCTCCAACGCGCCCATGCACATCGGCGCCCAGGTGGCGGTGAAGGACCGGCGCAACGGTGCCAAGAATCCCCTCGCGCACCTGCACCAGCCCGACATCACCCTCGAATCGGTGCTGGCCTCCCAGATGCTCTGGGACCCCATTCGTTTCGACGAAACCTGCCCGTCCTCGGACGGCGCCTGCGCGGTGGTGCTCGGCAACACCGAGGCCGCTGCCGCCGTCGAGGCCCAGGGCAAGACGGTCGCCTGGGTGCACGGCACCTCGATGCGCACCGAACCGACCACCTTCTCCGGGCGCGATCAGGTGAATCCGCGGGCCGGTCGCGACGCGGCCGCCGCCCTGTGGGCCGCCGCGGGCATCACCGATCCGCTCGAGGAGATCGATGTCGCCGAGATCTACGTGCCGTTCTCCTGGTTCGAGCCGATGTGGCTGGAGAACCTCGGCTTCGCCGCCGAGGGCGACGGCTGGAAGCTCACCGACAAGGGCGAGACCGAGATCGGCGGCCGGTTGCCGGTGAACCCGTCGGGCGGGGTGCTCTCGTCCAACCCGATCGGCGCGTCGGGCCTCATCCGTTTCGCCGAGGCCGCCAAGCAGGTGATGGGCCGGGCGGGCGACTACCAGGTGGCGGGCGCGCGCAAGGCCCTCGGCCACGCCTACGGTGGCGGGTCGCAATACTTCGCGATGTGGGTCGTGGGAAGCGAGCGCCCCGAATGAAATTCACCCTCGGTGTCGCGCTGAGCCCGCTCGACCAGCTCACCGAGCTGGCCAAGACGGCCGAGGAGTGCGGCTTCACCTCCATCGGCCTGCCCGACTCGCTGTTCTACATGAAGTCCCAGAGCGCCGACTATCCGTACACCCCGGACGGGAGCCGGTTCTGGGGCCCGGAGACACCGTGGGTGGATCCGCTCATCGCCGCCGCGTCCATGTCGGCCGTGACGACGACCCTGCGGTTCTACACCAACGTGCTCAAGCTCGGGTCCCGCAATCCGCTGCTGCTGGCCCGCCAGGTGGGCTCGATCGCCAACATGTCGGGCAACCGATTCGGCTTCGGTGTCGGAATCGGCTGGGCTCCCGAGGAATTCGAGTGGTGCGGCGTGCCATACGCCAGGCGTGGCGCCCGGGTGGACGAGATGATCGAGGTCATCAAACTCGTCCTCGACGGCGGCATGGTCGAGTACCACGGTGAGTTCTTCGACTTCGACCCGTTGCAGATGAGCCCCGCTCCCACCGAGCGGGTGCCGTTCTACATCGGCGGCCACACCGGTCCGGCCCTGCGCCGCGCGGCCCGCGTGGGCGACGGCTGGACCTCGGCGATGATGAAGTTCGACGAGCTCACCGGGACCATCGCGACCCTGCGCACGCTGCGTGCGGAGTACGGCAGGGACACCGAGCCCTTCGAGATCCAGGCGGTCTGCATCGATCGCCACGGCCGCAGCGGCTATCAGGACCTGGCCGACGCGGGCGTCACCGACATCATCGTGGTGCCGTGGCTCCTCGACGGCATCGGCTTCGACGGCGAACTCGCCGCCAAACAGGACTCGCTGCGCCGCTTCGCCGAGAAGTACATCGCCGATCCCATCGTGGCGGCGTCGTGAGCGAGCATCCGGCGCGCGACGCCGGACTGGCCTCCCAGGCCGCGGTCCGCGCCAAGGACCGCGCGGCCTGGATCGCCCTGTTCGCCGAGGACGGCATCGTCGAAGATCCCGTCGGCCCATCGGGTTTCGACCCCGAGGGCGTGGGTCATCGCGGCCACGAGGCGATCGGCGCGTTCTGGGACAAGGCCATCGCCAACACCGATTCGATCGAGTTCCTGTTCGAGGACTCCTTCGCCTGCGGCAACGAGATCGCCTTCACCGGCCTGATCCGCACCACCATGGCCGGCTATCTCATCGACGCCGAGGGCGTGTTCACCTACAAGGTCGACGCCGACGGCAAGATCGCGGCGCTGCGTGCCTTCTGGGAGGTCGACAGGGCGATGGCGACCAGCCGCAAGGCCTGAGATACAAAATCGGTTGAGCCCCGGCACCATCAGGTACCGGGGCTCAACCTTTCCCGCATTACCAGCCCCGCACATCCCGACCTCGAGGAGGGATCGCCGCGCAGCGGCGGTCGGCGGCCGTCCCGACGATCAGGTGCCGTTGCGTAGGCGACGAAGGAGCAAG
>NZ_JBFAKI010000018.1:0-114258 GCF_040655675.1 Nocardia sp. NPDC050378
CGCCGTTGCGCATGCGCGAAGCGCGAGCAACGGCGCCTAACTCGCGGCCCTCCAGGGGCCGCGCTCGAGCGCGCCAGCGCTCCAAAAACACAGCCCAATACCTTTTGTGGTGCACAAAACGCCGAGATGGTGCCGTGCGGCTGGCCGGCGGACGCGAGTGGTGCCGTGCACCCGCAAACACCCCGACCAACCCCCGAATGGCGCCACCCCGGTGACGCCATCCCCGACGGCTAAATAGCGCTCCAGACCACCCCGAGCGGAGTATCCATCTTCTTCAACGGAACCCACCCATACGCGTCTTCCTGCATGCAGTCGTAGATCTCCACGTCCGCACCGTTGCCCCGGCACGCGATAGTCGTCGACGTCCCCTGGGTGCTTGCGATGATGTACTTGCCGTTCTTGGCGGCGTCGATGGCCGCCGGATCGGTGTAGCTCACGAAACTCGAGGTGAAGTCGGCGTACGCGGCCGGATCGCCGTTGGGTTCGGCGTGGGCGAGGCCGGTCGTGGTCAGGGTGGCGCCGAGCGCCAGGGTGGCCAGGTAGAGCGCTTTCTTGGACATGAGCAGCGATCCAACCGCACGGCGATGACGCGGTGATGTCGCGCAGATGAACCGCTCAGTCGCCGTGCAGGCGTTCGGCTTCCACGGTCGCGGGATGCACCGCGATCAGACCGAGCCCCTCGCGGCGGCGGCACAGCTTGGCCAGTTCCTCGTAGGCGGGGGCGCCGAGGAGTTCGCGCAGTTCGGGGGCGTAGGACTGCCAGACCGGTTTCGCGCCGACGTGTGCGTCGGGGGAGCCGGTGCAGTACCAGTCGAGGTCGAGGCCGCCGGGACCCCAGCCGCGGCGGTCGTACTCGGTGACGACGGTGCGCAGGATCTGCTCGCCGTCGGGGCGCTCCACCCAGTCCTGGGTGCGCCGGATCGGCAGCTGCCAGCACACGTCCGGTTTCACCTCGAGCGGTTCGATGCCCTTGCGCACGGCCATGATGTGCAGTGCGCAGCCGGCGCCGGCGGCGAAACCGGGACGGTTGAGGAAGATGCAGGCACCGTCGAAACGGCGGGTGCGCAGGGCGGGTTCGTCCTCGAGTTCGTCGAGCTCGAGATAACCCTTCTTGACGACTTTGCCTTTTTCGGTGGCCTCGCCCATCAGCTGCCAGTCCTGCGGTGTGAGCTGTTTCACGGCACCCGCGAGGCGCTTGCGGTCGTCCTTGTCGGCGAGGAACGCGCCGTGCGAACAGCACCCGTCGTCGGGACGATCGGCGATGATCCCCTGGCAGGCCGGGGTGCCGAACACGCACGACCAGCGCGACAGCAGCCACGTGAGGTCGGCGACGATCTGGTGCTCGTCGTTTGCTGGGTCGGTGAACTCGATCCACTCGCGCGGGAAATCCAGCTCGACTTCCGGGGCCGGATCGATCTTCCGCCCAGGTCGGAGCCCGGTCTGCGCGATGGGGCCTTCGCCTTCGGTCACAAGTTCTGACGCTAACAGTTCAGTCGCCTGCCCTGTACTCCCGGATCACCAAGTACCGTATTCGGAGTGCGGCTAGGTGTTCTCGATGTCGGAAGCAATACCGTTCACCTGCTGGTGGTGGACGCGCATCGTGGTGGACACCCGATGCCCATGAGCTCGTCGAAGGCGGCCTTGCGCCTGTCGGAGAACATGGACGGCGACGGGCGGATCACCGAGGCGGGCGAGGCGCGTCTCATCACGACCATCACCGAATTCGCCGACCTGGCCCGCAAGGCCAAGTGCGTGGAACTGATGCCGTTCGCCACGTCCGCCCTGCGTGAGGCCACCAATTCCGAGGAAGTGCTCACCCGGGTGCGGGCGAGCACGGGGGTCGATCTGCGGGTGCTTTCCGGCGAGGACGAGGCGAGGCTGACGTTCCTCGCGGTGCGCCGCTGGTTCGGCTGGAGCGCCGGGCGCATCCTCAACCTCGACATCGGCGGCGGCTCGCTCGAGATGTCCAACGGCGGCGACGAGGAGCCCGATGTCGCGCTGTCGCTGCAGCTCGGCGCGGGCAGGCTGACCAGAGAATGGTTAGGCGACGATCCGCCGGGCAAGCGCAAGGTCGCTGTCCTGCGCGACTGGCTGGAGGCCGAACTCGTCGTCCCGTCCAAGACCCTGATCGAAGCGGGAAAACCCGACCTCGCCGTCGGCACGTCGAAGACGTTCCGTTCGCTGGCCAGGCTCACGGGAGCGGCACCCTCGGCCGCGGGCCCACGGGTGCGCCGTACACTGACCAGCTCCGGTCTGCGCCAGCTGATCGCGTTCATCTCCCGGATGACCGCCTCGGATCGCGCGGAACTGGAAGGTGTGAGTTCGGACCGGTCCCAGCAATTGGTGGCCGGGGCTTTGGTCGCGGAGGCGAGTATGCGGGCGTTATCGCTCGACAGCATCGAGATCTGTCCTTGGGCGCTGCGCGAAGGGCTGATCCTGCGCAAACTCGATACCGAACCCAACGGGGGTGGCCCGGTGGCGATGCCGCCGGTGGAACCGGTAGGGAGACAGCATGAGTGGTGAGGATTCCAAACAGCTCTCGGTAGCCGAACTGCTCGCGCGCAACGGTGCGCAGGGCGGTTCGCCGCCGTCCTCCGGTGGCGGCAGGCGCCGCCGCAGCGGTCGTGGGGTCTCGGTCACCGACCTGACCGGTGAGAACGCGGTGGTCCGGACGGGCGGCCGCTCACACGCCGCGCCCACCGAGACCCCGCCCGAACCGCCCAGCTACGAACCACCGAGCTACGAACCGCCCAGCTACGAACCGCCCGCGAGCCAACAGCCCGCGCCGTATCCGCCGCCCGGCCCCGCCGAACCGGCGTACTCACCGATCTCCGGCCCGATCACCCGCCTCGATCCGACCGCGGACCCCCTCGCGCCCACCGCGTCCCGGTCCGGCTCCGATCCGTTCGGCCCCTTCCGTGCCGAAGCCCGCGACACCCGCCAGAACGGCAGGCTCGGTGTGCCCGGCGGGACCGCGCAACCCGTCGACCCCGGTATCGCCGAGATGTTCGGTTCCGGTGCGTTGCCCGCCGTCGGCGGTGGCCGTCGCCGCAAGGCCGACGACGAACCCCAGTCTCCGGAACCGGCCGCACCCTCCGCACCGCCGGTCACCGGGGGCCGGGCCGCGCGTCGCCGTGCCGCCGAGGCCGCGGAGGAAGCCGCCGAACCGCCCGCCGCGAGCGGGTACGCGGCCTCGCTGCACGAGTCGGGGATCGACGCGCCGCGCGCGTTCATGGGTCGTCCCGGCCAGACCCCCGGCTTCAACGCCTTCCCGGATCTCGGATTCGAGAACCACCCGAGCGTCGAGCCGACGCCCTACGAACCGCCCGCTTACGAACCGCAGGCTTTCAACGGCAGGGACAGTGGGTACCCGGCGCCGAACGGTTACCCGCCGCCGACGCAGGCCTACAGCCCCGCACCCGAAGCCCCCGCCGACCCGCGTCCGTCGCTCGAGCGCAGACGCGATGCGGGCAAGGGCGGCGGTCTGCCGTCGTGGTCGGCCCGCAGGCATCGCCCCGCGCAGGATCAGGCGCCCGAAAGCGGCGGTCTCCCGACGGCGGCCTGGTCGCCGATCAGCCAGGAACAACCGCTGCTCGCCGGTGACTCGGTGGCCGCCGATCTGCTGCGTCAGCGCGCCGAGATCGACGCCACCGCCGACGCGCGCACCGAGGTGTATCGCCTCGGCGGTGTCGAACCGGCGACCGACGATTACGCCGAATCCGACTACACCGACCGCGATTACGCCGACAACGACTACTCCGACACCGACTACGGCGACTACGACGAGTACGAGGACGACGACTACGAGCCCGAGCCGAAACCGAGCCGGGCGAGCAGGCGGGCCGCGACCAAGGCCGCCGCGGCCAAGGTGGCGGGCCGCGCGAGGTCCCGTGCCAAGAGCCGGGTCGCGTCGTCGCGCAATCGGTCGGCGGCGGGTGGCAGGATCTCCCGGTTCACGGCCAAAGCGCCCGCAGACGATCATCGCCGCGAGTGGATGATGCTCGGCGCGCAGAGCGCCGGTGCGGCCGTTGCCGGCATGTTGCTGTTCAAGGGTTTCGAGACGATGTGGGAGACGCTGCCCTGGGTGGCGCTGGCGCTGGCGATGGTGGTGATCCTGGGTCTGGTCGCGCTGGTTCGGGTGCTGCGCCGCACCGACGACATCTTCAGCACGGTGATCGCCGTCATCGTCGGCGTCTTCGTGACGCTCGGACCGCTAGCCTTCCTCCTCAGTACCAGCTGAATACAGGGAGTGGGCCGTGGGGAACATCGAGATCGGGCTGTCGACGGCGTCGGTTTATCCGGAGAACACCCAGGCGGCGTTCCGTTATGCCGCCGAATTGGGTTACGACGGAATCGAATTGATGGTGTGGGCCGAACCGGCCAGCCAGAACATCGACACCGTGCAGTCCTATGCCAAGCGCTACGGCGTCCGGGTGCTCGCGGTGCACGCGCCGTGTCTGCTGATCTCCCAACGGGTCTGGGGCGCGGACCCCGTGGCGAAGCTGGAACGCAGTGTGCGCGCGGCCGAGGCGCTCGGTGCCGACACCGTGGTCGTGCATCCGCCGTTTCGCTGGCAGCGCCGCTACGCCAGGGGGTTCGCCGAGCAGGTCGGTGAGCTCGAGGCGCACCACCCGGTGAAGGTGGCGGTGGAGAACATGTTCCCGATGCGGGCCGACACCCTGTTCCGTGAGGGCGCGGTGCGCAGGCTGGAACGCCGCGCCGGGCCCGGGCGCGCGGTGAGCGCGTTCAGCCCGTCCTACGACCCGACCGATACCGGTTTCGACCACTACACCCTCGACCTGTCGCACACCGCGACGGCGGGAACCGACGCGCTCGAGCTGGCCCGGCGGATGGGTGAGGGCCTGGTGCACCTGCATCTGGCCGACGGGCGCGGCGCCGCCCACGACGAGCACCTGGTCCCCGGCGACGGCACCCAGCCGTGCGCGCAACTGTGTGAATACCTGGTGGACACGGGTTTTCGCGGTCACGCCGTCGCCGAGATCAACACCCAGAACGCGCGGACCACGGCCGCCCGTTCGGTCCTGCTGGCGCGCACGCTCGAATTCGCGCGCCGTCACCTCACCGGCGCCACGCCCGACCCGCAGCCCCGCCACGCCGACCTGCCGTAACCATCGCGGCGAACTCGGGAATATGCCGAGCGGCACCATGCTTGTACGCTGTACGAAAGTGCACCGCGACCAGGAGTGACGATGACGCGAGAACTCGCGACCGACGCGCCGTTCAGTCAGGTCATCGACCTGACCGAGCTCACCACCACCGATGCCGAAACCGGCCGCTACGCCGGTGTCATCGAACCCACCTGGACCATCGGCCCCAAGGTGCACGGCGGCACCATGGTGGCCGCCAGCGCCGCCGCGGCGACTCGATGGCTCACCGAGGCCGATGCCTCCTACGCCCGGATGGCGCCCATCGCGGCCAGCTCCGACTTCCTCGGCGCCCCCGATCCCGGCAAGGTCGAGTACGTGGTGCACATCCGCAAGAAGGGCCGCCAGATCTGCCTGGTCGACGCCGAGCTGATCCAGAACGACCGCACGCTGGTGCGCACCGCGTTCACCTTCGGCCACCTCGACGCCACCGCCACCCGCTGGAGCGGCCCCGACACCGATATGCCCGCCGAACCCACCGACACCGCGCTCCGCTACACCCCGGACTCGCCGATGGGCAAGATCGTCCACGTCAGCCAGGGCGCGCACGTCCTGCTCGACCCCACCTGGGGCGAATTCCTGCGCGGTGAGACCGGCGATCCCCGGCTGCGACTGTGGATCCGCCCCTTCGACGGCGACGAAGCCGACCCCCTGGTCCGCGCCGCCTTCGCGATGATGGCCGCCGATATCAGCCCGCCGGTGCCGATGAACCTCGGCCACTTCGGCTGGTCGCCGACGGTCCAGATGACCACCTACCTGCGTCGCGTCCCGGCACCCGGATGGCTGCGCGTCATCGCCACCTCCCGCGAAGTCGGCGAGCGCATGTTCGACGAGGACCAACTGGTCCTCGACTCCACCGGTGCGGTGGTCGCCCAGAGCCGCCAACTGGCACTGATCCCCGCCAAGTAACAATCGCGGCCACGCCACCACTAACCTTGGCCACATGACGAGAATTGCTGTTGTCGGTGGTGGGCGGATCGGTGAGGCGCTGGTCGCCGGATTGCTGGAAGCCGGTCGGGCGCCCAAGGATCTGGTCGTCGTCGAGACGCACGCCCCCCGCGCCGCGCAGCTGGCCGAGCGGTTCAAGGTGCGAGTCAGCGCATCGACCTCCGATGCCGTCGTAGGGGCGGACATCGTCGTCCTCGCGGTGAAGCCGACCGTGGTCGACTCGGTACTCGCCGACCTGTCCAAAGCCGACCTCGACAGCGGCCGCGAGCAGGTGCTGGTTTCGCTGGCCGCGGGCATCACGACCAGCCACCTGGAATCGAAGCTACCGGCCGGGTTCCCTGTGGTCCGGGTCATGCCGAACACCCCGATGCTGGTGGGGCAGGGCATGTCCGTGCAGGCGCCTGGCCGCTACGCCGATCCCGAGCAGTTGGAACTGGTCGGGGAGATGCTCGAGGCCGTCGGCAAGGTCGTCACGGTGCCGGAGACGCAGATGGACGCCGTCACCGCGGTCTCCGGGTCGGGTCCGGCGTATTTCTTCCTCGTCGTCGAGGCCATGATCGACGCCGGTGTGGGCCTCGGCCTCACTCGTGAGGTCGCCACCGAACTGGTCGTACAGACCATGATCGGCTCGGCCGCGCTCATCGACGAGAGCGGGCAGAACGCCGTCGATCTGCGCGCGGCGGTCACCTCGCCCGGCGGCACGACGGCCGCGGCATTGCGCGAACTCGAACGTGGCGCGATTCGGTCGACTTTCATCGAGGCATTGCAGGCCGCCAAGCGTCGATCCGTGGAACAGGGCACGTCCAGCGAATGACACGCGGGCGCCCGGCGCGATAACCGATTTCTCACACCCGTCGCAGTAATCCCACTGGCACCGCTAAGCTCGTAGAAGCACGTGCGTGTCTGTTCCGCCGGTGGGGAAGCCGGCGGCGCGGACGTGCCGGAGGTCAATGGTGCCATGATGTCTGCGAACAGAATGTCCAGTAATTCACCGGCGTCCGGCGGTGGATCGGGGTCACCCGCTCCACGAGTCGGTGCCACTCCGCAACCGGTGATCGGCGGTGGCACACAGTTTCTCACCGTCGCCGAAGTCGCCGATCTCATGCGGGTGTCGAAGATGACGGTGTACCGGCTCGTGCATTCGGGCGAACTGCCCGCGGTGCGGGTCGGACGCTCGTTCCGGGTGCACGCGAAGGCGGTGCACGACTACCTGGAGACGTCGTACTTCGACGCCGGATGAGCTGAAACCCGCGGCGACAGCCGCCAAGGGTACTGCGGTTTCGTCGCTGCTCTGGTGTCCCGGTAGCATGGACAATCGGTTCGTGTCCGCCTGCCGGTGGCACCGCTTCGTGGTGTCCGGTGCGCCCCGGCGGCGCGGGCACCAGACGACGCACGCGACACCGCGTGTGCATGCCGAGTAGAGAGAACGCGAGGAAACCCTATGGGTTCTGTGATCAAGAAGCGCCGCAAGCGTATGTCGAAGAAGAAGCACCGTAAGCTGCTTCGCCGCACACGTGTTCAGCGGCGCAAACTCGGCAAGTAAGCCTGCGTGCCCGCGAGAGCCCGTCACCTTTCGAGGTGACGGGCTCTCGCTGTGAAATGCCCCGGTTTGTAAATCTCGCTGTGCGATAACGGGTCGTCCTCGTTAAAAGCTGGTAGATCGTGTCGGCGGGTGGCGCGAATGCGGCTACTCTGGTACGCGGAAATCATGAGAAGCAGGGGGCTTTGAGTGGGGTCAGGTCAGGGTTCCGATACGCGGGAACGCCACGAACCGAAAGTCGTGCTGGTCACCGGTGCCAGCCGCTACTTCGGTAGCCGGATCGCGTCCCGATTCGCCGCCGATCCCGGTGTCGAACGGGTCATCGCGGTGGACACCATGCCCCCCGGCCGCGAGGTGCGCCGCCGCCTGGGCCGCACCGAGTTCGTGCGTGCCGACATCAGGAATCCGCTGATCCGCAAGGTCGTCGAGAACAACAACGTCGATACCGTCGTCCACGCGGCCCTGCTCACCCGCCCACCGGCGCGCGGCGGTCGCCCGGTGATGAAAGACCTGAATGTGCTCGGGTCGATGCAACTGCTCGCGGTGTGCCAGAAGGCGCAATCGGTGCGCCGCGTCGTCGTGCGTTCGTCGTCGGCCGTGTACGGCTGCAGCGCCAAGGACCCGGCGAAGTTCACCGAGGAAATGAGTGCGCGCACGCCACCGGCCGGATGGTTCGCCCGCGACATGATCGATATCGAGGCGCTCGTGCGCGCGATGGCGCGGCGCAGGCCCGATATGTCGGCGTCGATTCTGCGGCTCGCCCCGATCGTCGGTCCCCGGCTGGCCGACAGCGGCGTGCAATACCTGCGGTCGCCGATCACCCCGACCGTGCTCGGGCGCGAAGCCCGGATGCAGTTGCTGCACGAGGAGGACGCGGTGGCGGTACTCGTGCACGCCGCCTCCCGCGCCCACGGTGGCACCGTCAACGTGGCCGGAGACGGCGCGCTGGCGATGTCGCAGGCCATCCGCCGGGCCGGGCGCATCGCCGCCCCGGTACCCCTCTTTGTCTTCCGCACCGTCGGCCGGAGCCTGATGGGCCCGGTCATGCGCGGTTTCAGCGGGGAACAACCCGACTACTTCTACTTCGGTTGCGGTCTCGACACCACCCGCATGCGAACCGAACTCGGCTTCACCCCGCGCTGGACGACGGTCCAGGCATTCGACGACTTCATCGCGGGCGCAGCGTTGCGGCCCGTCTTCGATCCGGCATGGATCGACGCCGCGGAACACAAACTGCTCGGCCTCATCGGGGCCGGTTCAGGAGCGCACACATGAACGAAGGAGCGAAAGTCATTCGTCTCGACGTGAATGTCGAGACCCGGCACCGGCCGTCGTCCCGGCGTAAACCGGACGTTCCGGTCCAACCCACCCCCGTCACCGCCCTGAGCGATCATCGGCCGGGCATGCCGACCCGGCCGCCGCGGTCGCTGTCGGAAACCCTGCGTGACGCACTCGGCAAGCAGATCGAGAGCACCGCGGAATTCGCGCGGCGCAGGCTCACCGGTGACTACCAGATCGACGAATTCGGCTACGACAAGCACCTGCTCGAATCGGTGATCCTGCCCGCGCTGCGGCCGCTGTCGGAGTACTGGTTCCGGGTGGAGGTGTCCGGGATCGAGAACATTCCCGCCACCGGCGGCGCGCTGCTCGTCGCCAACCACGCGGGCACGGTTCCGCTCGACGGACTCATGCTGCAGCTGGCCGTGCACGACAAGCATCCCGCCCACCGCGCGCTGCGCCTGCTGGCCGCCGACCTGGTGTTCGAGCTGCCCGTGTTCGGTGCGCTCGCCCGCAAGGCCGGGCACACCCTCGCCTGCCATCCCGACGCCGAACGGCTGCTGCGCTCCGGGCACATCGCCGGGGTGTTCCCGGAGGGCTTCAAGGGTGTCGGCAAGAACTACGCCGACCGGTACAAGCTGCAGCGTTTCGGGCGCGGTGGATTCGTGTCGGCGGCGGTGCGCACCGGTGTGCCGATCATCCCGGTCTCGATCGTCGGCTCCGAGGAGATCTACCCGAAGCTGGCCGACATCAAGCCGCTGGCCCGGCTGCTCGGCCTGCCGTACTTCCCGGTGACCCCGCTGTTCCCCCACCTCGGTCTGCTCGGCGCGATCCCCGTCCCGTCGAAGTGGTACATCGAGTTCGGCGAGCCGATCGCGACTACGGCGTTCGAACCGGAGGAAGCCGACGATCCGATGACCATGTTCGACGTCACCGACCAAGTGCGCGAGACCATCCAGCAAACGCTGTACAAGCTCCTGGCGAAACGCCGCAACCCGGTCCTCGGGTAGCAAGGGTCCTCGGGTAGCAAGTGAGTACATGGGTAACTCACCGGGGACGGGCCGACCAAACGGCCACCCTGGTCTGGCCGCCGACGCAGATTGCCCCGCACCCGAGTCTGGCCTGAGTTCTCGGAGAGGCGGGCAAGCTATTTCTCGCGGTGGCGGGCGACCGCCGCCGCGACCGCGCCGCCCGCCGCACCCAGCGCGAGCGCGGTCGGTACGCCGATCTTGGCGGCCTTGCGCCCGGTGCGGAAGTCGCGAATCTCCCAGCCCCGGTTCTTGGCCACCTCACGCAGGTCGGAATCGGGGTTGATGGCCACGGCCGTGCCGACCAGCGACAGCATGGGCACGTCGTTGTGGCTGTCGGAGTACGCGGTGCACCGCTTGAGATTCAAGCCCTCACGAATCGCGAGGGTGCGCACGGCGTGGGCCTTGCCGAGACCGTGCAGGATGTCGCCGACCAGGCGACCGGTGAACTTGCCGTCGACGCTCTCGGCGACGGTGCCGAGGGCACCGGTGAGGCCCAGCCGCTTGGCGATCACATTCGCCAGCTCCACCGGAGTCGCGGTCACCAGCCACACCTGCTGACCCGCGTCCAGGTGCATCTGCGCGAGCGCGCGGGTGCCCGGCCAGATCTTGTCGGCGATGATCTCGTCGTAGATCTCCTCACCGAGCATCGCCAGCTCGGCGGTGGGCCGACCGGCGATGAAGCTGAGCGCCTTCTCCCGGCCCGAGGCCATATCGGAGGAGTTCTCCTTGCCGGTGACCCGGAATTTCACCTGTTTCCAGGCGACATCGACAAGATCGGAAGTCTTGAAATACTTGCGGGCCGCCAGTCCACGCGCGAAATGCACGATCGAGGCGCCCTGCACGAGGGTGTTGTCGACGTCGAAGAACGCGGCGGCGGTGAGGTCGCGCGGCACCTCGGGGCCCGCGTCGGTGCCCTGTTCGGCCAGTTCGGCGTCGTGCAGGGTGAGAGCGGCATCGGCACTGGCCTCACCGGCCAGATTCGCGCGCAGCTCCTCCTCGCTCGGTCCGAACGGGCTGCGCGGCAGCCGCGCGAACTGTTCCTGCAGTTCCTGGCCCAGGCGGCTGGGCTGCCACCGCGCAGGGAACTCGCCGAATCGCCCTGCGACGAATCCGGCCCTAGTCACCTTCGAACGTTCCGGCACCAGTACCCTCCGCTAGTCGCGCGAACATGTCCACAGTAACCGGATTCGCCGACATGCCGCGGCGAGCCCGGGGATTAAATAAGAGCCATGACGAATCCCACACCAACCGTGACCCTGTTGACGCGCGCCGGTTGCGGAATGTGCAGCATCGCACTCGCCCAGTTGGAGACCATCTGTGGTGATTTCGGTCTCCCGGTACAGACCGTCGACGTCGACGAAGCCGCGGCAACCGACCCGGCATTGCGTGCCGAATACGGCGATCGGCTCCCCGTTGTGCTGTTGGACGGCCGTGAACACAGCTATTTCGACGTCGACGAGCCACGTTTGCGGGCCGATCTGAGCCGTTTCGCTGGTCGCGAGCGAAAATGAGGCCAAATTCACCGACTTTGTGAACGCCTGCACAAGCGGTTACGGTGGGGGCACGCAATCCGCACCGCCGCCTTCAGCAGCGGTGGTGATCGGGTTTGTACGCCCCCCATGGCACCGGTCGCTGCCTCGAGACGCAGCGGCCCACAACCGGTGAAGCAACGACAGGTACCGGACCGCGATCAGGCCCGGAACGAGGAGCCGACGACGTGACAGAGCAGCACGAGACGCCGACAGGCGCCTCCGGCAAGGCTCTCGCGCGGGATATCCCGCAGGCCACGGTGACTCGTCTTGCTACCTATCTCCGAGTTCTGGCCGGCATGGCCGACTCCGGTGTTGCCATCGTATCGAGTGAGGAACTCGCTGTCGCGGCGGGTGTCAATTCGGCGAAGCTGCGCAAGGATCTTTCCTTCCTCGGACCCAACGGTGTGCGGGGTGTCGGCTATGACGTAGCCAAGTTGCGCACCAGGATCGAAGACGTGCTCGGTCTGTCGCAGGGACATCGGGTGGTGCTGATCGGTGCGGGCAACCTCGGCCGCGCCCTGGTCGGCTATGGCGGTTTCGGGGTACGCGGCTTCACCGTGGTCGGCATCTTCGACAACGATCCGGCGGTGGTCGGTCAGTCGTACGCCGGTCTCGTCGTGCGCGATGTCGAGCTGCTCGTCGCCCAGATTCCCGCGCTCGCCCCCACGATCGCATTGCTCGCGGTCCCCGACGAAGCCGCGCAGGACGTGTGTGACCGGCTCGTCGACGCCGGGGTGCTCTCGATCCTGAGTTTCGCCCCGTGCGAGCTGCGCGCGCCCGCGCACGTGCAGATCCGCCGGGTGGATCTGGCGATGGAACTGCAGATGCTGTCCTTCGACGCCGCCCGCAACGACGCGCCGCCGCTGCCCGAGGTCGCCCACGCGAGCTCGGGACGGGTCGCGCGCCGGGTGCCGCCGCAGAACCATCCCGCCCTCAATCACCCCGCGCCGGTCGAACCGGCGCGCGGCAGGCCGCCGCGTCGCACCGCGCCGCATTCGGCCAACCCGCATGCGGCAACGCCAGCCAAGCACCCAGGGATCGGTGATCACCCCATGAGCGAGCGTCAGCGAGCGAACCAACAGGCAGGCGCGCGTGCGCGCGTGACCGAACCGGGCGAGGTGCAGTCATGAGCATTCTGCTTGTCGGGATCTCCCATCGCAGCGCCCCCGTTTCGGTGCTGGAGAAGGTGGCTGTCAGCGAGGCCGACCGGCCCAAACTGGTCGACCGCTTGCTCGAGTCGAGTCACGTGTCCGAGGCGATGATCGTCTCCACCTGCAACCGCGTAGAGGTGTACGCGGTGGTCGACGCCTTCCACGGCGGCCTCGACGTGGTGGGCGAGTTGCTCACCGAACACTCCGGGATGGCCTTCGCCGACCTCACCAGGCACGCCTACGTGCGCTACAGCGAGGCCGCCGCCGAGCACCTGTTCGCGGTGGCCAGCGGGCTCGACTCGATGGTCGTGGGCGAGCAGCAGGTGCTCAGCCAGATCCGCAGCGCCTACGCCAGCGCCGACAACCAGCAGGCCGTCGGCCGCACCCTGCACGAACTGGCCCAGCACGGGTTGCGCGTCGGCAAACGTGTGCATGCCGAAACCGGGATCGACCGAGCAGGCGCCTCCGTTGTTTCGGTCGCGCTCGACCGGGCGCGCGGCGTGATCGGCGACCTCACCGGGCGCACCGCTGTGGTCCTCGGCGCGGGTGCCATGGGTGGCCTTGCCGTGGCGCATCTTTCGCGTGCGGGCATCGGCCGCATCGTGGTGGTGAACCGCACGCTCGATCGTGCGCAGCGGCTCGCGGAGACCGGGCGCACCATGCACGGTGTCGACGCCGTCGCGGTGGAGACGGGTGGGCTCATCGACGCCATGGCCGGCGCCGACGTCGTCATCACCTGTACCGGCGCGGTCGGGGCCGTGGTGACCCTGGCCGATACCCACCGGGCCCTCGCGGGCCGGGCGAACGCCGGTGCGGCCGAACGGCCGCTGGTGTTCTGCGACCTCGGCCTGCCCCGCGACGTGGAACACGCCGTGGCCGGGCTGCCGGGTGTCGTCGTGATCGACATCGAGTCGCTGCAGCGCGATCCGGCCGCGGGCGCCGCGGCCGACGACACCGCCGCCGCCCGCGCGATCGTCGCCGACGAACTCACCAAATACCTTGCCGGGCAACGCATGGCCGAGGTCACCCCCACGGTGGCCGCGCTGCGTCAGCGTGCCGCCGAAGTGGTCGAGGCCGAGTTGCTCCGCCTCGACTCGCGGCTGCCCGACCTGGCCGATCCGGCTCGCGACGAAGTGGCGCGCACCGTGCGCCGCGTCGTCGACAAGCTGCTGCACGCGCCGACGGTGCGGGTGAAGCAGCTGGCGTCCACGCCGGGCGGTGACAGCTACGCCGAGGCGCTGCGCGAGCTGTTCGAACTGAAACCCGGTGCGGTGCAAGCGGTTGCCGCGCCCATGGAGGTCGCCGCGGCCGAGCCCGCGCTGGCCGACGACTTCACCGCGGGACACCTCGGCGATGGGCAGTCGGCATGACCGCCCGCGCCGTAACACACAACCAGACGAAGCCCGGACGTGCGAAGAAGGGCACATCATGACCACGACAGTGCAGGAAGAGGACACCGTGACCGCAGGAAGCACTCGTGCGCCCTGGCGGATCGGCACGCGCGGCAGCCTGTTGGCGCTGACCCAGGCGGGCACCGTGCGCGACGCCCTGATCGCGGCGGGCCAGCCCGCCGAACTGGTCGTGATCAAAACTCCCGGCGATCTGTCGTCGGACCCGGTCCAGAAGATCGGCGTCGGCGTGTTCACCTCCGCACTGCGCGACGAGCTCGCTCTCGGCGGTATCGATATCGCGGTGCACTCGTACAAGGATCTGCCGACCGCGCAGGACCCGCGTTTCACCATCGCCGCTATCCCGCCCCGTGAGGACCCGCGTGACGCGCTGGTCGCCCGCGACGGACTCGTGCTCGGTGAGCTGCCCGCGGGCGCGAAGGTCGGCACCTCCGCGCCGCGCCGTGCCGCGCAGCTGCGTGCGCTCGGACTCGGTCTCGACATCCTCCCGCTGCGCGGCAACATCGACTCCCGGCTGCGCAAGGTGAGCGAGGGTGAACTCGACGCCATCGTCATCGCCCGCGCCGGCCTGTGCCGGATCGGGCGCACCGAGGCCATCACCGAATCACTGGAGCCGGTGCAGATGCTGCCCGCTCCCTCCCAGGGCGCGCTCGCGGTGGAGTGCCGCAGCGACGACCCGCAGCTGATCGAGGTGCTGTCCGGTCTGGACGACGCACCGACCCGATACGCGGTGGAAGCCGAACGGGCGCTGCTCGGCGAATTGGAGGCCGGTTGCACCGCGCCGATCGGGGCGCTCGCCGAGGTCGTCGAGTCGATCGACGAGGACGGCCGGATCTTCGAGGAACTGTCGCTGCGTGCCTGCGCCGCCGCGATCGACGGTTCCGATGTGTTGCGGGCTTCGATAGTCGGCGCGCCGGAGGACGCCGCCGAACTCGGGCGCACGCTGGCCCGCGAACTGCTCGACCTGGGTGCCCGCGCCCTGCTGAGCGTCGCCGATGAGCCCGCGCCCGCCACAGACTTCCCTAATTCCAGCCCGATGGAGAACAACCGATGAGCAGCCGAGCCACCAAGAAGCAACCCGGGCGGATCCTTTTCGTCGGATCCGGCCCCGGCGACCCGGCCCTGCTGACCGTGCGCGCCCGCGAGGTGCTCGAGCGGGCGACGCTGGCGTTCACCGATCCCGATGTGGACAAGGGTGTGCTCGCCCTCATCGGCGTGGCCGTGGAACCGGGCGAGGACGGTGAACGTCCGGTGGACGTGCGTCCGGCGCTCGGCGAACCCGCCGAGGTGGCCAAGACACTGATCGCCGAGGCCCGCAACGGCCACGACGTGGTCCGCATCGTCACCGGCGACCCGCTGACGACCGATTCGGTGATCAACGAGGTGAACGCGGTCACCCGCTCGCACATGGTGTTCGAGGTGCTGCCCGGCCTGCCCAACGGTTCGGCGGTGCCGAGCTACGCCGGTATCGCGCTCGGCTCCGGGCACACCGAGGCCGATGTGCGTGGGGAAGTGGACTGGGCCGCACTGGCCGCCGCTCCCGGCCCGCTGGTGCTGCACGCCACCTCCGGCCACCTGGCCGAGACCGCGAGCGCGCTGGTGGAGCACGGGCTGGCCCCGCAGACCCCGGTCGCGGTGACCGTGCGCGGCACCACCCGTCAGCAGCGCACCATCGAGGCCACGCTCGCCTCGCTGAACAATGCCGCTTCCGAGCTGGTCGGCCCGCTGGTCGTCACGGTCGGTAAAGAGGTCGAGAAGCGCTCGAAGATGTCGTGGTGGGAGTCGCGGGCGCTGTACGGCTGGACCGTGCTCGTGCCGCGAACCAAGGATCAGGCCGGTGAGATGAGCGAACGGCTCGTCACCCACGGCGCCATTCCGATGGAGGTGCCGACCATCGCGGTCGAGCCGCCGCGCAGCCCCGCGCAGATGGAACGCGCGGTGAAGGGCCTGGTCGACGGCCGCTATCAGTGGGTGGTGTTCACCTCCACCAACGCGGTGCGCGCGGTGTGGGAGAAGTTCGCCGAGTTCGGTCTCGACGCGCGGGCGTTCTCCGGTGTGAAGATCGCCTGTGTGGGCGAGGCGACCGCCGAGAAGGTGCGCTCCTTCGGCATCAACCCCGAACTGGTGCCGAGCGGTGAACAGTCCTCCGAGGGCCTGCTCGCCGACTTCCCGCCCTACGACGACGTGTTCGACCCGGTGAACCGGGTGCTGCTGCCCCGTGCCGACATCGCCACCGAGACCCTCGCCGAGGGCCTGCGCGAACGCGGCTGGGAGATCGACGACGTCACCGCCTACCGCACGGTGCGTGCGTCGCCGCCGCCCGCCGAGACCCGCGAGATGATCAAGACCGGCGGTTTCGACGCGGTGCTGTTCACCTCGTCCTCGACGGTCCGCAATCTCGTCGGTATCGCGGGTAAGCCGCACGCGCGCACCATCGTGGCGTGTATCGGCCCGAAGACCGCCGAGACGGCGATCGAGTTCGGTCTGCGCGTGGACGTACAGCCCGAGACCGCGCAGGTCGGCCCACTGGTGGAGGCGCTGGCCGAGCACGCGTCGCGCCTGCGCGCCGAGGGTCTGTTGCCGCCGCCGCGTAAGAAGAGCCGCCGCAGCAGCAGCCGCTAGCCGTCGCGGATACCCCGAAAGCCCGCCCGTCACGGCGGGCTTTCGGCGTATCAGGGTCATCGGCTGTAGCGCAGCAGCGTGCGCACGAGCCGGCAGGTGGCATCCGACGGCGCGCGCAGGTCGATCTTCTCGGCGGTGCGCCGGATCGTGTCGTTGGTCGCTTGATTCGGCAGGTACACACCGGAATCGAGCAGGGCGATGGTCAGCCGCATGGCCTTGAGCCTGCGGTTGTGCGCGATGTACCAGCGGCGCGGACGGCCGGCGGGCAGCCGCTTCTTCTCCAGCGGGACGTAGGGCTCGGTGATGAAGGTCTTTCGTTGTGCGGCAATGGCGTTCATCGGCGTCCTCCCTCGCGAACGGATCGCGCTGTGTGCGGCGCGATCCTCGAACACGCTTTCGATTGTATCGGGAGGCACCGACAAGTTTTGTCGCGCGAGCAGGACCAACGACGGGCCGGTGACCGCGATCCTGCTCACCGACCAGATGGGGAATTCGGCCGGACCGCTACCGGTGTTCGCGACCTTCGAGCAGATTCTCGGCGAACGCAGCCGCCCGTCCGGCGGGGTGTAGGCGCCGGTGCGGGCCGTATGACGCAGGCGTATTCTGCGGGCTATGACCGCTTTCGACCGCCCGCGGCGGTTGCGCAGGACACCCGCATTGCGTCGGCTCGTCGCCGAAACCACGCTCGAGCCGCGCCACCTGGTGCTGCCGATGTTCGTGGCCGACGGGATCGACGAACCGCGCGCGATCAGCTCGATGCCCGGTGTGTACCAACACTCGCTCGACTCGCTGCGCAAGGCCGCCGTCGAGGCGGTGACCGCCGGCGTGGGCGGTCTCATGCTGTTCGGTGTGCCGCTGCCCGAGGACAAGGACGCCACCGGCAGCCAGGCCAGCGACCCCGACGGCATCCTCAACCGCGGGTTGCGCGCGTTGGCCGAGGAGGTCGGTGACTCGACCGTCGTCATGGCCGACACCTGCCTCGACGAGTTCACCGATCACGGCCACTGCGGCGTGATCGGCACCGACGGCGCCGTGGACAACGACGCCACCCTGCACCGCTACGTGGAAATGGCACTCGCCCAGGCCGAGGCGGGGGCCGACCTGCTCGGTACCAGCGGCATGATGGACGGCCAGGTCGGCGCGATCCGGCGCGGCCTCGACGCCGTCGGCCGCACCGACACCGCGATCCTGGCCTATGCCGCCAAGTACGCGTCGGCGTTCTACGGCCCGTTCCGTGAGGCGGTCGGTTCGTCGCTCGAGGGCGACCGGCGCACTTACCAGCAGGACCCGGCCAACCGCCGTGAGTCGTTGCGCGAGCTCGATCTCGACCTCGCCGAGGGCGCCGACATCGTGATGGTGAAGCCCGCGATGTCCTACCTCGACATCCTGCGCGACGTCGCCGACCGTTCGACCGTCCCGGTCGCGGCCTACCAGATCTCGGGCGAGTACGCGATGATCACCGCCGCCGCCGAGCGCGGCTGGATCGACCGCCGTGCCGCCGCGCTGGAATCGCTGGTCGGCATCCGGCGGGCGGGCGCGGACATCGTGCTCACCTACTGGGCGACCGAGGCCGCACACTGGCTGTCGTGATCGTTCCACCGAACAAACCGGAATCCCGTCCGATGCCCGAGGACGTGGGCACCGCCAAGCAGCTGTGGTTCGCCGTCGCCGGCCTCGGCGTGGTGTACACGGCCGCGAGCGTGGCCGCCATGAGCGGGCAGCGCGACGAGCTCAGCAAGCAGTTTCTCGACGAAATGCACAAGAGCGACCCGAATATCCCCGCCTCGACCGTCGATCTGATGGTGACGGCGGCCTTCGTGCTCACCGCGATCGTCGGGGTGCTGCTGGCGGGCGTCACCGTCGCTGTCGCCCATCAGCTGGGGCGCGGTAAGAACTGGGCGCGCACAGTGCTGACGGTGGTCGCGGTGTGGCTGGGGATCGGTGCCGTCGCCACCATGTTCAGCTTCTCCGGCGACACCGGTGTGGCCGCGATGGTGAGTGGTGGCACGTCGATCGTGCAGGGTGTGCTCGCCGTCGGCGCGGCGTACCTGTGTTTCCGACCCGACTCCGCCGGGTACTTCCAGACGAACCGGAGATGAACAACAGGCCCCATTGGCCGCTGACGCGCCGCCGTGTATGGTGAGGATTGTCACACAGTGGCAGTAATGGTGCTGCCAGGGGAGCGGAGGCAACGATGCGCGTGGTGATCGAGCAACCCCACAGTCTGCGGCGCGATTGTTTGGTGATCGGGCTGCTCGTGCTGCTCGGGTTGACCACCATCGCCCTCGTGCTGCTACCCAGCGTCGTCTGACCCGAGGCCCCGCGCTCGCTCGCGGTCCTGGCAGGATCGCACGCATGAAACGCTGGATCGTCACGGTGTCGGTCGAACTCGGCCTGGCCGCCGTTTGCCTTGCCGGTGCCGTCGCCAGTTGGGGCAACGCCCGGCGCGGTACCGAATTCGTCGGCAGCGATGAGCATTCCGGTTTCGAGGCCGTGCGGTACGTGCCGCCGATGCTGGCGTTGTCGACCGGGCTCGTGATCCTCGCCGGGTTGTTCCTGATCGACGCGGTCGCGCGAATCCTTTCGGCTCGCGAACGACGTGTAGCGTTGCGCGCCGCGGGTCCGATGGTCTGAGGGAAGTCGAATTCCGATGTGCGCGTTGGGATTCGAACACCCGATGCCGGGTCCGTCGAGGCGGGCCGACCAGGAGGAAACTCGATGACCAAGTTCACCGCAGGGATATTCGCCGTCGGCGCCGCAGTCGCCACGATCGCGCTCGCCGCGCCCGCTCAGGCCGGGGCCGGTCTGCCGCTCACCCCGATGGTCGCGGACCCCGCAGCGGGCGGCTTCGCCCCGGAGACCGGTTCGAGCGGGATCTACAACGGCATCATGTGTCAGCTGCACACCATCTCGGCCGACGTGCCCTGCATGTACACCTAGTACTTCTCCCGACGCCGACGTGCGCCGCGACCTGCGACAGCCGGGCGCGGTAGCCGTCGGCGCATCGCGGCGTGTCGGGCGTGTCGTCGGTGGGTCGCTGCGGTCTGGGTCACTGTGCTCCACCCTGTCGTCCGGCGTGCCGAGGCGAGCTGAGACACTGGAATTCGTGAGTTCTTCTCCGCGCGCGACCACGGCCGGCTCGTCGCAGGTACCGATTTCCGCCCAGCTCTTCGAGCGGGCGGCCTCTGTGATCCCGGGTGGTGTCAATTCCCCGGTCCGTGCGTTCAATTCGGTCGGCGGCACGCCCCGCTTCATCTCCTCGGCCAGCGGTTACACCCTCGTCGACGCCGACGGCAAGGAGTACGTCGACCTGGTGTGTTCGTGGGGTCCGATGATCCTCGGGCACGCTCACCCCGCCGTCGTCGAGGCGGTGCAGCGGGCCGCTACCGGCGGTCTGTCGTTCGGCGCGCCCACCGAGGCCGAGATCGAACTGGCCGAGGCCATCGCCGCCCGCGTGGAACCCGTGGAACGGGTGCGCCTGGTCAACTCCGGCACCGAGGCGACGATGAGCGCGGTCCGGCTGGCGCGTGGCTTCACCGGGCGCTCCAAGATCATCAAGTTCGCCGGCTGCTACCACGGCCACGTCGACGCCTTGCTGGCCGACGCGGGCTCGGGCGTGGCGACGCTCGGCCTGCCGACCTCGCCGGGCGTCACCGGCGCTCAGGCCGCCGACACCATCGTGCTGCCCTACAACGACCTCGCCGCCGTCGCCGCCGCCTTCGAAGCGCACTCCGGCCAGATCGCCTGTGTCATCACCGAAGCCGCCGCGGGCAACATGGGTGCCGTCGCCCCGCTGCCCGGTTTCAACGAGGGTCTGCGCACGCTGGCACACGACAACGGCGCTCTGCTCGTCATGGACGAGGTCATGACCGGCTTCCGGGTGAGCGCCTCGGGTTGGTACGGCCGCGAAGGCGTGGCCGGTGACCTCTACACGTTCGGCAAGGTGATGAGCGGTGGCCTGCCCGCCGCCGCGTTCGGTGGCCGCGCCGAGATCATGAACAACCTCGCCCCCCTCGGCCCGGTCTATCAGGCCGGCACGCTGTCGGGTAACCCCGTCGCCGTCGCGGCGGGCCTGGCGACGCTGCGCGCGGCCGACGACGAGGTGTACGCGGCGCTGGACCGCAACGCCGATCGGCTCGGCGGCCTGTTCGCGAAAGCGCTCACCGAAGCCGGGGTGGAGCATCAGGTGCAGTTCGCAGGCAATATGGTGAGCGTGTTCTTCGCCGATCGCCCGGTCACCGACTATGCCGCCGCCAAGGCGAGTCAGACCTGGCGTTACCCCGCCTTCTTCCACGCCCTGCTCGACGCGGGTGTGTACGCGCCGCCGAGCGCGTTCGAGGCATGGTTCGTCTCCGCGGCGCTCGACGAGGACGCGTTCGACCGTATCGCCGCCGCTCTGCCCGCCGCCGCCCACGCGGCCGCGGCCGCCACCCCCGAAGGATCGCAAGCGTGAGCTCCGACCAGCCCGACGCACTCCCCACCCCCGTCGCCGACGAGGCGCCGAACCCGGCGCCCGCCGCCGCCCCGCCCGGTCTCGACCACGATCCGTCGAGCGTGGAAACCATCGTCCACGTGCTGCGCCACGGTGAGGTGCACAACCCCAACGGCATCCTCTACGGCCGCCTGCCCGGTTTCAGCCTGTCGGTGACCGGTCGTTCGCAGGCCGCCGCGGTGGCCCGATCGCTGTCCGACCACGACATCTCCCTGGTGATCGCGTCGCCGTTGCAGCGCGCGCAGGAGACCGCCGCCCCGATCGCGGCCGCCCACGACCTGATCGTGCGCACCGACGAGAACCTGATCGAAGCGGGCAACACCTTCGAGGGTCTGCGCGTGTCGGTCGGCGACGGCGCGCTGCGCAAGCCGAGGCACTGGTGGAAGCTGCGCGACCCGTTCACCCCGTCGTGGGGTGAGCCGTACCTGCAGATCGCGCATCGCATGCTCGCCGCCGTGAACAAGGCGCGCGTCGAGGCAGCGGGCCACGAGGTGGTGCTGGTGTCGCATCAGCTGCCCGTGTGGACGCTTCGCCGTTTCCTGCAGGGTCAGCGCCTCTGGCACGACCCGCGCAACCGCCAGTGCTCACTCGCCTCGCTGACCTCGCTGGTCTACCACGGCGACACGCTGGTCGACATCGTCTACTCCGAGCCCGCCGGCGCGTCGGATCCGTCGGTCCACGGCGCATGAAGCTACGCACCGCGTCGGGTACCCGTGGCCATCGGCTGCGGGCGCTGACCGCCGTCCTGTCCGCCCTGCTGGTCGTCGTGGCCGCGGCGGGTTGTTCGACCGGTACCGATGCGGTGGCCACCGGCGGCGGCACGTTCGAATTCGTCTCGCCCGGTGGTAAGACTGACATCAGATACGATCCGCCCGCCACGCGCGGCACGATCGGTACGCTCGCGGGGCCCGATTTGATGAACGAGGGAAAGACCGTTTCGGTCGACGATTTCCCCGGTCAGGTCGTGGTCGTGAATCTGTGGGGACAGTGGTGCGGCCCGTGCCGCGCCGAGTCGCCCGCGCTCGAGAAGGTGTACGCGGCGACCAAGGACAAGGGCGTCGCATTCCTGGGCATCAATGTGCGCGACCACCAGCGTGACAAAGCCCAGGACTTCGTAGTGGACAACAAGATCGAGTATCCGTCCATCTACGACCCGTCGATGCGAACCTTGCTCGCCCTCGGCGGAAATTTCCCAACCAGTGTTATCCCGACCACGTTGATCCTGGATCGTCAACACCGGGTCGCCGCGGTCTTCCTTCGCTCGCTACTGGCCGAAGACCTGCAGCCCGTGGTCGAGCAACTCGCCCTCGAGGAGAAGCAGTGAGTCGTCGTCGTCCCGGAAATCTGACCGCGTGTCGCCCCCGCCAGGGTGCCCGCCGCATGGGAGCGGGGTGGACCGTCGATGATCGTTGGGCGGGCATCGCCACCGTCCCGCGCAGCGTCGCCGGTGCGGGCTTGTTCGAGTTCGGTCCGGCCGAACCGGCCGAGACCGAGCGCACCCTGTCGTTGCCCCGCGACGAGCAGCGTGACGAGGACACCAGCGAGTGATGGTGCTCGCCGCAGTCGGGGATTCCTTCCAGCAGACCGCGGCATCGGGACCGTTGCTGTTGGCGCTTGGTGCCTGCCTGCTGGCGGGCCTGGTGTCGTTCGCTTCACCGTGTGTCGTGCCGCTCGTGCCCGGCTACCTGTCGTATCTGGCCGGCCTGGTCGGTGCCGAGGCGCCGCCCGCCTCGACCGCCCAGGTCGCCACGCTCACCGAGCAGCGCCGTAGCGCGAAGCTGCGGGTCGCCGGTGCCGCCGGGCTGTTCGTCGCCGGGTTCACGGTGGTGTTCGTGCTGGCCACGGCCACCGTTTTCGGTGTGATCCAGACGCTCAACGTCAACCGCGAACTGCTGCAGCGCATCGGCGGTGTGGTGACGATTCTGATGGGTCTGGTCTTCATCGGCCTGGTGCCCGCATTGCAGCGCGATACGCGGATGGAACCGCGCCGGTTCACCAGCATCGTCGGTGCGCCCCTGCTCGGCGGGGTGTTCGCGCTCGGCTGGACGCCGTGTCTCGGCCCGACGCTGTCGGGGGTGATGGCGGTGTCCGCCGGTACCGAGGGCACCACCGCCGCACGCGGTGTGGTGTTGATCGTGGCGTACTGCCTCGGCCTCGGCTTGCCGTTCGTGGTGCTGGCTTTCGGGTCGGCGGGTGCGCTGCGCGGGGTGGGCTGGCTGCGGCGTAATTCGCGCACCATTCAGGTAATCGGGGGTGTTCTGCTCGTCGCCGTCGGCGTCGCGCTGGTCACGGGGGCTTGGGATCAGTTCGTCGGCTGGGTGCGTGACGGGTTCGTCTCCGAGGTGACCCTGCCGATCTGATGACTGACACACTGACTCCCCCCGCTGCCTCCGCCCCGCCTCGCCAGTCGCTACCCGGCCGCGCCTGGGCGCTGGTCCGCAACACGTGGCGTGGCCTGACCAGCATGCGCACGGCGCTGGTTCTGCTGTTCCTGCTCGCCCTGGCCGCCATCCCCGGCGCGCTGCTGCCGCAGCGCAGCCTGAACGCGCAGAAGGTCGACCAGTACATCGCCGACCGGCCGACGCTCGGCCCGTGGATGGACCGGTTCGAACTGTTCGACGTGTTCGGCAGTTTCTGGTTCACCGCCATCTACGTACTGCTGTTCATCTCGCTGGTCGGCTGCATCCTGCCCCGCTGCTGGGACCACTACAAAGCCCTGCGCACCCCGCCGGTGGCCGCCCCACGCAACCTCGGGCGACTGCCGCATCACTTCGACGAGACCGTCGACCGTGATGCCGAGGCCGTGATCGAGCAAGCCCGTGAACAGTTGCGCGGCTGGCGCACCGAGGTCCGGCCGGGCAAGCGCGACGGCGAGATCACGATCTCCGCCGAGAAGGGCTACCTGCGCGAATTCGGCAACCTCGTGTTCCATCTGTCGCTGGTGGGGCTGTTGGTCGCGATCGCGCTCGGCAAGTTGTTCGGGTACGAGGGCAATGTCATCGTGATCGCCAACGGTGGTCCCGGTTTCTGCACCACCTCGCCCGCGGTGTTCGACTCGTTCCGGGCGGGCAATGTCAACGACGGCACCGGGATGACCCCGCTGTGTGTGAAGGTCAAGGACTTCAAGGCCGATTACCTGCCCACCGGGCAGGCCGAGATGTTCACCTCGAACATCGACTACCAGGCGGGCGAGGACCTGACCACCGATACGTGGCGCAGCACCGAGCTGCGGGTGAATCACCCGTTGCGCGTCGCCGGTGATCGCGTCTACCTGCAGGGACACGGTTTCGCGCCGACGTTCACCGTCACCTTCCCGAACGGGCAGACCCGCACCGAGACCATCCAGTGGCGTCCCGACGACGCCCAGACCTTCCTGTCCAGCGGTGTGCTGCGCATCGACCCGCCCGGCGGCATGTACGCCACCGAGGAGGAACGCCGCCAGAACCAGATCGCCATCGAAGGTCTCTTCGCGCCGACCGCGATGTTCCACGGCAGTCTGCTCACCTCGTCGTTCCCGAAGATGGACGATCCGGCCGTCGCCGTCGACATCTACCGAGGCAACACCGGCCTCGACACCGGCCGTTCGCAGTCGCTGTTCGCCCTGGACCCGGAGATGGTGAAGCAAGGGCGGCTCACCAAGGAAGCTCGCGTGAACCTGCGGCCCGGCGAGTCGACCACCTTGCCCAACGGCACCAAGGTGACCTTCGACGGTGCCGAGGAGTTCGTGAACCTGCAGGTCTCCCACGACCCCGCCCAGCAGTGGGTGCTGGTGAGCGCGCTGACCATGATGGCCGGTCTGCTGGTTTCGCTGCTGGTGAAACGACGCCGGATCTGGATCCGGGCGTACCCCGCCGACACCGGGGCAGGTACCGTGGATCAACGACGAACCGTAGTAGAGATGGGCGGCCTCGCCAGAAGCGATCAAGCGGGCTGGGGCGGCGAATTCGATCGACTGCGGGCACGGTTGCTGGGAGCGGAGAACTGATGCAGATCGACGATACGCTGGCGCGCTACAGCGACTATTCGTTCATGTCGGCGATCGCCGTCTACACCTTGGCGACGGTCCTGCTGATCGTGCAGTACGCCTCGGCCCGCGCCAAGCAGGTCGCGGCGCGCGAACACGGCACGACGATCGTCGACCCGTCCCTGCCCGGCCGGATCGAGACGCCCGAGGGGAAGTCGCGCGCCGAACGCTTCGGCGACATGGCGTTCTCCGTGCTCTCGGTGGGCGCGGTCCTGCACATCGCCTCGATCGTGCTGCGCGGTTTCGCCACCCACCGGTTCCCACTGGGCAACATGTACGAGTTCACCACCATGGCCACCGCGGCCGCCGTGGTGATCGGCCTGATCTTCCTGCGCGATCAGCGTTTCCGCGCGATGTGGGCGTTCCTGCTCGTGCCCGTGCTGATCCTGATGTTCCTCGCGGGCACCGTCCTCTACGCCGACGCCGCCCCCGTCGTCCCCGCCCTTCGCTCGTTCTGGCTGCCCATCCACGTCACCATCGTGAGCGTCGGCAGCGGCGTCTTCCTGGTCTCGGGCGTCGCCAGCCTCCTCTACCTGTTCCGCATGCGCCAACCAGCAGGCGAAGAGTCCTCGAACATCTTCGGCACCATCGCCCGCCGCCTCCCCGACGCCCGCACGCTCGACCAGCTCGCCTACAAAACCACCATCATCGGCTTCCCCCTCTTCGGCGCGGGCGTCATCCTGGGTGCCATCTGGGCCGAAGCCGCCTGGGGCCGCTTCTGGGGCTGGGACCCGAAGGAAACCTGCTCCTTCATCGCCTGGGTCCTCTACGCCGCCTACCTCCACGCCCGCGCGACGTCGGGCTGGCGAGACACCAAGGCGGCGTGGATCAACATCGCCGGGTTCGTGGCGATGCTGTTCAACCTTTTCATCATCAACATGGTGATCTCGGGTCTGCACAGCTACGCCGGGTTGAACTGAGCGTCCTCGGTCGGCGGCCGTACGCTGTGGCCGCATGGGGATCATCGTCGAATCCGCGCAATTGTCCGCTAGACCGTACGGACGGCTACGGGATCGCCGAAGCTGATCGCGGCGCGGCCGCACACGCGCTGCGCTTTCGGTATCCGCGTGATGAGGTCGCGTGGATCATCGCGGCCACCGACGGTGCCTTCGACCTCGTTCCCGCGCTCGGCGTGACCTGGCCCGAAGTCGCGAACATGTCCACGCCCCAGCTCGAGCGACTGCTTCGTGATGTGCACATCTGGGAGGCCGAGACGGACCCGGACGGCCAGGCACTTCCTCGGGCCAAACGCCACGATGACAAGACTGTAGCCGTCGTGCGCATCGCGACCTAGATTCATCATTTTCTGAATACAGATTACAATGTACTGTCGACGTGTGGATACTTTGATTCGTCGCGATGCACTGGCACGCTTCGGGCACGCGCTCTCCGATGCCACTCGCACGCAGATCTTGCTGAGCCTGCGTGAAGCGCCCGCGTACCCCTCTGACCTGGCCGAACGTATAGGGGTGTCGCGTCAGATCCTGTCCAATCACCTGGCCTGCCTGCGCGGTTGTGGGCTCGTGGTCGCGGTGCCGGAGGGACGGCGCTCGCGTTATGAGCTGGCCGACGCGCGCATCGGGCGGGCCCTGGACGACCTGACCGGACTGGTGCTGGCCGTGGATCCGGCCTGCTGCCCGGACTCGGCGACGCAGGAGTGCTGCTGATGTCTTCCTCGGTGTCCGCGGGTTCGACGCAGCGTCGCGCCTTACTGGCGCGCCGGATCCGCTGGTTCGTCGCGGCCACCATCACCTACAACGTCATCGAAGCGATCATCGCCTTGACCGAGGGCGCTCGCGCTTCGTCGACCGCGCTGATCGGATTCGGTTTGGACTCGATCATCGAGGTGTCCTCGGCTGCCGCCGTCGCATGGCAGTTCGCAGGTCGGGACCCGGAGAAGCGAGAGAAGATCGCGCTGCGGATCATCGCGTTCTCGTTCTTCGCCCTGGCTCTCTATGTCACCGTCGATTCGATCCGTGGGTTGCTCGGTGCCGGCGAAGCCCGGCCTTCCCCGATCGGAATCACCCTGGCGGCGGTGAGCTTGGCGGTGATGCCGGTGCTGTCGTGGGCCCAGCGCCGTGCCGGCCGCGAGCTCGGATCGGCTTCGGCGGTCGCCGATTCCAAGCAAACCCTGCTGTGCACCTATCTCTCGGCGGTGCTGCTGGTGGGACTGTTGCTCAACAGCCTGTTCGGGTGGTCGTGGGCCGACCCGATCGCCGGCCTTGTCATCGCCGCGATCGCGGTCAAGGAAGGTCTCGACGCGTGGAGGGGCGACACCTGCTGTCCGGCACCCGTTGTCGCGAGTACGAGCGATCACGACTGCGCTTGCTGCGATTGATCCGAGAATTCCGCTCATACGAATGCTTCGAGCTACAGACCACGGAAGCGGGGGCTCGTGGTTGCGCAGGCACCCCAATAGCCTGCTCGGCAGTGGGAAGTTCGAAACTCGGCGCAATAAGGATTCTCGATGAAAAGATCGTTCGCGGTGGCTACGTTGGTCGGTGCGCTGATGCTGGTACCGGTCGGCCCCGCCCAAGCTGCGACTCAGCCCGTTGCCCCCGTTGCCGCGTGCGTCGAGTACCCGATCGGAGCACCGGGCGGATGCGACTTCATCCAGAACATCCTGCAATTGCTGAGCCTCGGCTCGTCCACGCTGAGTGCCGGCCCGACAGCATCCTGAATCGAATCGGCCGACATCCCGTAGCCGCAGGATTTCGCCGCCTGTCCATTCCGGATCCGGTCTGTTCCTGAACGCCTGCAGTGGATGATGTAGAAGTGTCGACTCTAATCCTCTCGCCTCGCTACTCCGAGGATTCGCAGGTCATGCGGGGCGCCGCAATTCGCGCAGGGTGGAATGTCGTCCGGCTGACGAATTGGCGCGTTCCCGAGGACACGGTCGCGACAGCCATCTACGGCGAGACGATGTTCGCCGAGGTGATCGCAGCACAGCTCAGCATCACCTTGCTCGACGCCCCGGACGACTGGCTACCGAATCTGCCGAAGCCCCTACTGCAGCGACAGATTCAGATCTCCACCCTTGGTGAGGCTCGGCGCCATGCCGACCCGGTATTCGTCAAACCCGCAGACGGCCGCAAAGGATTCGCGGGCGCGGTATATCGCAACGAGATCGGTCTGCCATCGCCGCAAGCGTGCCCCGACGACACGCTGGTATTCATGGCGGAGCCAGTCGAATGGCGCTCGGAATTCCGCTGCTTCGTCAAAGACGGCGCGGTACTGACCATGTCTCCTTACCTCCGCAACGGAGAGCCCGTCCGCGCCGAGAACGGCAGCTGGCCTGCTGCGCCATCGGAAGTGACCGCAGTCCAGGCGTTTATCGAAAAGTTGGCCGCCGAAGTACCCGTTCCACCGTCGATCGTCATCGATGTCGGTCTGATCGAGGGACGTGGTTGGGCAATCGTCGAAGCCAAGGTATGACGCGAGCCCACGGAAGTGGGGGCGTTTCACTTTTGCTCATCGGCATTACCGTCTGCGGTATCTATCGGTGGTTCGAGAGGTTGAGGAAAATGCGTCGTCTGAGTGTGGTTGCTGCTGTTGTGATTTCGTTGGGGGTTGGGCTGGGCGGAACTGCGACAGCGTCGCCCGTCGCAACTCCGAGCCCAGTGGCCACCGATTCGGGATCGGCCGGCCCGCTGACAGCCTCCGCAGACCCGGATTCGGGTTCTGCGGCCCTTCCCGGCCTGCTGCTGCGATGCCTGTCCACCGGCACAAGCATGCTCATGGGGATGCCGACCTGCGTCTGACTTTCAGGCAAGGCCCCTGTACGTCCCCGGCGTCTCGGTGGCGAGCCGTTATCGGGCCGTGCGGGCACTATGTTGTTCGTGACGGCTGACTGGGGCGTTGCCCATGAATGCCAACGAGCGGCGGCCCACTTCGGAGGGGCAGGGGATGGGACGCAATCGGCGGTCGAATGATCCTCGTCGCGCAACGCCCACCGGGTTGCAGCTGATCCGGGGTGCCAACCGCTGGGTGTTGGCGATCCATCTCGAAGGCGGCGGTGGGCCGGTGTGCGGGTCGGTGGGTGAGCCCCTGGATTGCGTGCCGGAGCGCGCGCAAGCGGCCGCCGTCGCATCGGCCGAATTCTTCACTCGTCGCCGCCTGACGGTCGAATGGCTGGGCGCTGACGCGAACTCGTGGTTGGGCACTGTCACCGGCAGCGAACCCGGTCTGTCCTGAGGTCGGTAGGGCACCGTGCGTGCTTGAAGCCCCTTGTGCCGCAATCGAGTTGACGTCGATCGCCGGGCGGGTCATGCTGTTCGGTTCGGCTCGGCAGGAGTCGATGATCGACTGGAGGACCCCCGTGGGGAAGCAGATTTCGATGGTGGCGGCCGCTGCGGCGATGGTTGTCGCGGGTGCCGGAGTGGCGGCGGCCGAACCTGGGGAGGGCGGGCGGTACTTCGGGGTCGTCACGATGGACCGGGCGGATTCGTCGCATCTGATCTCGGCGGTGAATTATCCGAGCTGGGAGGCTGCGGAGGAGGCCGCGCGGGAGCTGTGTGATCGGCCGAACTGCGAGGTGGTCGCACGGTTCGTCGACGAATGCGTGTCGTTGGCGATGAACACTGTGAATCCGGGCGGGTCCGGGCGCGCCGGGGACTTCCGCGCCCGCGTCGCCCCGACGGCCGAGGAGGCCGAAGCGGCCGCGATCGCCGCTGCCGCGAAGATCGGGCCGGGTCCGGTGATGGTGATGAAGACGGTCTGCAGCGGCGTGTAGCGCCGCCGATCAGGAAGCTGGAACGAGGGTGTTCTGGCGGGCCGACACCCACCACCGGTCGTTCTCCTTGACCAGCACGTACAGGGCGACCATGGCCGGGTTGGTGTCGATCAGCGTGCCGTCGGCGGTGGTGGTCCTGGCCTCCTTGTGGGCGATGGCGACGTCGGATCGCAGGAAGGTGATGTCGGTGACGTCGTACCGGACGTACTCGTCGGCGAGAAATCCCGCCAAGCCCCGCCGATTGGCATCGAGCAGCGCACCGCGCCCACGCAGCACCGTGCCGACCGCATTACCCACGACGGCGTTCTCGGCGAACGGCGCCGTCATCAACTCGGCATCGTTGGTGTTGAACGCGGTCTGAGTGTCGGCGACGATCTGACGGATGGCGGCGATATCGGCGGTGTGATCGACGGCGTCGTCCTCGACCACCGGTGGTTGCGTCGTGTTCATAGGTCCGGACGCTATTTGCTCAACTTCGGTTGAGGTCAAGCGTGGCGGGCCGAAGACAACTGTGCCCGGGTGCTCGGGTGAGCATCCGGGCAGTGGTCGGGTGAGATCAGCAGTAGTAGCAGATCTTGTTGGCCGGGAGTTCGACGTGGCAGTTCAGGCAGACCGGCTTGCGGACGGGTTCGGGCTTGGGGGTGGTGACGCTGGGGCGGGAGGCGGCGGTGCGCTTGGCTTCGGCGGCTTCCGCGGCCTCGGTGGTCGCCAGGTCCTGAGAGGTGCGTTGGCGGATGGCGGCGACCTTCGGGGGGAGGGTGGGGAGACCGCCGTCGGCGGGGAGGTCGGTGGCGTAGTGCTGGTAGCACTGCCAGCGGGCAGCGGCCGCGTGCATCTCGAGGTCGTCGGGGATGGGCAGGCCCGCGAGTTCGAGGATGTAGCGGTAGCCGGTGCCGACGGTCTGGTTGCGGCGCACACACAACGCGCTCAGCGGCGGCTCGTTGTTGTTGTGACAGTATTCGGCGACCCGGTCGAGCACGACCGGCAGCCAGTGCTGCCACTTCACCTGGGTGCGGATACCGGACTCTTCCTGCACCAACTCGGCCAGCTCGGTATTGACGATGAAGTTGTTGAAGCGCGACGCGGTGGCGGCGAGCACGTCGTGTGCCGCGCGCGTCCACGCCGACCGTGCCTCGGTGAACGTCACGGCGCTGCCGTCGGCCGCGCGCCAAGTGGTCGGGATGGAAGCCTGCTGCACATCGATCACCGGAATACGTTATCTACCCAGCTGTTTCGTGCGCAATGGGGGGTATGTGGGTCAGCTCACGCCTCGGGACCGGAATCGTCGCGAGGTTGCTTGCCGAGCCGCCACAGGAATTCCGGGTCGTCGTCCGGACCGAGGATCGGCCTGCGTGCGGCCGGGCCGGGGTTCGGGCTCGGGCGTTCGGGGCCGAACGCCTTCCAGCACAGCACCGCGATGGCCACGATCGCGATGAGTGCCAACAGGTACGTCACGTCGCTCACCTCCTGCTATCGAGGGTAGCCGTGTCCGCACCGTGTGCACATCGGCAACGGAAGGGAAATTCCCGGCAAACGCGAGCCGAATCGGCTCGCGCCGCCGGTGAGGTCAGCGGGGCGCTGCCTCGGTGGTGAGCGATTTGAGCAGCTGCAGAACCTCGGACTCGCGGAATCGGCGGTGTCCGCCCGGCGTGCGCAGCGAACCGAGCCTGCCCGCATGGGCCCACCGAGTAACGGTCTTCGGGTCTACGTGGAACATTGCGGCCACTTGGCCTGGTGTCAGCAGAGTGTCCTGGCCGCCGACGGTGATCGCAGTCATAGCTAACCTCTCCGTTCTCGACAGTTCCCTCATCAGATGGCGCCATCGTCGCACTGCGACCCCCACGTAGTCGAACCACCTACAGTTGGTAAAGGGGAAGTAATAGACAAATGCCGCGAACGGGGCCGCGCGCGCCGGGGTTACCCTGTCAAGGTGAGTGAAGCAACTGGTCAGCAAGGTTCTGCGGGGAAGCGGCTGGCCCGCAACCTTGCCCTCTACACGCTGGCCCGGCTCGGGCTTGTCGTGGTGATCGCCGCGTTGATCGTCGGCGTCGCCAAGCTCATCGGGGTCGAGGTGCCGATCATCGTAGCGGCTCTGTTCGCGCTGATCGTCGCGATGCCGCTGTCGCTGACCCTGTTCAAGAAACTGCGCATGAAAGTGAACGAGGACATCGCCGTCGTCGACGAGCGCCGCCGCCAGGACAAGGCGCAGCTGCGGGCTCGTCTGCGGGGTGACGACGACGCGTGAAGTACCTCGACCGCAGCGCACCGCGTGACTGGGTCGACAACGCGGTGCGGCTGATCGACGCCGACGCCCAGCGTTCCGCCGACACCCACCTGTTGCGCTATCCGCTGCCCGCCGACTGGCCGGTGCAGCTGTATCTCAAGGACGAATCCACCCACATCACGGGCAGTCTCAAGCACCGCCTGGCCAGATCGCTGTTCCTGTACGCGATCTGCAACGGCTGGGTCACCGAGGGGACGACGGTGGTCGAGGCGTCGTCGGGGTCGACGGCGGTGAGCGAGGCATACTTCGCCAAGCTGCTCGGGCTCGATTTCGTGGCGGTGATGCCGGCGAGTACGTCGCCGCAGAAGATCGCGCTGATCGAAGCCCAGGGTGGCCGTTGCCATTTCGTCGAGCGGCCACCGGAGATGTACTCCGAGGCCAAGCGGTTGGCCGCCGAATCGGGCGGGCACTTCATGGACCAGTTCACCCACGCCGAACGGGCGACGGACTGGCGCGGCAACAACAACATCGCCGAATCCATCTTCCAGCAGCTGGCTTTGGAACAGCATCCGATCCCGGAGTGGATCGTGGTCGGCGCCGGAACCGGTGGCACGAGCGCGACGATCGGCCGCTACATCCGCTACCGCAGGCACCCCACGCGCCTGGCTGTGGTCGACCCGGAGAACTCCGCGTTCTACGGCGGCTATGAGACCGGCGACGCCGGGTACGAGACCGGAATGCCTTCGCGCATCGAGGGAATCGGCCGTCCACGGGTGGAGCCGTCGTTCATCGGTCAGGTCGTGGACCGGATGATCGTGGTGCCCGACGCGGCCTCGATCGCGGCCACCCGGCACGCGAGCACCGCCCTCGGCCGACGCGTGGGCGGCTCGACGGGGACCAATCTGTGGGGCGCGTTCCACCTGGTCGCCGAACTGCTCGCGGCCGGACGCAGCGACAGTGTCGTCACCCTGCTGTGCGACGGCGGTGACCGCTACGCCGGTACCTACTTCGACGATGCCTGGGTCGAGGGTCAGCGTCTGGACCTCACCGGCCCGAGCGCCGTTCTCGCCGAATTCGCCGCGACGGGTCGCTGGACCGGCTGATTTCCCCGCCGAACCTTGACAGTGGATGGCAGGTTTCGCTGTCAGGATCGGTGTTCATGACGACCACCTATTACACGGCTTCCAGTCTCGACGGCTACATCGCCGACCCCGACAACTCGCTGGATTGGCTGATGGCTGTGGCCGATGCCGATCCGGCCACCGGGGATGTCGGCGTGTTTCTGCGAGGCGTCGGCGCCATGTGTCTCGGGTCGACCACCTACGAGTGGATGGCGAACAACAACCCGCCCGAGACCTGGCACGACGAATACGGCGACCTGCCGACTTGGGTGTTCACCCACCGTGAGCTGCCCCGGCTGCCCGGTGCGAACGTGCGTTTCGTCGCGGGTGAGGTGGGTCCGGTCCACGAGCAGATGGCCGAGGCGGCCGGGGGTCGCGACATCTGGGTGATGGGTGGTGGCGACCTCGCCGGACAGTTCGCCGATGCCGGGCTGCTCGACGAGGTGATCGTCGGCGTCGCCCCGGTGACTCTCGGTGGCGGCGCGCCCGTACTCCCACGCCGCATTCTGGCCGACCGGATGCGGCTCGTCGACGTGGAGCGCCTGGGGCAGTTCGCCAAGCTCGTCTACCGATTGAGCTGACACCGGTCGTCAATTTTCGTTGACAACATTCGGGTCGTCAATCAAAATTGACAGCATGACCGATGCGACCACGCTCGCCGCCGCGGCGGGCAATCCCGATCCCTCGGTCGGTCTGCGCGCGGTGCTCGCCCTGCGCAGGCTGGCCGACCGGCTCGAAACCATCCAGGTGGCCAACGCCCGCGCCAACGGCTGGTCGTGGCAGGCGATTGCCGACGCGCTCGAGGTGAGCAAGCAAGCGGTGCATCAGAAACACAACCGGAAGGGTGGCACCCGCTGATGTTCGAGAAATTCACCAAAGGCGCCAAGGTGGCCGTTGTCCTGGCTCAGGAAGAAGCCAAGGAACTGGGGGCCGAGCGAATCGGGCCCGAACACGTCCTGCTCGGCGTGCTGACCAACGCCGAGCCGCCGCTGCGCGCGGTTCTCGACGCCGACGGCATCACCGCCGAGAACGTGCGCTCGACGCTCGCCGCACGGGCGAACGAAACCCCGCTCGGCGCCGACGACGCGGAGGCGCTGCGCTCCATCGGCATCGACCTCGACGCGGTGCGGGCCAGCATTGTCGAGAACTTCGGCCCGCAGGCCTGGGACCAGGCCGAACCCCAACCCAAGCGCGGAATCTTCGGCCGCGTGAAGGGCGCCAACTGGGGCCACATCCCGTTCTCGGCACCCGCCAAGAAGTCGCTCGAGCTCGCTCTGCGCGAAGCACTGCATCGCAAGGACCGCGAGATCGGCACCGCCCACCTGTTGCTCGGCATTCTCCGCAGCGTCGATCCGGGGCAGGCCGATCTGCTCGGCGGCAGCGACGGCATCGCGACGCTGCGCGCGGACATCCACCGGATGCTCGACCGCGCCGCCTGAACTTGCCGCGCCGGACACACCGCGATGTCCGATTTCGGGCCTAGCATGGGTCTATGCAGCTAGCCATACGGTTGGTCATCAACGCCATAGCCATCTGGGCCGCGGCGGCGTGGATCGACAAGATCACTATTTCCGTGCCGCCGGAATGGTCCGACGAGTGGGGCAACTGGGGCAAGGCCCTGGTCATCCTCATCGTCGCGATCGTGTTCACCGCCGTGAACGCCGTCATCAAACCGATCGTGAAACTTCTGTCCCTGCCGTTCGTGATTCTCACGCTCGGACTGTTCCTGCTGGTGGTGAACGCGGCCATGCTGTGGCTCACCGCCAAGATCACCGAACTCACCGACTACGGCCTGCGGGTGGACGGTTTCTGGGCAGCGGTGCTCGGCGGTGTCATCATCATGCTGGTCAACTGGGTACTCGGCATCATCGTGCCCGACGGCGACTAGCCGAGACCGACGGCCAGCGCGCTCAGCGCCGACCAGGCCAGCAGCGCCAGCCCGGAATCACGTAGGGCGGGAATCAGTTCCAGCCCGCCCTTGCCTGTACGCACCGGGGCGTTGGCCCGGACCGCGAGCGGAATCGCGAGCAGTCCGACCAGCGCCAGCGGTGTGCGGGCGATCAGCGCGAGACTGATGACGAACGGTACGGCCAGCAGCACCAGGTGCAGTGTGCGGGTGCGCGCGTCACCGAGTTTCACGGCGAGGGTGACCTTCCCGGACTCGGTGTCGGTGGGAATGTCACGCAGGTTGTTGGCCACCAGCACGGCACTGGAGAACGCGCCGACACCGATCGCGAGCAGTAGCCCCACCCAGTCGACCCGCTCCGCCTGCACGAACTGGGTGCCGAGTACGGCGATCAACCCGAAGAACACGAACACCGCGATCTCACCGAAACCGCTGTAGCCGTAGGGCTTGCTGCCACCGGTGTAGAACCAGGCACCGGCCAGGCACAGCGCGCCGAGGAGCACCAGCCACCAGGCGGTCGTCGCGGCGAGCACGAGGCCGGCGACGGCCCCCACCGCGAGGCTCACCACGGCGGCGGTGCGAACAGCGGTAGGGGAGGCCAGTTTCGACCCGACCAGCCGCAGCGGCCCCACCCGCTCGTCGTCGGTGCCACGGATTCCGTCGGAGTAGTCGTTGGCGTAGTTCACCCCGACGATCAGGGCGAGCGAAACGAGCAGGGCCAGTAGCGCTTTCCACCAGACGGCGCCGTCGATCGAGGCGGCGGCGCCGGTGCCCGCCAGGACCGGGGCGATCGCGTTGGGCAGCGTCCGCGGCCGGGCGCCTTCGATCCATTCCGCAGCTGTAGCCATGAATCGAAGCCTAGTCCCGCGTTCAGGACCCGGCTGATTCGGCGACCGTCTTCAATCTGGCCAGGCCCTTGTCGAAGTCCTTGCCGATCATGTTGTCGATCGGGAACACCTTGCCGAGCACACCCATCAGGCCCGAGTGGGTGCCGGTCATCCGCCAGGTCACCTCGGTGCCGTCGGGCACCGGATCGAGGGTGAAGGTGACCGTATTGGTTGCCTTGAACGGTTTCTCGAACTCGAGTTGCACGCCGATCTCGCGCTCGGCATCGGCTTTGATCTCCATCACACCGGCACCGGCCTTGCGGTTGCCGCGCCACGCGTACCGCGCGCCCACACCGGATTCGGGGCCGCTGTAGGTGCGGGCCAGCTGCGGGTCGGAATCCTCCCAGGGCGACCACAGCCGCCACTGCCGGAAGTCGTTGATGAAACCACGGATGCGTGCCGGCTCGGCGGCGATGGTCGCGCGCCTGCTCACCTCGAAGTCGCCCATGGGTGTGAGCCTAGAACGCGGCACCGACAATTTCGTGACATGCGCGACGGTGTCACCACGGGGGCGATGACGCGCGCCGACCAGGGTGGTACTGGCCTACGATGACATTCGGCATGTCCGAAAATTCTCCCGGCCTCGACGAGTCGGCGACCGCCCGCGTCGTCGTCGGGGTACTCGGCGAACTCGCGGTCCGCCGCGATCATGCCCTGACCGCGCTGCCCGGTCCGCGGGCCAGGTTGTTGCTCGCCGCGCTGGCGGTGCACCACGGTCGAGCCCGCGGCGCGGCGACACTGATCGAGGAGATCTGGGGCGAACAACCACCCCGCGCACCGATGAATGCCCTGCACACACAGGTCTCCCGGCTGCGTGCGCTCCTGCCGGACGGCGCGCTGGAGGCGGGCCCCGCCGGTTACCGGCTGCGATTGCCCGACGACGCCGTCGACCTCACCGCCGCGACCAGGCTGGCCCGCCGCGCCGACGAACACCACACGGCCGGGCAGACGGCGGAATGCCTCGCCGCCATCGCCTGTGCCCGCGAACTCTGGCGTGGCGAACCGGCCGCCGATCTGCCCGCCTCCGTCCCCGCCGACGACCTCCGCGCCGCCGCCGAGACCGTCCGCCGCCGCCTCGACCGCATCGAACTCCCGGCGCGCATCGCTTACGGCGACCTCACCACCGCCACCACACTCGCCCGCCGCGCCGCCGAGACCGACCCACTCGACGAGCCCGCCCACGCCACCCTGATCCGCCTGCTCGCCAACACCGGCCGCCCCAACGAGGCCCTCGAGACCTTCGCCGCCTACCGGCTCCGTCTCATCGAGGAACTCGGCGCCGACCCGGGTCCGGCTCTGCTCGCCCTCAACACCGCTGTCCTTCGCGGTGACCCGATCGCACTCCCCGGCGCCGGACATCCCGCCACCACCCGGAGACCGAGCTCCGGCGATCCGAGCGAACCAGCCGCCGAGTTCGCCAGGACTTCGTCGAAAGCCGAAGCGCCTCGCGTGAATCCGCTCATCCGCGCGGCCGGGTGGCCAGGCACGCTGCCGTCCGGTGCGACACCGCCTGGACCGCCTGCGCCGGAACCGGGATCGGTCCAGGCGGATTCCTCGTCGTCCGAGCCGGTCGCGAGACAATCGCCGACGGCCGAAGACTCCACAGCACTGAGCGCTGTGGGCTTGCGCGCCGAGCCGAACGAGTTACTCGGTCGCGCGCCGGATCTGGATGCCGTCATCGCGTTGTCCCGTCGTTCCCGCGTAACCACCGTCCTCGGCCCGGGCGGGACCGGCAAGACTCGGGTCGCCACCGCAGTCGGGCAACGGCTGGCGCGGGAGATGCCGGTGGTGTTCGTCGAACTGGCTCCTGTGCACGCCGATTCGCGAGCCGATATCGAGGCCGCGATCGGGCACGTGCTCGGGCTGGGAGAGCTCATCCGCGAGACGGCCGTGATCCGGGCGGCTCGACCGGTCGATGCGAGCGGGCGCCTGCGAGAGGCACTGGCCGAGCGGCCGACCGTGCTGATCCTGGACAACTGCGAGCACGTGATCGATGCGGCCGCGGAGCTCGTCGCCGATCTCGTCGCAGGGTGCGCCACCCTCACAGTGCTCACGACGAGCCGTTCTCCGCTCGAGATCACGGCCGAATCGGTCTATCCGCTGGCACCGTTGGCCATCGATGCGGCGGGGTCCCCCGCTACCGAACTGTTCTCGGCGCGTGCCCGCGCGGTACGCCCCGATGTGCGGCTCGACCCGGAAACCGTCGCCCGGCTGTGCCGCACCCTCGACGGTTTGCCGCTGGCGATCGAACTGGCCGCCGCGCGGGTGCGCACCATGAGCGTGGCCGAGATAGAGGCCAGACTCGATCAGCGCTTCGCCCTGCTGCGCAGCGGGGATCGCACGGCGCCGCACCGGCATCGGACGCTGCACGCGGTGATCGCCTGGAGCTGGAACCTGCTCGACGACGATCAGCAGGTCGCTCTGCGCAGGCTCAGCCGCTTTCCCGGCGGCTTCGACCTGTCCGCCGCCGAGATCGTCGCCGCGGGCGCGGAGGTGACCGCGGCCGTGGACGGCCTGGCCGGACAGTCGCTGCTCACTGTCCTCGACGACCCCGACGGCCCCGGAATCCGCTACCGCATGCTCGAGACCGTCCGCGAGTTCGGTGCCGAACAGCTCGCCGCCGTCGACGCCACGACAGGAGGCGCCGAAACGGCGCTGGTCGCCGACCGGATGGCCCACTGGGCGCGGGAATTCGCGCTCGCGTCGGCGCGGCGCTACCGCGACGGCGAGGAGATCGCGGCGGTGCTCGCGGTGACCGCCGAACTCGACAACCTGATCGTCATTCTGCGCACGGCCATCGCCCGCGCCGACGCCGAGACGGTCTACACCGTGTTCCCGGTGGCGGCGACGGTGTGGATGATGCGCGGTGCGCACCTCGAACTGGTCGGTTGGGTGCCGCGGCTGCTCACCGTCATCCCGCCGGAGCCGGCCTCCAGCGCGCACGCCGACCTGCAGATGCTGACCCACCTGCTGATCTGCGCGCACCTGATGTTCGACAGCGGCGAGGGTGTGCGCCCGGTGATGCTCGCCCGCCTGCACGCCCGGCGCCTGCTCGCGCATCCCGGCCTCGATCCCGGTCTGCGGCTGCTCGGCCGGCTGATCACCGCGCGGCCCGACGGTCGACGCATCGGCAGGCTGCTGGCCGACGGCGCCCGTTCGAACGCACCGACCGCGCGCGCGGCCGCGCTCACCGCGCGGGCGCACTTCTGGGAGAACACCGGGAATGTGACGGGCTCGACCCGCGATGCCCTTCGCACGCTCGCGGACCCGGAAGCCGGTGGCGCCTGGGGCACATCGATGATGTGTCAGCATGTTGCCCAGCTGTGCGGTCAATCCGCCCGCTACGCCGAGGCGTCGATCTACTACCGGCGTGCGCTCGAGCTCATGCGCCCGCTGCGGCTGCACGACGAGATGCTGGAAACCCGGTGCTACCTGGCGGCCGCACTGCTCGGCGACGGCCGTCGCGAGGAAGCGCGAGTCGAAGTATCGGCCGTCACCGGGGCCGACGCGTCGGGCAGGCATCGAGTCGACGATCCGCTCGTGCGCCGCAACCACCGCCTCGCCACCGTCGCGACGGCGCTGGCGGAACTGGAATTGGCCGACGGTGCGACCGGCGACGGGCTCGGGCACTACCGCCGCGCCCTCGCGCTGCTCGGCTGGCCGGCCTACGAGATGAATCCCGGCCCGGGCGCGATGATGGTGGCGGCCGCGACGGTCGACGCACACGTGCTGCAAGGCCGGGCCATCGATGCCGACGAGTTGGTCGCCCAGATCCTCGTCGTCACCGGGGGACGCTGGTCGCAGTATTTCGATCTGCCGCAGATCGGTGCTGTCGCGTGCGCCATCGGTTCCCACCGGCTGGCGACTGCGCCACTGCGGCCGGAAGGGCTCGAACTACTAGCACTGGCCGCGACTTCCGCCGCAAGACAGGACTATCCGTCGATGGAACTGGCCCGGCACGTGCGGCTGCACCGTGCGACGGTGGGCGAGTCGGCGATGTCGGCTGCCCTCGGCCGGGCCGCAGGAACCCGCCGGATGGACGCCGCGACCCGCGTTCTCGAGATCATCGCCGTGCTGGCCGCGGCCACCGACGGCACCCGACCCTGAGGAGTCGGGTGCCGTCGGTGGAGCTTCGATTTCAGGCGCGGCGCATGTAGGCCCGCACGGTGAGGGGCGCGAAGATCGCGACCACCGCCAGGGCACCGAGCAGCGACCACAGCACATCGGTGCCGTAATCGCCCGCGTTCATCAGCTCACGGCACGCGTCGACCATGTAGTACACCGGATTGGCGTGGTTGATCGCCTGCATCCAGCCGGGCATCGTCGAGACGGGTGCGAACGCGCCGGACATGAAGGTCAGGGGGAACATCACCATCGTGGACACGCCCTGCACCGCCGACGCGCTCTTGCCGGTGACCCCGACGAGCGCCCAGATCCAGCTGATCGCGAACGAACAGACCACCACGACCAGGCACGCCGCCAGCACGCCGGTGAACCCGCCCGCGGGCCGGTAGCCGAGGACGAGCCCGACCAGCACGGTCAAAGTGGAGGCGATGCCGTAGCGGACCATGCCGGCGAGCAGCGCACCGGCCAGCGCCGACACTCTCGCGATGGGCAGCGATTTGAAGCGATCGAACACGCCCTTGTCCATGTCCTCGCGCAGTTGGGTGCCGGTGACCACGGAGGTGAGCACCACCGTCTGCACGAGAATTCCGGGAATCAGGACGGGCAGGTACCCCGCCACGCTGCCCGAGATGGCCCCACCGAAAATGTAGGTGAACAGCGCCGTGAACAGGATCGGCTGGATGGTGACGTCGAAGAGCTGTTCCGGATTGTGTTTGATCTTGAGCAGGCCACGATAGGCCATGGTGAGCGACGTCGAGACGGTCTCGCGCAACCCCACCCGGTCGCTCACCTCGAGGGAGTCGTGGATGGCTGCGGGAGCGGTGAGAACTGCGGTCATGCCGCGCTCCGTTCGGTGTCGTCGGCCGGGTGGCCGGTGATCGTCAGGAAGACCTCGTCGAGGGTCGGTTTGCTCACCGTGATCTCGTCGACCCCGATCTCCCGGTCGCGCAAGCGGATCAGCAGTTCGGCGGTGAGCGTGGGATCGGGCAGCGCGGCGGTGAGCCGGCCCGCCTCGGGGCTGATCTGGGCGCTCTCACCGAGGAAATCACTCACGATGCGGCGGGCCTCGTCGAGCTGGTCGCGCTCGACCAGAGTCAGGTGCACCGAGGCGCCGCCGACGGAGGCCTTGAGCTCGTCGGCGGTGCCGTCGGCGATCACCCGGCCGCGATCGATCACCGCGATCCGGTCGGCCAGTTGATCGGCCTCGTCGAGGTACTGGGTGGTGAGCAGCACGGTTGCGCCGTTGTCGACCAGCCGGCGGATGGTGTCCCACATCTGCGCGCGGGTTCGTGGGTCGAGGCCGGTGGTCGGTTCGTCGAGGAACAGCAGCGGTGGCGTGGCGATCAGGCTCGCGGCCAGGTCGAGGCGACGGCGCATGCCGCCGGAGAAATTCTTCAACGGCTTGTCGGCCGCCTCCGTGAGGGAGAACTCCTCGAGCAGCTCGGCGGTCCTGCGCCGGGCCCGAGGTCGGCTCAGACCGAGCAACCGGGCGAAGATCATCAGGTTCTCGGTGGCGGTGAGACCTTCGTCGACCGAGGCGTACTGCCCGGTGACGCCGATCAGCGAGCGCACCGCCGTCGGGCGCGCCACGACGTCGTGACCGAAGATCCGCGCACTGCCGCCGTCGGGTCGCAGCAGGGTGGCCAGCATCTTGATGGTTGTGGTCTTGCCCGCCCCGTTGGGTCCGAGCACGCCGTAGACCGAGCCGCGCGGCACCACGAGGCTCACCCCGTCGACCGCGCGCTGGGTGCCGAACACCTTGACCAGGCCGTCCGCCTCGAGGGCGGGCGCTGAAGTGGGTGTGAATGTCATGAACCCACCGTGCGGCGCCCGGCTTGCACCACCCTTGCGGGGAGCTGTCGCCGCCCTTGCGGCGGTCGGCTATCCGGTCAGCAGCCGGGCACGAACCGCCGCGCGATCGGGCTTGCCCGGCCCACGCAGCGGAATCTCCTCGAGCACTACGAGTTCCCTCGGCGCCGCGATCGAGTCGAGCTCGGCGACGACATGCGCCCGGATCTCCTCCAGCGTGGGGACCGCTCCGGAATTCGGCACGATCGCCACGGCCACCCGCTGACCGAGCCGTTCGTCGGGCAACCCGAGCACGATGCACTCCCGGATCCCCGGATGGGTGGCCAGCACGGCCTCCACCACCTGCGGGATCACCAGCAGGCCACCGGTCATGATGGCCTCGTCGAGCCGTCCGCTGATCGAGAGCTTGCCGTCTTCGAACGAACCCGCGTCCTCGGTGCGGAACCAGCCGGGTTCGGCGAAGGCGGGGTGATCGGGCAGATTGCGGTACCCGCGCGCGATCATCGCGCCGCCGAGCACCACCCGGCCGTCCTCGATGCGTACGCGGGTGCCGTCGAGCGGTACGCCGTCGTACACGCAGCCGCCGCACGTCTCGCTCATGCCGTAGGTGCGGACCACATTGATCCCGGCGTCGCGGGCCCGCTCGTACACCGGTGGCGGGGTGGCCGCCCCGCCGACCAGCACGGCGTCGAGCTCGCTGAGCGCCTTGGCCGCGATCGGCGAGTCCAGCGACTTGATGAGCTGGGTCGGGACGAGCGCGGTGTAGCGGCGCGGTCCGCGCATCGCACCGACCGCGCCGGCCAGCGCCTCCGGCAGGAATCCGCCCGACACGTCGAGCACTGTCGGCTCGGTGCCCGCGAGGATGCTGCGCAACAGCACCTGGATGCCCGCGATGTGATGGGTCGGCAGGGCAAGCAGCCAGCTGCCGGGTCCGCCGAGGCGCGCGTGGGTGGCGTTTCCACTGGCCCGCAGTGCCTCGGCGCCGAGCAACGCGCCCTTGGGGATGCCGGTGGTGCCCGAGGTCGTCACGACGAGCGCGACGTCGTCGTCGATCGGGTCGCCCGGCTTGAGCGCGTCGGAGAGGCGGCGTGCCTCGCGACGATCGGTCGTCGGGATCGGCAACCACGCCGGTCCGCTGCCGTCGAGGGCTTGCCGCAGATGGGGAAGTACTTCGCCGACACCGGAACCGGTGGGCATCTGCAGCGTCCGAAGGGTTCTGCTCATGCCACCACCTCCGGATACAGCAAGCTGTGCGACCTCACGACTTCGATCGTGTCATGCGTGCGACAAGACCCGGCCAACGGGTCGGTTTGCTCTGCGGGAAAAAGCCAGGCATAGCGTCTGCGATTCAGTAGATGGACAGAACTCGCTGCGCGGTCCGGACGTCGGCGGTCGGGCGCTTGCTCCCAGCCATCGTGCTCGGGCACGCGCGCATCGGCAAATCGGGCGACGCGGCTCACTCCGGCGACCAGCGCTGGTCCCGCCGGATGGGATGTTCGGCGGGCACCTCGACCAGCACGATCGGTACACCGTCGGGGTCGGCCACCCACATCTCCCACAGCCCCCACGGCTCGAGCACGGGTTCACGGACGATGGTAATTCCCTTCAGCGCCAGCTCCGCCGCCGCGTCGGACACGTCGCGCACCTGCAGCCACAGCGCACCGTCGAAGGTGCCCGGCTGCCCGCTGCCACCGTGCGCGGCGACCTCCACCAGCGACTGCCCGGCGAAGAACACCGTGCCGCCCGGGTATTCCCTGGCGATCGCGAGACCGAGCCCGTCACGGTAGAACGCGAGGGTGGCCGCATAGTCGCTGGGCCGCACGATGATCCGGCTGTTGAGAATTTCCATCGCCCGTCCGTTCTCAGAAGTACCAGGGGTAGGGCGTCCAGTCGGGCTCGCGCTTCTCCAGGAAGGCGTCGCGCCCCTCCACCGCCTCGTCGGTCATGTACGCCAGCCTGGTCGCCTCACCGGCGAACAGCTGCTGACCGACCAGACCGTCGTCGAGCAGGTTGAACGCGTACTTCAGCATGCGCTGGGCCTGTGGCGATTTGCCGTTGATGTCGGCGGTCCACTCCAGCGCCACGTTCTCGAGCTCGTCGTGGTCGACGACCTTGTTCACCGCACCCATCTGATGCATCTCCTCGGCCGTGTAGGGCCTGCCGAGGAAGAAGATCTCGCGCGCGAACTTCTGGCCGACCATCTTCGCCAGATACGCGCTGCCGTAACCACCGTCGAACGAACCGACATCGGCATCGGTCTGCTTGAAGCGCGCGTGCTCGCGCGAAGCGAGCGTCAGGTCGCACACCACGTGCAGGCTGTGTCCACCACCGGCCGCCCACCCGTTCACCAGGGCGATCACCACCTTGGGCATGAAGCGGATCAGCCGTTGCACCTCGAGGATGTGCAACCGGCCCGCGCGCGCCTTGTCGACGGTGTCGGCGGTCTCGCCCTCGGCGTACTGGTAGCCGCTGCGGCCGCGGATGCGCTGGTCGCCACCGGAACAGAACGCCCAGCCACCGTCTTTCGGGCTCGGCCCGTTGCCGGTGAGCAGCACCGCACCCACGTCCGGCGACATGCGCGCGTGGTCGAGCGCGCGATACAGCTCGTCGACGGTGTGCGGGCGGAAGGCATTGCGCACCTCGGGCCGGTCGAAGGCCACGCGCACGGTGCCCTGTTCGACGTGCCGGTGATAGGTGATGTCGGTCAGGTCTTCGAACCCGGGGACGGGCCGCCACAGCTTCGGATCGAAAGTCACGACACCGATTATTGCCCTACCGAGTGGGGTGAGCCTACGAGGCGGTAACACCGCAGGTCGAGCGGTCGCGCGAGCATCGAGCGCGCGGGTGCGTATAGTTGCGCCTGCTCGTTCATCGAACCGATCCGGAGGAACCTGAAAGTGGTTGCAGCACTGTCTGAATCCCTGCTCGACGACGCCAAGCGTCCGGCTTTCCTTGCTGACGCCGTCGAGGTTCTCGACGCCGAGGTCTCGGACAAAGGTGGTGCGTCCGGCCTGGCCGTGAAGGGTGGTTACGCGGCGGTCAAGAAGATCAGCCCCACCATCGTTCCCGACGCGCTGGCCTCGCTGGCGCCGAAGCTGCTCGATCAGCTCCAGCCGTACTGGGCCGAATTCACCGCCTCGGGCACCGGCACCTTCGCCGATCTGCTGAGCGCCAAGTCCGACGAGGTCGCCGAGTCGCTGCTGGCCGTTACCGATGCCCGCGCCGAGGCGTCGACCCGTCCCGCGCTGCAGAAGGTGTACTCCTCGATGCGCGGTTCGGCCAAGAAGCACGTCATCGAGGCGCTGCCGCGCGTCGGTGATCTGGTGCAGAAGCACGCGGGCTGAGTTTCTCCCGCACACACCGAAGGCCGGTGTGGTTCGTACGCGAACCGCACCGGCCTTTCGCATGTCCTGTGACCACTGTCACCCCGAAGGTTTCGCGGACACCCTCCGCCGCGGCCACGCCCGGTCGCGGGTAAATTCCGCCGCCGCGGCTGTGAGCGAGATAACCGCGCCGGTAAACGGCGGGAAAATTGCGGGTTGCCGTGAATTATGACGCGCGCGAGGATGCCGCGAACGATTGGCTACTGCCGACCGGAATCGATTACCGTGCCTCTCGAGCGGTTCGGAAAGAGGAATTGCTTGCTGCGGAAATCGCATCTTCCGCTGGGTACAGATGAAATGACTGCATTGCGCAGGTCGAAAGGAAGTCCGGTCACATGATCTCTCGTAAGGCCCTCGCCGCCACCGGTGCCGCCGCCACCGCCGCCGTCATGTTCTTCGGTCCGGCCGCTATGGCGAACGCTGAGGACAGCGGCTCCGCCAGCGGTTCCGCCGAGCTGCTCGAGCTGTCCACCGGCTCGGCCGGCCTGCTCGAAGGCCCCGCCGTCGGCTCCAGCGTGCTCGAGTCGGGCAGTGGCGCCATCGACGGCCTCACCTCCGCCGTCCTCAACATCGTCGATGCCGTCACCGGCATCAAGGACCTCACCGCCCCCGCCGAGTGAGCTGATCCCACCGTCGGCCCTTGTGCCGAAACGAAATCCGGCGACCGGGCCACGGCCTCGTCGCCGGATTTCTTTGTCTTGACGACTTGTTTGCGAACCGATGTATCTCGAACTTATAAACATAGTAATAGCTATACCTTTCGGGTCATCGGCAGCTAATCGACCGGAACCGCCGGGGAACTGGTCTCCGGCACCATGACGGTGCCGAGGGGCTCCGGCGGTGACGTATCCAACGTGGGCCGGAGGCAGACGTGCCCCGCCCCGTCTGACAGGCTGGTGATTGTGAATCCGTCAACTGCGCAGGCACGAGTGGTCGTCGACGAGTTCGTGCGCGGCGGCGTCCGCGAGGTGGTGCTGTGCCCCGGATCGCGCAACGCCCCGCTCGCCTTCGCCCTGCAGGCCGCCGACGCGGCCGGTCGGCTGCGGCTGCACATGCGCATCGATGAGCGCACCGCGGGATTCCTCGCGATCGGCCTGGCGGTGTCGTCGGGGCGGCCCGTCCCGGTGGTGATGACCTCCGGTACCGCCGTCGCCAACCTGGCCCCCGCCGTACTCGAGGCGAACTACGCGCGGGTGCCGTTGATCGTGGTCAGCGCGAACCGGCCCTACGAGATGCTCGGCACCGGCGCCAACCAGACCGTCGAGCAGCTCGGCCTGTTCGGCAGCCAGGTGCGCGCGACCATCAGCCTCGGACTGGCCGAAGCCGAGGCCGGTGAGGCGAACTATCCGAGACAGAACAGCGTGTGGCGCTCGGCCGTGTGCCGGGTGCTCGCCGCCGCGCGCGGCACCCGCTCCGGCAACGCGGGACCGGTGCAGTTCGACATCCCGCTGCGCGAGCCACTGGTCCCTGAGCTGTCCGACGACGTGATTCCCGTCGGCCGCGAGGGCGACAAGCCGTGGACGGCCACCCAGTACGCGACCCTCGACGTGCCGCTGGACATCGACCTCACCCCCGACACGGTGGTCATTTCCGGCCACGGTGCCGGTCTGCGCCCCGAACTCGCGGCGCTGCCGACGGTCGCCGAGCCGACCGCGCCCATGCACGGCCCGGCCCTGCATCCGCTCGCGCTGTCGCTGCTGGCGCCGAAGCAGGCGATCATCACCGGCCGGCCCACCCTGCACCGGCAGGTGTCGCGGGTGCTCGCCGATCCGAACGTCACCGTGTACGCGCTCACCACGGGTCCGCGCTGGCCTGATGTGTCCGGCAATGTCGTCGGCACCGGCACCCGCGCGGTGACCACCGGAACCCCGGACCCGGCATGGCTGGCCCGCTGTGCCGACTTGAACAAGCAGGCCGAAGCGGTGGTCCGCGCCGAGCTGGCGAGCCACCCCAAGGCCACCGGCCTGCACGTCGCCGCCGTGGTCATGGACGCTCTGCGCGAGGGCGATCAGCTGCTGCTCGGCGCATCGAACCCGGTGCGCGACGCCGCACTGGTGTCGAGCCCGCGCCGAGGTGTGCGGGTGCTGTCCAACCGTGGCGTCGCTGGCATCGATGGCACCGTCTCCGGCGCGGTGGGCGCCGCACTCGCCCACCCCGGCCGCACGATCGCCCTCATGGGCGATCTGACGTTCCTGCACGACGCGTCCGGCCTGCTCATCGGCCGCGGCGAACCGCGCCCCGGCAACCTGACCATCGTGGTCGCCAACGACGACGGTGGCGGCATCTTCGAGCTGCTCGAACAGGGCGACCCGCAGTACGCGGGCGTGTTCGAGCGGGTCTTCGGCACACCGCACGGCATGGACCTGGCCGCGCTGTGCGCCGCCTACCGTATTCCGCATCGTGGCGTCGACCCCGCCGAACTCGCGGAGGAACTCGCCGCCGACGCGCACGGTATGCGGGTGCTCGAGGTGGCCACCGAACGGTCCAGCTTGCGCGAGCTGCACGCCACCGTGCGCGCCAAGATCGCCGGCTAGAGGTCGTCCTCCTCGTCGACGAACACGTCACCGTCGTCGAGCGGCACCTCGATACTCTGCTCGATCACATCGGCCGGGTTGGCCCGGTCGGCGTCCTGATCGACCCGGGCCGCCATCTCCTCGGTGTAGTCGGCGCTGTCGACGAAGGCCGGGTCGTCGGGGACATCGTCGTGGAAGGCCGACTGCTCCTGCTCCACGCGATCGGCCTCGGGGACCTCGTCCAGCGGGCGGGCGGTGTCGTAGTCGATCATCGGTACTCCTCTGTCGTCGTCGTTGCCTCGGACGGGTGTCGCTGATCGGGTCGTGCGCTGTCCAGAGTGCGCCGTTCGCCGGTTCTCGGCAACCCGCACCGATGATTCCGGCACCGTCGGGTCGTCTCGTTCTGTATGGAGCCGCAATTCGATTTCGCCCCGGCCGCCCGTTCGCTGGCCACCGTCGTCGCCGGGATCACCGACGACCGGTTCACCGCCCCCACCCCGTGCGTCGGCCTCGACGTTCGCGATCTGATCCGCCATGTCGTCGAGCTCACCGAAGCGTTCCGCCAGGCCGCGACCAAGGAGTCCGTCGGTCGGTCCACGCCACCCGGCGTGGTCGACGACGAGCTGTCCGCCGATTGGCGCACCAGGATTCCCTCCCAGCTCGACGCGCTCGTCGAGGCATGGCGGGTGCCCGAGGCCTGGGACGGTGAGAGCGAAGCCGGTGGAGTGGTGATGCCGGCTGCGGTGATGGCGATGGTCGCGCTCGACGAACTCGTCGTCCACGGGTGGGATCTGGCGGTGTCGACCGGTCAGGTACTCGAGGTCGACTCCGGTCATCTGGAGGTTCTGCTCGATTTTCTCGGGGAGACCGATCCGGAGGGGACACCAGGGTTGTTCGGGCCGGTCGTCGCCGTCGCCGAGGACGCGCCCGCCTTCGACCGAGTGCTGGGGCTCACCGGTCGTGATGCGGGATGGAAGCCTCCGGCCTAGCGCTGCGAGGTGGAAGCCGTGGGCCTGGTGCTGCTGGGTGGAAGCTGTGGGGCTGGCGCTGCGGGCCTGTTTGCCCGAATTCGCGGGTCGAACATCGTCCTACGACCGTTGGTCGGCGTAGGCCGCGTCGACGAAGGTGCCTGCCTTCGTCGCCACGGTCGCGGCGCGCGCGGCCCGGTCGGCTGCCTCCCGATCGATCGGATCGCCGCTGGCCAGGAGGCGGTAGTAGAGCGGTGCGGAGACCGCTGACAGCACAGCGCGGGCATCCGTGCCCGCGGGTGCTTCGCCGCGAGCGACCGCGTCGTGGACGCAGGGCGCCCACTCGTCGAGGCGGGTGTCGTAGAAGGCGTGCAGCGCGTTCGCGGTGTCGGCGTCGACGGTAGCGGCGGCGATCACGGCCCGGAACAGGTTGCCTTGGCGCGGGTCGGTGAGGGTCTCGGCGACCAGGCGGGCGTTCGCGGTCAGGTCGTCGAGCAGGGCGCCGGTGTCGGTGCGGGGCAGAGACTGCTCGGCCATGTCGATCAGGAGGTCCGCGACCAGGCCCGCGGGTGTGCGCCAGCGCCGGTAGACGGTGGTCTTCCCGACGCCCGCCGTCGCGGCGACTTCGGTCAGATCGAGCCCGGCCAAGCCGCGTTCGGCGAGCAGATCGCCGGTCACCTGCAGGACGGCTTCCCGGACCCGTGCGGTGCGCCCACCTGGGCGAACAGACCCGGGCCAAGCGATATCGTGCTGCATAACGGAACTCCTGTTTCATTTACGGCGAATCGGGTGTACTGTCCGAAGCGTTAACGAAACTATAGACCCCTTAGGAGTTCTCATGGAGTATCGGCGGCTCGGCGCTTCGGGTCTGCACGTTCCCGCGCTCGGTTTCGGGGCAGGCACCTTCGGCGGGCGTGGTCCCCTGTTCAGCGCGTGGGGCGATACCGACGCGGCCCAGGCCAGGCGGTTGATCGACGTCAGCCTCGAGGCCGGAGTCACCCTGTTCGACACGGCAGATGTCTATTCCGACGGTGCGTCCGAGGAGGTGCTCGGTGCCGCGATCAAGGGCAGGCGCGACAAGGTGTTGCTGTCCACCAAGTCGGCGCTACCCATCGGGCCCGGCGCCGACGACGCCGGTGCGGGCCGGGCCAGGCTCATCCGAGCGGTCGATGCGTCGCTGCACCGCCTCGGCACCGACTACCTCGACCTGTTCCAGCTGCACGCCTTCGACGCGGGCACGCCGCTGCTCGAAACACTCTCGGCACTGGGCGATCTCGTGCAGGCGGGCAAGATCCGCTATGTCGGTGTCTCCAACTTCGCCGGTTGGGAACTGATGAAGACCCTGGCTACCGCCGAGGCGCACGGCCTACCGAAACCCGTTGCGCACCAGGTCTACTACTCGCTCGTCGGACGCGACTACGAGTGGGAGCTCATGCCGCTCGGCGCGGATCAGGGTGTCGGCGCGGTGGTGTGGAGCCCGCTCGGCTGGGGTCGTCTCACCGGGAAAGTCCGCCGTGGCCAGCCGCTTCCGGCAGGCAGCCGACTGCACGACACGGCGCAAGCCGGCCCACCCGTCGACAACGAGCACCTCTACGACATCGTCGACGTCCTCGACACCATCGCCGCCGAGACCGGCCGCAGCGTCCCACAGATCGCCCTGAACTGGCTGCTCACCCGTCCCACCGTCGCCACCGTCCTGATCGGCGCCCGCAACGAGGAACAGCTGCGGCAGAACCTCGCCGCCGTCGGCTGGCAACTCGACCCCGAACACCTCGCCGCCCTCGACGCGGCGAGCGCGACCACACCGCCGTACCCCTACTACCCGTACCACCGCTTACCGGACTTCGCCCGGCTCAACCCGCCCGTGGTCCGCGCCGCGTGATCAGTACACGTCGCGCACGTAGCGCTTCTCTGCGACCAGTTGCTTCTTGAAGGCCAGCGCGCCCGCCTCGTCGAGCTTGCCGTGGATGCGGGCGATCCGCAGCAGGGTGTCGTCGACGTCTTTGGCCATGCGAGCGGCGTCGCCGCACACGTAGAAGTGGGCGCCCTCGCACAGCCACGACCACAACTCGGCACCGTGCTCGATCATCCTGTGCTGCACATAGATCCGCTCGCGCTGATCACGAGAAAAAGCCAGGTCGAGTCGGGTGAGGAAGCCCGAGCGGAACATGTCCTCCAGCTCGGTGCGGTAGTAGAAGTTGTGTGCCGCGTGCTGGTCGCCGAAGAACAACCAGTTGCGCCCGGTCGCGCCGACGGCCCGGCGTTCGTGCAGGAACCCACGGAAAGGAGCGATACCGGTACCGGGGCCGACCATGATCATCGGCACGGTCGGGTCGAGCGGTGGACGGAAATGCGGTGCCCGCTGGAGGAAGATCGGCACCTCGGCACCGGCGCGGTCGGCCAGGAAGGTCGAGCACACCCCGCCTCGGCGCACCGAATCACCCACCGGGTCGCCGTAGCGCAACACACCTACCGTCAGCTGCACCTCGTCGGGCGTGGTCAGCGGGCTGGAGGAGATCGAATACTGGCGCGGCTGCAGCTTTTTCAGTGCACCGAGCCAGTCGACCAGGTCGGTCCGCACCGGGAAGTCCCGCAACACGTCCACGGCTTGGCGGTCCCACAGGTAACTCGCCAACTCGTTGCGGTTGTCCCGGCGCAGCAGTTTGGCCAGCTGGGGGTGCGGGTTCCGTTCGGCGATGAAACCCAGCAGATCGTTGCTCACCTTGGTGATGTCGTACTGCGTGCGCAGTGCGTCGGCGAGCGGCAGCTCCCGCCCGTCGACCTCCACCGCCCGTCGTCCGTCGAGGCCGGTGGTCTCGAGCCATTCCGCCACGAGGTCGTCACCGTTGGTCGGCAGCACACCCAGGGAATCGCCCACCTCGTAGGTGGCATCGAGGTTGTGCAGGTCGAAGCCGAAGCGGCGCACCTCTTTCGGTGATCCCGGCGCGCTCAGCACGTCGTTGCGCATGAGGGTGGCGAGTACGGGGGACTGACGGGTGAAGGGTGCGGCGGGTGCTCGCCGCGAAGGTGTGGTCTGCGGGCGATCGAGGACGGAGGCGCCGCCTCGACCGCTCGGTCGACTCGCGGCCTGCGCGGGATAAGGCTGGGGCGCGGCCCCCTGCATGGCGGAGTGCTGGGTCGTCGCCGTGAATCCAGGGGGCCATGTCCCTGTTGGTACAGGTCCGGATCCCGGCATGGCAGGGGCCGTCGACCCGGGTAGGGCCGTGCCGAAGTGGTTGCCTGCGCCGGCCGAGGGGGAACCGACGAGTGGCGCTGCGGGCGGGAAAGTGGTTGCGGGCGGGACGGAGCCGAATCGGGGCGTGCCCGCGGTTGAGGGGATGCCGGTCAGCGGAGATTCGGCTGAACTCGTGCCGAATGTTGTGGGAGTGCCGGCCGGTGAACCGACGCCGGACGGTGAACCGACGCCGGAGGGCGAACCGGGGCCGGACGGTGACGAACCGGGTGACGTGTCCAGGTTCGGGGTGAGGGCGGCGAGGACATCGGTGAGCCACTGGTCGGCGGCGTCGTCGAAATCGGGTTCGCTGTCGACGCGGGGGAGTAGGCGGTCGGCGCCGCGCGCGGCGAGAAGGGTGTCGAGGGTGCGGCCGTGCCCGCAGAAGTCGTCGTAGGAGGAGTCGCCGAGGGCGAAGACCGCGTAGCGGACTCGGGGGAGGCGGACGGCGGTGTCCTCGAGCCGGGCGAGGAAGTCGGCACCGTTGTCCGGTGGACCACCGTCACCGAAGGTGCTGGTGACGACGAGAACATCGCCTTCCAGCGCGGTGGGCTCGCAGGAGTCCATGTCGAGCAGCCTGGGCGTGAACCCGCCATCGGCGAGCCGCGCCGCCACCGAGGCGGCCAGCTCCTCAGCGTTGCCGGTTTGCGAAGCCCACAACACCGTCACAGTTGTGGATAACGCACCACCCGCTCCCGCCTCGGCTCCGCCCGCCGAGACGCCTACGGCACCCGGTCGGCCGCGAACCCCATCGCCGGTGGGTCCGCCGTCGGCTACCGCACCGCCTGAGCTGAAGTCTCCGAAGGGAGGGTTACCGAACGGCTGCCCACCGACGGGCATTCCGGTGCCAGGGCTACCGGCGGATTCCCCGGCAGTGCCGGGGCCCCGGGAGTACATGCCGGCCAACATGCCGTCGATCCACAAGCGGGCGTGCGGTGACAGCGGGGCGGTGGCAGGCAGCACGGGCTGACCGGAAACCGGAAGAGATTGCAGCGCAGCGAGATACCCACCGAGATAGATGCGCTCGGCCTCGCTGAGTAACGGCGAGATCCCCGCATCGAGCCCGAGCATCACAGCCAACGGATGCGGACCACCGTGACCGGGCCCCGGGACCCACGGGCTCTCCGGGGCGAGCCCAACCGGTTGACCGGTGTCGGCTGACGGCTGACCAGTGTGCGCGCCCGGCGGTGCGGGTTGCCCGGCCGGCATGGCGTGTTGAGGCAGCTCGCCGGCCTGTGGGGGACCTTGCTGCATCGGAACTCCCGTCGAGGATTCCGGCGCCGGACCCACACGGCGCAGCGCGACCGCGCACGCTTTGAACTCCGGTTGCAGGGAGGTGGGGTCGACGGCGTCGTTGGTGACGGCGTTGATCGTCAGGTATTCGCCCTGTTCGTCATTCCAGTGGAAAGGAGCGAAGCAGTCGCCGGGACGGACCCGGTCGCTGATGCGGACCGGGAGAACGGCCCGCCCACGACGGGAGGTGATTTCGAGCTGATCGCCAGGTTTCAGATCGAGGCGGGCGGCATCGTCGGGGTGCACCTCGACGAACGGTTCCGGGTTGAGTTTGGTCAATTTGGTGACCTTGCCGGTTTTGGTCATGGTGTGCCACTGATGTTGCAGCCGACCGGTATTGAGCAGGAAGGGGTAGTCGTCATCAGGGAGTTCGGCAGCGGGCAGGTGGGGGCGTGGGAAGAACACCGCGCGCCTGCTCGGCGTGGCGAAGGCCAGCGCGGGGGTGTGACCGTCGGCGTCTACGTGCAGCGGCTGGTGGATGCCATCGTTGCGGTAGCGGATCGGGTTGCGTGGGCTGTCACTGTCGTTGCACGGCCACTGCATCGGGCCCGCACGCAGGCGGTCGTAACTCATACCGCTCAGGTCGTAGCCGGTGGTGGGATTGGTGAACCGGCGCAACTCGTCGAAAACCTCGGCGCTGGACGTGAAGTCGAAACCGGGGAAACCCATGGTGGTGGCCACCTGGGCGATGAGCAGCCAATCGGGCCGGGCTTCACCGACCGGGTCGACGGATCGGCGCAACAAGGTGACATTGCGTTCCGAATTCACCATCACCGCATCGCTTTCCGCCCACAGCGTCGCGGGCAGCAGCAGATCGGCATAGGAGTTGGTCGCGGTCTCGGTGTAGGCGTCCTGCACCACCACGAGTTCGGCCGCCTCGAGCCCGGCGATCACCGTCTTCCGGTTGGCAACGGTGGCAACGGGATTGGTGCAGATGATCCACGCCGCCTTGATCTCACCGTCGGCGAGACCGGCGAACATGTCGATGGTTCCCGGCCCCGCTTCGGTGCGCAGCGTGCCCTCGGGCAGGTCCCACGCGGTCTCGACGAAGGCGCGGTCGGCGGGGGAGAGCAGGCTGCGCTGACCGGGCAGCCCCGGCCCCATGTAACCCATCTCGCGCCCGCCCATCGCGTTGGGCTGGCCGGTGAGCGAGAACGGCCCACTGCCGGGTCGGCAGATCGCACCGGTGGCCAGGTGCAGGTTGATCAGGGCATTGGTGTTCCAGGTGCCGTGCGTGGACTGGTTGAGCCCCATCGTCCACAGCGACATCCACTCGCCCGCCTCGCCGATCATGGTCGCCGCGGTCCTGATGTCGGCTTCGGCGAGCCCGGTGAGTTCGGCGACCCGTTCCGGCGGGTAGTCGGCGAGGAACTCGGGCATCGCCTCCCAGCCCTCGGTGTGTTCGGCGATGAAGTCGGTGTCGATGGCGCCGTCGGCGACGAGCAGGTGCAGCAGGCCGTTGAGCAGGGCGAGGTCGGTGCCCGGCGCGATCTGCAGGAACAGGTCGGCGCGCGCGGCCGTTTCGGTGCGCCGTGGGTCGACCACGATCAGTTTGGCGCCGGCTTTGAGCTGGTCGGCCATGCGAAGGAACAGGATCGGATGGCAGTCGGCCATGTTCGCGCCGGTGACGAAGAACAGGTCGGCGTGCTCGAAGTCGTCGTAGGAACCGGGGGGCCCGTCCGCACCGAGCGACTGTTTGTAGCCGGTGCCCGCGCTGGCCATGCACAGCCGCGAGTTGGCTTCGATGTGTTTGGTGCGCAGGTACCCCTTGGCGAGTTTGGTCGCCAGGTATTGGGCCTCCAGCGACATCTGCCCGGACACGTAGAGCGCGATGGCGTCGGGCCCGTGTTCGTCGAGGATCGCCCGCAACCGGTCGGCGATTTCGCGCACCGCGTCGTCCACCGGCAGCGCGACGGGGGCCTGTCCACGTTCGGGGCGGCGGTAGGCCGTGGTCATCCGGCCGGGCGCCGCCATCATCTCCGCGTGCGTCGCGCCCTTGGTGCAGAGCCTGCCCGCGTTGGCGGGGTGCAATTTGTCGCCGCTCACCTTGGCGATCACCGGTGCGCCGGACTGGTCGATCGTGGTCCGAACGCAGATGCCGCAGCCGACGCCGCAGTACGAGCACTGCGTGCGCACAGAGTCGTCGCCGGTCATGCGCGTCCCCCTCGGCATGCTCGGGCGCCCTGCGTGGTGACGCGGGTAGGCGTGTCCGGGCGCTGACCTGTCATGGCACCGATCATCCGCACCCGGCGTTGCGCTCGATTTAACGAACGTTATGTCCAGGTGACAATCGACCTCACCGGTCGAAATTCCGGCTGTGAGGTTGCCGCCGAAATATAGTCCCTGATCAGGGGATCTTTCGAGGTTTGCCGCAGATCCGAGCGGGTGACCGGCGTGACCGGACTCACCCGGTGAAATCGGCCCAGGTCAGCCCATTTTGTAGCCGCGATGCAGGGCGACGACGCCGCCGGTGAGGTCACGCCACTGCACCGAGTCCCAGCCCGCGTCGGCGATGCGCCTGGCCAGCCTGCGCTGGTTGGGCCACGCCCGGATCGACTCGGCCAGGTACACGTAGGCATCCGGGTTGGAGCTCACCGCGCGCGCCACCCGGGGCAGCGCCTTCATGAGGTACTCCATGTAGACGGTGCGGAACGGCCCGAACACCGGGGTCGAGAACTCGCACACCACGAGCCGACCGCCCGGCTTGGTGACGCGCAGCATCTCGCGCAACGCCAGGTCGATATCGGCCACATTGCGCAGACCGAAGGAGATGGTCACCGCATCGAACGAGTCGTCGGCGAACGGCAGCGCCATCGCGTCGCCCGCCACCATCGGCACCTGCCGGAACCGGCCCGCGGCGAGCATGCCCTGGGAGAAGTCGGCGGCCACACACCAGGCGCCGGACTTGCCGAGTTCCACGGTGGACACACCGGTGCCCGCGGCCAGGTCGAGCACCCGCTCACCGGGGCGAAGGGCGAGCGCGCGTCGTGTCGCCCACCGCCAGTACCGGTCCTGACCACCGGAGATGACCGTGTTGGTGAGGTCGTAGCGTTTCGCCACACCGTCGAACATCGACGCGACCTCGTGGGGTTGCTTGTCCAGCGAAGCCCGAATCGGTTCCCGCTGCTCTGTTGTCGCCACGATTCGAGCTTATCCGCCCGCTTCGGGCTAGGCCGAGCGCGGCAACCGCTGCCGCATCCCGGTGACATCGGCGTAGTGGCCCATCAGTTCGGTGCAGATGGCGGGCCAGGTGCGGTGCAGCACCGACTTGCGGGCCGCGGCCGCGAACCGGGCACGCTGATCGGCGTCGCGCAGCGCCGACACCGCGCTCGGCAGCAGTTCGGCGAACCGGTCCACCGGCAGCAGATAACCGTTGCGGCAGTGCGCGATCAGGTCACGCGGGCCGCCGGCGTCGGGCCCGATCACCGGCACCCCCGACGACAACGCTTCCTGCACGCCCTGGCAGAACGTCTCGTGGTCGCCCGGATGCACCATCACATCGAGGCTGGCGTAATGGGTGGCCAGTTCGGACCCGCCGAGTTCGCCGGTGAACACCGCGCGTGGCATCAGCCTGCTCAGCCGCGCCCGCTCCGGCCCGTCACCGACCACGACGAGCTGAATGGAGGGGTCGTCGGCGAGCGCGGACAACCTGTGCACGTGCTTCTCCGGCGCGAGCCTGCCGACGAACCCGACCACCAACCGCTCGCTAGATCCCAGCCAGCTCGCCCGCAATTCGGCACTGCGCGCGGCTGGGTCGAACCGGTCGATATCGACGCCGCGCCCCCACCGGTGCACCCGGGGAATTCCGTGTTCAGCGAGGTCGGCCGCGGCCGCCGACGAGGGGGCGAGCGTGCGCGTCGCTCCCTCGTGGATCCGGCGCGTCCATGCCCAGGCCGCCCGCGCGGCCAGTCCGAGCCCGTAGCTCTTGGCGAAACCGGCCACATCGGTCTGGTACACCGCGATGGAGGGCAGGTCGAGGCGGGTGGCAGCGGCGAGCCCGCCCGCGCCCAGCAGAAACGGCGAGGCCAAATGCACCACGTCCGGGTCGAACTCGGCGATCGCGGCGGTGATCCCGGGTTGTGGCAGGCCGACGGGCAGTGAACTCACCTTCGGCACCATCATCGCGGGCACCCGATGCACCGGGAACCGGCCGTGCAGGCGCGGGGCGGGCGGTGCGCCGCGCAGCGTATCGGGCGCCACGATCATGGCATCGTGCCCGTGCTGGTCCAGGTGATCGAGCACCCGGAGCACGGAATTGACGACGCCGTTCATGTTCGGCAGGAAAGACTCCGAGACGATGGCTACGCGCACACTCCAAGAGTGACCGCCACACCGCGCGCCACGCCCACACCGACATGAAGCCAGGACGAACAGCAGGGGAAAGTTACTTCGCGCGCTGCTTGCGTCGCACCAGCCACAAGGCGGGCAGCGCGAGCGCCCACACCACCACGATCACCGACGCGGCCGGCACGATCGCCACCCGCGCGTCGCGTCCGGCCACCCGGACCAGGTCTGGGTCGCGGGTGCTGTACTCCACGTTGATGCGCTGACCGGCGGTGAGATTGGTGGGGTAGAGGATCCCGACCTTCGGATTGTGGGTGACGCTGTCGGGCGTCACATACATCACCGCCGAACGCAGCCGCCCGGCCGAGAGCACTTCACCGGAGGTGACCCCGCGGTTGTGCTCGATCTCGTAATCGTTGCGCCACGCCGCGAGTACCAGCAGCACCATGAGCACGCTGATCACCGTCGCGGTACCGAGGATTCCGGTACGAACCCGCCGCAGGCGATCGGAGTACCTATCCGACTGGCTGGTTTCCGACACCACGCCACCCTAGCGGTGGGCTGCACTAGCGTGTGCCACCATGTCCCGAAAATTCAGCTTCACCGTGCCTTATGCCGTCCCGGTCGAAGATCTTCACCGGGCACTCGTCGACGACGCGATCTGGCAGGAGCGGTTCGCCGCCGCCGAGACCGCGACGCTGGAACTCTCCCATCCCGACGGACCGGATTCGATCCGCATCGAGATGACCGAAACACCCGGCCGGGACAAGGTTCCCGCACTGGTCCGCAAGGTTCTCAAGAGCGATCTCGTGCTCGCCCGCACCGATGTCTGGCAGCCGCTGGACGGCGAGGTCGCCAAGGGCAGCTTCACCGGGCGCACCGGCGGCATCACCACCGAGATGTCGGGCACCTACGAGTTGCGTCCCACCGCCGAGGGCAGCGAGATCGAGGTCGTCGGCACCGTCACCGTCAAGGTGCCCCTGGTCGGCGGCGCCATCGAACCCTTGGCCGAACAACTGCACCAGCGCGTCCTCAACAGCGAACGTAAGTTCATCGAGGGCTGGTTCGCGAAGCTCAGCTGAACGGCGCCAGTTCGTCGGCGCGTAGGGAAGCGCGACCGGCCGTTCGCCACAGGCGGGCGGTCAGGTCGTCGTCCTCGTCGGTCACCAGGTTGCCCATCACGCGAACGGCGGTGCGCTGCAAGTACTTCGAGCGCATCACCGGCGGGCCGCCGAGGGGGACCATCTTCGGGTGCGTGGCCAGCCCGGCCAGCCTGCGGGCCACGGAGAACGTGCGCCCGTAGCGCTCGCGCAGCAGTTGCGGCCACACCCGCGTCAGGTCCGGTTCATCGAGCAGGTCGGCGAGCAGATGACCGCCTTCGAGCCCGTAGTCGATGCCTTCGCCGTTGAGCGGATTCACACAGCCCGCGGCGTCACCGACCAGCACCCAGTTGCGTCCGGCCACATTCGACACGGCCCCGCCCATCGGCAGCAGCGCCGAGGCCACCGCGCGCAGTTGGCCCTCGAACTCCCATTCCTCGCGGCGCAGCCGGGTGTAGTGCTCGAGCAGCGGTTTCAGCGCGATATGCGACGGCCGTGCCTCGGTGGCCAGCGATCCGACACCGATATTCACCTCACCGTTGCCGAGCGGGAAGATCCAGCCGTAACCGGGGACGAGCTGGTCGTCGGCATTGCGCAATTCCAGGTGCGAGGAGATCCACTGGTCGTCGCTGCGGCCGGAGGTGATGTAGGCGCGCGCGGCGGTGCCGTAGGCGTAGCGGCGATGCCAGGTGCGGCCGAGCTGTTTGCCGACGGGGGAGCGAACCCCGTCGGCGACGACGAGCACCCGGCAGTTCACGGTGTGCGTGGTGTCGCCGATACGCACGGTCACCCCGGTGACCCGGTCGCCGTCGCGCAGCACCTCGGTGACCTTCGCGCCGTCGACCATCCGGGCACCGGACTTGATCGCCGTTTCCCGCAACGTGTTGTCGAGTTCGGTTCGCGGAACGGCACTTCCGTAGGTGGGAAACGACCCGCCCGGCCAGGGCAGCAGTGCCTCACGCCCGAACCCGGCCATCCGTAAACCATGGTTCACCGTGTGCGCACGCAACCACTCGCCGAGCCCGAGATGTTCCAATTCGGCGGTGGCGCGCGGGGTGAGACCGTCACCGCAGGTCTTGTCGCGCGGGAAGACGGCCGAATCGAGCAGCAGCACATCGCGTCCGGCGCGGGCCGCCCACGCCGCCGAGGCGGAACCCGCAGGTCCGGCGCCCACCACGAGCACCTCTACGGTGTCGGGCAGCGTCGCGTGGTCGGCGGGGACGACATCCGGTGAACCCATGGCTCAATACTGGCACCTCGCGCGGTTGTGCGAGAGTGTCGGGTGCACCGGGAAATCTCACGTGTGACGGGGTTCATCGGCTGTAGCGCAGGAACACGCTAGGTTGCTACCCGTCGGGGTCGGACGCATCGCTGGGAGAAACTAATGAGCACATCGGCTGTGAGCGACGAGAGCACCGTGGTTGCCGGGGTCGATCTCGTCGATCCGGAACTCGCCGCCACCGTGCGCGACGGGTTGGCCGCAGTCGAGAAACTGCTCGTCGACGAACTCTCCGACGGCGAGGAATTCCTGCAGGAGGCCGCGCTGCATCTGGCCAGGGCGGGCGGCAAGCGGTTCCGGCCACTGTTCACGCTGCTCACCGGTCAGCTCGGCCCCAATCCCACCGATCCGGCGCTGGTCACCGCGGGTACGGTCGTCGAACTCGTGCACTTGGCCACCCTCTACCACGACGACGTGATGGACGAGGCCACCCAGCGACGCGGCGCCGAGAGTGTGAACTCGCGCTGGGGCAACAACATCGCCATCCTCGCGGGCGACTACCTGTTCGCCCACGCCTCCCGCCTCACCTCGACCCTCGGCCCCGACGCGGTGCGCATCATCGCCGAGACGTTCGCCGAGCTGGTCACCGGTCAGATGCGGGAAACCATGGGTGCCAAGCAGACCCAGGACCCCGTCGAGCACTACCTAAAGGTGGTGTGGGAGAAGACCGGTTCGCTCATCGCCGCCGCGGGCCGCTTCGGTGGCACCTTCTCCGGCGCCGACAACGAGCACGTCGAACGCCTGGCCCGCCTCGGTGACGCGGTCGGCACCGCGTTCCAGATCTCCGATGACATCATCGACATCTCCTCGTCGTCGGAACAGTCCGGCAAGACGCCAGGCACCGACCTGCGCGAAGGCGTGCACACCCTGCCCGTGCTCTACGCCCTGCGCGAGTCCGGCGCCGACGGCGACCGGCTGCGCTCCCTGCTCGACCATCCCCTCACCACCGACGCCGAGGTCGACGAGGCCCTCGAGCTGCTGCGCCGCTCACCCGGCATGGCGATGGCCAAGGACAAGCTGCAGGAATACGCCGACCTGGCCGACGCCGAGCTGGCCGCCCTGCCCGCAGGCCCCGCCAACGACGCCCTCACCCGACTCGTCCGCTACACCATCGAACGAGTCGGCTGACCCGGAACTTCTCGCCCCCCGCACCCGTTCAACAAACGCGAGTTGCCGTAGCGCACCCCTGCGTGTGCGAACGCAACACCGGGTTTCGCACGAACATGGGTAACTCACCGGGAACGGGCTGGCCAGACCACCACGTCCGTCTGGCCGCCCACACGAGCCTGCACGCACCTCAGTCTGGCCAGAATCCCGGAGAGGCGGAACAGAGAGGCGGAACTGCATGTTGAGGACCTGCGGGTTGATGGTCGCCATGTCGGCGCTCATCGTCGCCATCGGCGCGATGTTCCGCAGCCCGACCATCCTCGTCATCTCGATCGTGCTGGCCGTGGCGATGAACGCCTACGCCTATTTCAACAGCGACAAGCTGGCGTTGAAGGCCATGCACGCCCAACCGGTGAGCGAGCTGGAAGCCCCGGTCGTGTACCGCATCGTGCGGGAGCTGGCGACCACGGCGCGACAGCCGATGCCGCGCCTCTACATCAGCCCGACCAACGCGCCCAACGCCTTCGCCACCGGGCGCAACCCCCGGCATGCGGCGGTGTGCTGTACCAGCGGCATCTTGCAGTTACTCGACGAACGAGAGCTGCGCGCGGTGCTCGGCCACGAACTGTCGCACGTCTACAACCGCGACATTCTCATCTCGTCGGTGGCGGGCGCGATGGCCTCGGTCATCACCGGCCTGGCCAACTTCGCGTTCCTGGCCAGTTCGTTCGGCAACCGCGACGGGCAGGGCCCCAATGTCATCGGTGTGTTGCTGGTCTCGCTGCTCGGCCCGATCGCGGCCGGGCTGATCAAGATGGCGGTGTCCCGTTCCCGCGAGTACCAGGCCGACCGATCCGGCGCCGAACTCACCGGCGACCCACTCGCCCTCGCCTCGGCACTGCGCAAGATCGAACGGGGTGTCCAGGCGGCCCCCCTGCCGCCGGACCCGAAGATCACCAGCGAATCGCACCTGATGATCGCCAACCCGTTCCGCGCGGGCGACCGCATCGCCCGCTGGTACTCCACCCACCCCCCGACCGCCGATCGCATCAAGCGGCTCGAGGAAATGGCGGGCGGAACGCACCGGTACTGAGGAACTAGCGGTAGTTCACGAACTGCAGCGCGATACCGAAGTCCTCGCCCTTGAGCAGCGAGATCACGGCCTGCAGATCGTCGCGCTTCTTGCTGCTCACCCGCAGCTCGTCGCCCTGGATCTGCGCCTTCACGCCCTTGGGGCCCTCGTCGCGAATCTTCTTGGAGATCTTCTTGGCCTTCTCGGTGTCGATGCCCTGCACCAGCGTGCCGGTGATCTTGAACACCTTGCCCGAGGCCTGCGGCTCGCCTGCGTCGAACGCCTTGAGCGAGATGTCGCGCCGGATCAGCTTCTCCTTGAACACCTCGAGCGCCGCCTTCACCCGCTCCTCGGCATTGGCGGTGAGCACGATCGCCTCCTCACCGGACCAGGCGATCGAGGCGTCGGTGCCCTTGAAGTCGTAGCGGGAGTTCAGCTCCTTCTCCGCCTGATGCAGCGCATTGTCGACCTCCTGCCGGTCGACCTTGCTCACCACGTCGAATGACGAATCAGCCACACTGCGCTCCTGTTCTTCGGAAGGTCCGTAAAACTCCGCGGCAAGACTGCCTCACCGCCGAGACAGTTGTACCCGCAACGCGCCGTAGCGCGCGCCCGCAGGGGGTCTGTGCAGGCGGTTTGCATCCCCGGGGTGGGTTCGTTGTAAGCTGCTCAGCGCACCGGAAACGGCGCACAAGGCAGATTGCCCGAGCGGCCAATGGGAGCAGACTGTAAATCTGTCGGCGCAAGCCTACGTAGGTTCGAATCCTACATCTGCCACATCGAACCCCGTCGATCATCAAGATCGGCGGGGTTCTTTGGTTGTTGCGGTGAGTCCACCACTCTCCCGGTTCCGCTGGGTGTCCAGCAGGTTGAGATGCGGTGAAAAATGCGCCCTGATCAGGCGATTTGGTGGTGATCGTGAAGAGTGTGTAATCTCTTTCAGGACGCCGGAGCACGGGGTCGCTCTGATCGGTTCGCCGACCAAGACTCTGTGCCACGTAGTCATGCCCCCTTAGCTCAGTCGGCAGAGCGTTTCCATGGTAAGGAAAAGGTCAACGGTTCGATTCCGTTAGGGGGCTCGCCGGATTGCCGGTGGTGACCGACTTTCCCGCCGGCCCCACCGTAATAGGTCCGCCGTGGCGGTGTAGCTCAGTCGGTAGAGCAAACGACTCATAATCGTTGTGTCGCCGGTTCAAGTCCGGCCATCGCTACCAATAACGACTCAGCCCAGACCGGAAAGAAGGCATATCGTGGCCGCGAAGTCCACCGATGTCCGGCCAAAGATCACCTTGGCCTGCGAAGAGTGCAAGCACCGCAACTACATCACCAAGAAGAACCGGCGCAACGACCCGGACCGCCTCGAGCTGAAGAAGTTCTGCCCGAACTGCGGCACCCACCGGGCGCACCGCGAATCGCGCTGATTCGAACAAAAACATCTGCCGAAGGCCGGACGAAAGTCCGGCCTTCGTGCGTTTTCCAGACCGGTCGCCAGGGGTGCGCGCGCACAAGTCGGTAATGTGCCACGCTGTGACAGTGAACACCGGAACTGACGAAGCGGTCTCGGCCGCAGCCGCCGAACCATTCGATCCCGCCGCCCACGCGGCCTCGATGGTCGGCCACCACTACCGGGTCGACGACTATTACGAGGTCGGTCGCGAAAAGGTGCGTGAATACGCCCGCGCCGTGCAGGACTACCACCCGGTGCACTGGGACGAGGACATCGCGCGCGAATACGGCCACTCCGGTCTGCTCGCCCCGCTCACCTTCATCTCCCTGGTCGGCATCCTGGCCCAGCGCCGGTTGTTCGAGGAGATCGTCACCGGATACGACCTCAGCCAGATCATGCAGACCGATCAGATCCTGGAATTCCACCGGCCGATCCGGGTCGGCGATCGGCTCACCTGTGACGTTTATCTGCATTCGTTCCGGCAGGCATTCGGCGGCGACATCATCGTGACCAAGAACATCGTCACCGACGCCGACGACGAATTGGTGCTCACCACCTACACCACGCTCATCGGGCGCAGTGGTGGCGATATCGATCCGAATATGTCGGCCGCGGTCCGCAATGTGCTCATGCACGGTCTCGGCGACGACGAACCGGCTCACCACGCCCCGAGCGAAGCCTTCGCCGAGATCACCCCTGACCCGGTGACCAAGAACCCGGAGCCGCACGTCAGCACGCACGCGCTCGCCTTCGAAAGCATCGCTGTCGGCGACGAACTGCCCGCCCGGACCGTCCGGCTCACCCGCGGCGACCTGGTGAACTACGCAGGCGTCTCCGGTGACGCCAATCCCATTCACTGGAGTGACGAGATCGTCAAACTCGTCGGCCTCGACAACGTGGTGGCCCACGGCATGCTCACCATGGGCCTCGGCGGCGGATTCGTCACCTCCTGGCTCGGCGACCCCGGCGCGGTGAAGGAATACAACGTGCGCTTCACCAGCCCCGTCTACGTGCGTGCCGATGCCCCGGCCGAGGTGGATTTCACGGGTAAGGTGAAGTCGGTCGACCCGGAGACCCGAACGGCCGTCGTCGCCATCACGGCGAAATCGGCGGGCAAGAAGATCTTCGGCCGCGCCACGGCAACAGTTCAGCTGGCCTGACCTGGTCGAGCGTCCCGATTGGCACATTGCCCACGCGGTAACGTACACTCGGGACTCTGGGGTCACCGGCTGCTGCGCGCTGACTTCCCGGGAGCCTGCTCCCACGGAAGCGGCGCGCGTGTTGTGTGTGATGCCGACCCTGGAAAAGACGGCTCGCAAGAGCCGATAATCGAATATCGATTGTGGTTGGACGTATCGGCCCAGGCCGGTCCAACCGAAGGGGCGTAGCTCAATTGGCAGAGCAGCGGTCTCCAAAACCGCAGGTTGCAGGTTCAAGTCCTGTCGCCCCTGCCCTGAATGCCAGCGACGAGAGAGGATCGACGTGACGGACGAGCGGGATACTCGCGCCGAAGACGGCGACGATACCGCCGCTGCCACTCGGCCGAGCGGCAAGCGGACTGCTCGTCGTGCGCGCACGTCGGACTCTCCGGCGACCACCGGTTCGGTGGCCATGCTCGACCGGCCGTCGAACTCGCGCAAGGCGGACAAGACTGCCGGTAAGGCCAAGACGGGCAACCCGTTCAAGCGGCTGCTCAAGTTCCTGCGAGAGGTCATCGCGGAACTGCGCAAGGTGATCTGGCCCAACCGGAAGCAGATGGTCACCTATACGACCGTCGTTCTGGTGTTCGTGGTCTTCATGGTCGCGTTCATCGCCGGGATCGACGTAGCGTTCGTCAAGGGTGTCGACTGGCTGTTCGGCTGATCGCCGACACCCACGCCGGTAGCCGATCGCGGGCCGGAACGGCGGAGTGTGCCTCCGCGCACCCGACCCGGCCCAGAGGATGTACGTGACGACACAGGAAGCGAGTGCCTCAGTGAGCACCCCGGAGAACGACACCAACGACGAGTTCCCGGTTGACGACACTGTCGCGGCGGACGATAACGCCACCGACGAGGTCGAGGCCACCACCGAGCTCGCTGACGAGGCCGCCGACGCCGTCGTCGAGGACACCACGGTTCCCACCGAGGAAGACCCCGAAGCCGACCCCGTCGAGTCGATGAAGGCCAAGCTGCGCCGCGTCCCCGGCGACTGGTACGTCGTGCACTCCTACGCCGGTTACGAGAACAAGGTGAAGACCAACCTCGAGACCCGCGTGCAGAACCTCGGCCTCGAGGACTACATCTTCCAGGTCGAGGTACCGACCGAAGAGGTCACCGAGATCAAGAACGGGCAGAAGAAGAACGTCAACCGCAAGGTGCTGCCCGGCTACATCCTGGTCCGGATGGAACTGAACAACGAGTCGTGGGGCGCGGTGCGCAACACCCCCGGCGTCACCGGTTTCGTCGGTATGACCGGCGGCGGACCGGGCGCCAAGCCCACCCCGCTGACCATCAACGAGGTCGTGAAGTTCCTGGTTCCGGCCGGTGCGCAGGCCCAGAAGAAGGCGGCCGCTGCCGCCGCTTCGGGTGGTGCCGACACCGGCGCCGCCGCCGCGGGCAAGCCGACCATCGAGGTCGACTTCGAGGTCGGCGAGTCGGTCACCGTGATGGACGGCCCGTTCGCGACGCTGCCCGCCAGCATCAGCGAGGTCAACGCCGAGCAGCAGAAGCTCAAGGTGCTCGTGTCGATCTTCGGTCGCGAAACCCCGGTGGAGCTGAACTTCACCCAGGTTTCCAAGATCTAGCTCGAACAGCTTCGCGACGGCACCGCCTCGGCGGTGCCGTTGTCGTTTCCCGACCCTCCCGGCTGCGGCGCCCGCGACGCGGTTCGGTAGAGTGTGACAGTTCGTGTGTAGACCCCCCCAGGCGTTTTCCGCCCGGTGTGACGGTCGTGCGCGAATGCCGGGCTTGGACCCGGCGTGGGAGCGATCCCGCAACAGGCTTACGGCAACCGTAAGGAACCGAAACCCAAGGAAGAAAGATGCCCCCCAAGAAGAAGAAGCTCGCCGGGATCATCAAGCTGCAGATCCAGGCCGGCGCCGCGAACCCGGCCCCTCCGGTCGGCCCCGCGCTCGGTCAGCACGGCGTCAACATCATGGAGTTCTGCAAGGCGTACAACGCCGCGACCGAGTCGCAGCGTGGCAACGTCATCCCGGTCGAGATCTCGGTGTACGAGGACCGGTCGTTCGACTTCAAGCTGAAGACCCCGCCCGCCGCCAAGCTGCTGCTCAAGGCCGCCGGTGTGCAGAAGGGCTCGGCCGAGCCGCACAAGACCAAGGTCGCCAAGGTCACCATGGACCAGGTCCGCGAGATCGCCAAGACCAAGCAGGAAGACCTGAACGCCAACGACATCGAGCAGGCCGCGAAGATCATCGCCGGTACCGCTCGTTCGATGGGTATCACCGTCGAAGGCTGAGCGACTCGCTCACTGTGGGAGGGCCGGCCAGGCCCGTAACACCACATCTGAACTCGAACATTAAGGACAGAGAAACATGGCAAAGCGAAGCAAGGCGTATCTCGCCGCTGCTGAGAAGGTCGATCGCGACAAGCTGTACTCCCCGCTGGCCGCCGCGCGCCTGGCGAAGGAGACCGCGACCACCAAGACCGACGCGACCGTCGAGGTCGCCGTCCGTCTCGGCGTTGATCCCCGCAAGGCCGACCAGATGGTCCGTGGCACCGTCAACCTGCCGCACGGCACCGGTAAGACCGCCCGCGTCATCGTGTTCGCCGCCGGCGAGAAGGCCGCCGAGGCCGAGGCCGCCGGTGCCGACGCCGTTGGCGCCGAGGACCTGATCGAGCGGATCCAGGGCGGCTGGCTCGACTTCGACGCCGCGATCGCCACCCCGGACCAGATGGCCAAGGTCGGCCGCATCGCGCGTGTCCTCGGCCCGCGTGGTCTGATGCCGAACCCGAAGACGGGCACCGTCACCAACGATGTGACCAAGGCCGTCAACGACATCAAGGGCGGCAAGATCAACTTCCGCGTCGACAAGCAGGCCAACCTGCACTTCGTCATCGGCAAGGCGTCGTTCGACGACTCGAAGCTGGTGGAGAACTACGGTGCCGCGCTGGACGAGATCCTGCGTGTGAAGCCGTCGACCGCCAAGGGTCGCTACGTCAAGAAGATCACGGTTTCGACCAACACCGGCCCGGGCATCCCGGTGGACCCGAACCGCACCCGCAACCTCCTCGACGAGGACGCGTGAGCTTCTGACAGGTAGCTCCTGATCAACCGTGAGGGTGGGAACGCACTGCGTTCCCACCCTCACGTCGTTTCAGCGCTCGGTGTCGTCGGTGTCGCGCCAGGCGAGCAGGACGGACTCGCCGCTGTGTGGTTTCCAGGGCAGGAAGATCGCCACGATCACCGCGCAGACGAGAACCGCGCCGGTCGCGACGAGGGAGGCGGCGTGTGCGCCCTGCAGGGTTGCCGTCTTCATGGCGACGATGAGGTTCTCGCGCTGGGTTTCCAGGAATGGGGTCAATTCGCGTTTGCGCAGCTCCAGGACGCTGAGTGGGCTGGCTTTGACCAGGCTCTTCTCGTTGTCGTTCATGATGCCGACCGGGATGGCGTCGATCCTGGCGCCGATCCGGCTGGTGTAGTACGAGGCGACGATCGAGCCGAGCACCGCGACGCCGAGGGTGCCGCCGATCTCGCGGGTGGTGTCGTTGACCGCCGATCCGGCGCCTGCCTCCTCCAGCGGTAGCGCCGACATGATCGATTCGGTGGCCGGGCCCTGCACGATGCCGAGGCCGAGCGCCATCGACACCATCGACGGCAGCACGCCGATCAGATAGCTGCTGTCCACGGTGACCTGTCCGCCCAGGTAGAGCCCGAGGCCGATGAGCGTCAGGCCGGTGACCAGGACCGCCGTGGTCCCGACCCGCTGCGCCAGCAGGGTCGCGACCGGGGCGCCGATCGCCACCGAGAACGCGAACGGCAGTGAGGCGATGCCGAATTCGAGCGGCGTGTACTCCCGGACGCCCTGGAAGTACTGGGTGATGAGGAACAGGAACCCGAACATCGAGAAGTAGCCGATGGCGATGGCCAAGGCGGGCAACGAGAATCGCCGATTGCGGAACAGTCGCATGTCGAGAATCGGTGCGGCCGTGCGCAATTCCCAGATGACGAAGCCGGCGAGCAGGGCCGCTCCCAGTGCGGCGGTGCACAGGGTGGTGAGCGAGAGCCAGCCGTTGTGCGGTGCCTCGATGATCGCCCACACCACCAGCGTGATGCCGGCGATCGAGAGTCCGATCCCGGGCAGATCCAGCCTGCCGACCTGGTCGGCTCGTGATTCCGGCACCCAGATCAGCGTCGCGATCAACGCGGCGAGGGCCACCGGCACATTGATCCAGAACACCGAGTGCCAGCTGAAGTGTTCGAGCAGCCAGCCGCCCGAGATCGGGCCGATGGCGATGGCGAAGCCCGCCATCGCAGTCCAGGCGGCGATGGCGAGCGCGCGTTCGCGCCGGTCGGTGAAGATGTTGATGATCAGGGCGAGGGTGGCGGGGAAGACGGCGGCGGCGAAGACGCCCATCGCCGCGCGGGCCACGATGACCTGCGTCATCGACTCGGCGAATGCGCCGCCGATCGACATGACGGCGATGCCGACCAGGCCGATCGTCATGATCCGCCTGCGGCCGTACCGGTCGCCGAGGTTGCCCGCGGCGAGCAGTAGTCCGGCGAAGGTGAGGGTGTAGGCGTCGACGACCCACTGCAGGCCGGAGACGCCGGTGGCGAGTTGGACGCCGATAGAGGGGAGGGCGACGTTGACGATGGTGTTGTCGAGGACGACCAGCAGTTCTGCCAGGCAGATCACGGCGAGTGCGAGGAATCGCCGGGAACGCCGGTCCAGCAACACTGGTGGAGCGACTACGGAGGTTGTCATAGGCCAGGAGTGAACCAGGTTACTGTCACCCTGCGTAACACCTTTTCGATGCGATTGCTACCACAATGCGGGAACCAAAGTGGCCTGGCTCACAAGATATTCGGGCGTTCCGGGCACCACCGACCCGTTTTGGCAGATGAGGGTAGGTGCAGGTACAGTGGAATCCGGTCGTCGACCTGTTCGGCGACTACCCATTCGTTCTACCGAAGACCGTTGGTCGTCGATGCCGCTTGCGCGGTATTCGATCGAAGGTCCGGCGACATTGCCGGCGGCCCACGCAGGGAGAGCTGAGGCAGAAGAAGTTTATTCTTTCGCGCCCCGGTACGCCTTGCGTCCGGGGCGTTAGTTTTGTCGCCGGCCCCTGATTCGGTAGTGCGCGTTCACGAACCGACATCAGAGAGGAGGCGAAGTATGGCGAAGCCTGAAAAGGTCACCGCTGTCGCGGAGATCGCGGAGCAGTTCAAGAACTCCACGGCCACTGTTGTCACGGAATACCGTGGCCTGTCGGTCGGCAAGCTCACCGAGCTGCGTCGCGCGCTCGGCGCCGGTGCCACGTACTCCGTCGCCAAGAACACCCTGGTCAAGCGTGCGGCCGCGGAAGCGGGCGTCGAGGGCCTGGACGACTTGTTCGTCGGACCGACCGCCATCACCTTCATCCAGGGTGAGCCGGTCGACGCCGCGAAGGCGATCAAGACCTTCGCCAAGGAGAACAAGGCGCTCGTCATCAAGGGCGGCTACATGGACGGCGCTGCGCTGTCCGTGTCCGAGGTCGAGAAGATCGCCGACCTCGAGTCCCGCGAGGTCCTGCTGGCCAAGCTGGCAGGCGCGATGAAGGGCAACATGTCCAAGGCTGCCGGGCTGTTCTCGGCTCCTGCCGGTCAGGTGGCCCGTCTGGCCGCCGCGCTGCAGGAGAAGAAGCAGGCCGAAGGCGCTGCCGAGTAATACCCCCCGCTCGGGTATTACGCCCGCGCACAAAGACATTCACCACCGAAAGGAACAATCATGGCCAAGCTGTCCACCGAAGAGCTGCTCGACGTTTTCTCGGAGATGACCCTGCTGGAGCTCTCGGGCTTCGTGAAGGCGTTCGAGGAGAAGTTCGAGGTCACCGCTGCTGCTCCCGTCGCCGTCGCCGCCGCCGGTGGCGCCGCTGCTCCGGCCGAGGCCGCTGAGGAGCAGGACGAGTTCGACGTCATCCTCGAGGGTGCGGGCGACAAGAAGATCCAGGTCATCAAGGTGGTCCGTGAGATCGTCTCGGGCCTGGGCCTGAAGGAAGCCAAGGACCTGGTCGAGGGTGCCCCGAAGCCGATCCTGGAGAAGGTCGCCAAGGACGCCGCCGAGGCTGCCAAGGCGAAGCTGGAAGAGGCCGGCGCCAAGGTCTCGGTCAAGTAATTCAGCGCTTCGCGTAGACGAACGGGCGGTCCCTCAGGGGGCCGCCCGTTTGTTATATATACGGACATGGGAAAGTGATACGCGCTGTAGCGCATGGGCGGGGTTACTCTTCAGTCATGTAGAGGTGTGCCCCGTCTCACTCATGGGTTACAGTGACCGGACCCACAGTGTCGTGACGCACCGCCGAGATGTGAGCGCGCGGTGAGCGGGTGGGGTGCTCGCAGGATCAATGGAGGTAGGCGTGGGCGTCGAGGTCAGGACCGAGGGTGTAACCAAGTCCTTCGGTTCACAGCGAATTTGGCAGGACGTGTCGATCACGCTCCCTTCGGGTGAGGTGAGCGCGCTGCTCGGCCCCTCGGGTACGGGTAAGTCGGTGTTCCTGAAATCGCTCATCGGTCTGCTGCGGCCCGAGCGCGGGTCCATCTTCATCGATGGCACCGATATCACCACCTGCTCCAACAAGGAGCTCTACGAGATCCGCAAACTGTTCGGCGTCCTTTTCCAGGACGGCGCGCTGTTCGGCTCGATGAATCTGTTCGACAACATCGCGTTCCCGCTGCGTGAGCACACCAAGAAGTCGGAAACCGAGATCCGTCGCATCGTGATGGAGAAGCTCGAGCTCACCGGTCTGCTCGGCGCGGAGAACAAACTGCCCGGTGAGATCTCCGGTGGTATGCGCAAGCGCGCCGGTCTGGCCCGCGCGCTGGTACTCGACCCGCAGATCATCCTCGTCGACGAGCCCGACTCCGGCCTCGATCCGGTACGTACCTCGTACCTGGCGCAGCTGCTGCTCAACATCAACGCCCAGATCGACGCCACGATCCTCATCGTGACGCACAACATCAACCTGGCCCGTACCGTGCCCGACAACATCGGCATGCTGTTCCGCCGTCAGCTGGTGATGTTCGGCCCGCGTGAGGTGCTGCTCACCAGCGAGGAGCCGGTGGTCAAGCAGTTCCTCAACGGTCGCATGATCGGCCCGATCGGTATGTCCGAGGAGAAGGACGAGGCGCAGATGGCGCGCGAGCAGGCGCTCGTCGACGCCGGCCACCACCACGGTGGCGCCGAGGAGATCGAGGGCATCATCCCGCAGATGAAGGCCGAGCCGGGCATGCCCGCCCGCCAGGCGGTCTACCGTCGCCAGGCCCGGGTGCGCGAGATCATGCACACCCTGCCCGCCGCGGCCCAGGCCGCCATCCGCGAGTCGCTGGCCGAGTCCGACGACACCCAGGTGATGGCCGCCTACGGGGGCAACGATCACCCCACCGAATCGTTCAAAGCGATGCCGCACGGCCAGACCAACGGCTGACAAGTTTCGCCTCGAAAGGCCCCGGGTTCGCCCGGGGCCTTTCGCGTTGCTGTTGCCAGAAAGCGCTCTGACCTGGCGTTTTGCGGGATGGCGCACACGGCGTGTCGCGGGTAAAATAACCGCGGTTCGGGCGGGGATGCCCAGCGCGCCAGGCGATCTCGATCTCGGACACGGAGCCGCCGCGCCACTTGACGAGCCGGTCGCGAACCGTCACCCTATTCACAACAGCGTCTGCTGTTACAGGGGCTTCGGCGCCCGAGTTTCCGACGCGGCCAGCGTCTCGGGACTTCGGCGCGTTTGCCGTCCGAGTGATGACTCGGATGGTATGTTGACACCCCCTTGCATAGGGGTGTAAGTTTGGACGTTGCGCTGGCTGCCTCCTGTCCACACCTTGATTCGCACACGTAAGTTCCACCCTTCCGGTGTTACTTCCGCTGCTGCCTGTTCGGGTTTCGTTCGGGTTGTAACCAGCGGAATTCGTAGCAGACAAGCGACGGTCGCGGACCACCACGCGACGCGCGTGAGGTGCTGGAAGGACGCATCTTGGCAGTCTCCACCCAGACCAAGGCTGGTATCCCCGGAGCCCCGTTGAGGGTTTCGTTCGCGAAGATCCGAGAGCCCTTGGAGGTGCCCGGACTTCTCGACCTACAAACGGACTCGTTCGCCTGGTTGGTCGGTTCTCCCGACTGGCGTGAGAAGGCGGCCGCACGCGGCGACGTCGGTCTCGCAGGCGGCCTCGAAGAGGTGCTCGAAGAGCTCTCGCCGATCGAGGATTTCTCCGGTTCGATGTCCCTGTCGTTCTCCGACCCGCGCTTCGAAGAGGTCAAGGCCTCCATCGATGAGTGCAAAGAGAAGGACATGACCTACGCGGCGCCGTTGTTCGTCACCGCGGAGTTCATCAACAACAACACCGGCGAGATCAAGAGCCAGACCGTCTTCATGGGTGATTTCCCCATGATGACCGACAAGGGCACCTTCATCATCAACGGCACCGAGCGTGTCGTCGTCTCCCAGCTCGTGCGTTCCCCCGGCGTGTACTTCGATCACAGCATCGACAAGGCCACCGAGAAGGACCTGCACAGCGTGCGCGTGATCCCGTCGCGCGGCGCCTGGCTGGAATTCGACGTCGACAAGCGCGACACCGTCGGTGTCCGCATCGACCGCAAGCGCCGTCAGCCGGTCACCGTGCTGCTCAAGGCGCTCGGCATGACCACCGAGGAGATCGTCGAGCGTTTCGGCTTCTCCGAGATCATGATGTCGACCCTGGAGAAGGACAGCACGCCCGGCCAGGACGAGGCGCTGCTCGACATCTACCGCAAGCTGCGTCCGGGCGAGCCGCCGACCAAGGAGTCCGCGCAGACTCTGCTGGAGAACCTGTTCTTCAAGGAGAAGCGCTACGACCTGGCGCGCGTCGGTCGCTACAAGATCAACAAGAAGCTCGGCATCAACCTCGACAAGCCGGTCACTTCCTCGGTGCTCACCAAGGAAGACATCGTCGACACCATCGAGTACCTGGTGCGTCTGCACGCCGGTGACCGCTCGATGACCGCGCCCGGCGGCGAAGAGGTCCCCGTCGAGATCGACGACATCGACCACTTCGGTAACCGTCGTCTGCGCACCGTCGGCGAGCTGATCCAGAACCAGATCCGCGTGGGTCTTTCCCGCATGGAGCGCGTGGTCCGCGAGCGGATGACGACTCAGGACGTCGAGGCGATCACGCCGCAGACCCTGATCAACATCCGGCCTGTGGTCGCGGCGATCAAGGAGTTCTTCGGAACCTCCCAGCTGTCGCAGTTCATGGACCAGAACAACCCGCTGTCGGGTCTCACCCACAAGCGCCGTCTGTCGGCGCTCGGCCCGGGTGGTCTGTCGCGTGAGCGTGCCGGTCTGGAAGTTCGTGACGTCCACCCGTCGCACTACGGCCGCATGTGCCCGATCGAGACCCCGGAAGGCCCGAACATCGGCCTGATCGGTTCGCTGTCGGTGTACGCGCGGGTCAACCCGTTCGGCTTCATCGAGACGCCGTACCGCAAGGTCGTCGACGGCAAGGTCACCGACGAGGTCAAGTACCTCACGGCCGACGAGGAAGACCGTTACGTCCGCGCGCAGGCCAACTCGCCGGTCGACGCCGAGGGTCGCTTCATCGAGGAGAAGGTCCTCGTGCGGCGCGCCGGTGAAGAGGTCGAGTTCGTCTCGCCCACGCAGGTCGACTACATGGACATCTCGCCGCGCCAGATGGTGTCGGTCGCGACGGCCATGATCCCGTTCCTCGAGCACGACGACGCCAACCGTGCCCTCATGGGTGCGAACATGCAGCGTCAGGCCGTGCCGCTGATCCGTTCCGAGGCCCCCATCGTTGGCACCGGCATGGAGCTGCGCGCCGCGGTCGACGCCGGTGATGTCGTGGTGAACGAGAAGTCGGGTGTGGTCGAGGAGGTCTCGGCCGACTACGTCACCGTGATGGCCGACGACGGCAGCCGCAAGTCCTACCGGATGCGCAAGTTCAACCGCTCCAACCAGGGCACCTGCTCCAACCAGCGTCCGATCGTGGACGAGGGTCAGCGGGTCGAGGCCGGCCAGGTGCTGGCCGACGGGCCGTGCACCGAGAACGGTGAGATGGCGCTTGGCAAGAACCTGCTCGTCGCGATCATGCCGTGGGAAGGCCACAACTACGAGGACGCGATCATCCTGTCGCAGCGCCTTGTGGAAGAGGACGTTCTCACCTCGATCCACATCGAAGAGCACGAGATCGACGCCCGCGACACGAAGCTGGGCGCCGAGGAGATCACCCGGGACATCCCGAACGTCTCCGACGAGGTGCTGGCCGACCTGGACGAGCGCGGCATCATCCGCATCGGTGCCGAGGTCCGCGACGGCGACATCCTGGTCGGCAAGGTCACGCCCAAGGGCGAGACCGAGCTCACCCCGGAAGAGCGCCTGCTGCGTGCCATCTTCGGTGAGAAGGCGCGCGAAGTGCGCGACACCTCGCTGAAGGTGCCCCACGGTGAGTCCGGCAAGGTCATCGGCATCCGCGTGTTCTCGCGCGAGGACGACGACGATCTGCCTCCCGGCGTGAACGAGCTGGTCCGTGTCTACGTGGCGCAGAAGCGCAAGATCCAGGACGGCGACAAGCTCGCCGGCCGCCACGGCAACAAGGGCGTCATCGGCAAGATCCTCCCCGTGGAGGATATGCCGTTCATGCCCGACGGCACCCCGGTCGACATCATCCTCAACACCCACGGTGTGCCGCGTCGTATGAACATCGGCCAGATCCTGGAAACCCATCTCGGGTGGATCGGTAAGGCCGGCTGGAACATCGACGTGGCCTCGGACGGCACTCGCCCCGAGTGGGCGGCCACGCTGCCCGAGGAGATGCTGGCCGCACCGGCCGACTCGAACATCGCGACGCCCGTCTTCGACGGCGCGAAGGACAACGAGCTCACCGGTCTGCTCGGCTCGACGCTGCCCAACCGTGACGGCGAGCGGATGGTCGACGCCGACGGCAAGGCGACCCTGTTCGACGGTCGTTCCGGCGAGCCGTTCCCGTACCCGGTCGCGGTCGGTTACATGTACATCCTGAAGCTGCACCACCTGGTCGACGACAAGATCCACGCGCGTTCGACCGGTCCGTACTCGATGATCACGCAGCAGCCGCTGGGTGGTAAGGCGCAGTTCGGTGGTCAGCGTTTCGGTGAGATGGAGTGCTGGGCCATGCAGGCCTACGGTGCGGCGTACACGCTGCAGGAGCTCCTGACCATCAAGTCCGACGACGTGGTCGGCCGCGTGAAGGTCTACGAGGCCATCGTCAAGGGCGAGAACATTCCGGAGCCGGGCATTCCGGAGTCGTTCAAGGTGCTCCTCAAGGAACTCCAGTCGCTGTGCCTCAACGTGGAGGTCCTGTCTTCGGACGGCGCCGCGATCGAGATGCGTGACGGTGACGACGAGGATCTGGAGCGCGCCGCGGCGAACCTGGGCATCAACCTGTCCAGGAACGAAGCGGCCACTGTCGACGATTTGGCGAACTAGGTGGTAAGCGCGGTGCGGGCGTCTCCGGAAAAGACGCCCGCATCGCGCACCGCGCTCGACAACTAGTGAACTTTTGCTCGAATTCGACCCGAACAGGGGAAAGGAAGTTACGTGCTAGACGTCAACTTCTTCGATGAACTCCGGATCGGCCTGGCCTCTGCCGAAGACATTCGCAACTGGTCCTACGGCGAGGTCAAGAAGCCGGAGACCATCAACTACCGCACGCTCAAGCCGGAGAAGGACGGGCTCTTCTGCGAGAAGATCTTCGGCCCCACCCGGGACTGGGAGTGCTACTGCGGCAAGTACAAGCGCGTCCGCTTCAAGGGCATCATCTGTGAGCGCTGTGGCGTCGAGGTGACTCGCGCCAAGGTGCGTCGTGAGCGCATGGGCCACATCGAGCTGGCCGCACCGGTCACCCACATCTGGTACTTCAAGGGCGTTCCGTCGCGCTTGGGTTACCTGCTGGATCTGGCGCCGAAGGATCTCGAGAAGATCATCTACTTCGCCGCCTACGTCATCGTCGGTGTCGACGAGGAGCTGCGCCACAACGAGCTCAGCACCCTCGAGGCCGAGATGGAGGTCGAGAAGAAGGCTGTCGCCGATCAGCGCGACGCCGATCTCGAGGCCCGCGCGCAGAAGCTCGAGGCCGACCTGGCCGAGCTGGAGGCCGAGGGCGCCAAGTCCGACGTGCGCCGCAAGGTCAAGGACGGCGGCGAGCGTGAGATGCGTCAGCTGCGCGACCGCGCCCAGCGCGAGCTGGATCGTCTCGACGAGATCTGGACCACCTTCACCAAGCTGTCGGTCAAGCAGCTCATCGTCGACGAGGTGCTCTACCGCGAGCTCGTCGACCGTTACGGCGAGTACTTCACCGGTGCCATGGGTGCGGAGTCCATCCAGAAGCTGATGGAGAACTTCGACATCGACGCCGAGGCCGAGTCGCTGCGCGAGACCATCCGCAGCGGTAAGGGCCAGAAGAAGCTGCGTGCGCTCAAGCGCCTCAAGGTCGTCGCGGCCTTCCAGGCCAACGGCAACTCGCCCATGGGCATGGTGCTCGACGCCGTTCCGGTGATCCCGCCGGAGCTGCGCCCGATGGTTCAGCTCGACGGTGGCCGTTTCGCCACCTCCGACCTGAACGACCTGTACCGCCGCGTGATCAACCGCAACAACCGCCTCAAGCGACTGATCGATCTGGGCGCGCCCGAGATCATCGTCAACAACGAGAAGCGGATGCTGCAGGAATCCGTCGACGCGCTGTTCGACAACGGCCGTCGTGGTCGCCCGGTCACCGGTCCGGGTAACCGCCCGCTGAAGTCGCTGAGCGATCTACTCAAGGGCAAGCAGGGTCGTTTCCGTCAGAACCTGCTCGGCAAGCGTGTCGACTACTCGGGCCGTTCGGTCATCGTGGTCGGCCCGCAGCTGAAGCTGCACCAGTGTGGTCTGCCGAAGCTGATGGCGCTCGAGCTGTTCAAGCCGTTCGTCATGAAGCGCCTGGTGGATCTCAACCACGCGCAGAACATCAAGTCCGCCAAGCGGATGGTCGAGCGGCAGCGTCCGCAGGTGTGGGATGTCCTCGAAGAGGTCATCGCCGAGCACCCGGTGATGCTGAACCGTGCGCCCACCCTGCACCGCCTTGGTATCCAGGCCTTCGAGCCGCAGCTGGTGGAAGGCAAGGCCATCCAGCTGCACCCGCTGGTGTGTGAGGCGTTCAACGCCGACTTCGACGGTGACCAGATGGCCGTGCACCTGCCGCTGTCGGCGGAGGCGCAGGCCGAGGCACGCATCCTGATGCTGTCGTCGAACAACATCCTGTCCCCGGCGTCGGGTCGCCCGCTGGCGATGCCGCGTCTGGACATGGTGACCGGCCTGTTCTACCTGACTCGTCTCGACGAGAAGGGCGTCGGCACCTACCAGGCCGGCGGCAAGGACACCCCGGAGTTCGGCGTGTACTCCTCGCCTGCCGAGGCGCAGATGGCCGTCGACCGCGGTGAGCTCACCGTGCGTTCGATGATCAAGGTGCGGCTCACCGAGCAGCGCCCGCCGAAGGAGATCGAGGCGGAGCTGTTCCCCGAGGGCTGGCACCGTGGCGATGCCTGGCTCGCCGAGACCACGCTCGGTCGCGTGATCTTCAACGAGCTGCTCCCGGCGGACTACGCGTTCATCAACGAGCCGATGCCGAAGAAGCGTCAGGCCACGATCATCAACGATCTGGCCGAGCGCTACCCGATGATCGTCGTCGCCCAGACCGTCGACAAGCTCAAGGACGCCGGCTTCTACTGGGCCACGCGTTCGGGTGTCACCGTCTCCATGTCGGACGTGCTCGTTCCGCCGGAGAAGGCCGACATCATGGAGCGCTACGAGGGCATGGCCGACCAGATCGAGAAGAAGTACCAGCGTGGTGCTCTCGATCACCAGGAGCGCAACAACGCCCTGGTCAAGATCTGGCAGGAAGCGACCGAAGAGGTCGGTGCGGCGCTGCGTACCCACTACCCGGCCGACAACCCGATCATCACGATCGTCGACTCGGGCGCCACGGGTAACTTCACCCAGACTCGTACCCTCGCCGGTATGAAGGGCCTGGTGACGAACCCGAAGGGTGAGTTCATCCCGCGCCCGATCAAGTCCTCGTTCCGTGAGGGCCTGACCGTGCTCGAGTACTTCATCAACACCCACGGTGCTCGTAAGGGTCTGGCCGACACCGCGCTTCGTACCGCCGACTCGGGTTACCTGACCCGTCGTCTGGTCGACGTCTCGCAGGACGTCATCGTGCGCGAGCACGACTGTGGCACCGAGCGCGGCATCGTGGTGCCGATCGCGGAGAAGCAGGCCGACGGCACGATCATCCGTGACGCGCACGTGGAGACCTCGACCTTCGCCCGCACCCTGGCACAGGACGCGGTCGACGCGAGCGGCAACGTCATCGTGGCGAAGGGTGCCGACCTCGGCGACCCCGCGCTCGAGGCGCTGCTCGAGGCCGGTATCACCGAGGTGAAGGTCCGCTCCGTGCTGACCTGCACCACCGGCACCGGCGTCTGCGCCACCTGCTACGGCCGTTCGATGGCCACCGGCAAGCTGGTCGACATCGGCGAGGCCGTCGGTATCGTCGCCGCCCAGTCCATCGGTGAGCCCGGTACCCAGCTGACCATGCGTACCTTCCACCAGGGTGGCGTCGCCGGCGACGACATCACCGGTGGTCTGCCGCGTGTTCAGGAGCTCTTCGAGGCCCGTGTCCCCAAGGGCAAGGCGCCGATCGCGGAGGTCTCGGGCCGGGTGCGTCTCGAGGACGACGACCGCTTCTACAAGATCACGATCATCCCTGATGACGGGTCGGAGGAAGTCGTCTACGACAAGCTCTCGAAGCGTCAGCGTCTGCGTGTGTTCAAGCACGACGACGGCTCCGAGCGCCTGCTGGCCGACGGTGACCACGTGGAGGTGGGTCAGCAGCTGCTCGAGGGCGCTGCCGATCCGCACGAGGTGCTGCGCGTGATGGGTCCCCGTCAGGTGCAGGTCCACCTGGTCCACGAGGTCCAGGAGGTCTACCGCTCGCAGGGTGTGTCGATCCACGACAAGCACATCGAGGTCATCGTGCGCCAGATGCTGCGTCGCGTGACGATCATCGATTCGGGTGCGACCGAGTTCCTGCCCGGTTCGCTCACCGAGCGTGCCGAGTTCGAGGCCTCGAACCGTCGCGTGGTCGCCGAGGGTGGCGAGCCCGCCTCCGGCCGTCCGGTGCTGATGGGTATCACCAAGGCGTCGCTGGCCACCGATTCGTGGCTGTCGGCGGCCTCCTTCCAGGAGACCACCCGAGTGCTGACGGACGCGGCCATCAACTGCCGCTCCGACAAGCTGATCGGCCTGAAGGAGAACGTGATCATCGGTAAGCTCATCCCGGCCGGTACCGGTATCAACCGGTACCGCAACATCCAGGTGCAGCCGACCGAAGAAGCCCGTGCCGCCGCGTACGCGGTGCCGTCCTACGACGACACCTACTACTCGCCGGACAGCTTCGGTTCCTCCACCGGTGCCGCGGTGCCGCTGGACGACTACGGCTTCAGCGACTACCGCTGAGCAGTAGCAAGGCAATAGATTTCGGCCCCCGCTCTCCGGAGCGGGGGCCGATTTCGTTTTCGATCACCGCTCGGTGACGTCTTTGGCCCGCAGTGTGGCGTGCCGTTGCCGTCTGCGACGGGGTGGATCGTTTCGAACTGCGCGTGGCGATGGCGGTATGCGCCGGCGCCGGGATGTTGTCACGGCGGATGAAGGCGAGAAGGTAAGAGATCAGGTTCGGTCGAGTTGGGGTTCGGCGGTGGGGGACTCGGGGTCGCCGAGGGTGGTGACGGTGGGTTCGCCGAGGCGGACGGCGATGACGCCCAGGAGGATCAGGACGCCGCCGAGGAGCTGGATGGGGCCGGGGGCTTCGCCGAGGAGGAGCCAGGCGAAGACCAGGGCGGCCAGGACCTCGGTGAGGGCTACGAAGGAGGCCAGGCGGGAGCCGAGGCGGCGGGTGGCGGCGATGCCGGTGACATAGGAGATGGCGGCGGTGACGATGCCGATGAGGAGGATGGGCAGCCACCAGGGGGTGGTGAAATCGTCGAAGACGACGGGGTTCGTGGTGGCGCGCAGGGGGACGATGCCGACGGTTCCGGCCGCGAGCAGCACCACGCCGCCGATGAGGAGGCCGCCTGCGGCGAGGACGGTGCCGGGTAGGTCGCTGCCCTGGTCGGAGAGCACGAAATAGGTTGCCGCGCCGACCATCGAGCCGAGGGCCCAGACGATGCCGACGGGGTCGGTGGAAACGCCGGAGACCACGTCGAGCACCAGCATCAGGCCGGTGATACCGAGAATCGCACCGGCGACGGTCGCCGCGCCGGGGCGCTGCCGGTGCCGCACCCACAACCAGCCGACCACCGCGATCGGCGCCGCGAATTCGATGAGCAAGGCGGTGCCGACCTCCATGCGTGCGACCGCGTTGAAATAGGCGAGCTGCGTACCCGCTACGGCGACCAAGCCGTAGGCGACGACGAGTTTCGCATTGTCGCGCAACAGCTTCCGGTTGTTGCGCAGATGCGGCCAGGCCAGCGGCAACAACACGACGCCTGCGAGCAGTACCCGCACGGCGACCACCGCGGCCGCACTCCAGCCCGCATTCATCAGCCCACGCGCGAGCGGTCCGGAGAGCCCGAACGCGGTGGCCGAGGCGAGGGCGAAGAGCAAGCCGGTGCGAAGCCGCCGGGCCGCCGCGTCATGGGTCAAAGTCTCCATGACTAATGACGGTAGGAACCATGGCGTAATCTGTCAACATGGTTTTTGCTCATGACACCGAGGCGGCGCTGCTGTCGGCTGTGGAGCTGGTGAATTCCGCCGTCGCGCCGGACACGCTCACCGAGATCACCCAGCTCGACGAGTTCTTCGTCCGGCACGACTACACGGGCGCGCACCGGAGCGACGCAGCGGAACTCTCCGAGGTACGCGCCCTGCGCGGTCCGCTCCGCCGGTTGCTGACCAGCGACCGCGACACCGCCGTCACGCTGGTGAACGAGATCCTGCGCGAGCACCGCGCGGTGCCGCAGCTGGTTCGCCACGGCAGCGTCGACTACCACGTGCACGCCGTCCCCGCCGAGGCCGCGCTCCCGGTACGTATCGCCGTGGAAACCGCCATGGCGATGATCGATGTCATCCGCGCGGACGATCTGAGCCGCCTCGCGATTTGCGCCGACGACGACTGTGCAGGCCTGGTCCTCGACCTGTCCCGCAACCGCTCGAAGCGCTACTGCAGCACCACCTGCGGCAACCGCAACGCAGTCGCCGCATATCGCGCACGTCAGCGTTGATGCGGTCGGTTACGGTCGAAACCCGAAACGGGGGGAGCGCCGGGGGTGCGTTTACCTCGATATGACGCGGGGTCGTGACTCAGGGTGCCCCGGTGACGTACGCGATCGCGGTGTCGACGGCCGGCTGACCACCGGCCATCGCGTACCCCGCGAGCGCGCCGATCGCGGCACCGGCGACGGTCGCCACGGGCACCGTGATGAAGTCGAGGACGAACAGCCCGAGGGGGAAGCCCAGGACGAATCCGATGGCCGCGCCGATGGCCGCGCCCTGGATGATCTGCGGTTGCAGCCGTTGGGTTTCGGCGAAGAACCGTTCCTGCGCGCTGATGTCGCGGACCGGCGTCTCGGATTCGCCGACCGGGGTGAGGGTGAGTCGCGAGCCCTCGGCGTCGATGCTCGGAGTGAGCGGCACCGCGTGCTCGCCGACCCGCACGACCATCGGCAGCGCTGCCACTACCGCGCCCGAATCGTCGGTGATGGCAACGACTTTTGCGTCGTGGACGAGCTGGAAGCGGCCGGTGTCGATGCTGGTGACCACCGCGCGCCGATCGTCGGTCGCGCTGACCTCGTAGTTCACGCCCTTGTCGACCCCACGCAGGCCGAGGGGTTGCGGGGCGGGCGCCGGCTCGGCGTGTCCGATCCCGACCCCCGCGACACCGACTCCCACCGCCAGCACCGCCGCGCCGAACATCTTGCCGAACCTCATCGCGCCATCCTCCTGCTGCCCGCACCGGGCCACGCACGCCCGGTCATCGCGGCAAACTTAGCCGCTGATCGGCTTTTCGGAAAGTTCTCGCCGGATGGTTCCGCCGTCGCGACTCGGGCGTCGGGTGAGACCACAACCAACAGTCGTGATCGGCGTACGAATCCACAGTTCAGTGAGCTGGATTCAGCGGGTCCGCACCGACCGGTGGACGCCGGGCGAAGTCGGGTGCGTGCTCTGGCCGAAGCCCGATACCGCCCAGGTACGCGGTGAGCCCCGCGAGCGCGGGCATCGCGTCGACCACCCGCAGCGGCAGCGGTGCGGCGTCCAGCTCGCCGCGCAGGGCGGGGGCGATGAGCAAATCGTGTTCGCCGCGCTGCGAGCGCTGGGTGAAGCTCGCGGGCAGCATCCGCCTGCGCTGCACCTTGTCGAGGTCGGCGGTGGTGACGGTGCCGTCGAGCAGGGGCCGCGCGAGGAGGCGGGCTGCGGCGACGGCATCCTGGATGGCGAGGTTCACGCCGACACCGCCGACCGGTGACATGGTGTGCGCCGCGTCGCCGATGCACAGCAGGCCGGGCACGTACCAGCGTTCGAGCATCCCCACGGTCACCTCGAGCAGCTTGACGTCGTCCCAGCACCGGATGTGTGCCAGCGCCTCGGCCGGCCAGTCGAACAGCTCGCCGACCCGATCCCGCAGCCACTGCACGTCGTGCTCGGCGCGCAGCGTTGCGTCGCAACCCTTCTCGATGATGTATCCGGTTTGGTAGTAGTCGCCGCGATCGATCGCCACGGCCGAGTTTCCGCTGGTGAAGCGGGTCTGTACGGCACCGCTCGCGCTGTCGGCGGCTTTGGGGATGCGGAAGAACCACATGTCCATCGGCACGTCCTCGCTTCGCTGAAGCAGGCCCGCCGACTCTCGTGCCACGGAATCGCGTCCGTCGCAGGCGATGACGAGGTCGGCGCGCAGCGTGTGCGTGTCGCCCGTCGCGTCGAGGTAGTGCACGCCGACGACCGTGCCGGACTCCTGGACGAGCCCGGTAACGGTCGAGCGCATCCGCAGCGTGAAGCCGGGTTCGGCAGCGGCGGCCCCGGCCAGCAGGGCGAGGAAATCCCACTGCGGGACCATCGCGATGTGCCGGTAGCGGCCGGGGAGCCTGGTGAAGTCGGCGGCGACGACCATGCGGTCGCCCGCGTAGACGCGCAGGGTGGTCAACGCGGACTGGGGGAGACAGGCGAATTCGGCGCCGAGCCCGAGCTGGTCGAGCAGCCGAATCGTCGACGGATGGACGGTGTCGCCGCGGAAGTCGCGCAGGAAGTCGGGGTGCTTTTCCAGCACGGTGACCTCGACGCCCGCCCGCGCAAGCAGCAGGCCCGCCATCATCCCCGCCGGTCCGCCGCCGACGATGCAGCACGTTGTCTTGTCCATGGATTTCCCCTCCGCCGGAATATCTACGACAAAGCGTAGTAGCAAATCTCGCTGTCGGCACAGGGAATTCGGCAAACTTCCGACGGCCCTTGACGCGCCGAGACTCGCGCGCAATACTGAACTAGATGGTTCAGTATGACTTCCTAGACGCCTCGTTCGGGGCGCTCGCGGACCCCACCCGGCGGGGCATCCTCGAGCATCTCGGTCGTGGGCCCGCCACCGTCAGTGAGTTGGCCGAGCGGTTCGAGATGACGTTGACCGGCATCAAGAAGCACATCGGGTTGCTCGAGGATGCGGGCATGGTGGTCACCGAGAAGCGTGGTCGGGTGCGGTACTGCCGCATCGGCGAGCACGTGTTCGATCGGGAGGTGGCCTGGATGCAGGGTTATCGGCAGATGCTGGAAGCCCGGATGGACCGTCTCGATGAATTCCTGCGACGAACGGAGCCAGAGCAATGAGCACCACAACCAAGGACGCGGTCATCACCTCCACCTCGGACCGCGAAGTGCACATCGAACGCGATTTCGACGCACCGCTGGATCGGGTGTGGGACGCCTACAGCCGCGTCGAGCAGCTGTCGCGCTGGTGGGCGCGCGGCCACGAGGTCGACATCGAGCGCTGGGAGTTCCGCAAGGGCGGGCACTGGCGTTTCGTCGAGCACGAGGGCGACGAGTCCTACGGTTTCGAAGGCCGCTTCCGCGAGATCACCCCGAAGGAGCGGATCGTGCAGTCCTTCGAATGGGACGGCATGCCCGCCCACATCTCGATCGACACGACCACCTTCGTCGACCTCGGCAACGGCCGCACCCGCGTGGTCACCGACAGCATCTTCCACACCGCCGAGGAATGCGCGGGCATGCTCGCCTCCGGGATGGAGACCGGTCTCAACGACAGCTACCGCGCCCTCGACGCCTTGCTCGCCGGAAACCGCTGACCGCGCACGGACTCACGACGCCTGACCGGCTGCTCAGCTGTGCGAGCAGCCGGTCGCGCGCTTACGCGGCTTCAACCGCAGCGGCGGCAGCGGCGGAGCGGGAATCCGCTCCTGCTCCGGATGGCCGACCACTTGCCCGAACCGGCTGGTGTCGTGGGCTTCCCACGCCTCGCGCGCCGCGACGATCTCCTCGTGACTTCGCCCGACGAAGTTCCACCACATCACCAGTTCCTCGGTGAACGGCTCACCACCGATCAGGGCGAAATGCGCGCGGTCGGTGCTCGTCAAACGCACCTCGGCCCGATCGGTGCCGAGGTACAGCAGCGGTCCGGGACCGAGCTCGATGCCGTCGACGGTGACCGTGCCCTCGACGACGAGCACCGCGTGCTCGAAGGCGCGTTCCAGTGGTAATCGCACGTCGGCGCCGGGATCGAGGACGATGTCCGCACCCACGATCGGCGTATAGGCCTTCGCCGGTGAGGTGACGCCGCCCAGCGAGCCGATCAGCACGGTCGCCCGCAGTCCCGGTTCCTCGTACACGGGCAGCTCGCGATGCTGCTCGAAGTGCGGTTCGACGCCGGTGGCGTTGTCGGGCAGGGCGATCCACAGTTGCAGGCCGTTGCCCGCGTTCGCGCCCGGTACACCGAACTCCGAATGCGCGATACCGCGACCGGAGGTCATCAGGTTCAGCTGACCCGGTTCGATCCGCACATCCGAACCCACCGAATCGCGGTGCCGGATCTGCCCGTCGAACGGCCAGGTCACCGTCTGCAGACCGATGTGCGGGTGGGGCAGGATGTCGGGCGAGGCGCCGGTGCGGGTGACGGTAGGCGAGCCGAACCGGTCGAGGAAACACCACGCGCCGACGGTCGGCAGATCCCGTTGCGGCAGCGTGCGTTCCACGTACACCCCGCGCACGCCGCCGAGCGGGACCTCCCTGGCCGGGTACAGCTCGGTGATCGGGCCGGGGCTCGGCGACGGTTCGCACAGCACCTCGGTGGGGTCGGCCTCGAGGTCGCTCATCCGGGGATGCCCTTGCCGACCACATGCGCGTCGAACTCGGGGTGCTTGTCGAGCCAGCCACGGATGAACGGGCAGTGCGGGGTGATGGTTCGCCCGCGCGCGATCACGTCCTCGACGGCGTAGCGGGCCAGCTTGCTGCCCAGGCCCTTGCCGCCGAAGGCGTCGTCGATCTCGGTGTGCACGAAGTCGGTGTCGTTGCCGCGCTCGATGTACTCGGCGAAGCCCGCGAGTTCGTCGCCGTAGAAGATGTCGTAGCGGTTCTTGTCCTGGTTGCGGACGACACGGGCCTGCGACGCGGTGGTCTCCGACATCTTTGCGCTCCTTCCGCACCGCCAACAGGTGCGCTCGTGGCTTGGTATACCGACCAACCCGGGCGCGGCGTGAGTATTCCCGGCCGCGCCCGAGTCGATGCTATTCCCGTCCGGCCGAGGTGAACGACATGTCCGCGTACCGAGGCCCCGCCACCTGGCCGGCGATCGGTTCCAGCGTCGCGAGTTCGTCGTCGCCGAGCCGCACCGCGGCCGCCGCGACGTTCTCGGCGAGCCTGCCGCGCTTGCGGGTGCCCGGAATCGGCACCACCGGAAGGCCGTGTGCTTCGGCCCGCGCGTGCACCCAAGCGAGGGCGACCTGGGCCTTGGTGATCCCGCGCGCTCGCGCGATCGCCGCCAGCGGTGCGAGGAGTTCGGCATTGCGTTCGGCGTTGGCGCCGGTGAAGCGGGGCATCCGCTGCCGGAAGTCGTCGCCGCCGAGGCTGTCCGCATTGCGGAACGCGCCGGTGAGGAACCCGCGACCGAGTGGTGAGTACGGCACGAACGTCACGCCGAGTTCGGCCGCGGCGGGCACGGCGGTGCGCTCGACATCGCGGGAGAACAGCGACCACTCCGACTGCACGGCCGCGATCGGGTGCACCGCGTGCGCGGCGCGCAGTTCCTCGCCGGTCACCTCCGACAGGCCGAGCGCGCGCACCTTGCCCGCGGTGACCAGCTCGGCCATCGTGGCGACGGTGTCCTCGATCGGCACGGCCGGGTCGCGGCGGTGCATGTAGTACAGGTCGATGGTGTCGACACCGAGCCTGCGCAGGCTCGCGTCCACGGCGGCGCGAATGTAGGCGGGGGAGTTGTCGAAGCCACGGAACGCCGGATCGTCGGCCTTGCGCACGATGCCGAATTTGGTGGCGATCACCAGCTCGTCGCGGTGCTCGCGGACGAAATCGGACAGGAATTCCTCGTTGTGGCCGGAGCCGTAGATATCGGCGGTGTCGAACAGGGTCACGCCGAGTTCGAGGGCGTGCTCGAGGGTGGCCCGGGACTCGGCCAGGTCGGAGTCGCCGTAGAACTCGCTGATGCCCATGCAGCCCAGACCCTGGATGCCGACCCGTTGGCCGTCGGCGCCGAGGGTGGTGGTCGGCAGAGTGGTGCTCATGTATCGGTTCCTTCGCTCGTGTGCGCGGTGAGCGTGACGGGCGGGACGAACTCTGATCGGCCTTCGTACACGGCGATCTTGTAGTCCAGCACGGCCACGGTCTTCTGCAGTTCCGCGATCTTGTCGAGCACGTCGGCCCTGGTCTGCCGGAACATCTCCAGCCGTTGCGGGAAGGTCTGCTCACCCGCCCGCACCAGTTCGGCATACCGGATCATGTCGGCCACCGGCATGCCGGTCGTACGCAGCCGCGCGATCAGCTCCAGCCACTCCAGGTCGCGATCGCTGAAGCGGCGGTTGCCGGTGTGGTCGCGACCGATGTAGTTCATCAGCCCGATCCGCTCGTACCAGCGCAGCGTGTCGCGACTGAGGCCCGACCGCTCGGCGACCTCGCCGATCGAGTATTTCGGGCGCTCCCGCTCGTTCGCGCTGTCGGTGTGCCGAACCGCTTCCGGATCCATCGTGCTCGTCCCTTTCCGTGGAACCCCACCGACGCTAGCCACCTGGAGTGCACTCCAAGCAAGCCTATTCGCGGGACGAGCCGATCTCAGTTGTACTTCGGCAGTTCCTGTACCGCCCAGCGGTTTCCGTCGGGGTCGGCGAAGAACGTGAACAGGCCCCAGCCCAGATCCTGCACCGGGGTCGCCTCGACGCCCGCCGCGACCAGTTGTTCGTAGGCCTGCTGGGCGCTCGGCACAACCATCTGCATGCCCTCGACGCTGCCGGGAGCAGCCTGGGTGATGCCGCGGCCGATGCAGATCGAGCAGCCCGAACCCGGCGGGGTGAGCTGCACGAAGCGGATGTCGGGGCTCGGGGTGTGGTCGTGGTCGGCGTTGAAACCGATGCTGGTGTAGAAGTCCTTGGCCCGATCGATATCGGTGACCGGGATGGCAACGAGCTCGATTTTCCAGTCCATGCGGTCAAGCATCCCACCGCCCACCGACAGAAACGTAGTGTGGATCACATGGCTAAGGAGATCGACCGCATCCGGGCCCGCTCGGCTTGGGAAACGGTGAAGGAGAGCCCGGTGATCACCGCCATCGCGGTGGCACCGGTGGTACTGGTACTCGGCGTGGTCTGGTGGCTGACGAACGGCGTGGTCGCCTTCGTGTTGCTCGCGCTGCTCGGCGTCGGAATCGTGGTCGGGGGCAAGCTGCTGAAGTAGGTCAGCGCGGCACGTGGAAGTGCGTCAGTTCGCCGGTTCCCTGGTCGACCCGCGCCCACGTCCGGTCGAATTCGAGCACGGCCAGCGCCGAGGTGGGGAACTTGCGGCTCAGCTCGGTGGCCGCGTCGGAGTCGCGGTTGGCCGCGAGATCCCAAGCGGTCCAAGGGATTCCGGGAACATGACCGACAAGGAGCAGGGTCGAGACAGCATCGTCGGTGAGCTGGATCAGCTCGATCAGGGTGTGCGGGTTCGCCTCGTAGATGTCGTCGCGGTACTCGACGGGAGCGTCGATCCCGGTGGCGGCGAGGGTGAGCCGGGTGCGCTGGGCGGTGGAGCAGCGCACCGCGTCGATCGACGGCAGGGTGGCGCGCAACCAGTCGCCCGCCAGTGCGGCTTCGCGTTCGCCGCGCGGTGCCAATGGCCGTTCGTGGTCCTCCACCCCGTCCGGGTACGCCGACTTTCCGTGCCGCATCAGGATCAGGGTCACCGCCATGTACTACACGGTAATCGTGCACACCGATGAGGTCGCAGTCACACTCGAGGCACACTGAAAGCTGCGTCACTCATACCCGAGGTGACGTCCGACCACACATTTCGAGGATCTGCACCCATGGCCTACGTCATCACGCAGCGTTGTTGCAACGACGCCAGCTGCGTCACCGAGTGCCCGGTCGACTGCATCCGTCCGACCCCGGATCAGCCGGAGTTCGCCACGGCGGAAATGCTCTACATCGACCCAGACACCTGTATCGACTGCGGCGCCTGTGTCGATGCGTGCCCGGTGGACGCCATCTTCTCCGAGGACGACCTCCTCGCCTCGCTCGGCAGGTACCGCGAGATCAATGCCGAGTACTTCCGGCGTCACCCGCTGGAGACGAATTTCGACCCACTCGCCACCCCCGTGCGCCCACCGAAGAGTCTCGGCACCCTGCGCGTCGCGATCGTCGGTGCCGGCCCGGCGGCCTGCTACGCCGCCGATGAGCTGTTGCGGCGCAGCGATGTCGAGGTGGAGATGTTCGACCGGCTGCCGACGCCGTGGGGTCTGGTTCGCGCGGGCGTGGCGCCCGATCACGCGGGCACCAAGAACGTCGCGACGATGTTCGAGTCGGCCTTCCGCCGCGACACTCTGCAGTACTACCTCAATGTCGAGATCGGCGAACACATCGATCACCGTGAGCTGCTCGAGCACCACCACGCCGTGATCTACGCCGTCGGCGCGTCGAGCGACCGCAAGCTCGGTGTCCCGGGTGAGGACCTGCCCGGCAGCCATTCGGCCACCGAGTTCGTCGCCTGGTACAACGGCCATCCGGATTTCGCCGAGCGCGAGTTCGACCTGTCGGGTGAGCGCGCGGTCATCGTCGGCAACGGCAATGTGGCGCTCGACGTGGCGCGCGTGCTCACTGTCGACCCGGACGAGCTGGCCAAGACCGATATCGCCGACCACGCCCTGGACGCCCTGCGCCGCAGCAATATCCGCGAGGTCGTGATTCTCGGCCGCCGCGGTCCGCTGCAGGCCGCCTACAGCTCGCCGGAGTTCCTGGCGCTCACCCATCTCAAGGGCGTCGACGTGGTCGTCGATCCCGCCGACCTCGATCTGGACGAGCACAGCCGCGCGGTCGTCGACGATCCGAACATCGAACCCTCGCTGCGGCTGAAATACCAGCTGGCCCAGGAGTATTCGACCGGTCGTCGCGATCCCGCGAACAAGCGCATCGTCTTCCGCTACCTGGCGACCCCCACCGAGGTGCTCGGTGACGATCACGTCACCGGTATCGAGTTCGCGCACAACGAACTCACCGCCGACCTCGTCGCCACTCCGACCGACCGCACCGAACGCCTCGACACCGGCCTGGTGCTCCGCTCGATCGGCTACCGAGGCGTCCCCGTGCCGGGCCTGCCGTTCGACGAGCGGCGCGGTGTGGTGCCGAGCGAGCACGGCCGCGTGCTCGCCGATACCCAGCCGCTGCCCGGTGTGTACGTGGCGGGCTGGATCAAGCGCGGTCCGCGCGGCGTGATCGGCTCCAACCGGATCGATGCCGAGGAAACCGTCGAAGCCCTGATCGACGACTTCATCGCGGGCAGACTCACCAACCCGACCCGCGATCGGGCCGCCCTGCGCGCCCTGCTCACCGAGCGTCAGCCCGACCTCGTCGACCGTGCCGCCTGGAAGACCATCGACCAGGCGGAAAAGGCAGCGGGTAAAGCCGCAGGCCGACCCCGCGTCAAGTTCACCACCCGCGCCGACCTCCTCAAAGCCGCGAAAGGCTAGACCGACCCGCGACGGTTCTCGGCCGCCTCGATCCTCACCAGGAAGCAGGCCGAGAACCACTGCGAGCCCCTGGGCTGGGCACGCCGGCGGCCGCCGAAATTACGGCAGGGGCATGACCTTGACGACGGTTGTCGTGATCCCACCGACCACGAACCACAACCGCAACACCGGTCGCCCGCTCACATCGCCCGGCTCGTACCGCCCGCGCACCGTGATGTGTTCACGCGCCAGCACCGGCGCCACGTACTCGATCACCGCGCGATGCGGCACCGCGAGCAGCTTCGGATAGTCGACGAGGAACTGCTCCACGGCCTGCCAGTAGCAGGCGTTGTTCACGTGGTTGTACTGGTCGATGTCGGTGGCGCGCACCGGGAACGGCACATCGGTGTCGGATTCGCGCGGCGCCGGATCGGTGAGGTAGGGCCGCCACCGCAGCCGGTGTTCGTCGGTGGTGCGGGCCAGATAGGCCAGGCCTTCGTCGCTGATGCGGGCGGGCAGGTTGCTCGACTCGCTGAGGTTGATCCAGAACCCCTCGGTCTCGATCAGGCCGCCGCCCTCGCTGGTGATGCGCACCCGCATGTTCGTCCACCGGGTCGACATGCTCGCGCACCACCGCGTGAGGTGGACATGATCGGGAAAGACGACCGGGCGGATCACGTCGATGACGGTGCGGCGCACGATCCAGGTGGGATCGGTGCGGTGCAGCGCGGTCTGGTGCAGTTCCTCGTAGGCGATATCCTGCAGATAGCGGGCGACCCCGTCGAAGCGCAGCCGGTGGTACGGGTCCACGTCGCCGGCCCGGACGGGCCACGCCGTGGCGAAACCCGTGCCCTCCTGGGGTAGCGGGGCCAGTGGCTGATCGAGTGACACGTGTGCTCCTTGCGCGGTCCACACCAGGTGAGCCGCGACTTCTTGCGTAGTTCTGCCCTCGACTTTACGGTGCGCAGATCACACCCTCACGTCGAGCCGGGACTAGCCCCCACCGGCGTACATGACAAGTGCTGTCGGCGCCCGGTAACCTGCTGGAATGGCCGGCGGGGCGATGTCGGGCGCTATGTTCGGGCGCTATGAGTTGCGTCGGCTTCTCGGAGTCGGCGGTATGGGCGAGGTCTACGAGGCTTTCGACACCACCAAGGATCGCGTCGTCGCGCTCAAGGTGCTCAATCGTGAGCTGGCGGCCGACCCCACCTATGTGCAGCGTTTCCGCCGCGAATCCCATGCGATGGCCAGTGTGCAGGAGCCGCACGTCATCCCGGTGCACGACTGGGGCGAGGTCGACGGCGTGCTCTACATCGACATGCGCCTGGTACGCGGTTCCGATCTCAAGGAGCGGCTGCAGCAGCACGGCAAGCTGACGCCCGGCGAGGCGGTGCAGGTGGTCGAGCAGATCGCGGCGGCGCTCGATGCCGCGCACGAGCTCGGGCTGGTGCATCGCGACGTGAAACCGGCCAACATCCTGCTCACGGCCAACCTGTTCGCCTATCTGGTCGACTTCGGTATCGCGCACGGCGCGTCCGATCCGCAGCTCACCAGCGCGGGCAGCGCCGTCGGTTCGATGGCCTACATGGCGCCGGAACGGTTCGAGGACGTGCCGATGACGCCTGCCGTCGACACCTACGCGCTCACCTGTGTGCTCTACGAGTCGCTGGTGGGGCGGGTGCCGTTCCCGGTGAACAGTCTCGCCGGCGCGATCGGTTCGCATCAGATGGCGCCGCCGCCCCGGCCGAGCGCGGCCGATCCGGCGCTGTCGGCGTTCGACGCGGTGATCGAGCGTGGCATGGCCAAGCGGCCCGAGCAGCGCTACGGCTCGCCGGGCGACCTGGCTCGCGCCGCCCGTGCCGCGCTGGTGCAGGCCGAACGCGACGCGCCCGCAACCGTTCCCGGCCCGCGGGTGACGCCGTTGGTGAAGCAGCCGCCGCCGCGCCCGTTCACCGGGCAGACCCGCGTCACCGGGCCGCAACCACCGCCGCCGACCGCTCCGTCGCCGGCTCAGCCACCCGCCGCGGCGCACCGGTCCGCACCACAACAGCCGATCGCCGGTTTCGCGCAGTCCGGTCGGCAGCAGACCAGGATGCGCACCGGCCCCCAGTTCTCCTCGGGGGCCTACGCCCATCCGTCGGAACCGCTGCCCCTTCCGCAGCGGAATTCGGCGACGCCGATTCTCGCCGGTGCGCTCGGCGCGCTGATCGTCGTGGCCGCGGTCGGTGTGGCGGTGTGGGTGATGTTGAGCGTCAACGATTCCGGTACCGATCGCGCAGGTCAGCCCGTGTCCTCGTCCAGTCTGCAGATGCCGCCGCCGGTGGTGGCGTCGGTCAGCCAGGACGTGCCGACCGGCGTTGCGCAGGCACCGCCGACGGAGCCGAAAGCGACCACAACCACGGTGCCGCCGCTGAATTCGGCCGTCACCGGCGCCGACGGGCAGGGTTTCCTCAGCGGTGGCCCGCGCTGCAACGACAACGACGCCGCCATGACGATCGCGCGCACCACCACCTCACGCGTGGTCATCTGCCACACCGGGGCCGACCGCTTCTACTACAAGGGTGTCGCGGTGCGCAACGGCAACGCGATCGAACTCGACGACCCCGTCCCGACCGGTGGCGGCGGATTCACCGCGACCAACCCGAGCGACGGAACGCAATACCAGGTCACGCCCGCGGGCCTGACCATCATCAAGGGTGGTTCGGTGCTCTCCAGTGAGGCGATGCTGGAATTCGCCCATCGCTGACCGTGGCCGGGATATGTTCGACAGGGGTTTGACAGTCGAGAGAGGTTTCCCAGATGCGTGCAGCTCAGGTGAGCAAGTTGGAAGGTCCGTCGTCGATCGAGATCGTCGACCTGCCCGAACCGGTCGCTTACCCGGGCGGTGTCCTCATCGATGTGCACGCCGCCGGGATCGCCTTCCCCGATGTGCTGATGACCCGCGGTCTCTACCAGATGAAGCCCGGTCTGCCGTTCGTCGTCGGCGGTGAGGTCGGTGGCGTGGTGCGCGAGGCGCCCGCCGAGTCGGGGCTGCGTGCCGGTGACCGGGTCGCGGCACTGACCATGCTCGGCAACGGCGTGGCGGAGGTGGCGGTGGCGCCTGCCGACGCGGTCTTCAAGCTGCCGGACAACGTGTCGCTCGAGGCGGGTGCCGGCATCCTGTTCAACGACCTGACCGTGCACTTCTGCCTCACCAAGCGCGGCAGGCTGGCCGAGGGCGAGACCGTCCTCGTGCACGGTGCGGCCGGTGGCGTCGGTACCTCGACCCTGCGGCTGGCCAAGGCGCTGGGCGCGGGCCGGGTGATCGCGGTGGTGAGCACCGAGGCCAAGGCGCAGGTCGCCAAGGCCAACGGCGCCACCGACGTGGTGCTCACCGACGGCTGGCTGGCGGCGGTCAAGGACCTCACCGGCGGGCGGGGCGTCGACATCGTTCTCGACCCGGTGGGCGGTGACCGTTTCACCGACAGTATCCGCAGCCTCGCGGGCGGTGGCCGGTTGCTCGTCGTGGGGTTCACCGCGGGCGAGATCCCCACGGTGAAGGTGAACCGGCTGCTGCTCAAGAACGTGGAGGTCGTCGGTGCGGCCTGGGGTGAATGGGTGATGACCCACCCCGGTTACCTGGCCGAACAATGGGCCGACCTGGAGCCGCTGTTCGCCTCCGGTGCCGTCACGGCGCCGGAACCGGTGCTCTACCCCCTGGAGCGCACCGCCGAAGCCGTTGCGGCACTGGACAATCGGACCGCGACCGGCAAGGTCGTCGTACAACTGCGCTGACTCGGTGTGAGGTTGTCGGACGGCCGGGGTAGCGTCCGGTGCGTCGCCGGGATCGAGGGAGCGCGCCGTGCATTTGTCGAATCGGGTACTGAACCGGACGCTGCTCGCGCGCCAGCACCTGCTCGAGCGGTCCACACTGAGCGCACCGCAGATGTGCGAGCATCTCGTCGGCTTGCAGGCGCAGGATGTGCCGCCCCCGTTCATCGGTTTATGGAGCCGGACAGTCGGTTTCGACCCCGACACGGTGTCGCGCGGATTGGCCGACCGCACGCTGGTGCGGATCACCCTGATGCGCGGCACCATCCACCTCGTCACCCCGCACGATGCCCTTCGTATCGCCCCGCACATCCAGCCCGAACTCGAGAAGGTGCCCTTCCGTAAGGGTTTCAACTACGGGGCGATGGTCGGGCTCGACCCCGAGCAGGTCCGCGCCGACGGGGAGGCGGTGCTCGGCGACGAACCGATGTCGGCCGCCGACCTGCGCGCCGAAGCCGCCATCCGCTACCCGGACCGCGATCCGGGCGCGGTGTCGCAGACCTGGCTCTACCAGCTCCCGGTCCTGCAGACCCCGCCGCGTGGCCGCTGGCGGGACAACAGCCGACCCGTCTGGTCACGTGTGCAGCCGTGGCTGGGCGCCCCGCTCGACCCGGGCTATCCGGTGGCCGAACTGATCCTGCGCTACCTGCGCGCTTTCGGCCCGGCCTCGACCATGGACATGCAGACCTGGTCGCGCTTGCCCGGCATGAAACAGGTGGTCGCCGATCTGGGCGACCGCGTCCGCACCTACACCGACGAACGAGGCCGGACCCTCTACGACGCCACCGAGCTCGAACTCGCCGACCCCGACCTGCCCGCCCCGGTGCGTCTGCTCGGCTGGTACGACAACGCCCTGCTCTCCCATCAGGACCGCAGCCGCGTGATCGGCGAAACCATCGCCCCGCGTTCCTTCGGTGCCAATGTCTCGCCGGTCCTGATCGACGGCTTCACGGCAGGGGTCTACAAGGTCTTCGTGAAGTCGGGAATCGCCCGCCTCCGCGTGAGTCCTACCCGCGCATGGACGAAAGCCGAAGCGGCAGAGGTCGAATCGGAGGCCACCGCCCTGCTCGCGTTCCTGGAACCGGAATCCGCCCCGGTCGTCGAGATCCTCGCCCCGGAGGCCGACCTCCGCCCGTGACACGGCTTCCACGACGGGGAAATACCGGATTCCTAGGGTCCGTCCTACCGGTCCGTGGCGCGGGAATCCGGCGGGCTGACACGGCGATCCCGATAAGCGGGCGCCTTCGCGGTGCCGGCGGGGGTCAGCGTGCGCAGCAGGGGGAGCGTGCGCCGTTCGATCACCGTCGACAGCACGATCACGCTGTGCGACCGCACCACCGCGCTGGTCCGGTCGATGCTGAGCAGCACCGCCTGCAGACCGGCGTGCGAATCGGCACCGATCCGGCAGAGCACGTCACCGGAACCCGTGGTCGCGTAGGCCTCCAGCACGCCGGGGATCGCGTCGAGTTCGGCGGTGAGGGTGTCGAGCGCGCCCTGGGCGATCTCCAGGGTGACGAACGCCTGCACATCGAAACCCGCTGCGGTGACATCGATCTGGGGGTCGTAGGAGGCGATCACCCCGGCCTCCTCCATCCGGTTGATCCTGGCCTGCACCGTCGCACGGGCCACCTTCGTGCGCCGCGAGAGTTCCAGGATTCCGGCCTTCTGGAACTCGTGCATGGCCGACAGGATCGCCAGGTCGAGTTCGTCCAGTTTCGCGGGTGTGCGCATGCCAGACCTCCGTCCTCGGGTGCTATTCAAATTGTCCACCATCCGGCAGCGTGAGGTATCAACTTTGGTCAGCATGACCAGGCGCGAGGCATGTTGTTGCCTAGCTCACGGGTGGCGCGTTTTCCTAGGTCATGACCATTGAGCAGCAGCTCGTCGGGCTGATCGAGCACGACGACAGTGTCGATCCGTTCCCTGTCACCGGCTGGGACGCGCTGGTGTGGATTGTCGGCAACGCCACCCAGTGCGCGCACTTCCTGCAATCGGCCTTCGGGATGCGGCTCGAGGCCTACGCCGGCCCCGAGACCGGCAACCGCGACCACAAGGCCTACGTGCTGCGCAGCGGGGGAGCGCGGTTCGTGGTCAAGGGCGCGGTCGACCCGGACAGTCCGCTGGTCGCCCATCACGACCGGCACGGCGACGGCGTGGTCGACATCGCCCTCGAGGTCCCCGACGTGGACCGGTGCGTCGCCTGGGCGCGTGAGCACGGCGCCACGATCCTGGTCGAACCTCACGACGAGAGTGACGAATTCGGCACCGTCCGCTCCGCGGCCCTGGCCACCTACGGCGAAACCAGGCACACCCTGATCGACCGCTCCGGCTACGCGGGCCCGTATCTGCCCGGCTATATCGCGCGTACCTCGACCCACCGCGCGGGTCCGCGGATCTTCCAGGCCATCGATCACGTGGTCGGCAATGTGGAGATGGGCATGATGGACCGCTGGGTCGATTTCTACCGGCGCGTCATGGGTTTCACCAATATGGCCGAGTTCGTCGGCGACGACATCGCCACCGAGTACTCGGCGCTGATGAGCAAGGTCGTCGCCAACGGCAACCACCGGGTGAAGTTCCCGCTCAACGAACCGGCGGTCGGCCGCAAGCGTTCCCAGATCGATGAGTACCTCGAGTTCTATCGCGGTCCAGGCGTCCAGCACATCGCCCTGGCCACCGGTGACATCCTCGCCACGGTCGACGCGCTGCGCGCCGAGGGCGTCGAGTTCCTGCCCACCCCCGACGCCTATTACGAGGACCCCGAACTGCGCGCCCGCATCGGTCACGTCCGCGTCCCGGTCGAGGAACTGCAGCGGCGCGGCATCCTCGTCGACCGCGACGAAGACGGCTACCTGCTGCAGATCTTCACCCGACCCGTCACCGATCGCCCGACCGTGTTCTTCGAACTCATCGAGCGACACGGCTCACTCGGCTTCGGAAAAGGCAATTTCAAAGCCCTTTTCCAGGCCATCGAACGAGAGCAGGCCGCCCGCGGGAACCTGTGAGCGGGTCCGCGCACGCACTACAGTTCAAGGCATGCGGATCCCCTCGGCGATCATCACCGGCATGGCCCTGGCTGTCGTGCTGTCGTCGTGCGGATCGGGGGGCGACTCCGATTCGCCGACCGGGCCGAGACGGCCACCACCGAAGGTGGCCTCACTCGGCCCCTTCGTCGGCGAGTGCGGGCACGTCACCGACGACGAGGTGCGCGAGCTGGCAGGCCTGTCCCAGATCACCCGGGTGTACAAGAACTCGACCGGCTGCAATTGGGAGTCGGCCGGATTGTTCGCGCCGAGCGTGACATTCGCGTCCTATCGCGGCAGCCCGATCGACCGTGAGAAGGCATGGGTGTCCAGCGTCGGACGCGACCCGGAGACAGTCGAGGTGGCCGGGCGCCCCGGTTTCCAGGCACTCGCCCCGGAGGGCAACATCTGCGATTTCGCCGTGCAACTCGACGACGACTTCTTCGAATGGTCGATCAGCACCGGCACTTTCACCATGGCGGGCAACCCATGCGACCGGGCGCGGAAATTGGCTGAGCTGACCATAGGACGGCTGCGATGAACGCCACCCGGATCGCGACCGTCGCGGCGACGGTGCTACTCACCGTCACTCTCGCCGGCTGCGGCCAGAAGGTGGACGGCAACGCCCTCCCGGCGCCGGAGGACGAGCCGGGCAGCGGTGAGACGGTGAATACCGACTTCGACAAGCTGATGCGCGAATGCGAGGTCGTGGCCATCGAGAAGATCGGCGAGATCGTCGGCAACGCCATGCTCGTCGAACCCTCTTTCAGCGGTGCGGTGTGCATGTGGGACATCGAGGACGCACCCGGCGGCTCGGCCATGGCCACCCTCAACTGGTACGAGATGGGTACGCTGAACAACGAGAAGACCACCAACGAGAAGTTGGGGTACCTCACCGGTGACATCACGGTGCAGGGTCGCCGGGCCCTGCAGGTGCGCAGGCCGGGCGACAACGACTCCTGCGGAGTCACCGCCCCGGCCGCCGATGTCGGGGTCATCGGCTGGTGGATCAACTATCAGCCGGGCTCGGCCCACCCGGATCCGTGCGCGGGAGCGCAGAAGCTGGTCGAGCTGACCTTGGATCTGGCCAGGTAGAAGCCTTGACGTAAGACCCCGCTTTGACCCCGGTTCGGGCAGGCGCGTATCGTGGACCGCTGTGCCCGGATTGCTACGGGCAAGTTCGTGCGTGAACGTAGGCCAGCGAGAGCGGCCGATACGTTCCAGCGTGCCCAGAAAAAGGGTCCTGAGCTGCGCGCGACACGCCCGACCGCGGGTAAACGGAAACACGGTCGGACGTGCGAGTGAAAGCTCGATGAACTGAAGACACGTGTTCCGCTACCGCAATCACCAATAAGGAAAGCCGGTCTATGCCAACCATCAACCAGCTGGTCCGCAAGGGTCGCCGCGACAAGGTCACCAAGACCAAGACTGCGGCCCTGAAGGGGAGCCCGCAGCGTCGTGGCGTGTGCACTCGCGTGTACACCACCACCCCCAAGAAGCCGAACTCCGCGCTCCGTAAGGTCGCGCGCGTTCGCCTGACCAGCGCGATCGAGGTCACGGCGTACATCCCCGGTGAAGGCCACAACCTGCAGGAGCACTCCATGGTGCTCGTCCGCGGCGGTCGTGTGAAGGACCTCCCGGGTGTCCGCTACAAGATCATCCGTGGCTCGCTGGACACCCAGGGTGTGAAGAACCGCAAGCAGGCCCGCAGCCGCTACGGCGCCAAGAAGGAGAAGAGCTGATATGCCACGCAAGGGCCCCGCACCCAAGCGTCCGCTGATCAACGACCCGGTCTACGGGTCCCCGCTGGTCACTCAGCTGGTCAACAAGATTCTGCTGGACGGCAAGAAGTCGACCGCCGAGCGCATCGTCTACGGTGCCCTCGAGCAGGCGCGCGAGAAGACCGGCACCGATCCGGTCGTCACCCTCAAGCGCGCGCTCGACAACGTCAAGCCCGCCCTCGAGGTGAAGCCCCGCCGCGTCGGTGGCGCCACCTACCAGGTGCCGGTCGAGGTCCGTCCGGGCCGCGCCAACACCCTGGCGCTGCGCTGGCTGGTCAGCTACTCCCGCGCCCGTCGTGAGAAGACGATGATCGAGCGTCTCGCCCACGAGCTCCTCGACGCGAGCAACGGCCTCGGTGCCGCGGTGAAGCGTCGCGAGGACACCCACAAGATGGCCGAGTCGAACCGGGCCTTCGCGCACTACCGCTGGTGATAGTCCGGCCCGTCACTTAAAAGGGAGAATTTCGTGGCACAGGACGTGCTCACCGACCTGAACAAGGTCCGCAACATCGGCATCATGGCCCACATCGATGCGGGCAAGACCACCACGACCGAACGCATCCTGTTCTACACCGGCATCACGTACAAGATCGGTGAAGTTCACGACGGCGCGGCCACGATGGACTGGATGGAGCAGGAGCAGGAGCGTGGTATCACCATCACCTCCGCCGCTACCACCTGCTTCTGGAAAGACAACCAGATCAACATCATCGACACCCCCGGGCACGTCGACTTCACCGTCGAGGTGGAGCGTTCGCTGCGCGTGCTCGATGGTGCGGTCGCGGTGTTCGACGGCAAAGAGGGTGTCGAGCCCCAGTCCGAGCAGGTGTGGCGTCAGGCCGACAAGTACGACGTGCCGCGTATCTGCTTCGTGAACAAGATGGACAAGCTCGGCGCTGATTTCTACTTCACCGTGCAGACCATCAAGGATCGTCTCGGCGCCAAGCCGCTGGTCATCCAGCTGCCGATCGGTGCCGAGAACGACTTCGAGGGCATCGTCGACCTGGTCGAGAACAACGCCAAGGTCTGGAAGGGCGAGACCAAGCTCGGCGAAGAGTACGAAGTCGTCGAGATCCCGGCCGACCTCAAGGACAAGGCCGAGCAGTACCGCCAGGAGCTGCTCGAGACCGTCGCCGAGTCCGACGAGGCGCTGCTCGAGAAGTTCTTCGGTGGCGAGGAGCTCTCCGTCGAGGAGATCAAGGGCGCCATCCGCAAGATGACCGTCAACTCCGAGCTGTACCCGGTGCTGTGCGGTTCCGCGTTCAAGAACAAGGGCGTGCAGCCCATGCTCGACGCGGTCATCGATTACCTGCCTTCCCCGCTGGACGTCGAGGCCACCACCGGCCACGTGCCCGGCAAGGAAGACGAGATCCTGACCCGCAAGCCGAACGTCGACGAGCCGTTCTCGGCCCTGGCGTTCAAGATCGCGGTGCACCCGTTCTTCGGTGAGCTCACCTACATCCGTGTGTACTCGGGCAAGGTGGACTCCGGCTCGCAGGTCGTGAACTCGACCAAGGGCAAGAAGGAGCGTCTGGGCAAGCTGTTCCAGATGCACTCCAACAAGGAGAACCCGGTGACCACCGCTTCGGCGGGTCACATCTACGCCGTGATCGGTCTGAAGGACACCACCACCGGTGACACCCTCTCGGATCCGCAGAACCAGGTCGTCCTCGAGTCGATGACGTTCCCGGACCCGGTCATCGAGGTCTCCATCGAGCCCAAGACCAAGTCCGACCAGGAGAAGCTCGGCACCGCGATCCAGAAGCTGGCGCGCGAGGATCCGACGTTCTCGGTGAAGCTCGACCAGGAGACCGGCCAGACCGTCATCGGCGGTATGGGTGAGCTCCACCTCGACATCCTCGTCGACCGCATGAAGCGCGAGTTCAAGGTCGAGGCGAACGTCGGTAAGCCGCAGGTGGCCTACCGTGAGACGATCACCAAGCCGGTCGAGAAGCTCGAGTTCACGCACAAGAAGCAGACGGGTGGCTCCGGCCAGTTCGCGAAGGTCATCATCGCGGTCGAGCCCTTCGTCGGCGAAGACGGTGCGCACTACGAGTTCGAGAACAAGGTCTCCGGCGGTCGCGTGCCCCGTGAGTACATCCCGTCGGTCGACGCGGGTGCCCAGGACGCCATGCAGTACGGCGTGCTCGCCGGCTACCCGCTGGTGAACCTGAAGGTCACCCTGCTCGACGGCGCGTACCACGACGTCGACTCCTCGGAGATGGCGTTCAAGATCGCGGGTTCGCAGGCCCTGAAGGAAGCGGCCCGTAAGGCCGGTCCGGTGATCCTCGAGCCGCTCATGGCGGTGGAGGTCATCACACCCGAGGATTACATGGGTGAAGTGATCGGCGACCTCAACTCCCGCCGTGGCCAGATCCAGGCCATGGAGGAACGCAGTGGTGCCCGTGTCGTCAAGGCGCTGGTTCCGCTCTCGGAGATGTTCGGCTACATCGGTGACCTGCGGTCGAAGACCCAGGGTCGCGCGAACTACTCCATGGTGTTCGCCCAGTACGCGGAGGTTCCGGCCAACGTGTCCAAGGAGATCATCGCCAAGGCGACCGGCGAGTAATTCGCTTGCCGCGGCCTTGTACGCTTGGCCGCGGCAACCGGGCGTCAGCACGACCCCCCTTATTAACCGCACTGCTGCAAAAAAGCACGCACTAACTAGTCCAGGAGGACAACAGTGGCGAAGGCGAAGTTCGAGCGGACGAAGCCCCACGTCAACATCGGCACCATCGGTCACGTCGACCATGGCAAGACCACGCTGACTGCGGCCATCACCAAGGTGCTCGCCGACAAGTACCCGGACCTGAACGAGAGCTTCGCTTTCGACCAGATCGACAAGGCGCCGGAGGAGAAGGCTCGTGGTATCACGATCAACATCTCCCACGTCGAGTACCAGACCGAAAAGCGCCACTACGCGCACGTCGACGCCCCGGGTCACGCCGACTACATCAAGAACATGATCACCGGTGCGGCCCAGATGGACGGCGCCATCCTCGTGGTCGCCGCCACCGACGGCCCGATGCCGCAGACCCGCGAGCACGTGCTGCTCGCCCGTCAGGTCGGCGTGCCCTACATCCTGGTCGCGCTGAACAAGTCGGACATGGTCGACGACGAGGAAATCCTCGAGCTCGTCGAGATGGAGGTCCGCGAGCTGCTGGCTTCGCAGGAGTTCGACGAGGACGCGCCGGTCGTGCGTGTCTCCGGTCTGAAGGCCCTCGAGGGCGATCAGAAGTGGGCCGACTCGGTCCTCGAGCTGATGGCTGCCGTCGACGAGTCGATCCCGGACCCGGTCCGTGAGACCGAGCTCCCGTTCCTGATGCCGGTCGAGGACGTGTTCACCATCACCGGTCGTGGCACCGTCGTCACCGGTCGTGTCGAGCGCGGCATCATCAACGTGAACGAGGAAGTCGAGATCGTCGGCATCCGCGAGAAGAGCACCAAGACCACCGTCACCGGTATCGAGATGTTCCGCAAGCTGCTCGACCAGGGCCAGGCCGGCGACAACGTCGGTCTGCTGGTTCGTGGCATCAAGCGCGAAGATGTCGAGCGTGGCCAGGTCGTCGTGAAGCCGGGCACCACCACTCCCCACACGGAGTTCGAGGGCCAGGCCTACATCCTGTCGAAGGACGAGGGCGGTCGCCACACCCCGTTCTTCAACAACTACCGCCCGCAGTTCTACTTCCGTACCACGGACGTGACGGGCGTTGTGACCCTCCCCGAGGGCACCGAGATGGTCATGCCCGGTGACAACACCGAGATGTCCGTCAAGCTGATCCAGCCGGTCGCCATGGACGAGGGCCTGCGCTTCGCGATCCGCGAGGGTGGCCGCACCGTCGGCGCCGGTCGCGTCACGAAGATCATCAAGTGAGTCTGTAGACTCACTGACACCGCAACGGCGTCGCTCCTCCGGGAGCGGCGCCGTTCGGCGTTTCCGGGGGCACTACCTTTGGGGTCATCGCTGTGGGGGTCGGTGGTGGGTAGCGTTCCTGGTTCAGGTGTTCCGGTGAATGGAGGCGGCGTGGTTGTGGTGAAGGGGTTCGAGGTTGTCGAGGGGGAGCTCGGGCACGGGTTGCCGTATTTCGCGTTCGGGGAGGGGCGGCCGTTGGTGTTCTTGCGCTGGTTCACCCCGGATCACACGAATCCGAGCGGGTGGATGCGGGCCAGTGAGGTGAAGACGTTGGCGCCGTTGGCCGAGCATTTCCGGGTGTACGCGGTGAATCGGGCGCCGGGGATGGCGGAGGGGACGTCGATGGCCGACATCGCGCGCGATCATGCGGAGGCGCTGCGGGACGAGTTCGGTGAGCCGGTGGATGTGCTCGGGATTTCCTCGGGCGGGTCGGTGGCGTTGCAATTGGCCGCCGATCACCCGTCAGCGGTGCGCAGGCTGGTGATCGCGTCGTCGGGGTGCAAGTTGCCCGATCCCGCACGCGCTTCGCAGCTGAAGTACGCCACGGCCGCGGCCGAAGGAAAACGGGCGCTGCATCACATGGCGACAGTCGGCATCGAGTCACCGATCAAGGCAGGTTTCGTCGGCGCGCTGGCCTGGCTGGCCGACCCGCTGATGCGCCCGAAGAACCCCGCCGACACCCTGGCTTTCGTCCTGGCCGAAGACGCCTTCGACGTCACCGACCGCCTCGCCGACATCACCGCCCCCACTCTGGTCATCGGCGGCCAACGCGACGAGTTCTACCCCCAGTCCACCTTCCGCCGAACCGCCGAAGGCATCCCCGACGCCCGCCTCGTCATCTACCCGAACACCACCCATATGGGCGCGATCAAACACGAACGCTTCGCCCCCGAGATCACCGAATTCCTCTCGGCGACATAGTCGTTCAGGCCGGGGCGCGCGCAGTGCGACGCGCGACGGCCTCAGCGGACCTTGGCTCCGTAGATGTGTTCGACCGTCATCTTCATCAGGACGCGGCGGTCGGCGACCATCACCTCGCGGTATTCGTCCCAGTCCGGGTGCTCGCCCGCGGCGGCGCGGTAGTAGGCGACGAGGGCTTCCACCTCGGGGCCGTGTGGGTCGGTGCCGGGGCCGGTGAGTTGGGCGGTGCCTTCGGCGGTGGCCCAGGACCAGCCGTCGGCGCTGCCCACTTCGAGGGCGGCGCGTGGGTCACGGCGCAGGTTCGCGGTCTTGGCGCGGCCCTCGGTCATCGAGACGTAGATGACGCCCGCCTCGCGGTCGTAGTAGGGGGTGACCGGCGAAAGCTGGGGTCTGCCATCGGCTTTGATAGTGGCGAGGACGCCGATCTTCGCCTCGGCGAGCAGGGCGTGCGGATCGAACTGTGCGGACATGGACCACTCCTGTTGTCGGTGTGTTCTGACGAACCGTTGTGCACCTGCGTTTATGCCCGCGCGGAAAACCTGTCGACAATCCCGGATCGGGCCGCGTACAAAGAGTCCATGTTTACGGTACGTCCGCAGTCGCGGTTCTAGTTCGCATCGGGTCCGTGTGGCGCCGAGGCGACGCCGCGTGACCCGACGCCCGTGCCGTCCCCCGGAACGCCCCACCGGCGAGCGTCGATTGTCGAAACCGACTCAGCCGGGAGCCTCCCATGACCAGAACCGACCTCGCCCGCCTACGCAATATCGGCATCGCCGCCCACATCGACGCGGGCAAGACCACGATCACCGAACGAATCCTGTTCTACACCGGCGTGATTCACACCCTCGGTGAGGTGCACGACGGCACCGCCGTGATGGACCACATGGTGCAGGAGCGTGAGCACGGCATCACCATCACCTCGGCGGCGACCACGTGCGAATGGGCCGAGCACCAGATCACCGTCATCGACACCCCCGGCCACGTCGACTTCACCGCCGAGGTGGAGCGCACGCTGCGGGTGCTCGACGGCGCGGTCGCGGTGTTCGACGCCAAGGAGGGCGTGGAGGCGCAGTCGGAACAGGTGTGGCGCCAGGCCGACACCTACGGTGTGCCCCGGATCTGTTTCGTGAACAAGATGGACAAGCTCGGCGCCGATTTCGCCTTCACCGTGCGGACCATCGCGGAACGACTCGGCGTGCGCCCGCTGGTGATCCAGCTGCCCATCGGTGCCGAACGCGACTTCGAGGGCGTGATCGACCTGGTCGACATGACCGCGAAGCGCTGGCGCGGTGACACCGGCAACGGTGCCCGCTACGAAACCACTGTAATTCCGGAAGAACTGCGGGCCAGGGCGATCCAGCATCGAGAAGCGCTGCTGGCGACGGTCGCCGAAGCCGACGACGAGGTGCTCGAAAGCTACTTGTCCGGCAGACCGATCGCCGTCGACGTCCTGAAAGCCGCGATCCGGCGGATGACGCTCGACGCCACGGCCTACCCGGTGCTGTGTGGTTCGGCGCTGGCCAATATCGGCGTCCAACCGCTGCTGGACGCCATCGTCGACTACCTGCCTTCACCGGTGGATGTGGTTGCCGTGCACGGCTTCTCGATGGAAGGAACGCACGCGCATCGCGCGCCCGAGATCGCCGAGCCGTTCGCGGCCCTGGCGTTCAAGGTCGCGGCGCATCCGTTCTTCGGGACGCTGGTGTATCTGCGCGTGTACTCCGGCACCGTCGAACCCGGTGCCACCGTGCTGAATTCGACCAACGGACGAAAGGAGCGCCTGGGCAAACTGTTCCAGATGCACGCGAGCACCGAGATCGCGATCGATCGGGTGCGGGCGGGTCAGATCTGTGCCGTGATCGGCCTCAAAGCCACCGGCACCGGCGACACTCTGTGCGATCGGCACGACCCGATCGTGCTGGAGTCGATGACCTTCCCCGACCCGGTCCTGTCGGTCTCGATCGAACCGAGGACTCGCGCCGACCAGGACAAGCTCGGCACCGCCCTGGCTCGCCTGGCCGAGGAGGACCCGACGTTCACCGTGCACGTCGACGCCGAAACCGGACAGACGGTGATCGGCGGCATGGGCGAGCTGCATCTGGAAATCCTGGTCGACCGGCTGAAACGACAGTTCCGGGTGGACGCGACCATCGGCGAACCACGTGTGGCCTACCGCGAGACCGTCACCGCTCACGTCGATCTGCTCGAGCACACCCACCGCAAACAGGTGGGTGGGCGCGGGCAGTACGCGAAGGTGGCGATCGCGCTGGCCCCGCACGTGGCCGACGACGGGGCCGTCTACGAATTCCGCAACCAGGTCACCGGCGGGCGGGTGCCGAGGGAGTACATCCCCGCGGTCGACGCGGGCGCGCAAGACGCGCTCGCGGTGGGCCCGCTCGCCGGCTTCCCCCTGGTGAACGTGCTGGTGACGCTGCTCGACGGCGCCGCCCACGTGCAGGATTCCTCGGATCTGGCGTTCCGGCTGGCCGGTGCGGCAGCGGTGCGTGCGGCGGTGGCGCGCGCGAAGCCGGTGCTGCTCGAACCGATGATGGCCGTCGAGGTCGTCACGCCCGAGCAGTACGTCGGCGAGGTGATCGGTGATCTGAACACCCGGCGCGGCCGGATCACCGAGCTGACCGAGCGCGGCGGCGCCCACGTCGTCCGCGCGCTGACCCCGCTGTCGGAGATGTTCGGCTACATCGGCGATCTTCGCTCGAAAACCCGTGGCCGAGCGACCTTCTCGATGACGTTCGACTCCTACGCCCCGGTCCCACCGGAGGTCGCGAAGTCGATCATCGCGGGAAGCTGACCAAGATGTCGGTGGCGTCTCCTCAGGCGCCACCGACTCAGGGCGCCAAGGCGCCGACCGTCCACTCAGTCGTGTCCTCGACGACGATCGGAACCGGTGAAGCCGACCGATCCGCGCAGCAGTCGCAGTGCGTCGGCCGAGGACCCGTCGCGGGCGGTGTAGACCTCGAGCCGGTGGTCGGGGCTGTCGGGTTGTAGCCACACCTGATAGTCGACATCGACGCGGCCGACCGTCGGATGATGCAGCCGCATCGCGCCGACGGTGCAGTCGGCGACGTCACCCTCCGCCCACAGCGTCGCGAATTCCGCACTGCGCATGGCCAATTCGCCGATGAGTTCGGCCAGCCGCGCATCGGTGGGGTAACGGCCCGCGGTGAGCCGCAGGTAACCGACGTGGGTGCGGGCCAGCTCGTCCCAGTTGCGATGCAGGTCCTTGGTGAGCGGGTCGAGGAAGAACTGACGCGGGATCGAGGGGCGGTCCACCGGGTCGGCGGGGGCGGCGAAATCGAGGTGTTCGGCGAACAGCGCGTGCCCGCTGCCGTTCCAGGCGAGCACATCACCACGTCGGCCGAGAACGAGGGCGGGCACGGAGTCACCGAGCGCGTCGAGCAGGGCGAGCACCCGGGGATGGGCGTGTTCCGGTTCGTCGCGGGTCAGCCGTGGCGCCGCAGGCCGTCCGGCCAGGTTGTGCAGGTGTGCGGTTTCGGCGGCATCGAGCCGCAGCACCCGCGCGAGGGCATCGATGACCTGCGGCGACGCAGTACCCGCCTGATCCTGTTCGAGCCGGTGTAGTAGCCGGCGCTCACCCCGGCCACGGGCGCACGCTACGTACTTCATGTCGCCTGAACAGCGAACACCGCAGAATTCGTCGTTCAGTCTCACTGCAGGGGCTGGTCGTACGGTAGGTGGCATTGCGGCGCGCTCTCACACGAGCGGTGCGTTGGTGGTTGCCCATTCGGGTAGCGGGCAGGGGATGGTTGCGTTCAGGATTGCGCGGAGTGGCTTCGCGGAGAGCGGCTGCCAACAGAGGGTCGGCAAGGGCGAAGCCGATGTCGCGATGCGCGCCAGCCGTATCCGTCGTCTATTCGCTTGGCGAGCTCACGAGCGCCGGGCAGATCGTCGGCGGCGATCCGGTTCAGCACATGCTGCCGGCGGAACCCGCATGACTCGGGCAAATGTGGGGCAATGCTGTCACATCTCATCCGACGTCAGTGCGCCAACAGCGATCAATGCGCAAGTCGCGTCCGCGAAGTCGAAGACCGTGGCTGCAAGCGAGTTCCTGTACTTCGGTTCGGTAGCCCGAGTCCAGCTCAGCACGCGAGTAACCGTCGGCGGCCCGTCTCCCGCACTTGGGAGGCGGCTGACGAGTTCCTCGAGGACATGGTCACGAATGGGGACAACGACAGCCGGTATCGGATAGGGAGGAGTGCACGCCGCTTCTCGCTCGCTGTCGGTCACCGGGCGGTGGAATCCATCATCATCATCATCATCCAATCGCCGGAGGAACACCTAGCATGTTGAATCGCTGGCGGTTATCGCCCACCATCATGCGACGACTCGTCATCCGCTACATTCTGGCCGTCTGATCAACCCCGGAGGGCCCTGGAAGAGAGACTCGATCGCCCAGGGCTTCATGGTCAACCTGCCCTATCCGTGGTGGCCGCAACTCGAATGGTGCGAACTTCCCGATGGTGAACGTGTACAACTGCTTTGGCTGGTCTCGATCATCCCCGCCGAACATCGGTACGCCGTGACGGAGGGAACCCCTGCACTCGGACACCGTCTCGAGGCCCACGCGGTGCATACCTTGGACCCCCACCGCGCCTCCCTGCTGTAAGCCCACAATTCGGTAGTTGAGTGCGTTCGTCGGGTGGTGCCGTAGCCCTGGGATCGCGCGGGTCGCGGCAGCATAGTGCGACCGGATCGGCGCTCGTGGCGAGTCATACCCGAGAGGGGGCGTCAGCGAGTGTCGGATGACCGCCTGAACCGCAGGCACTTGCGGGCGATTGGGGGCACGATTCTGACATGCTGGTGGCATGGGGAAAAATCTCGAGGCGTCTGACTTCATTCCTGCGGGAGGAACTTGGAGCGGCCTGCTCTTCAGTAATCGAGCATTCGGGGTGGAGACGCAACTGACTCTGAGCTTCGACTTCGACTTCGAAGAAGTGGAGGTCGACGGTGATCGCGCAGCTCTCGGGCTGACTGTCGAATGGGCGCCCTGGCCTGCCGGTCTCACGTGGCAGCACCTCGCTGGCGCGGAAGTCAGATGCTCGACCTTCGGCGAGCCCGTTCAAGCGAGTGTCTACTACTACGAGCACCATTGCTTTGACGAGGTCTACCTCAAAGTCCTCGAGCAGACGGAAGACAAGATCCGAGTTCGCGTGGCAGTCTTCGGGGACATCGATCAGCTCGGCATCCCCACACTCACGGCAGAGACTTGGCTTTCGTTCAGTGGAATTTTCGTCCAGAACGAACCGCGTCCGCGGTCCCTGCCCGAAGCCGCAGCGGCACTGAATGCATGGACGTCGATCGAAGGTTTGACCGGCGCTGACAGAGGTTTCAACTATCTCTTTACTCCGGCAACTCCAGAGGCGACCGGATTTTGACTTGAAGCCGATGGCAAAACCATTCACGGGATCGCCGTGCGCGGTCATCAGCTCAGACCGCTCGACAAGCGGCAGAAGAGGTCACCGTCGCTGACTGTCGTGGGTTGCAGGACAAGATCGTCACTATCCGACAGAGCAACGCCCATGTTCCGTAAGGAGAGGTGGCATCGACTTTCCCCCACGGAGGCGGGCATTTGAGGAGGGTGTAACCGACATCTCACCCCGGTGAGGTGTGCACCCTACGTACTCCACGTCGCCTGAGCAGTGCAAATAGCACCTAAGAATCCGTCGGCCCAGTTCCATCACCGACCCGGTCAGCCGGGCTGCTAAAGCGGCATCGCAGTGCAGGAGAGCCTGGCCAGGTCGCGCGGTGAGCGGCAGAAGAGTGCGTTTGTCCCGAGATCGACATGGTCAATCGGTCGAAAAGAAGAGGGTGTCAGCGACATACCAACTGGGACCTCGTCCCTGCCCGCTCAGCCAGGTCTCGTGCTCGAATTCCAACTTCTCCACCAGGGTGGTGAGATCGTCGACGAAGTCTTGATCGATCTTGTCGATGACCGACCGATAGGCATCGGCGACAACTTTCGCTCGTGACAGTGCCAGGTGGCCGACTTCGGGGTATCCCTCCAACGAACCCGGTATGTGGAAGGGGATTTCGGCCGGCGGCCCGGCAAACAGGAACCCGAACGAACACAGTTCCTGAGGCACGCCACAGCGTTGAAGTTCCTCGTCCAGCTCGAAGAAGTACGAGATGGGGTTGCGAAAGTACCCGACCTCCACGGGATCGGAACCACTGCTGGCGATGATGATCTGCAGCGCGGCGTGATATGCGCAGCCTGCGTTTTCTCCTGGCGAATCGGCCAGGCCTCGGACCAGGTGATCGAGCGCGTCAGGTATGGACAGATCCCAGAAGATGTCTTGGTGATCGAGCGTGTCCTGATAGGCGCTTGCTCGTTCCTTCATAGCGTCAAGGACGCGCACCTGATTCGCGGTCAATGATGTTGCGCCGAAATACGAAAGAACGTTGTCGAGTTTGGCGCTACGCAACTCGATGAAGTGACTACCCATGCGCCCATGGTTGCAAGGCGCACCGACAAGAGCGGGTACTGGGATGCTCGCTCCTCGGCAGAAGCCGGACGTTCGTGGCCGCGCGCCCAGCGGCATTGCCGCTCACTACCGGGCAGAAGTCAGCTTGGAAGGATGCGATTCAGAACGCCTTTGCACGTCCGTTCAACCGGCTTGGCGCCACAGATCTCGATCGGGAGATCAATTCAGTAGCGCTGGTGGGCGCTGCGGCAGGATGATACGAGGATGAGACCCGCTGTCGGCGCTGCCCTGGCGCGGTGCGTGGAGTGCGGCGGCTACGAGTACGGCGGAGTGCCCGGCTGTGGTCGCTGTAGGCTCCTCGTCGACGGTATCGTCGAGCAGCAGTGGCGCCTGTTCCTCACCGACTGGCCGACCGAAAGTGAACTCGAAGTCGCCGAACTCGTTGCCGCCGAACCCGACCGACACGACTGGCGGATTGTCGACGGCGCCCTTGATCAGCTCGTCTGCGAGGAGTGCGGAAGCCATCTCGGCAGTGGTCCGGTGGACTGTTCTGCCTGCCACCGCGCACACGGATTCCGCTACGCCGCAATCGAAACCGACCGACCGGGAGTCCCGCAGGGTAACGAACATGCCATCCGCGTCAACATCTCGGTCGTCCGCCGACCGCACGTTACATCAGCACAAGAGCTATTGGCTCGGCGGCTCCTGCTACCTGCCCTACTGGTCGGATTCCTGCCCACCATCGCACAGGCGCAGCGCATCAGCGCGATGATCAAATCCGATCCCACACCAGAACGAGCTTCCGCCGTGCTGGAAACTTGCTTCGCACGGCAACGGCCCGACCGCCCTTCCTCGGTAAACGATCGGGAATCGGCTAACTGGGCGCGCCTCCAATCAGCGAGATGAACTCAGCCTATTGATCTTCCGGGGTATTGCGCGGCCGACCCGATCAGGGCGACAAGCGGCATGAGCGGACGTTCGCCAGTCCCCGCTCGGCGCAATAGCGGATGTCTGAAGAAAGTTGCTACAGGCTCGGCAGCGGGTCGTCGGCGTCCGGATAGCGACCGTTCTCCAATCTGCCGCACCCCCTCAACCGCGTCGCTGTCCTCGAGGGGACCGCCATCCTTCATGTAGTCCGCGAGCAACTCAGCTAGATGTTCTGTCACTGTGCCGCGACCGCTCCACCACGCCCGAACAGCCGAGAGAGTCCATCGCACGTCCCCATCCCAGGCATAGCCATCGAACGGGTCGGCGGCTGCTGCCTCGAGCAAGGATTCGACTTCGGCTGCGGACTTCGTCTGGCGGTAGACGAACTCGTTGTAGTACTCACAGCCGTAGAGCACGTTGTCTGGGGCGCGAATCCGTCCGGTCCAACGTGTATCGGTCTGTCCGGTGTAGAAGGGACCTGGCACGTTCATCCAGTGCCGGTCCTCCCACTTGTCCCCGTGGTAGACGGAATCGTTGAGATCGAGCGGATCCGAAGTCATCGGATCCCAGCGTCGCGGTTGGTCGCTCACCGCACGAGCCTTGCCTATCAGCGCGGCACGCGACCAGTGCGCGAGGATCAGTTCCGCTGTTCAGGACCGCAGTCCTCTTCCTCGTCGGCAGTCGTAGTAGACCAGGCCGAACACCTACGCCAGCCCAGCAACGGACTCCGACACCCACGTAGTCGCCGCGGCCGCCGCCGTGCGGCACGCGCTCCTCGGACTGGTCGCGCTGCGCGTCCTGCGCTCGCGTCCAGTGGATGTGGAGATCACGCAACCCGCCCCGCTGGTCGCTGACGAAGCGACCATCGGCGACGCTCCGATCGTTCGGGCGGCATCACATCACTGACCGAATGCGACGTGAACCACACTCCTGACCGGCGCACTGGTACAAACAAGCGAAAGGGAAGGACGAAATATATGAGCGCGCCGATCGTCATCGTCGGAGCGGGCCTGGCAGGCCTGCGCACCGCCGAGGAATTACGCCGAGCCGGGTACGAGGGGGGTGTGCTGCTCGTCGGGGACGAGGCGCGGCCACCGTACGATCGCCCACCGCTGTCCAAGCAGTTCGTGCGTGGCGAGACCGACGACACCACCCTGCGCCCGCCGGAGTTCTTCACCGAGAAGAACATCGAGCTGCGCGTCGGTACCGCGGTCGCCCGGGTGGACACCGCCGCGCGCACCCTCACCCTCGCCGACGGCGACACCATCGCCTACGACCAGCTCGTCATCGCCACGGGACTGCGCCCCCGCCGCCTGCCCGGGGTGGAGGAGGTGACGGGCGTGCACGTGCTGCGCGCCCACGACGACGCCGAATCGCTGCGCGCCGACCTGGCCGCCGCCCAGCGCGCCCTCATCGTCGGCGCCGGTTTCATCGGCTGCGAACTGGCCGCGAGCTTCCGCGCCGCGGGCAAGGACGTGACCCTCGTCGAACCGCAGCCTGCCCCGCTCGCGTCGGTACTCGGCGAGCAGATCGGTGGGTACGTGGCGCGGATGCACCGCGACCACGGTGTCGACCTGCACTGCGGCGTCGGTGTGGACACGCTGCGGGTGGACGTCGACGGGCACGTGCGCGGCGCGCTGCTCAGCGACGGTTCCGATATCGATGCCGACCTGGTGGTCATCGGGATCGGGTCGGTGCCCGCCACCGACTGGTTGGCCGGCTCCGGTATCGAACTGGCCGACCCGACGGCGGGCGGGGGCGTGCTCGCCGACGAGCTGGGTCGTACATCCGCTGAGGGTGTCTGGGCGGTCGGTGACGTGGCCGCCTGGCGTTACGGTGACATTCGCAAGCGGGTCGAGCATTGGACCAGTGCGGGTGAGCAGGCGAAGCTGGTGGTTACCGCGCTGCTCGGCGGCGCGGCTCCTACGGCTGCACGGGTGCCGTACTTCTGGAGCGATCAGTACGACGTCAAGATTCAGGCACTCGGTACGCCCGATCCTGCCGACGAGGTCACTGTCGTGTCCGAGGACGGGCACAAGTTTCTCGCCTACTACTCGAGGGACGGGATTCTCACCGCTGTGCTCGGGGCGGGGATGACGGCCCAGGTGATGAAGTTGCGTGCGAAGCTGGCCGCGCCTACGCCGGTGGCCGATCTGCTGGCTGCTACGTCGTGACTTTGGTTGGGTGACTGCCGCACTGCCGGCGGGATGGAAGCACTGCGGTGTTTGTGCACCGCAAAGGTGTTGGGCTGTGTTTATTGGAGCGCTGGCGCGCTCGAGCGCGGCCCCTGGGGGGCCGCGCGAACAGCGCTCGAGACTCGCGCTTCGCGCATGCGCTTCGAGCAGATCGGAA
>NZ_JBFAKI010000019.1:0-107504 GCF_040655675.1 Nocardia sp. NPDC050378
CCCACGACCGGGGGGTACGCGAAGGCTGGAACCAATAAAAATATTGGCACTGACATTCATCGACACACTATTGAGTTCTCAAAGAACACACGCACCAGCAGATCGCTGAATCTCTTCAGATCTTCCGCTGGGCAACTGTTCCAGCCTAACCCCGCTCCCAGGCGATGTCAATCGTTACCCTGGTCACTTGATCTTGGCCTGTCAGGCGCTCTCCGGCTCTTGCGTCCGTGTCGCTCTGACTTCCAATAAGTTACGCGCCGGATAACGCAACGTCAAATCGCCTGGACACCAGCGCATTCCCCCAGGTCAACGCTTCGACGGACGCCGTGGAGCCGGCCTGAATCACACGAATGTGATTCAGGCCTCCGCCTACGGCTCAGGCTATCCGACGCACGCCCGCCATGTTCTTCTTTCCGCGACGCAGCACCAACCACTGACCGTGCAGGTAGTCGGCGTCCGACGGGGTCCAGTCGATGTCGGCGACGCGCTCGTTGTTCACCGAGGCACCGCCTTCGTTCACCGCGCGCCGTGCCGCTCCCCTGCTCTCGCACAGGCCCGAGGCCACGAGCAGGTCGACGATGGTGTCGGGCTCGCCGGGCGCGACCTCGGCGACTTTGCCGTCGATCGCGGTCTCGCGCAGGGCCGCGCCGAGCGTCGACTCGGGCAGTTCGCGCAGGTCACCACGACCGAACAGGGCCTGGCTCGCCAGTTCCACCGCCCGGGTCTCGGCTTCGCCGTGCACCAGGGTCGTCATCTCGGCGGCCAGCCGCTTCTGGGCCTCACGTGCGAAGGGCCGTTCGGCGGTGGCCTGTTCCAGCTCGTCGAGTTCTTCACGGCTCAGGAAGGTGAACCAGCGCAGGTACCGGACCACATCGGCGTCGGCGGTGTTCACGAAGTACTGGTACCAGGCGTAGGGGCTGGTGAGTTCCGGATCGAGCCAGAGGCTGCCGCCACCGGTGGACTTGCCGAACTTCATGCCGTCGGCCGAGGTCACCAGGGGGACGGTGAGCGCGTGCACGTGCGCCCCGTCGACTCGCCGGTTGAGTTCGACGCCGGCGATGATGTTGCCCCACTGATCCGAGCCACCGACCTGCAGTGTGCAGCCGTGTTCACGACGCAGCTGCAGGTAGTCGTTGGCTTGCAGCAGCATGTAGCTGAACTCGGTGTAGGAGATGCCTTCGCCTTCGAGACGCCGTTTGACGGTGTCGCGGGCGAGCATGACGTTCACAGAGAAGTGCTTACCGATATCGCGCAGGAAGTCGACGGTGGTGAGCGGTCCGGTCCAGTCCATGTTGTCGACGATCACCGCGCCCGTCGGCGAATCGTCCAGGTCGACGAACCGCTCGAGCTGGCCGCGGATGCGCTGCGCCCATTCGGCGACCGTGTCCGTCGAGTTCATGGTGCGCTCGCCCACGTCGCGAGGATCGCCGATGAGGCCGGTCGCGCCGCCGGCGAGCACGATCGGGCGGTGACCCGCGCGCTGGAAACGCTTGAGCGCGAGCAGCGGAACGAGATGGCCCGCGTGCAGGCTGGCGGCGGTCGGGTCGAAGCCGGCATACAGCGTCAACGGCTGCGCGGCCGCGGCTGCGCGCAACTCGTCGAGGTCGGTGGACTGCGCGATCAGGCCGCGCCAGGTCAGTTCGTCGAAGATGTCGCCGGTCACGAGGATCTATCTTTGCGCATCGAGTCGGCCGGGCGCACCCCGGTTATGTCCTCAGGTCCGGGCGCGGGTGATCCAGGCGATCAGCTCGGCTTCGACCTCGTCGCGGTCGACCTCGTTGAGGACCTCGTGCCTGGCACCGGCGTACACCCGATAGGTGAGGTCGGTCAGGCCCGCGTCGCGGTAGCGCTGGACCAGCAGATCGCTCAGTCGCAGTCCCGCGTTGAGCGGGTCCTGGTCGCCGACCATCACATAGACGGGCAGGTCGGGACGCACGACCGGCTTCACCAGCCGCTCGGTGGCGACGGCGGCCAGCTCGCCGAGGTTCGTCAGGTCGATGGCGAAGCCACACCAGGGATCGGCGATGTAGGCGTCGACCTGGGCTTCGTCGCGGCTGATCCAGTCGGCGTCGGTGCGGGTCGGCTGGAATCGGGCGTTGAAGAAGGCGGTCAGGTCCCCGCCCGCCGCGGCGATCTCGGCGAACAGCCCGTCGACGGCGGTCGACCCGCAGAGCACGACGTCGTCGACGAGGTCGGCGTGATCGAGGATGTACTGCTGCACGGCGAAGGATCCGAGACTGTGTCCGAAGAGGGTCACCGGCAGTCCGGGATGACGTTCGCGCAGGATCTCGGTGAGCGCCACCAGGTCGGCGACGAGCAGGTTCCAGCCGTCGGGGCCCAGCTCGCCCGGTACCTCGCCCATGCTGAGTCCGTGGCCGCGGTGGTCGTCGGCGTAGACGGCGAAGCCGAGAGCGGACAACCGCTCGGCGAGATGGCCGTAGCGCTCGGAGTGTTCGCCCATGCCGTGTGCGATCTGCACGATGCCCTGCGGTTCGGTGTCCGACGGCAGCCAACTGCGCACATGTATCTCGGTGCCGTCGGTGCTGGAAAAACTGAACACGGGCGCTCCTGGGATGCGATCTCGAACCGGTCCCTGATCGTCGCACCTGCGTGGCGCGCGCCACAGTGGCTTCGCAGATGAGATCGGCGCCGACACTTTGTCTCCCGCGACCGAACCCACCGTTCGGTCGCGGGACTGCCCCGAACACGCCGAGATCACCGGACTCGGTGTCCGGTGATCGTCAGCGTGTCGGATTCTGGCTCATCGCGTCAGCGCGGTGATGGTGGCGCGGCGTTCGTAGGCGATCCAGGCGAAGATCGCGGCGAGCACCAGCGGGAAGATCGCCATTCCGGGCAGGTCGGCGATGAAGGCCTGAGTGGCGGCGGCGAGCACGGTGAGCACGGAGAGGCCGACGGCAGCGAGACCGCTGAGTCGCGGGACCATCAGGCCGATACCGCCCGCCACCTCGACCACGCCGATGAAGATCAACAGGCCGAAGGGGATGGTGAAGTTCGCGGCGCCGTTCTCCATCAGAGTGTTCGGGATGACGAGCTTGGGGCCGCCCGAGGCGATGATGAAGAACAGGCCGAGCACGATCTGCAGGGTCCACAGGACGCGGTTGCGGATCTTGCCGGGGCGGTAGGTGGCGGCGGTGGAGTTCGCGGAAAGCGTGGCGGTGGTCATCTTCTCGTCCTTCTGGTCGGTCGCGCTCGGTGGGTAGCGCGTTCAACTGATAGGACGGACCGTCGCCGCAGAACTCATCGCTGTCGGCGAAAAATTTCGAAATCCCGGCTAGATCACGGGTTTGGTGGCGCGGGGGCTGCGCCGGTAGGTCGAGACGGCCGACGAGCCGGGCAACCAGAACCGCCAGGGCACCTCGGCGGCCAGGCGCACCCCCACGCGCGGACCCGAGGCGACCTCGGCCGGCGGCACCGGGGGTTTCAGTTCGAGCCGCACCTGCGAGAACGGGTCGAACAGCTCGGTTCCGTAGTCGGACAGGCTGATTCCCAGCGCACTGCCCACATTGCCCGGTCCCCGCGCGAGGTCGGCGTCGGTGCGTGCGGCGGGCCTGCGCGCACGGGCGATCTCGGCCCCCTCGACCACTTCCCCGGCCCGGACGAGCACCGCGCACGCGACACCGTCGAAGCCGGCGGTCACGTTGACGCACAGGTGAATTCCGTACGAGCGGTACACGTAGAGCCGCCCGGCGGGGCCGAACATCACCGCGTTGCGCGCGGTCGGTCCCGGCCACGAGTGTGCCGCCGGATCCGGCCACGGCCCGGTCGCATCGCTCCCGTAGGCCTCGACTTCCACGATGCGCATCGCCACCGGCCCCGACCTCAACACCGATCCGAGTACCCGGCACGCCGCGGCGGCCGGGTCGACAGCGAGTTCCTGAGCAGACACGACGCCCATTCTCACCCGCAACGATCCGCGCGAGCGCCACACCCCCGTCAGCCGAGCAGGTCGCGACCCTGACTCAGGCCGGCGAGTTTGGTCGGGTTGACCTGGAAACGCAGGTTCTGGATCCGGCCGTCGACCAGGTCGAAGGTGAAGGCGGCGCCCGGCGTGCCCGCGAAGGTGATCAGTGCGCCGAGTTCACCGTTGATGTCGGTGGCCGCGAGTTCGGCGCCGGTCGACGACGGTTTGGCGAGCACACCGAGGATCCAGCGCGCGACATGATCGGGGCCGTGCAGGGGGCGGCGAGCGGCCGTGACGATACCGCCACCGTCGGACCAGCAGGTCACATCGGGAGCGAGCACGTTCATCAAGGCGTTCAGGTCCCCGCCGGAGCAGGCCGCCATGAACTGTTCGGTGACGCGGGCTCGGGCGGCCTTGTCGGCGTCGAAGCGTGGGCGTCGTGATTGGACGTGGCTCTTCGCGCGGTGCGCGATCTGGCGGATGCCCGCCTCGGAGCGGTCGAGTGTTTCGGCGATCTCGGCGTGGGAGTAGCCGAACACCTCGCGCAGCAGGAACACCGCCCGTTCCACCGGGGTCAGCGTTTCCAGTACGACGAGCATGGCGGTGGAGACGGTGTCGGCCAATGCGGTGTCCTCGGCGATGTCGGGTGTGGTGAGCACCGGCTCGGGCAGCCACGGGCCGACGTACTTCTCGCGGACGGCGCGGGCGCTGGTGAGCCGGTTGAGTGCGAGATTGGTGACGGTGCGGACCAGGTAGGCGCGGGGGTTGGCCACCGCCGACCGGTCGGTCTCGTGCCACTTCAGCCAGGCGTCCTGCAGGACGTCCTCGGCGTCGGTGACGGTACCGAGCATGCGGTAGGCGGTGGCGAACAGCAGCCTGCGATGGTCGACGAACGGGTCGTGCTCCTGCATGTGCTCAACCATGACGGACGAGATCGCGGGTCGCCGCGCCGCCCTTGGACAGCTGCACATCGACAGGCATCCGCTTGGTCACCTTGATCGCCGGTACGGGAGTGCTGCTGACCATTTCCTTGTAGGTGCGGGCGGCCCAGCCGGTGAGGTAGAACCGGCCGGGTGTGTCGTCGGCGCGGGTGAACTGGATGACGGCGGCGCGGCGCCCGAGGCTGACGGGCTGGTGGAAGTAGCCGAAACGGAAGGGGCGCACAGCCTTTCCGCGCAGCTCGGCGGCGATCGCATCGGCGGCGTAGGTGGCCGAGGGCAGCCCGCTCTGGCAGGTGCCGTGGATTCGGCCCCACGGTTGACGGATCGCGGCGGCGTCGCCGATGGCGCGAATCGTGGGGTGCGAAACCGACTTCAGCGTGGGTCCGACGACGATCAGTCCGCGTTCGTCGGTCTCGATCCCGGACTCGGCGGCCAGGGTTGACACGCGTACGCCGCTGGTCCACAGGGTCAGATCGGTGTCGATCCGCCGGCCGTCGGCGAGGACGACGGAATCGGCGGTCACCTCGGTCACCCGCTGACCGATCTGCCGCACGATGCCGAGCCGGTCGAGCACGGTGTTCAGATAGGCGCGGGCTTTGGTGCCCATCATGGCGCCGAGTTCGCCGGAGCTGACGAGGGTGACGCGCACGTCCGGGTGGCTTTCGGCGATCTCGGTGGCTGCCTCGATCCCGGTGAGGCCGCCGCCGCACACGGTGACGGCGCGGCAGGCTGTCACCCGTCGCGCGAAGTCGTGCGCGCGTCGGGGATCGTTCAGTGTCCAGGCGTGGTCGGCGACGCCGGGGACCATGGAGGTGTCGGTGCTGCTGCCGAGGGCGTAGATCATGTCGTCGTAGGTGATGTCGCCGAATCCGTCGACGTACACGCGGCGGGCGTCCGGATCGATGGCGGTGGCGAACCCCTGGACGAACCGGATTCCCGTGCCGTCGAGGATCGTCGGGATGTCGTGGTGCGCCAGCTCCTGACCGGCCGCGATCTGGTGCATCCGGAGCCGTTCGGTGAACCGGGCCGAGGGGTTGACCAGGGTGATGCGCACGTTCGTCTTCCTGGTGCGACGGGCCAGGCGGACGGCCGCGAGCAAGCCGGTGTAGCCGGCGCCGAGGACGACGATGCGGTGCGTGGTGGTGGTCATGTCCTGCTCCTTCTCGGTGAGGTTGTGCATGGGACAAGGCAGAAGCGTCGAATGTGACACCCGCCGAAGTGACCCGCATCACAGCGATGGTCGTCGAGCCCGGTCGTGCTCTCGCGACACTCCCGGGTCACGAACACTGACCCTTGCCTTGTCGCGGGTGTGGAGTTAAATTCATCAGGTAGTGAATTCAACACTTGATGAATTGAGGCGACCATGTCGCGCACCTCTTCACCACCCGCCGTGGAAGTGGTAGGACTGACGGTCCGCCGAGGGAAACGCACCGTGCTCCACGGACTGGATCTCCAGATCGCGCCGGGAACCATCACCGGGCTGCTCGGGCCGTCCGGATGCGGGAAGACCACCCTGATGCGCAGCATCGTCGGCACACAGCTGGTCGAATCGGGCACGGTCACCGTCCTCGGCGAAGCCGCCGGTAGCGGCGGGTTGCGACACCGGGTCGGGTACGTCACCCAGGCGCCGAGCATCTACGCCGATATCAGCGTCCGCGACAATGTCGCCTACTACGCGGCGCTCTACGGGCGCGCCCGCCACGACACCGAATCCGCCCTCGCCGCAGTCGGTTTGACCGATCACGCCGACCAACTGGGCGACCAGCTCTCCGGCGGTCAGAAGACCCGCGCCTCGCTGGCGTGCGCGTTGGTCGGCAGGCCAGAGCTGCTGGTTCTCGACGAACCGACCGTCGGCCTCGATCCGGTGCTACGGGTGGAACTGTGGCAGCGATTCCGCGAATTGGCCTCGGCGGGAACGACCCTGCTCGTCTCGAGTCATGTGATGGACGAGGCCGAACACTGCGACCGGCTGCTGCTGATGCGCGACGGCGAGCTCATCGCCCAGCTCAGCCCCGCCGAACTGCGGGAACGCACCGGCGAACAGAATCTCGAAACGGCGTTCCTCACCCTGATCACGAAGGGAACGCGGGCATGAGCACTCCCTACACCGCGACCACCGGCCGGATCCTGCGGCAGCTGCGCAACGACCACCGCACCGTCGCCATGATCCTCGTCGTCCCCGCCCTGTTGATGACGCTGCTGTATTTCATCTATCAGGACGCGCCACAGGCGCCACACACCCCACAGACCCTGTTCGACCGGGTTGGCATCACCATGCTCGGCATCCTGCCGTTCATCGTGATGTTCCTGATCACCGCCATCGCCATGCAGCGCGAACGCACCTCGGGCACCCTGGAACGGCTGCTCACCACTCCCCTGCGCAAACTGGATCTGCTCGCCGGATACGGCACCGCGTTCTCGCTGGCCGCCGCCGCGCAAGCCGCCATGGCATGTGTTGTGGCGTTCTGGCTGCTCGATCTCGAGGCGGCGGGCAGTCCGGGGTGGGTGATGCTGATCGCCGTGGTCGACGCCGTGTGCGGGGTGGCGCTCGGCCTGCTCGCCAGCGCTTTCGCCCGCACCGAATTCCAGGCGGTGCAGTTCATGCCGGTGATCGTCGCGCCGCAGATCTTCCTGTGCGGCTTACTCGTTCCGCGTGATCGGCTGCCCGGCTGGCTCGAGGCGATCAGCGATGTGCTGCCGTTGAGTTACGCGGTCGACGCGCTGCAGCAGGTGTCGACGCATCGCGATCCGACCGCGACCATGTGGCGGGACATCGCCGTCGTCGCCGGATTCGCGATCGTCGCCCTGTGCCTCGGTGCGGCGACGTTGCGCAGGCGCACCCCCTAAGTACCCGGAGAGGTCCAAGATGAGCGAATCAGGCTCGGGCACCGCGAAATCGGGGCGAACCGGGCGCAGGCCCGGCAACACCGACACCAGGACCGCAATCCTCGACGCCGCTCGAACCCGGTTCGCGGACAACGGTTTCCGCAATACCTCGATCCGGTCGATCGCCGCCGACGCCGAGGTCGATCCGGCGCTGGTGCACCACTACTTCGGCACCAAACAGCAGTTGTTCGCCGCGGCGGTGGACTTCCCCGCCGACCCGGACGCGACCTTGAACCTGGTCGACCAGGCGCCGCTCGACCAGTTGGGCGCGACCGCGATCCGGGCGGTGCTGACCGTGTGGGACTCCCCCGCGGGACCTGGGATCGTCGCCATGACCCGCAGCATGCTCGGCAGTGGGGAGCCGACGCTGGCTCGTGAGTTCCTGCTGCAGGTGGTGCTCGAGCGCGTACGGGCGCGCATCGCCACCCCCGACGACGACGGGCGCGCACGGGTGGCGCTGGCAGCGGCGCAGATGATCGGGGTGCTCACCGTGCGCAAGCTCGTCGGTGTGGAACCGCTCGCGTCGATGCCGATCGAGGCGGTCACCGAGGCGGTCGGGCCGAGCCTGCAGCGCTATCTCACCGGCGATATCGGAAGCGCCGCGAACTGAACCTCAGTTCGCGGTGCGAACCAGCACCGATGCTCGGCGAGATATCACGTGACAGCGGTGTGTGGCCGCTCCCGGACCGGGAACAGCGTCGTCGTGCTCGGATCAGGATTCGGCGAGGAAGAATTCGTGTTCGGCGTCGGTGACGTCGCGAGCCTCGTCGATCAGCAGCACCGGGATACCGTTGTCGACCGGGTAGGCGCGACGCAGGCGGGGGTTGTAGAGCACGCTGGCACCGGCTTCGGTGCGCACCAGCTGCAGCGGGCCCTTGTCCTGGGGGCAGGCCAGCAGGCCGAGCAGAGTTGCGTCGATGGTGGATTCGTGCGCCATGGTGCCCAACCTACCGCGCCCGCCGGAACGAGATGTATCGGTGTCCGAAGAAGCTGAGCACCGCGACCAGACCCATCACCACCACCGACGCGGGTTCGGCGGGAAACCCGAACGCCTTCACCGCGAGTTCCGCGAGCACCACGTTCAGGACGAGCCCGCCCGCGTTCACGCCACAGAAGGCGACGAAGTCACGCAGGAGCCTGCCGCTGACCCGGAACACCAGGGTGCGGTGCAGGACGAACGCCACCACCGTGCTCACCGCGTACGCGGCGACGACGGACAGGCCGGGGCGGTCGTCGCCGAGTACCTGCAGCCAGCACACGACGAGCACCATGCCGAGCAGCGTGTTGAATCCGCCGACGATCGCGAACGCCAGTTCCTGACGCTTGACGATCCGCAGCAGTGGGCCCGGCGTGGCGAGCACGCCGTCGGCGGGGACCGCCTCGGTGGTCATCGCAGCGCGTCCGCGAGTTCGGCGTCGCCGTCGGGGATGGTTTCCGCGGCGGGCGCTTCCTGTTCGGGCTTGCGGCCGCGCACGTACAGCCACTGGAAGAACGCGAGCCCGAGCAGGCCGAGGCCGATCGCGGCGCCGCCGATCTTCCAGCCCGGCGGACGCCAGGCCAGTTCGAGTTCGGCATCGGTGGTTCCGGCGGGGATGTCGACGGCGACGAAGCTCTTGGCGACCACCTTGAACGGGATGTCCTTGCCGTCGAGGCTCACCCGGTAGCCCGGCCAGCCCAGGCGCGCGAACACCACGCGGCCACCGTCGGCCGAACTCACCCGTACCTTGCTGGTGGTGTCGCTCTCGGAGGTGGAGACGGCGGTCGCGTTCTCGACGGCCGAGATGCGGCCGTTGCGGGTGGAGATCAGCCCGTCCTCACGTTCGAGCACCGCGATGTACTTCTCGTGGCCGGGATAGTCGACCCACTTCCAGCCCGCCGGGGCCGGTTGGGCGGCGGCGTCCGGGTAGAGGGCGCGGTGCAGGACCACCCGGTCGACGTTCATCAGGTCGACCACGGTCTTGCCGGTCGACGGCTCGACGGCGAACGCGCGCCGGTAGGCGTCGGGGCAGACGCTGGTGTCCCAGCGCATGCAGAGCATGTCACCGAACCAGTAGTGCCCGTTCGGGGTGTAGCCGCTGACGTAGGTGCGTTCGATGTCCTTGGCGTAGTTGCCGAACACCAGCGACCCGTAGGCGCCGTCGAGGGTGCGCTCCCCCGGCGGGATCAGGGCACGGTCACCGAGTTGCAGGGTGGTGCCCGCGAATTCGGGGAACGCGGCGCGGGCGGCGGCCCGGTCGCTCGGCAGATTCCAGCTCATGGGTGTCGGCTGGGCGCGTTCGACCTGGATGTAGGCGATGGGGAACACCGCGATGATCGCGACGGCGACCGCGGCGGTCGTGCTCTTCTGCACCGCCAGCCACACCACGGCCGCACCGAGCGCCGCGATCGCGAGCGCGGCGATCACATGGGCGATCCAGTTGTGCGGGTCGGCCGAGAACGACCGCACCCACAGCAGTCCGATCAGCACAGCCGCCGCGATCCCTCGCGCCCGCCAGTCCTTGAAGGTCGCGAACCGGCCGAGCAGCACACAGACCAGCAGCAGCAGACCGAGCGCGACCATCGGCAGCACCCGGGCCGGCCAGCGCAGCGGGCCGATGGTGCCGGGACCCGCGGTCCACATCAGTGCGGCGATCGCGAACACGGCGATGCCGGTGAGCTCACGCCACGCACCACGCGCTCGGTTCCAGTCCACGAATGCCAGTGCCGGAACGAGGAACCAGGCGATGTAGACCACCGGCATCGGCTGCACGTAGCCCCACCACGAGGTGAACGCGGGCAGCGTGGTGGGCAGGCTCGCGTTCAGCGACTCCGACCACGGCACGGTGAGGAACTGGTCGTTGTTGATCTGGGCGGTGCCGCGCCAGGTGACCTTCGCCGACAGCATGCTCGGCAGGTAGGTGGCCAGCCCGGCCAGCGCGGCGAGGCCGGAGACGAGCAGCAGTCGCAGCGTCGGTCGCCAGGTCCGCTGGTAGACGAGTTCGCCGATGGCGACCGCGCCGATCATCAGCCCGGCCTCGACCGCCGGGAAGATGTACTGCACCGAAATCGCCAGGTACAGGTACACGAAAACGGGGATCGGGCCACCGTTTCCGCGCGCGTAGCGCACACCGGACGCCCATGCGTGCACCATCCACGCGGTGCCGGTGAATGCCGTCATCCAGCTGGCCTCGTCGAAGAACAGCAGCCAGCCCGTGAACGGGATCGACACACCGGCCAGCGCCGCCCACTGCACGCGCGAGCCGTAGACCAGGCAGATCCGGTAGACACCGAGCCCGAGGATGATCGCGAAGATCAGCTTCACCACGGTCGCGTAGAGCACGAGGTTGTCCACCGAGGGCGCGATCAGATCGATCAGCAGCTGCGGCGGATTCAGCAGGCCCGCTTCCTCGATGGCGTAATTGCCCGCCATCCAGTGCTCGGGAACCATCACCGGCAGGTCGCCGTCGCGCAGCCGGTTGCCGAGCATCACCCACAGCGGCACGTACTGCGATTCGGTGTCGTCGGTGTAGAAGTGCCGGACGTTGGCGAGTAGCACCGCGCCATAGCCCGCGATCACGCCGAGGGCGGTGATCAAGCCCCAGATGTAGACGGAACGTCGGGACGGGTTTCTACTTTCCACCACGAGCACCAGACCCTACAGGCATCCCCGCGTGACAGCGCCTCGCACAGCCCGATCCGGCGCCGCCGACCCGTCACCGTGCGGTGTTAGAGTGCCCACACCCCTCGCCTGCCAAGACACCGAAAGTCGACCCATGCCGCTTCCCACCGCACATTCGTCCCGGTCCGGCGCTGTGCCACGCGCGGGCGCCGCCGAGCGCAACGGTTCGCATCCGGTGCATTCGGTGTCGGTGGTCGTCCCCGTCTACCGGGGTGAGGACACGATCGCCGCGCTGGTCGCCGAACTCGACGGGCTCACCGGGCCGAGTACGACCGCGGCGGGCGCACGGTTCGCGGTGGAGGAGATCATCCTCGCCCACGACAACGGGCCCGATCGCTCCGATGTGGTGCTGCAGCAACTGGAAGGCTCCTACCCGCAGGTGCGCGCGGTGTGGTTGAGCCGCAACTTCGGTCAAGACGCGGCGACCATCGCGGGCATGGCGGCCGCGCGCGGCGACTGGATCGTCACGATGGACGAGGACGGCCAGCACGACCCGGCCTTCATCGCCGACTTCCTCGACGCGGCACTGGCCTCGCGCGCGGATCTCGTCTACTCCAAGCCGTCCAACACCCGCCCGCACGGCTTCCTGCGCAACCTCACCTCACGCGGCGCGAAGATCGTGCTCGCCACGGTGTTCGCCTTCCCCGATTCCACCCGGTTCGAGAGCTTCCGGCTGATCCGCGGCGACATCGGCCGTCAGCTCGCCGAGGTCGCGGCCAACGGCGTGTACCTGGATGTGGCGCTCACGTGGGTGGTCGGCAATACGGTCTCGGTGCCGGTGGTGTTGCGCGCCGAGGGCCGCGACGAGTCCGGCTACAACTACCGTCGCCTGTTCTCGCTGTTCTGGAAGATGGTGTTGTGCAGCGGAACTCGCGGCCTGCGGCTGGTGAGCATGCTCGGTGTGAGTCTGGCGCTCGCCGGTGTCGCGATGGCCGCGTTCATCGTGGTGCAGGCGCTCACCCAGGACAATCACGACCCCGAGGGCTGGGCGTCGATCATCGTCGTGCTGCTGCTGTGCTCGGGCGCCACCCTGTTCTCGCTCGGCCTGATCGCGGAGTATCTCGGTGTGGCCCTGCACATCCTGGTCGGTAAGCCGCTGTACCTGACCGTGCAGACCCCGACACCGCGCCCGGATACGATGCACGCGCCGGTCTCCAACCATCGAGTCGACGTCGCGGTGCCGGCAACCGTGACGGACAAGGACCTTCGCGAGTGAACGACCGCATCATCTTCAGCAGGCCGTTCCGTGCCGCCGCCGAGCGCGCCAACCTGTCGGCCGTCCTGGATTCCGACCACAGCCACGGCGACGGCCAGTTCACCAAGTCCGCCACGGCCAAGATCAAGGCCATCACCGGCGCCGAACACGCGCTGCTCACCACCTCCTGCACGCACGCGCTCGAACTCGGTGCGCTGCTGCTCGAACTCGGGCCCGACGACGAAGTGATCGTGCCGAGTTTCGCGTTCACCTCGGCCGCCACCGCGATGGCGTTGCGCGGGTCGACCTGTGTGTTCGTCGACATCGACGACGCCACCGGCAATATCGACCCGGCCGCGGCCGCCGAGGCGATCACCGCGCGCACCAAGGCGATCGTCGTGATGCACTACGGCGGTGTCGCCGCCGAGATGGAACCGCTGCTGGCGCTGGCCGCGCAGCACGGTGTGGCGATCATCGAGGACAACGCGCACGGCCTCGGGGGTACCTGGCGCGGCAGGCAGCTCGGCACCATCGGCACGGTGGGCACCCAGAGTTTCCACGACACCAAGAACGTGCACTGTGGTGAGGGTGGGGCGCTGCTGCTGTCGGACGAGATCCTGATGGGTCGCGCCGAGATCATGCGTGAGAAGGGCACCGACCGGGCCCGTTTCCTGCGCGGGCAGGTCGACAAGTACTCCTGGCAGGACATCGGGTCCAGCTACCTGCCCAGCGAACTCAACGCCGCCGTCCTCGACGCGCAGCTGGCCGAGTTCGACACCATCCAAGCCGCCCGCCACCGGGTGTGGGACACCTACGCGGCCGCGCTGCCCGACTGGGCCGCCGCCAACGACGTGCGCCCGATGACGGTGCCCGCCGACCGTGGCCACACCGCGCACCTGTTCTACCTGCGGATGCCGACCGAGGACAGCCGCGACGGGATCATCGCGCACCTCGCCGAACGCGGGATCGTCGCCCCGTTCCACTACATTCCGCTCGATTCGAGCCCGGCGGGGCTCAAGTATGGGCGCACCCCGGTGCCGTGCACGCGCTCGGCGGAGTTCTCGGCCACCATCGTGCGGTTGCCGTTGTGGCCGATGCTCAGTGAGGCGCAGCTCGGCCGCGTCATCGATGCCGTCACGGAGTACCGCGTCTAGGTTTCGGATATGACGAGGGCCGCCCGGTTTCGCCGGGCGGCCCTCGTCGTCGATGTGTCAGTCGCCGCCGAACAGTGCCGCCGCGGCCGCGTCGGTGAGCACCTCGTAGGTGTCGGTCTCCCGGTTGTAGATCCAGGTGCCCGGCCCGGCCTTCGGGTATCCGGCCGCCTGGACCGCCGACGCCGAGGGCCGGAAGCTCGCGCTGCGCGGGATCTCCTCGACCAGGTAGACCAGGTCGGGCCGCTGACCGCGGTCCAGCGCACGCATCGCCTCGGTGACATCACCCGGTTCGATCCGGTACCCCTCGCGCACGCTCAGCGCGGCCGCGGCAAGGGTTCCCGAGGGGGTCGGCAGGGCGAAGGCCACCTCGAGGTCGACCGGGGTGATGTCGTTGAGCACGTCGACGATCGGCTGGGTGAACACCGGACCACGAGCGGTGCGGATCACCGTGTCGCGGCGGTCGACGAGCCAGTAGTCACCGTCGCTGTCGCGGCGGAACAGATTTTCGGTCGGCCACCAGGCGTCGCCCGCGCGGAACACCCCGCGCAGCCCGCCGTCGGAGATGTCACCGCCGTCGACGGCCTTGCCGAGCAGCAGGCCGGGTTCGTTGTCGGCGCAGCGCCGGGCGAAGCCGTCGTCGCCGACGAGGATCTGCTCGCTGACCGGGTCGTAGGCCACGAGTTCCACCGTCGCGGTGCCGGGAACCGGCCTGCCCTTGGCGCCGATCTTGGCGCCGGTGACATTGGCGAGCACCACGTCACCGTCGATGGAGGCGTAGAACTCGAGCACCCGCGCGGGCGCGAATTGCTCGGTGGTCCTTCGCCACAGCCCCTTGGGCATACCGGAGCCGATGAACAACCGGATCGGATGGTTGTACCCGGCCGGGAAGACCTGCGCGTCGAGCAGATCGCGCAGCATGGTCCAGGTGTAGGTGACGACGGTGACGCCATAGCGGTGCACCTCCTCGGCGAACCGGCCCGGGTCCATGTCCACCGGCCTGGCCAGCGCGATGCGGCTGCCGCCTGCGATCGCGCCACCGAGACTCACCAGCAGGCCGGACGAATGATGCAGCGGCGCGAGGCAGTACACGGTATCGCGACGGTCGAGGTCCGCGGCGCTCGCGGTGCCGAAGGCGGACAGGGCCCAGCGGTGGTTGGTGATGTACTTCGCCTCTAGCCGGTCGCCGGTGCCGAGCACCAGCACGAAGGCCAGTTCGCGGGCGAGGCCGGGGTTGGGCCGGTACCACGCGGGCACGCGAACCGTGTCGGGGTCGATCTGTTCGAGGTCGATCACCCGGTCGCCCGTCGGCACCGCGAGCCGACGCTGGTCTCCGCCGCCGAGCACGAGCACCCGGGCGTTCGTCCCGGCGGCGGCACGCAGATTCTCCGGGTCGGTGACGAGCGTCTTCACGCCGGTGAGTTCGATGGCCCGATCGAGTTCGGCGCCGGGGGCGAGCAGCACGGCGACGGCACCGAGGCGCGAGAGCGCGGCCACCGAGGCCAGCGCGCTCGGGCGGGTCTCCATCACGATGCCCACCCGCATGGCGGGCCGGATGCCGACGGAGATCAGGCCGCGCACCACATTGTCGACCCGCTGCTCGACGGCGGCATTGGTGTGCACGCGGTCGTCGAACAGAACCAGGTCTTTCTGGGGCGCGCGCTTGGCGTGTTCGCTGAGCAGTTTGCCCAGGGAGATACGAGTGTGCGGCTGGATCATGCCCAGGCGGGTCAAGCGCGGCAGGGCGCGCGCCGCCTCGCCCGCCATCTCGATGGAGCCGCGGATCGTGCTGCCCGCGACGCCTTCCAGCGCCTTGCCGACCCCGGCGCCGGCCTCGGCGAGGCTGGCGGCGGTGTGCACCATGCGGGTGGCCGCCGTACGCGGGGCGTTGCCCGGCACGTGTTCCTGCATCGGGACGATGGTCTCGGGCAGCGGGCCGTGACCGTCCATCCAGGCGATCCAGTCACGCACCATCGGCCAGGTGTGGTTGGTGGCGGTCGAACCGGCGACCAGACCGAAATGACCCGCGACGAGGCTGGCCTCGTACACCTCGGCGTGCGGCGCGGCGCGCACGATGCCGCGCACGGCGGCAGGCTGGCCGATGTCGTCGACCTCGCCGACGAAGGCGAGGATGGGGCACTTCAGTTCGGCCAGCGAGACGGGATGATCGCGAATCACGAAGCCGCCGAGCATCATCCGGTTGTGCGCGACGAACTGCTTGAGCAGGTCGGCGACGGCGGGCCCCGCGTATCCGACCCAGCCGTCGCTGTTGAGGAAGCGGCGCTGACGCTCCTTGGGCAGCAGCGCCTCCCGGTCGTGCAGCTGCATCAGGAAGTCGATGCGCGACTTCGCGGTCTTCACCGGGTCCAGCATCTGGAAGCCGAAGCGCACCATCGATTCGGTGATCGGCAGCCGGTGCATCACGTGGTCGGCCAGGAAGTCGGCCACCTCGGACACCAGGCCGTAGGGCAGCCCGAACGGCATGCCGGCCACGATGTCGACGGGGCTGCCGAAGGTGACGATGGAGGCGACGCCCTTGCCGTAGCGGTAGGCGGTGGTCTGGTAGGCGAACATGCCGCCCTGGGAGTAGCCCATCAGGTGTACCTGCGCGCCGGTGGCCTCGCACACGGTGTCGATGGCGGAGTTCACGGCGAGCACGTGATCGGCCAGGTCGCGTTCCCAGCCGCCCTCCTCGGTGGCGGGGGAACCGAAATCGATGACCCAGCAGTCTATTCCGCCCGCGTTCAGAATCCCGACGGCGCCGCCCGCCGCGTTCACGTCCCAGATGTCGGCGTTCACCATGAGCGGCGGAACCAGCAGCGCCACGGGACGACCGGGTGTCGTGTCGTCGGGGAAGTAGTGCCGCAGGCGGTACATGCGTCGGCGTTCGACGACCTCGAAGGGCGAGGACTCGACGTCGTGCGCCAGTCCGCCGAAGCGGATCACCTCCAGCCCGTTCTGCGCGGTAGCCAGCAATCGCTGCACCGAACCGACCACACCTTTTGGACTGATATTCACCGTTCCCACCTGACCCTACAGACTGTGATGCACCTCACACACCCCGATGTGCTCATATGAGCTAACCACACCGGACCTCCATTATGTGTCGGCTGTGACAGGCCGCATGTTGCGGCGTTTCATGTCACACCACGCCGGTCGGCGGCCCCTTCGCCACCGGCGCGGCCGCAGTCTGAAACGAGCGTGTCACGGAGCCGGAAGTCCAGGTGCTGGGCCGGCCGTTCACGGACACCGCCGTGTCCGCAATCGCCTATCGCACAAGGGATCTCCCGGTCAGGACGCGATTTTTCGCGATCGTGCGCGAGCGGGGCTTCCAGCACCTAACATCGTTGTCGTCCGGAACGCTCTGCCGCACATCGCTTTTCGTGCAACACGTTTCACACGCCGGGTTCACCCGCGCAGGACCATTCGCATTCGCTTCACCAACGTCCCAACCTGTCGTCGCGCGACGACAGGTCGATCGGCCGTACCCGAATCCACTCGAGGTGAGGATGCTATGACCATCGAAATGCCGCTGCCCACAGACAATTCAGTACGCAAGAGTCTGTCGACCACCGCAGCACAGAAGCTCACCCACACCACCAAGTCCGAGCCGCAGATGCAGGGCATCAGTTCGCGCTGGCTCTCGCGCGCACTGCCATGGGTGCAGGTGGCGGGCGGTATCTACCGGGTCAACCGAAGGCTCACCCATACCGTCGGCAACGGGGAGGTCGAATTCGTCGTCGACGGCGCCCGGGCCAGGGTGATCCCGCAGGAATTGCGCGAACTGCCCCCGCTGCGCGATATCGACGACGACGACCTGTTGCGTCCCCTCGCGGACAGTTTCGTGCAATACGATCTCGACCCCGGAACCGTGCTCGCGGAATTCGGGAATCCGATGGATCAGGTCATTCTCGTCGTCCACGGGAAACTGGCCAGGATCGGTTCGGGTGAATACGGGGAGGCCACCAAACTCGGTCTCCTGTCCGGCGGTGACTATTACGGCGAGGAGATGCTCACCGACCCGTCGGCGATCTGGCCGGACACCGTGAAAACGGTCACCAAGACCACCGTCCTCTGCCTGCCGAGGCAGGAATTCGAGCAGTTCCTCGAGTCGACCCCCGGCCTGGCCCGGATCCGGGCGGATACGTCGACCGCGCCGACCCGGAACCAGAATTCCAAGGGCGAGGCCGATATCGAGATCGCCTCGGGCCACTCCGGGGAACCGTTGCTCGAGGGCACCTTCGTCGACTACGACGCCAGTCCGCGCGAGTACGAGCTGAGCCTGGCCCAGAGCGTGCTGCGGATCCACACCAGGGTCGCCGACCTGTTCAACGACCCGATGAACCAGGTCGACCAGCAGTTGCGACTCACCGTCGAAGCGCTCTACGAGCGTCGCGAACACGATCTGGTGAACAATCCCGACTTCGGCCTGCTGCACAATTGCGATCTCAAGCAGCGCATCACCACCGAATCCGGCGCACCGTCCCCCGACGACATGGACGAATTGCTCAGCATGCGCCGTGGAACGAAATTCTTCCTCGCCCACCCGAAGGCGATCGCGGCGTTCGGTCGTGAATGTTCGCGCCGCGGTCTGTACCCCGACCCGGTGGAATTCCAGGGTCATCGGGTGCCCGGCTGGCGCGGTGTGCCGATTCTGCCGTGCGGCAAGATCCCGATCAGCGAAACCCAGACCACCTCGATCATGGCGATGCGTATCGGCGAGAAGGACCAGGGCGTGGTCGGCCTGCACCAGACCGGCATTCCCGACGAGTACGAGCCGAGCCTGAACGTGCGGTTCAAGCAGATCGACGATCAGTCGATCATGTCGTACCTGGTGAGCTGCTACTACTCGGCGGCGGTGCTGGTGCCCGACGCGCTCGGTGTGCTCGACGACGTGCTCGTCGCGCGCCGGGCCGACTGAACGGTCGGGCCATGTCCCTGCTCAGCAGAGCCGCCGCCCCTCCGGCGGCCGGCGACCTCGCCGCGACGGTCGTCGCCCTGTTACACGGCGCGTCCGCCCCGGCCGACGTGTTAGCGGGTGCGTCACCGGTCGCCCGGCCCTTCGCGCTCCACTCGAATCACGGCGCGGAGCTCATCGGCCGTCTCCCCCGGCTCGCGCCACCCACCTCGGCGGCGCGGGGCGGCACGTCCGATGTGGTGAACCCGCCCACCGCGCACCGGCTGCGCGGTCCGACCGGGCTCGGCACGTCGGGCCTGCAGGTGTCCCTGCTCGCACACCGCACCACCGAGCAGCCCGGAAGCGGCGGCAGACAAGACATCCCGGCGCTCTACTGCCCGCCGCCGGAACGTGACGACCCTGCCCTGGCCGAAGCCGTCAATGTCGGCCTGCTTGCCTGGGCCGCCGAGATCGGCCTGTACGAGGGCCGGCTCGACGAACTCGGCAAGGCCGATTTCGGCAGGCTCATCATGCTGGCCCACCCCGACTGCGACGACCCCGATCTGCTGCTCGCCGCGGCGCGCTGCGCCGTCGCCGAATGGTCGGTCGACGACTACTACTGCGAGGAGGACGCCCCTGGCGACACCGCACCCGACGGCACCCCGTCCAGCGCCGCCGCCGAACTCGGGCCACGGCTCGAACTCGCCGCAGCCGCCATGGACCCGGCCCACCTGCCCATGCGCTACGCGCCACGGCTCGAACAGGCCATGCAGGCCGACCCGATCCTTCGCGCGTTCCGCACCTCGTTCGCGCACCTGGCGGGGTACGCGAGCGACGCCCAGCTGGCCAGGCTCCGGACCGAGATCGCGGGCTGGTTCATCGCCCTCGGCGCCGAGGCGGGCTGGCGGGCGGCGGGGCGGATGCCGCCGGTGTGGGAGTACCTGACCAACCGGCAACCCCACAGTTTCCTGCCGTGTATGGCGCCGATCGACGCGGTCGGCCGATACGAACTCGGCGCCCCCGAGTACACCGACCCGGCCGTCCGGCGGGTCGTCACTACCGCGGCACTGGCCGCACAGATGGTCAACGATCTGTATTCGATGGCACGCGAAGACCTTTCGGGCGGGCGGGAGTTCAATCTGCCGACCGTCCTCGCCGCCGAGGAAGGGTGCAGCCGGGCCGATGCCGTGCTGCGCACCGCCGAGATCCACGACGAACTCATGCACCGCTTCGAACGCGAGGCCGCACCCCTGGCCGCCGCGGGTTCACCGCAATTGCGCCGATTCCTGACGGGCCTGTGGGCCTGGATGGGCGGCAACCGCGCCTGGCACGCCGACAGCCGCCGGTACCACGACACCGCACCACGAGAGGACGACCGATGACCATCGCGAACGCCCACACCGACAGCTCCGTGCTGCGCACCACCTACCAGCGTTCGGTCGCTGCCTACTGGAACAACAATCCCAACGACGACCGGGTCAACACGAAGCTCGGCGAGGTGGACGGCCTCTACCACCACCACTACGGCATCGGTGAACCCGACTGGTCGGTCATCGAGGGACCGGAGGACACCCGGCAGGAGCGCATCGTGCGCGAACTGCACCGCCTCGAGACCGCCCAAGCCGACCTCCTCCTCGACAACCTCGGCGCCATCACCCCCGCCGACCGCCTCCTCGACGGCGGTTCGGGTCGCGGCGGAACCAGCTTCATGGCCGCCGAGCGCTTCGGCTGTTCGGTCGACGGGGTGAGCATCTCCGAGTACCAGGTCGGTTTCGCCAACGACCAGGCCGTCGAACGCGGTGTCTCCGATCGGGTGCGCTTCCACTTCCGCAATATGCTCGACACCGGTTTCGACGACGAGTCGGTACGGGCCGTCTGGACCAACGAGACGACCATGTACGTCGATCTGTTCCCGCTGTTCGCGGAGTTCTCCCGCGTGCTGGAACCGGGTGGGCGCTATGTGTGCATCACCGGCTGCTCCAACGATGTGATCGGCGGCCGGTCCGCATCGGTGAGCTGGATCGATGCCCACTACGGCTGCATGATCCACCCGCGCAGCGAGTACTTCCGTGCGCTGTCGGAGAACGGCCTGGTGCCGACCACGGTCATCGATCTGACACCGGACACGATTCCGTACTGGGATCTGCGGACGCATTCGGAGCTCGCGACCGGGGTGGAACAGCCGTTTCTCACGGCGTACCGGGAGGGAAGCTTCCAGTATCTGCTGATCGTCGCGGACAAGGTCGCCTGCTGACCTCTCACTGACATCCCCTCGGAGTGCCCGGTAGTCGCCATCGACCACCGGGCACACCCGTTGCCCTCCTTGCCATCTTTCCCGGCCACCCCGGGTGAGCTGCACCCCATAATAGACACCGGATAGATGCGTATATCTACATTTGACTATGCCTCTGACTTCCTTGGCTAACTCACAGGCTCGCCACAGTCGCAAGCCAGGCCACGGGAGCATTCTCGACAGGGAACGCTTCCGCAGATGGTGAGTGAGGTAATGATGGTCGAACTCGAGGTCGACAACGACACGGTGACGGTCCATGTACTCGGCGGGCATCGGCTGCTCGCGCTGCGCCAGCAGGTCGTGATCGACCGTGCCGCCATCACCGAGATCACCACCGCCGAGGTGGACCTGCGCCCGCCGTGGGTCCGCGCGCCCGGCACCTTCATCCCCGGCGTGATCGCCGCGGGCGTCTACCGGGGCAAGGGCCGGAAAGAGTTCTGGGACACCACTTTCGGTGGAAACGCGGTCCGCATCGACCTGAACGGACCCGACTTCACCCGCCTGGTCGTCGACGTCGACAACCTCGACGCGGTGCTCGGCGCCCTGACCGGCGAGCTGGCCGACGCCTGACCTATTCCGACCCGAACGGTTCCAGCAGCCCGTACCGACCGGTCCCACGGGTGATTTGGCATGCTCGGGTGATGGGAGTTTCGACAGCGCAGTCGGTGGATCGCCGTTTCGTCCGTCTGGTCACCGTGTTCGACCAGTTGTTCCGCAAGCCTTCGCACGGGGGTGGCGCGCTGTGCGTGTACCTGCACGGCGAACCGGTGGTCGATGTGTGGGCCGGGTACGCACGCCCGGGTGTGCCGTGGACGGCGGACTCGGTGGCGCTGGCCTTCTCCACCGGAAAAGGCGTGGCCTCCACGGTGATTCATCAGCTCGCCGAGCGTGGCGAGCTCGACTACGACACCCCGGTCGCCGAGTACTGGCCCGAGTTCGCGGCAGCGGGCAAGAGCCGCATCACGGTCCGCGACGTACTCACCCACCGAGCCGGGCTGCACCGGTTGCGCGGCCTGATCTCCGGGCCGATCGACACTTTCCTCGACGACAAGGCGGTCACCGCCGCGCTCGCCGCCGCCACCCCGGACCCTCGTCATCTGGTCACCAGCGGATACCACGGGATCAGCTATGGGCACCTGGCCGCCGAGCTGGTGCGGCGCGTCACCGGCCGCGACTTCGTCGACGTCGTTCGCACCGAACTCGCCGAACCTCTCGACGCCGAGGAACTCTGGTTCCGCGTGCCCGCCGGGGAACGCCATCGCATCGCCACCACCTTCCCGCGCCTCACCGCGGCAGGCATGGATTGGGAACGCGGCTCCGACTTGCTCACTCGCACCCGATTCGCGGCGGCGGCCGAAACCACCCCGCGCGGTTTCGCCGACCTCATCGTCGACCCACGCGTGCACGACGCGGTGATGCCCGGCGTCAACGGCGTCTTCTCGGCCCGGGCCCTGGCCCGCGTCTACGGCGCCCTCGCCAACGGCGGCGAACTCGGCGGCACCCGCATCCTGTCCCCCGACACGATCCGCCGCGCCGCCACCCGTCAGGTCTTCACCCCCGACTATGTGCTCGCCTTCCGTATCCCGTGGGCGATGGGCTATCACGGCGTTCCCATGAAACCCTCACGTGCCGAACCGATCTCAGCCTTCGGCCACTTCGGCCTCGGCGGCTCCGGCGCCTTCGCCGACCCGGAGACCGGCCTGTCCCTCGCCTTCGTCACCAACCGCCTCGGCGGCAAACTCACGCCCCTCGGCGACGCTCGCCTCACCCGCCTCGGCACCATCGCCCACAACATCGCCAAAGCCGCCCTCCGCACCTGACCTGCTCATTCGATCACCACGCCCTGGTGACGGCAGCGCCCGAGTGGCAGCCGCCAGCAGAGCGTGGTGATCGCGCGTCCGGGTCCGTGTGGAGGCGGCGGCTGGCACGATGGGGCGATGGACAGCGTTGAGTTCGGGCAGGTGGAGGCCGCGGCGCGGGTGGTGGGGGCGGTGGTGCGGCGGACGCCGGTGGTGGGGTCGCGGGTGTTGTCGGAACGGGCGGGGGTGCCGGTGTGGTTGAAGTGCGAGAACCTGCAGCGGACCGGGTCGTTCAAGCCGCGGGGCGCGTACAACCGGATCGCGAATCTGTCGCCTGCGCAACGGGCTCGCGGAGTGGTGGCGGCGAGCGCCGGCAATCACGCGCAGGGGGTGGCGTGGTCGGCAGCGGAGCTGGGGATCACCTCGACGGTGTTCATGCCGATCGGGGCGTCGTTGCCCAAGCTCGTCGCCACCCGCGCCTACGGGGCGGAAGTGCATCAGGTCGGTGAGACGATCGATGAATCACTGGTCGCGGCAAAGGAATTCGCGGAGCGCACCGGGGCGACACTGATTCATCCCTTCGATCATCCCGACATCGTCGCCGGGCAAGCGAGTGTCGCGCTCGAGATTCTCGAGCAGGTGCCGGAGGTGCGGACGGTGGTGGTGCCGACCGGCGGTGGTGGGTTGCTCGCGGGGGTGGCGATCGCGATGAATCATTGTGCGCCGCAGGTCGGAGTGGTCGGTGTGCAGGCGGCTGAGGCGGCGGCGTGGCCGGATTCGCTGCGGGCGGGCACGCCCATGCGGGCGTCGCGGATGTCGACGATGGCCGACGGTATCGCGGTGGGGATGCCGGGTGCGGTGCCGTTCGGTCATGTGTCGAAACTGGTGTCGCGGATCGTGACCGTCGACGAGGAATCGCTGTCCAAGGCATTGCTGCTGTGTCTGGAACGGGCCAAACTCATTGTCGAACCGGCGGGTGCGGCAGGGGTCGCGGCGTTGCTCGGCACCGAGTTGCGTGACCTGCCCGGTCCGATCGTGGTGATTCTGTCCGGCGGGAACATCGATCCGCTGCTGCTCACGCGGGTGATAAACCACGGCCTGAGCGCGGCCGGACGCTATCTGGCGATGCGGGTGACGATCTCGGACCGGCCGGGAGCGTTGTCGGCGCTGCTCGGAGTGGTCGGCCGGGCCGGGGCGAGTGTGGTCGACGTGGTCCACTCCCGAACCGGGACGTGGCTCGCGGTCGACGAGGTGGAGGTGTCACTCACGGTGGAGATGCGGGGACCCGCGCACCGCGATGATGTGCTGGACGCGCTGCGCGACGCGGGCTTCCGGGTCCGCGCCGAGTTGTGAGCCGAGCGCGATTCGCGTCGGCGCCGTCCGAAGTCAGTGTGTACCACCGAGTTCCAGTGCCAGCACGCCGAGAATGACCAAGCCGATTCCACCGACCTGCACCAGTGACAGCCGCTCGCCCAGGAACAGCACACCGATCAGGGCGATGGCGGCCACTCCGACGGCAGACCAGACGCCATACGCGACGCCGATACCCATCCCCCGCTTCAGCACCTGGGACAGGAAGTAGAAGGCCGCACCGTATCCGAGCACGACCACCACCGACGGCACCGGTTTGGTGAATCCTTCCGACAGTTTCAGCGAAACGGTCGCGGTCACCTCGGATGCGATGGCCAGCGCCAGCAAGAGCAGGGTCATGGCGGCAGACTAACGGGCGCCGTGCTCGATCGGTCACCGACACCTCGAGCGAGTGGGGGGCCGAGGGTTTCGCGGCCGACACGCTCGGCGTTAGCGACGATGCCCTCGGATTCCAGCGTGTCCGAACCGCAGGGAGGTGCGCGGCCGCCGACGGTAGATGCCGAACGATCAGCCGCGCAACCGATCCCGGACGCCGCTCGGGGAGGCGCGGCCGACTGTTCAGTTCAGCCAGGCACGTGCTTCGTCGGCGTTCTCGCGGACCTCGTCGAGTTGCTCGGCGACGCGGACGCCCGCAGTGCCGCCGCGGGCGTTGCGGGAGGCGATCGAGCCGGGGACGGTGAGGACTTCGCGCACACCGGCGGTCAGGGACGGGTCGATGGCGGCGAATTCCTCGTCGGTGAGTTCGTCGAGGCCGACACCACGTGCCTCGGCGGCGCGCACGCACGCACCGGCCGCTTCGTGGGCGACCCGGAACGGAACACCTTGGCGCACCATCCATTCCGCGATGTCGGTAGCGAGAGTGAAACCGGCCGGGGCGAGTTCGGCCATGCGGTCGGTGTGGAAGGTGAGCGTGCCGACGAGGCCGGCGATGGCGGGCAGCAGGAGTTCGAGCTGGGCGACCGAGTCGAACAGGGGTTCCTTGTCCTCCTGCAGATCCCGGTTGTAGGCCAGCGGTTGGGCTTTCAGGGTGGCGAGCAGGCCGGTCAGGTTGCCGATCAGGCGACCCGCCTTGCCACGGGTCAGCTCGGAGACATCAGGATTCTTCTTCTGCGGCATGATCGACGAACCGGTCGACCACGCGTCGGCGAGGGTGACGTAGCCGAATTCCGGTGTGCTCCAGAGGATGATCTCCTCGGCCATGCGACTCAGGTCGACACCGATCATGGCGAGCACGAACGCGGCCTCCGCGGCGAAGTCACGTGAAGAGGTGGCGTCGATCGAATTGGCCGCTGAGGCAGTGAAATTCAGTTCAGCAGCGATCTGCTCGGGATCGAGGCCGAGCGAGGAACCGGCGAGCGCACCCGAACCGTAGGGGGAGATCGCGGCACGCTTGTCGAAGTCGCGCAGGCGCTCCAGATCGCGCAGCAGCGGATGCGCGTGGGCGAGCAGGTGGTGGGCCAGCAGCACGGGCTGGGCGGCCTGCAGATGGGTCTTGCCCGGCATCACCGCGTCCGGGTGCGCGGCAGCCTGGGCGACGAGCGCGTCGACCACGTCGAGCACACCGGCGGCCACCCGGCGCACACCGTCACGCAGCCACATGCGGAACAGGGTGGCCACCTGGTCGTTTCGCGACCGGCCCGCCCGCAGCCTGCCACCGAGCTCGGTGCCGACCCGCTCGATCAGCCCCCGCTCGAGCGCACCGTGCACGTCCTCGTCGGAATCGGCGGGACCGAACGCCCCCGAGGCCACGTCGGCAGCCAGCGTGTCCAGCCCGGCCAGCATGCCGGTCAGATTCTCGTCGGACAGCAACCCCGCCTTGTGCAGCACCCGGGCGTGCGCCTGGGAGGCACGGATGTCATAGGGAGCCAGCGCCCAGTCGAAGTGCGTCGACTTGCTCAGCGCCGCCATCGCCTCGGCGGGCCCGGACGCGAAGCGCCCACCCCAGAGGGCACCGGTGTTCGTGCTGCCGCCGTCGGTCATGGTCGCTGTCTCCTCGGATCGATGTGCGTGGGGTTGCCGGGCCGGTACGGTGCGCGAAGTCCGGCCCGCTGCCGACACCACCGTAGCCACGACCGTCGGCCTGATCGGACGGAGGTCGTAGCAGTCACCGCGGGCGATCGCACAAGCGACGAACGAGACGATGGCGCGGGTGCGCGAATCGCCAGACCGGGCAGCATCGGCTCGGCCGCGCGCGGCTCACGCAGCGGAGGCGGTCAGCGGTGTCGGGCGGACAGGCGTTATACGGACGCGGAGCCGGTCAGTGGCACGAGGCGCCACCGTGGCGTGGTAGAGCCGGGTCCCCGAGCCGTGTGCGCTCGGCCCGGGGACGTGCGCGGCTTCTACTTCTGGTTGAGGTCGCGACGCGCGGCGACCTTCGAGGACAGACCGTGGATCTGGACGAAGCCCTTGGCCAGGGACTGGTCGAAGGTGTCGCCCTCGTCGTAGGTGGCCAGGTTGAAGTCGTAGAGCGACTGCTCGGAGCGACGCCCGTTGACCACGGCGGAACCACCGTGCAGCACCATCCGGATGTCACCGGAGACCTGCTGCTGGGTGTCCTGCACGAAGGCGTCCAGGGCGCGCTTGAGCGGGGAGAACCACAGGCCGTCGTAGGCCAGCTCGCCCCAGCGCTGCTCGACCTGCCGCTTGTAGCGGCCCAGCTCGCGCTCGATGGTGACGTTCTCCAGAGCCTGGTGCGCGGTGATCAGCGCGATGGCGCCGGGCGCCTCGTAGATCTCGCGGCTCTTGATACCGACGAGCCGGTCCTCGACCATGTCGAGGCGGCCCACGCCCTGGCGACCGGCGCGGGTGTTCATCTCCTCGATGGCCTGCAGCACGGTGACCTGGCGGCCGTCGATGGCGACCGGCACACCCTTGTCGAAGGTGATGATGACCTCGTCGGGGGCTTCGAAGTTCACCGTCGGGTCGGCGGTGTAGTCGTAGACGTCCTTGGTCGGCGCGTTCCACAGGTCCTCGAGGAAGCCGGTCTCGACCGCGCGGCCCCAGACGTTCTGGTCGATGGAGAACGGCGACTTCTTGGTGACGTTGATCGGGAGCTTGTTCTCCTCGGCGAAGGCGATGGCCTTCTCGCGGGTCCAGGCGTAATCGCGGACCGGGGCGATGACCTCCAGGTCGGGGGCCAGGGCGCCGATGCCGACCTCGAAGCGGACCTGGTCGTTGCCCTTGCCGGTGCAGCCGTGCGACACGGTGGTGGCGTTGTGGAACTTGGCGGCCTCGACGAGGTGCTTGACGATCAGCGGCCGGCTGATGGCCGAGACCAGCGGGTACTGGCCCATGTACATGGCGTTGGCCTGGATGGTCGGCAGGCAGTACTCGTCGGCGAACTCGTCGCGCGCGTCGACCACGATGGCCTCCACGGCGCCGCAGTCCAGGGCTCGCTGGCGCACCACGTTCATGTCCTCGCCGCCCTGGCCCAGGTCGATGGCGACGGCCACGACCTCGGAACCGGTCTCCTTCGCGATCCAGCTGATGGCGACGGAGGTGTCAAGCCCACCGGAGTAGGCGAGTACGACGCGATCGGACATGTCTGTTGCGCTCCTTGAACTGGTGTCTGTGGACGGCTCGCGCCGTTGCTGCAAATGATTATGCACGATGATGCAAGCTCATTCATCACCGGGGTGCGACTCCTCGACGGCCGACACCATCTGTGAGACGCTGGTCACAGTAGCTACTCATCCAGTCGGGGTCGAGGAGTAAACATGCAGCAATTACGTGATTTCGCTCAGGCCAACTACGACCTCATCGGGCTCGTCGTCATCGGCGTCGGGAATTTCGCCCTGACCGTCGGCAAGACCCTGTTCGACCTGAGCACCCCCATTCTCCAGGATTTCTTCGCCTGACCCCCGGCACCGGAGGACACCATGGAAGACGCCATCCTGCAATTCCTCATGGAGAACTACGAGCCCGGCGCGGCGGTCGGCCTACACGTGGGCCGCGTGCTGTTCGACCTCAGTTCGCCCCTGATCCTCGCAGTCCTGAATTTCCTCGCGTCCTGAACGCGGTCGTACCGGCTCGCGCAGGCGATGCGCGTTCAGCTCGCGCAACTCCGCAGCGAAGTCGGCGAGCCGCCGTGCGCGCCAGGCAGGTCTGAACGCCGTCTGCCTGCGGTACCGCGCGGGCGGGGGTCGGCCCACGGTTTGAAGGGCGCGAGATCGGGAAGCACCCTCGCAGGGTAGTGCGCCGTACACGGTGTACGGCACTCTGGGACAGCACTATTCGACTCGCCAGAAGTGAGGACGAACAAGATGCTCCATTACATCGCGCAGGAATTCTCGACGCTCGGCAACGGTGTGCTCGATGTCGGTCGCGCCGTGGTCGAGCTGGTGCAGGACATCATCGATGTCGCCACACCGGGCCACAACGGTGGCGCGGGTGGCGGCGACTACCCGTTCAACTGATGTCGATCGGCGCGGGCTGCGCCGGATGACGGGCCCGCGCCGATAGTCTCCCCGGCATGAGCGACGACGTGCGACTCAGCGCCGGTACCGCGACAGTCACCATCGCCCCCGACGACGGCGGTGCGATCCACAGCCTCACCGTGGCGGGCACGGAATTGCTGCGCCAGGACCCCGGGACCGGGTGCTTCGTGATGGCGCCGTGGGCAGGTCGGCTCGGTTACGGCAAGCTCACCGTGGGTGATCGCACCTACCAACTGCCGATCGACAACCCGCCGCACAGCATTCACGGCACCGTCCGCGACCGGGCGTGGGAAGTCGTTTCCAGGACCGCGAACGAGGCAATACTGCGTTGCCGGTTGACGGCGCCTTGGCCGTTCGCGGGCACGGTTGTCCAGACTTTCACCCTCACCGAGTCGGGCCTGACCCTGGCGATGCGCATCACCACCGACCACGATCCGTTCCCCGCCCAGGGCGGCTGGCACCCGTGGTTCCTGCGCGATGTCGCCCCTGCCGCCGGCCCGCTCGAACTCGACTTCCACCCGGCATGGATGTACGAACGCGGCCCCGACTACCTCCCGACCGGCCGCCACATCTCACCCACTCCCCCACCGTGGGACGACTGCTTCGCCATGCCCGACGGCGTCCACGTCCGCCTCACCTGGCCCGGTTTCCTCGAGTTCACGATCACCAGCCCCGTCACCGATGTGGTGGTGTGGACACTGCCGGAGGAATCGCTGTCGGTCGAAGCACAATCCGGACCACCGAACGGGCTCAACACCGATCCGAGAATGGTTACGCCTGCCAAACCGCTGGATGTGCGGGTCGACTGGAATTGGCGGGAACTGTCGAACAGCTGACCCTGTCGCCGATCACCGCGGGATGTGGTGGTTCTGTGCGCACTCTCGGCAGATCGCGTGTACGCCGATCTTACGCACGCGACGTCGGATTACGTTGAGCTGGTGCCGCTTACGCTCGCTCATCCGCTCGCGGTCGTGCCGTTCTTCCGCTGGCTTCCGCCCGCCGCGCTGATCGCGGGCGCGGTCGCTCCCGACTCGGTCTACTACGTCCCGATCCCGCTCACCGGCAGCGCAACTCATTCGGCATGCGGTGTGCTGAGCTGGAATGTGCTGCTCGGACTCGCCCTACTGGCGGCTTTCCGACTATCGGCGGAGCCGGCCACCGCGCTGACGTCGTTCCGCGTACCGCTTCGTCCTCTTCCCGAGCACCGGAAGGACCGCACCGGTCGACGAACTCCCGCCCCATCAGGTGCCGCCCCGGCAGTGTCACCCTGCACGATCGGCGCGATCGTGATCGGCGCTTCGACCCACGTGCTGTGGGATTTCTGCACGCAGACAGCGGGTTTCGCTGTCCAGCACTGGGAGGTGTTGCGACTACCGGTCATCGAGCCACACAAGGTGTACAACGTGCTCGGATACGTCTCATCAGTAGTCGGCACGGTGGCATTCGGCGTCGTGATCTGGCGCCGCGCCGAACGAGTGCCGTCGATGCTGCCGCCCCTGTGGCGCTCGACGATCGTCACCGTGCTTCTCGGTGTCGCCCTCCTCGGCGCGCTTCTCGCTGTCACTGATCCCCTCGCCCACCCGAGCCCCTACGACCTGGTCCGCCTCGTGATCATCTCCGCAGCCGAGTGTCTCCTCTGTGCCTGGGTCGGCTACGTGACGCTCTGGTGGGTCGCCCGGCTAGGTCGGCGGTGGCGCGCAGGGCATCAGCGGATCGCGGGCATCCGACTACCGCACCCGCTCAGGCCAGGCTTTCGATCTTGGCGGCGAGTTCGGCGCCGGTGAGGGGTTCGCGGGCGATGACGGCGATGGTGTCGTCGCCTGCGATGGTGCCCACGATGTAGGGCAGGGCGGCGCGGTCGAGGGCGCTGGCCAGGAAGTGGGCGGCGCCGGGTGGGGTGCGCAGGACCGCGAGGTTGCCGCTGGCGTCGGTGGAGACGAGCAGGTCGGCCAGCAGTTTCGACAGGCGGCCGGTGCCGCCGGTGACGCCGCGGACGGGACTGCCGTCCTCGGGAACGATGTAGACCCCGGCGCCGCCGTCGGCGGCCCGCAGCTTCACCGCGCCGAGTTCGTCCAGGTCACGCGACAGGGTGGCCTGGGTGGTTTCGATGCCCTCGGCGGCCAGTAGCGCGGCCAGTTCGGTCTGGCTGCGCACCGAATGCGCCGAGAGCAGTTCGACGATGCGGGACTGGCGACCGGCGCGGGTGCGGGCGATGGTGCCCTTCTCGGGGGCGCTCATCGTCGCACTCCCGCGCCGGTCCCGATTCGCGGTCTCATGCGGCGGCTTTCGCGAGCAGCCACACCAGCAGCGCCTTCTGGGCGTGCAGCCGGTTCTCGGCTTCGTCCCACACCACGCTGTGCGAACCGTCGAGCACCTCGTCGGTGATCTCCTCGCCGCGGTGGGCGGGGAGGCAGTGCAGCACAAGCGCTTCCGGGTTGGCGGCGGCCAGCAGTTCGGTGTTGAGCTGGAACGGGCGGAACGGCCCGACGCGGTCGAGGCCGTCGTTCTCCTGCCCCATGGAGGTCCAGGTATCGGTGACGAGCACATCGGCCCCGGTGGCACCGGCGACGGGATCACCCGTCACCGACACGGTCGCACCGGTTTCGGCGGCGCGCTTGGCGGCGGCCTCCATGATCCAGGGCAGCGGCTCGAAACCAGCAGGGGCGGCGACAGTCACGTTCATGCCCGCGGTGACGCCACCGAGCAGCAGCGAGTGCGCCATATTGTTGGCGCCGTCGCCGAAGAAGGTGAGGTTGAGCCCGGCCAGCGAACCCTTGCGCTCGGCGATCGTCTGCAGATCGGCGAGGACCTGGCACGGGTGGAACTCGTTGGACAGCGCGTTCACCACGGGAACCGTCGCGGTGGCGGTCATTTCGTCCAGCCGCGACTGCTCGAAGGTGCGCCACACGATGGCGTCGACGTAGCGCGAGAGCACGCTGCCGGTGTCGCCGAGGGTCTCCTCGCGGCCGAGCTGGGTGTCACGACCGTCGACGACCACGGCGTGCCCACCGAGCTGGGCGATACCGAGCTCGAAGGAGAATCGGGTGCGGGTGGAGTTCTTCTCGAAGATCACCCCGACTCCGCGCGGACCGTCCAGCGGGCGGTGCGCGAAGGGGTTCTGCTTGAGTTCGGCGGCGAGAGCAAGGATTTCGGCCTGTTCGGCCTGGCTCACGTCGTCGTCGCGCAGGAAATGGCGCAGGGTCACTTGGTCGCTCCCTTGGCATCGGCGGCGGCCTTGTCGAGAATCTCGGGCAGGTCGGCGACGAAATTGTCGGCCTGGGTTTCGGTGAGCACCAGGGGTGGTGCCAACCGGATCACGTTGGGCTTGGCCGGGTTCAGCAGATATCCGGCCTCGCGGGCCCGTTCGTCCACGTGGGCGGAGATGTCGTTCTTCAGCACGATCCCGATGAGCAGCCCGGCGCCACGCACGTGGTCGATCTCCGGGTGCTCGAGCAGGGCGATGCCGTCGCTGAGTTTCTTGCCGACCCACTCCACATGGCTCAGCAGATCCTCGTTGTCGATGGTGCGCAGCACGGCCAGAGCCGCTGCGGCACAGACCGGATTGCCACCGAAAGTGGTGCCGTGCAGCCCGGGGGTGAGCAGTTCGGCGGCGCGACCCTGCGCCAGCACGGCGCCGATCGGCAGGCCACCGCCGAGGCCCTTGGCCAGGGTGATGGCGTCGGGCACGATGCCCGCGGCCTGGTGTGCGAAAAACGTTCCGGTGCGGCCGATTCCGGTTTGCACCTCGTCCAGGATCAGCAAAGCGCCTGCCCGCGAGGTGATTTCGCGGGCCTTGGCCAGGTAGTCGAACGGCGGGACGACCACACCGCTCTCCCCCATCATCGGCTCCAGGAACACCGCGGCGGTGTCGGCGTCGACGACGGCCTCCAGCGCGGCGGCGTCACCGTAGGGCACGTGCACGACGCCGGGCGGCATCGGCTCGAACGGCGCCCGCTTCGACGGCTGCCCGGTGAGCGCGAGCGCGCCCATGGTCCGGCCGTGGAACGCCTCCTCGGCGGCGACGATCTTGGACCGCCCGGTGAGCCGCGCGATCTTGAACGCGGCCTCGTTGGCCTCGGTGCCGGAGTTGCAGAAGAACGCCTTGCCCTCGCCGTCACCGAAGTGGGCGAGCAGCTTCTCGGCCAGCTCGATCACGGGTTCGCTGGCGTACAGGTTCGACACGTGACCGAGGGTGCCGAGCTGCTGGGTGACCGCCTCGAGGATGGCCGGATGCCCGTGGCCGAGGCTGTTCACCGCGATCCCACCGAGGAAGTCGACGTAGCGTTTGCCGTCGGCGTCGTAGAGCACCGCCCCGGCGCCGCGCACCAGCGCCACCTTCGGAGTGCCGTAGTTGTTCATCATCGCGGCCGACCACCGCTGCCGCAGTTTCGCCACTTCACTCATCGTCGTCCTCCCCCGGGGTCACCATGGTTCCGATTCCTTCGCCGGTGAACAGTTCCAGTAGTACCGAATGCGGGACGCGCCCGTCGATGACGTGGGCACTCGGCACCCCGCCGCGCACCGCGCGCAGACAGGCCTCCATCTTCGGCACCATGCCCGCGTCCAAGCTCGGCAGCAACTCGGCGAGCGCGTCGGCGTCGATGCGGCTGGTGAGCGAGGAACGGTCCGGCCAGTCGGTGTAGAGGCCCTCGACATCGGTGAGGACGACGAGCTTCTCGGCGCCGATGCCCTCGGCCAGCGCGGCCGCGGCGGTGTCGGCGTTGATGTTGTGCACCACGCCGTCGGCGTCGGGGGCGATGGTGGAGACCACCGGGATGCGGCCCGCGTCGATCAGGTCGAGCACGGCGCCGGGGTTGACCTCGGTGACATCGCCGACCAGGCCGATATCGGTGGCCACCCCGTCGACGGCGACTGTGCGCCGGGTGGCGGTGAACAGGTGCGCGTCCTCACCGGAGATGCCGACCGCGAACGGCCCGTGCGCGTTGATCAGCCCGACCAGTTCGCGCCCGACCTGACCGAACAGCACCATCCGCACCACGTCCATCACCTCGGGGGTGGTGACGCGGAAACCGCCACGGAATTCGCCTTCCATACCCAGTTTTTTCAGCATGGCATTGATCTGTGGGCCGCCACCGTGCACGACCACGGGGTGCACGCCGACGGTGCGCAGGAACGCCATGTCGGCGGCGAAGGCGGACTTGAGATCGTCGTCGATCATCGCGTTGCCGCCGTACTTCACGACGACGATCTTGTCGCGGAACTTCTGCAGCCACGGCAGCGCGTCGGCGAGGACATGCGCCTTGTCGAGGGCCGAAAGGCTGTGCAGCACACCGGCGTTCATGAGCTGTACGCCGAATTCTCTTCGACGTAGCCGTGCGAGAGGTCGGTGGTGCGCACCATGGCGGTGCCCTCACCCACATTGAGCTCGATCAGCACGTCGATATCGGCACCGGACAGGTCGACCTCCCGCGCGCCCGGAGCGCCGACACTGTCGACACAGACCGGATTGCCGTTGAACGACACCGCGATCCGATGCGGGTCGAGGGTCACCGGGGCGATCCCGACGGCGGCGAGCACCCGGCCCCAGTTCGGGTCGGAACCGAACAGCGCGGTCTTGACCAGGTTGTCGCGGGCCACGGCACGGGCGACGGTGAGCGCCTCGTCCTCGGTGGCCGCGCCGGTGACGGTGACCCGCACCCGCTTGGTGACGCCTTCGGCGTCGGCCATGAGCTGAGCGGCCAGGTCGTCGCACACGGTGAACACGGCGGCGTCGAGGTCGTCCTGCGACGGGGCGACGCCACTGGCGCCGTTGGCCAGCAGCAACACGGTGTCGTTGGTAGAGCAGGAGCCGTCGACGTCGAGCCGGTCGAAGGTGTACTTCGTGGCCTTGCGCAGCGCCTCGTCGAGCTGTTCGGGGGTGGCCACCGCGTCGGTGGTGAGCACGACGAGCATGGTGGCCAGCGAGGGAGCGAGCATGCCGGCACCCTTGGCCATGCCGCCGACGTTCCACTTGTCCTCGTGGTGGAAGGCCGATTCCTTGGGAACCGTGTCGGTGGTCATGATGGCGTGGGCCGCGTCGGAGCCACCGGTGAGGCCACCGCCCATCTCGTGCACGATCTCGGTGATCGCGGGGACGAGTTTGTCCATCGGCAGCCGGTCACCGATCAGGCCGGTGGAGCAGACCGCGATTTCGCCCGCGCCGGTCTCGGTGCCCCAATTGCTCAGTGCCGCAGCGAGTTCCTCGGCGGTCCGGTGGGTGTCCTGGAACCCGCCGTGGCCGGTACAGGCGTTGGCGCCACCGGAATTGAGGATGACCGCGCGCACGTGACCGGACTTCAGTACCTGCTGTGACCACAGCACGGGGGCGGCCTTCACCTGGTTGCGCGTGAATACGCCCGCCGCCGCGTATTCGGGGCCCTCGTTGAGCACCAGGGCGAGGTCGGGCTTGCCGCTGGCCTTGATGCCCGCCGCGATGCCCGCCGCGCGGAAGCCGAGCGGGGCCGTGACGCCCTGGGTGTGGATGAGTTTGCCGTGGTCCGGCGCGTGCGGATCAGGGGTTGTCACGGTGCCACTCCTACGGTGGAAAGTCCTGCGGTCTCGTCGAAACCGACGGCCAAATTCATCGATTGCACCGCGGCGCCCGCGGTGCCCTTGGTCAGATTGTCGATCGCGCCGATCACCACGAGCAGGCCCGCGTCGGCGTCGACGGCGACCTGCAGGGTGATGGCGTTGGAGCCGAGCACCGAACCGGTCTGCGGCAGCATGCCTTCGGGCAGCAGGTGCACGAAAGGTTCGTCGGCGTAAGCCTTTTCGTAGACGGCCCGGGCCTGCGCGGCGTCCACCTTCACCGGTGCGGTGCAGGTGGCGAGGATGCCGCGCGGCATCGGCGCGAGCACCGGCGTGAAGGACACCGAAACATCCACGCCGCCCGCGGCTTTCAGGTTCTGAGCGATCTCCGGGGTGTGCCGGTGCGCCCCCGCCACGCTGTAGGCGCGCACGCTGCCCATGACCTCGGAACCGAGCAGGCCGATGTCGAGTTTGCGGCCCGCTCCGGAGGCGCCGCTCACCGCGACGACGTTGACGGTGGGCTCGATGATGCCCGCCGCCACGGCCGGGGCGAGCGCGACACTGGACACCGTCGGGTAGCAGCCGGGCACCGCGATGCGGCGGGCACCGGTGAGCCGGGCGCGCGCGCCGGGCAGTTCGGGCAGACCGTAGGGCCAGCTGCCCGCGTGGGCGCTGCCGTAGTACTTCTCCCAGGCGGCGGGGTCGGTGAGCCGGAAGTCGGCGCCGCAGTCGATGACGACCGTCGAGTCGGGCAGCGCCTGGGCGATCGCGCCGGACTGACCGTGCGGCAGACCGAGGAACACGATGTCGTGCCCGGCCAAGGTCTCCGGGGTGGTTTCCTGCAGGACGCGGTCGGCCAGCGGCAGCAGCTGCGGCTGCAGTGCGCCGAGGGCGGTGCCCGCGTTGGATCCGGCGGTCAGCGCCCCGATCTCGAGGCGCCCGGCTCGGTATTCGGGATGGCCGAGCAGCAGACGCAACACCTCGCCACCGGCGTACCCACTGGCACCGGCAACCGCCACCCGTAATACGGGTCCTCCGGACGTTTCCACCATGTGATGATTATGCACGAGTATGCAAGCTCATTCATGCGCGGGTGTGACGGACTCGGCGCCACGTGCCCCGATCAGTCGCGCGACCAGCGGGAACACCAACACCGTCGTGGCGCCCGCGGCCACCAGTATCGAGGCTACCTCGCTACTGAGCAGGCCGGTGCGGGTCGCGACCTGCGTCACCGCGACGATGATCGGCAGACCGGTGGCCGCGTAGAGGGCCAACTGCAGCCGCTCACGACCGGTGGGAAGGTTCAGTCCGTGCGGCACGAAACGCTCGCTCAGCCACACCGGCAGACCGCGCGCGATCGCGATGGTGACCACGAACCACACCCACAGCGCCGGGTTACCCGCGACGGCGGACACGTCGATACCCATTCCGGAGACCACGAAGAACACCGGGATCAGCAGGCCGTAACCGATGGCCTCGAGTGAGGCGTCGACGTCGGGGTGGCCCGCGGCGATGAGCCTGCGCAGGATCATGCCCGCGGCGAAGGCGCCGAGTACCACGTCGAGGTCGAATTCCTCGGCGATCACCATGAGGACGAGCAGTAGCAGCACGACTCCGCGCACCGGGAGCTGCGACGTGCCGCCGTCGAGCCGGCCGAGCGCCGAGCCGAGGTCGGGTATCCGGTCGAGCATGCGCACCGGGATCAGGCCGACGAGCACCGCCGCGACCAGGAACATCAGTACGGTGACGAGCGCCGACATGGAGTCGCGGCTGCTCAGCAGCACCGACATCGCGACGATGGGCCCGAGTTCACCCACCGCGCCGTGCGTCATCACGGCGCGACCGAGCGGCGAGTCGGCGATTCCGGCCTGTTTCAGAATCGGCAGGAGCGTGCCGAGCGCGGTGGAGGTCAGCGCGATGGCCACGGCGATGCGCGTGCCCGTCGACCGGTCGGTGGCCAGGGTGACGATCCCGAACGCGAAGACCAGGCACACGAGCCAGACCAGCCAGGCTGTTCGCCCCGATTTCCCTCGCAGCAGGGCCGGGTCGAGTTCGTAGCCCGCGAGTAGGAACAGCATGCCCAGTCCGAGCTCGCTGACGAGGTCGACGCCGCCCCCGGTGTCGGCCCACCCGAGCACGTACGGGCCGAGCACCGCACCCGCGACCAGCAGGATCACCACATCGGGCAGATATCCGCGCAGCAGGCGCGACACCACCGGGGCGAGCACCGCGACCAGCGCGATCCAGAACAGCGACACGATCGGCGTCGGCCCGTCGGCACCGGCGGAAGCGAGCAGCTCCATGCGGGTCATCGTGGCACAGCGCACCAGCCGATCCCCGACACCGCGCGCGGGCGATCCGTCACCTTGCTCGCGGTGAATCGGGTTGCAGGTGCGCGAGGAGGAGCTTGATCAGCAGTACCGGGCCGAACCAGAGGAGGAAGGTCGGCACCGTGAGCATCGACGTGGTGATCGCGACGCCGAATACGGTGCCCGCGAAGGCAACCGGCACGCGCAGCTGATCGGGCACCGAGAGCACGACGACGGCCGCCGCGAGGACGAGGCTGTAGATGGTCGCCGCGACCCACCAACCGAACCCCGGGACCACCAGGGCCAGCAGGAACGGTTGGCCGTGGATGGCGACAAAGGTGAGGTGATGACGGGCGCTTCGGCCGGGTCGATGGAACCAGTTCTTGGCCGACGCTGTCGCGTTGACCACGGCGCCGCCGAACAGGTCGAAGCCGATCAGGGCGACCACCGCCACCACCAGCGCGGAGCCACCCGCGCTTCTCGCGAGCAGCGCGGCCGTCACCCCACCGGCGGCCGCCGCCGAATAGCACAGGGCTGCTTCGCTTCTCGTCGCGCCGGGCGCGATCAGCCGGTCGGTGATCGTCATCGGCGGATACCTTCCACGCACACCTGCACCAGAGGTTCGGTCATCTCGGTGAGGGCGACGCGGTCGTCGGCCAGCCACTGCACGAGGCACCCTTCGATCGCGCCGACGATCACCGCGGCGTGCGCGTCGCCGATGCCCGCCCGCAGTTGCCCCTCGGCGTCGGCCGCGCGCAGCAGTTCCGCGACGGCCGCCCGGTAGCCCTCGTAGACGGCGGCCATATCCAGCGGTGTCCTGGCCGACCACACGTCCAGCAACACGCGCGCGTAGTCCGGGTGGGCTGCCAGCATCGCCACCGTCGACCGGATCAACTGCGCCAGCCGATCGAGCGCGGGACCGGTTCCGGGTGCGGCGAGTTGCTGTTCGGCGCGCGCTCGGTACTGGTCGAACGCGGCGGTCAGCAACTCCTCCCGGCTGCTGACTGCGAGGTAGACACTCCCTTTCGCGACCCCCGCCTCCGCCGCCACATCCTCGATCCGCGACGCGGCGAACCCTTTTCTGGCGAAGACCCGGACGGCCGCCTCCAGAATCTCGGTCCGCCGCGCATCCACATCCACTCGCTTCGGCATGACTTTATAATGACTGACCAGTCAGCCATAGTCCATAAGAAATCGGACACGCGATTACCACGCCGTGATGGCGCTGGCACGATACGGACGCGGTGGTGATCGAGTGACCAGCGTCGGGCGGTGGTGGGATTCAGCGTTTGGTGACGACTCGTTCGCCCTCGCCGGGTTTCCAGATGGTGATGGCGAGCTGGTCCTCGGCGACTTCGACCGTGGAGGCGCTGGTGAGGTCGGCGATGTAGAAGTGGTCGAATTTCTGGCCGCGGATGTCGAAACCGCTGTCGTCGAAGAGCTTCTGCGCGAAGCGGGCGTGGACGGATTCGTCCTTCAGGTCGGTGACGGTGCCGAAGAGTTTGGCGTCGCCCTCGGTGACGTTGGTGTCGACGGTCGCGGTATGCAGGCAGAAGCGTGGGTCGCGGGCGAGGTCGTCGAACTTGCGCGTGTCCGGCATGCCCGCCAGCACCAGCATGTCCTCGAAGACCATCGGCTCGATCGGGCTGATCCGTGGCCATCCGTCGGCGCGGAGAGTGCCGAGCATGCACAGCTTGCCGGTGGCTCGATGTCTGCGCAGGAACAGCTCGGCGATGCGCGGCGCTTCCTCGGTGAACTGGCTCCAAGTGGTCATACGCTCACGCTACGACTCAACCTTGACATCCTGTGTCAAGGTTGGCGACTAGTCTCGGCGTATGCGAGCGAGCAGGTTGGTGCAGCTGCTGCTCCTGCTGCAAGCCAACGGCGGCGCAACGGCCGGGGAGCTCGCGCGGGAGCTGGAGGTGTCGGTGCGCACGGTGTACCGGGATGTGGAGGCGCTGTCGGCGGCGGGTGTGCCGGTGTACAGCGAACCCGGGCGCGGCGGTGGGGTGCGATTGGTCGACGGGTACCGAACCCGGCTCACCGGCCTCACCTCCGACGAGGCCGACGCCGTCTTGCTGGCCGGCCTACCGGGCGCCGCCGCCGACCTCGGACTCGGCACCGTCCTCGCCACCGCCCAGCTGAAAATGCTGGCCGCGCTGCCACCGGAACTGCGCGGCCGGGCAACCCGCATCGCCGAGCGCGTCCACATCGATATGCCCGGCTGGTTCCACCGCCCCGACGAAACCCCCACTCTCGCGACGATCGCCGACGCCGTCTGGCACGACCGCCGCCTCACGATCACCTACCGGCGAGGTGACGTCGCCGTGGAACGAACGGTCGACCCGTTGGGCCTGGTGATGAAGGCGGGCACCTGGTATCTCGTCGCGCGGGTCCGCTCCGATATCCGTTCCTATCGGGCGAGCCGGATCGCCACGGCCGACCTCACTGGTGAACTATTCACCCGCCCAACAGATTTCGATCTTGCTGCCCACTGGCAGGCCGCGGCAGTCGCCTTCGGGCGGTCCATGCTGAAAGTCGACGCGCGATGCCGGATCGCCACCGAGCACCTCGGCCTGTTGCGCCTCATGAACGACCCGGCGGCCGTCCACGCCGCACTGGCCTCCCTCGGCCCCACCGGCCCCGACGGCTGGGCCGACATCACCATCCCGTCCGAGTCCTACGAAGTACTGGCCCACGCCCTACTCCCCCTGGCCGACCACGTCGAGGTTCTCGGCCCGCCCGAGTTCCGCGCCCGGCTTCGGGCGATCACCGAGGCGATGGCGGCGCGTTACCGCACTGCCAGGGCCTGACAGGACACAGGCACGCTCGAGCGGACCAGCGCTCCAAAAAGCACTCCCCAACCCGAGATCACGGCACCCAATCCAAAACCTTTCCCAGCGAACGAAACTGAGCACTGGCCGGAGTAACCCGCAAAGCCGCGTCCCGAACCCCGACCAACGGGCGCGCGGACAATTGAGCGATGACCCCGATCGTTCCCGACCGCCGGGCGATCATCTGCGTGCGAGGCCGACGCTCGGAGTCATAGCGACTCAGACCATCAGTCGTACCGGCCAGCCGTGAAAGAACAACGGCATCCTCGAGCGCCTGACACCCACCCTGCCCGAGATTCGGTGTCATCGCGTGAGCGGCATCGCCGAGCAGCGCGAGACGACCCGCGGTGAAGGTCGTCAACGCGGGCAGTTCATAGATGTCGTTGTGCAGCACCGTGTTCGGATCGGCAGCTGCGAGCAGCGCCGGAATGGGATGGTGCCACGCGGCGAAGCGGGCACGCACTTCGGCGAAACTGCCAACGGAACCTTCCTCGGCGTCGTAGACCGCGAAGCAGTAGATGCGTCCATCGGGCAGCGGTGCCATGCCGAAACGTGCTCCCCGACCCCATGTTTCGCCGAATTCGGTCAACGGCTCGGCGATACCGACCACCGCGCGCCACACCGTGTATCCGGCATATCGCGGCGCGACCTCTCCACAGACGGCCCGCCGGACGACGCTGCGGATACCGTCTGCGCCGACGACCAGGTCGGCAGTGGAGCCGACCTGGCCGACGTCTCGCCCCGAACCGGCCGAATGCACGACCGTCCCGTCCAGGTCGACCCGCTCCACCGAAACCCCTGTCTCCACAACTCCTTCCGGCAGAGCACCCCGGAGGATATCCAGCAACGCTGCCCGGTGGATCATCACCGGAGCCCCGAACCGACGCCGCATGGTCGCGACATCGGTCCGCGACAGCCATCGCCCCCGCTCGTCGCGAATCCCCGCCGACACATCGTCCAGACCCTGCGCCCGCACCGCCTCACCGACTCCGAGTGCGTCCAGCGCTCGCAGGGCATTGGGCCACAGCGAGATTCCCGCCCCTACCTCGCTGTACCGCGCCGCCCGTTCGAACACCCGCACCGACCAGCCGCGTCGGATCAACCCGAGGGCGACCGCCGTCCCCCCGATTCCGCCGCCGACAACTATCGCTGTAGCCATTTCCGAACCCTTCGTATCGAGAGACGATCCCTGTCCGGGTACTACCTACGGACCGGAGAGGCTTCCGCACGACGCCTCCCGGTGCGATGCCACCCTACTACAGCTGTAGTGCCCTACACTACAGCTGTAGTGACGATCACTACGCCCGTAGTATCGATGTGTGGCAACCAAACGCGAACAGCTTCTCGACGCGGCCATCGAGGTATTGGGCACGCGCGGCTCACGTGGCCTTACCCATCGCGCCGTAGACCAAGCCGCCGAACTACCCGCCGGCTCCACGTCCAACTACTTCCGCACCAGGGAGGCGCTGTTGTGCGGGGTGGCCGAGCGTCTCGAGCAGCGCGATCACGCCGACTGGACCGCCCTGCACCGCGTTCTCGGACCGCCCACCGTCGACCATCTCGTCGACGCACTCGCCCGATTCATCACCCACGCGACGACCACCGACCGCATCCGCACCCAGGCCCGGCTCGCCCTCTTCGGCGAATCCCAAGCCATGCCGACCGTCGCCGAATCGCTGCGACGCGGGCACGGCCGACTACGCGAGCAGGCGGTCGAGCTCGCCGCTCAGGCGGGCATCGATCCGATCAATGCCGGAATCCTGGTCGACTACATGGACGGCGCGGTCATCCACCGTCTCACCGGCGCGGAGCACGGCAAAGATCCCCACGAGGCGCTCGAACGGCTGACTCGAACACTGTCGCCGCCTACCCGTAAGGCGCGCTGACGCACCTCGCGACCGGCGCCGCCCCGACTACCCGAACAACGCGCCGACGCGTTCCGCCGCATCCACGCGACTGAATCCGACGCACTCCGGACATTCATCGACGATCGGGTGTGTACAGCGCAGGACGTGGCTGAGGAAATCGATGGTGCGCGTGAGATCCCGCACACGCGCGCCGAGTTCGGCCTGCTTGCCCGCGAAGAGTTCGACCCGCTCCGCTCGCGACCGCGCCGCGAACAGGTCTTTGATCTCGGCCAGCGAAAGCCCGGCGCGCTGACAGAGCAGCACGAGACGCGCCCGCACCACCAGGTCGTCGCTGTAGACCCGATGACCGCCCGGCGCCCGGGGCGGGACGAGCACGCCGACATCCTCCCAATGACGCAGCACATGGGCGGCGACACCCAGTTCGACGGCGACATCACCGATTCGGCGCGGTCCGGCGGTATCGGTCACGTTCGCCTCTTTACTTCAGGTCGACCTGAAGTTTTAGCGTAGCTCCATGACAACCGAAGACAACCTCGGACTGGTGGGCGAGCGAGTAGCGACACCGGATGTGTGGCGATGCTGCCGCGCCGCGACGACGGCGATCACCGGTGCGGTGCTGCCGCGCCGACCCGATCGCCGATTCCTCTCCGCACTGCGGGACAACGGATTACCGCGTGGCTCGACAACGGTCGAGCTGGTCGCCTTGGCGCAGAACGCCCGCAGCGTGCCGACCGCCGCCGTCGTCGAAGGTGTGTTCACTCCACGCCGGATCGAGTCCGCGATGACGGCCTTCGTTGTGCGGCACCCGCGGGCGAGCTTCCTCGTCGACCCGGGCATCTGCGTCGACGTGCGGCGACGGGCGGTAGCCGAACTACCGAGAGTGCTGCGACCCGCGGTGAACCCACCGAGCGATGTGCTCGACATCCGAGAATCCCTGCAGCGCAGTGGAATCGATGCCGACGACATCGACTTCGCACTGCCGACCCACCTGCACTGGGATCATGTCGCCGGACTGCTCGATCTGCCGGACCTGCCGCTGCGGCTGCATCGACCCGAACACCGCTGGGCGATGACCGGCCCGGTCGCCCCCGTCGGCGGCGTGCGGCAAGCCGTCCGAAATCGCCCGCTCGACTGCTACGAACTCGACGGTCCGCCCGTCCTCACCTTCGCCGCGAGCCACGATCTGTTCGGCGACGGCGCGGTGGTGCTGGTCGATCTGTCCGGCCACACACCGGGCAGCATCGGCATTCTGCTCCGCACCGCACGCGGACCCGTCCTGCTGGCGGGCGACGCGGTCTGGCACAACCTCCAGACCACCGAGCTGCGGCAGAAGTCGGGCTACCCCGGTGCGCTGGCCGACGACGACCGCACCGGGGCCTGGCGAACGATCCACCGCCTGCACGCCGTTCGCGATACGGTCCGCATCATCCCCAGCCACGACCACCGGGCAGCCTGCGGATGGAACGAAGACAAGGCGGCCGGGCTGCCCACCCAGGACAGCCCGGCCGCCGACAGCGCCTAGACGATCGAGAACAGCAGCGCCGCGACCGCGAAGCTCACCACTGACAACACGGTTTCGAGCACCGTCCACGTCTGCAGTGTCTGTTTCACCGTCATGTTGAAGTACTTCGCGATGATCCAGAAGCCGCCGTCGTTCACGTGGCTGAGGATGATCGAGCCCGCGGCGATCGCCATGGCGATCAGGGCGATCGACATCTGAGAGTAGTTCTGCTCGGCGACCAACGGGGCGACGATGCCGCCGGTGGTGACGATGGCGACCGTGGCCGAACCCTGGGCGATGCGCAGGCCGCAGCTGATGAGGTAGGCGAGCACGATGACGGGCAGCCCGGCCGCCGACATCGTGTCGGCCAGGGCGGTGCCGATACCGGTGGCCGAGATGACCTTGCCGAAGAACGCGCCCGCGCCGACGACCAGCAGCACCATGCCGACCGGTTTGAGCGATTCGGCCGTGATGACGCTGAGTTCCTGCACGGTGGAACCGCGCCGGATACCGAGCAGGTAGAACGCCACGAGCACGGTGATGAGCAGCGCTACGGCAGGCGTACCGAAGAAGGTGAGCACCTGCAGCAGGGCCGAATCCTTGTCCAGCAGTTGGTATCCGAAGGTGGCGCCGAGGATCAGCACCAGCGGGATGGCGATGATGGCGCCGATCAACGCCACCGAGGGCGGGGCCTTGGTGACCACACCGGTGGCGACGATGCCGCCCTCCTCGTCGTCGGTGTCGGGTTCGAGCGGCACGAATTCCTCGGGCACCGAGACGATGACCCGCTTGCCGATGTAGGTGCCCCAGAGGATGCCGGAGGCGATGAAACCCGGTATGCCGCAGACGAAGCCCATCACGATCAGCCAGCCGAGGCTCACCCCGAGCAGTCCGCCGAGCGCGACCGGTCCCGGATGCGGCGGCAGGAACGCGTGCGTCATGGACAGACCGGCCAGCATGGGCATGGCGTAGAGCACCAGCGAGCGTCCACCGCGCTTGGCCGCGACGTAGATCAGGGGTGCCAGGACGAAGATGCCGATGTCGAAGAACACCGGGATGCCGAAGATGAGGCCGAGGATGCCCATCGCGACGGGCGCGCCCTTCTCACCGAACACCCGCAGCAGCTTGTCGGTGAGAACATCGGCGCCACCGGATCTTTCGAGGATCGCACCGAGCACGGTGCCGAGCCCGATGATCACCGCGATGTGTCCGAGAATACTGCCGAAACCGGTCTCGAGCAGCGACTCACCCGCCTTGAGCGGGGTGCCGACGATCTGGGAGACCGGTAGTCCGGCGGCCAGTGCCAGCAGCAGACCGGTGAGCAGCAGCGCGACGAACGGCTCCAGTTTGATCTTGATGATAGCGATGAGCAGTACGGCGATCGCGAGACCGCACAGCACCAGCAACCCGGGGGTGGTGGTGCGCAGCCAGTCGACTGTGGCGCCCATGGACAAACCTCTCAATCCAGCGAATGAACGAAACGTGCGGCCCGCGAGCCGATCTCGGACCAGCGCGAGCTCGCGACGTCCAGGGGCGCGACCACCTCGGTGCCCGCGGTGACGGCGACGGCGCCCGCCTGCAGGTATTCCCGCGCGTTGTGCGCGTTGACGCCACCGGAGGGAATCAGGAACACATGCGGGAACGGGCCGAGCAGGTCTTTGAGATAGGCGGGGCCGAGCGAGCGAGCGGGGAAAATCTTCACCGCTGCCGCACCAAGGTCGACCGCCGCCAGTACCTCGGTGGGCGTGAAAGCACCCATGATGACCGGGATCTGGTTCGCCACAGCGACTTCGGCGACCTCCGGGCGCACCGCGGGGGTGACGAGGAACTGCGCGCCGACGTCGACGGCCGCCGACGCCTGGTCGCGGGTGGTGACGGTGCCGACGCCGATCACCGCGTCGGCGGCGCGGCGCGCCTTCGCGATCGCGTCGAGCACACCGAGGGTGGTGAAGGTGAATTCGACCGCACGCAACCCCGCCCCGGCCAGTGCCTCGGCCAGTGCGACGGGATCGGGGACGGCGGGCGCGCGGACGACGGTGAGCGCCCGGTCGGCCCGGATCACCTCCATCGCCCGTGACGACGAGCTCAGCAGTGGATTCATCGGGTCTCCTCTCGCGTGGCGTCCATGCGCAGGGCACGACCGGCGCGGACCCCGGTCGCGGTGCCGTTCTCCACGGCGAATTCGCCGTTGACCAGCACGTGCTGGATACCACGCGCCTGCTGACGTGGCTGCTCGAACGTGGCCGTGTCGTGGATCGTCGCCGGATCGAACACCACCAGGTCGGCGGCGAATCCGGGCCGGATCAGGCCGCGCTCGGCCAGCCGCAGCCGGGCGGCGGGACGACCGGTCAGGTGATGCACGCAGTCCTCGAGACCGAGGACGCCGAGCTCACGGACATAGCGCGACAGGTAGCGCGGGAAGGTGCCCCACGCGCGCGGATGCGGGCGGGCACCGACCAGCAAACCGTCGCTGCCGCCCATGTGCCCGGCGTCGACCATGATCGCGCGCACGTTCTCCTCGTGGCCGACGTGCTGCAGGATGGTGGTGGCCAGCTGGTCGCGGACCAGGAGCTCGAAGAACACCTCGACGGGCGCGGTGCCGCGCTCGGCGGCGATCTCGGCGACGGTGCGGCCGACGTGCTCGGCGAGTTCGTCGTTGCCGACACCGCTGATCTGGATGGTCTCCCACTCGACGGTGACTCCGTGACACCCGTCGGACCCGTGCACGTCCACATCGGCGGTGATGCGGCGGCGCGCGGCCGGGTCGCCGAGCCGGTCCAGCGCGGCGTCGGGACCGCCCGACATCGCCCAGCTGGGCAGCAACGCCGACAGGGTGGTCGAGCCGGGCAGGTACGGGTAGGTGTCGAGGGTGATGTCGCAGCCGTCGGCGCGGGCCCGGGCGATCATGGCGAGCAATTCGGGTGCGCGACCGCGATTCACGCCGAAGTTCATGGTGGCGTGGGTCAGGTGCAGGGCGCAGCCGGTGGCCTTCGCCAGACCGATCATCTCGGCGTAGGCCTCCAGTGCGCCGGCCCCGTAGGAGCGGGTGTGCGGGGCGTAGAAGCCGCCGTAGGAGGCGACGACGGCGCACAGGGCGGCGAGTTCACCGGTGTCGGCATACATGCCGGGCGTGTAGGTGAGCCCGCTCGACATGCCGACCGCGCCCTCGTCGAGCCCCTGCGCGAGCAGCGCGCACATCCGATCGATCTCGGAGGTGGTCGCCGCACGCTGATCGGCGCCGACGACGAGCAGGCGCAGCGTCCCCTGCGGCACCAGATAGGCGGCGTTGGGAGTGATGCCCTGGTCGAGCCGGTCCAGGTATTGACCGACGGTGCGCCAGGAGAAGTCGAAGTCGGTGGGGTTGCCGTTCCAGCCCGCGATCTGCTTGCGCACCAGCGCGAGTGCGGCATCGTCGATCGGTGCGTAGGACAGCCCGTCCTGCCCGATCACCTCGGTGGTGACGCCCTGGGTGATCTTCGGAATGTGCTCGGGGTGGGTGAGCAGGTACAGATCGGAGTGGGCGTGCATATCGATGAAGCCCGGCGCGAGGACCGAGCCCGGCCGCACACCGGCCACGCGGGCGTCGGTGTGGATCGAGTCGGCGATCTCGGCGATGCGGCCGTCGCGCACGAGGACGTCACCGTGGGTGCGTGGTCCGCCGGTGCCGTCGACGATATCGATGTCGCGAAAGAGCAAGGAGGTCATGGTCGTCCGTCAGAAGTAGGTGCGGATGAGGTCGACCACGCGCGGGTGCGCCGTCTCGGCGGAGTCGATCACGGGAATCAGCCGCCATTTGTCGAAGGCGGTACAGGGGTGCGAAAGACCGAGCCGCACCACACTTCCCACGGGAAGATCCGCGAACGTGGCGCCGGGCAGTCGCAGGAAGGTGTGCTGGTCGTTGAGCGCGCTCACCTGCGCGCCCGACGGGAGTGCCGACCCGCCCACCACGAGTTGCGGTGTCGGCAGGCCCTCGTCGAAGGGGAAGTCGCGTTTGCCGCCGTCGAGCAGGGCGAGTTCCGGCTCCGGCCGGGAGACGACCCGGGCCCAGCCGTGCATCGCCGAACGCAAGCCGGGGTCGGCGGCGGGGGCGCTCAGCGGGGAGATGCCCGCGTAGAAGCCGTCGTCGTGCACGAGGTACGCGCCGCTGCGCAACACCACGGTGGTCGATCCCGGTGCGGTCGGTTCCCGCCGGTCCGATGCCAGGCCCGCCAGTTCGTCGACGACCAGTTCCGGATAGGCACTGCCGCCCGCCGAGACGATCGCGGGCCCGGGGTACACGGCGCCGAGTTCGGCATGCAAGGCGGCGAGTTCACGCAGATATCCGCGCACCGCGGCCAGCGCCGCGGTGGTGCGATCGTGGGCGAGCGCGCCTTCGTACCCACCCACGCCCGCCAGCACGAGACGTTCGCTGCCGACCAGGGCGTGCGCGACCGCGAGCGCCTCGGCACGGGTCCGAGCCCCGGTACGACCGTGCGCGCCACCCAGTTCGACGAGCACGCGGACCCGCGGCCCGGGCGCGGTGTCGCGCAGGATCTTGTCCATCAGCTCGACGGTGGCGACGCTGTCGGCCCAGCAGTAGAACTCGAAATTCTCGTCGCGCGCCGACTCCTCGGCCACCCAGGCCAGCCCGATCGGGTCGACCAGCGCGTTGGCGAGCAGGATCCGGCCGACCCCGAAGGAGCGGGCGAGCTGTGCCTGCCAGGCGGTGGCCAGGGTGATCCCCCAGGCACCTGCCCGCAGCTGTTCGCGCCACAGCTGCGGCGCCATGGTGGTCTTGCCGTGCGGGGCGAGCGCGACACCACCGGCACTGCTCCAGTCGGCCATCAGCGCCCGGTTGGCATCGAGGGCAGCGCGGTCGAGGGTGAGCAGCGGCGTCTGCCAGTGCGTGAGTTGCGGTGTGCCCGTCAAGTATTCGCGGACCGTGTGGCCCCACGCGGCGGGTGGGGCGCTCTTGATGTGCGGACCGAGCAGCTCGGCGGCCAGCGCGTCGACGACATCGTTGTCGATGGTCACAGCATCCCTTTCCCGGCGGGTACAGAGCCAGATCGGACATGTCCGGCAGCTATTGCACTATGTGCAACGAGAGTTGCACTGAATGTTTCTGCTCGTTATTGTGCATGCAGACAGCAGTGACCGCAACCACGAAAGGTCCGACGAGGTGACCCACGTAACAAAGGCGCAGCCCAGGGCGGTCACCGTTGGCGAGGGATTGGCGGTGCTCGTCGCCGAGCCCGGCCCGCTCGAAGGCTCCGGAATGTTCGAGCGTTGCGCCGGTGGCGCCGAGGCGAACGTGGCCTCGGTGCTGGCCCAGCTCGGGATATCGGCGGCGTGGCTGTCGCGGGTCGGTGACGACGGGTTCGGGCGCTACCTGACGGCCGAGCTGGCCCGTGCGGGAGTGGACGTGGCAGCGGTCGCGGTCGACCCGATGCGGCCGACCGGCATCTACATCAAGGAACGCGGCGGCGGCTCGGACGCGGCACACGACCTACCCCGGGGCGAGAGCCGCATGCACTACTACCGGTCCGGGTCGGCCGCCAGCGCCCTCTCGCCCGCCGACCTCGACGCACCGCCACTGACACGAGCCGACCTCGTGCACTTCACCGGCATCACCCCCGCGCTGTCCGATTCGGCGTGTGCGCTCACCCGCGGTCTGCTCGACCGTCCACGACACGGTTCGCTGGTCAGCTTCGACCTGAATTACCGCCCGGCCGTGTGGGGTTCACGTATCGGCGCGGCCGCCGACGAACTCGCCGCGCACGTGCGTGGCGCCGATGTCGTGTTCCTCGGCGCCGACGAAGCCACCGAGATCTTCGGTACCGGTGATCCGGCGGCCCTGCGTGGCCTGTTCCCCGAACCGGGGCAGCTGATCGTCAAGAACGACAAGCACACCGCGATCGGGTTCGACGGTGATCACGTAATGGAAGTTCCCGCGCTGAACCTCACCGTCACCGAACGCATCGGCGCCGGTGACGCCTTCGCCGGTGGCTACCTCGCGGCACTGCTGCACGGCGCCGACCTGCGCACCCGCCTGCGCTACGGGCACCTGTGCGCGGCCGCTACCCTCACCGACGCGGGCGATTCGGCGAAACTTCCACCGTCCCAAGAACTCCGGCGACTGGCCGCGCTTTCCGACGACGCCTGGACGGGGCTCACCTATCCACCGCGAGCAGATGGGACGATCGGGCCATGAGTCAAAGCGTGTCGCGAGCCCTGTCCATTCTGATCGCGCTCGGCGAGGACTCCCAATCCCTCGACGAACTGGCGGGCCGGCTCGGGGTGCACAAGTCGACGGTGCTGCGGCTGCTGCAGACCATGCAGGCCGAACGATTCGTGGTCCGCGACGCCGCGCACCGCTACTCACTGGGCAGCCGCATGTTCGAATTGGCAAGCCACGCACTGGAAAACCGTGACGTGCGCACCGTCGCCCGGCCGCATCTGAGCGCACTCGGCACGACCACCGGCCAGACGGTGCACCTGGCCGCCTACGAGTCCGGTGACGCGGTCTACATCGACAAGGTCGATGCCGAACAGTCGGTGCGGATGTACTCGCGCATCGGCAGGCCCGCTCCCCTGCATTGCACGGCCGTCGGCAAGGTTCTCGTCGCTGCGCTGCCGCGATCCGAATGGGTCACGGTGGCAGCGCGTTTGGACTACCACCCGTTCACCCCACGCACCCTGCGTACGCCGGAGCGATACCTCGCCGAGCTGGAAAGGGTTGCCGCCCAGGGCTTCGCCGAGGACCACGAGGAACACGAGAGTTTCGTCAACTGCATCGGCGTGCCCGTGCGCGACGGCATCGGCAATGTGGTCGCCGCCGTGTCGGTCTCGGTGCCCGATGTGCTGCTCGATCACGACCAGGTGCTCGCGCTGCTCCCCCAGGTGCGTGCGTGCGCCGATGCCATCTCCACCGAACTCGGCTGGGATCCCCGCCGAGCCGTCCCCGCGAGGAAAGGCTGAACCAATGTCCGACAAGATCGCCGTCCGCACCGCCGACGCTCCCGCCCCCGCCCACACCTTCTCCCAGGGCGTGCGCAAGGGACCGTTCGTCCAGGTCTCCGGGCAGGGTCCGGTCGATCCGGAAACCAACGAGTACCTGCACCAGGGTGACGTGGCCGCCCAGACCACCCGCACCCTGATGAACGTGAAGGCCATCATCGACGCGTCCGGCGCCACCTTCGACGATGTGGTGATGTTGCGCGTGTACCTCACCAAGCGCGAGGACTTCGCGATCATGAACGAGGCGTACGGCCAGTTCGTCACCGAGCACACCACCGACGGGGTGCTGCCGTCGCGCACCACCGTGTTCACAGGTCTGCCGCGCGCCGAGATGCTCGTGGAGATCGATGCCGTGGCGATCGTGACCGATTGAGCGACTGCGTTTCCCACGATGCGAAGGACACCGGAGCGGGGCTCGTGTTGAGATGGGTCGGGCCCCGCCTGGGGCCTGTTCGACCCGTCCTACCCGAGGATCAGCCTATGTTCGTCAAGACCGCCCGTCCGCTCGCCGTCGCCGCACTCGCCCTGTTCGTCACCGCCACCGGTGCGGGCACCGCCTCGGCCGCCACCGCGACGCCCGTCGTCGGTTCGGTGTCGATCTGCACCGGCATCCCGGTCGGGCCGCTCACCATCAGCGTGTGCCTGTGACCTAGCCCGAGTTGCGCAGGGCGGTGGCGAGACCGTTCATGGTGAGCAGGATCCCCCGTTTCACCAGTTCGGAATCGTCACCGCCGCGCAGCCTGCGCAGCAGGTCGACCTGGAGCTGGTTGAGCGGTTCCAGGTAGGGGAAACGATTGTGGATCGACTCCGCCAGTGACGGGTTGTCGCTGAGGAGTTCGTCGTGGCCGGTGACCGCCTTGTACATGCGGATCGTTCGCGCGTGTTCGTCGCGGATCATCCCGAAGATCGTGTCGCGCAGGTGTTCGTCGTCGACGAGGTCGGCGTAGCGGGCGGCGATGTCGAGGTCGCTCTTGGCCATCACCTGCGCCAGGTTCGACAGCACGGTGCGCAGGAAGGGCCAGCGCTGGTAGAGATCGGTGAGCCGGGCCAGGCGCGCCGGATCGTCGCCAACCCAGTCCTGCAGTGCGGTGCCGGTGCCGTACCAGCCCGGCAGCATGACGCGGGCCTGGCTCCAGGCCATCACCCACGGGATCGCACGCAGGTCCGACACCGAATTGGTCGGTTTGCGCGAGGCCGGGCGGCTGCCGATATTGAGGTCGCCGACCTCGGCGACCGGGGTGGACTGGCGGAAGTACTCGACGAAGCCGGGGGTGTCGTGCACGAGGTGCGCGTAGGCGGCGCGGGCCCGGGTCGCCAGGTCGTCGAGCAGTTCGTAGGCGGGTTCGGCGTCGTCGCCGAGGCCCTCCACGTCGAGCAGGGTGGATTCGAGGGTGCCCGCGATGAGTGATTCCAGGTTGCGGTGTGCCGCACCGGATTCGGAGTACTTCGCGGCGATCACCTCGCCCTGTTCGGTGAGCCGCAACGACCCGCGTACGGCGCCGGCCGGCTGGGCGAGGATCGCGTCGTAGCTGCGACCACCACCACGTCCGACGGTTCCGCCGCGACCGTGGAAGAGCCGCAACCGGATTCCCGATTTACGCGCCACCTCCACCAGGTCCAGTTCGGCGCGGTAGAGCGCCCAGTTCGCGGCCAGGTACCCCCCGTCCTTGTTGGAATCGGAGTAGCCGAGCATCACTTCCTGCCGCATGCCTGCGGCGGCGACGAGGTCGCGGTACACCGGAACCTCCAGTGCGGCAGCGAGAGTCGCCGCGCCCGCACCGAGGTCCTCGATGGTCTCGAACAGCGGGACGATCCCGACCGGGCTGTGCGGTGAACCGTCGGGCGTGCCGGGATCGAGAATCCCTGCCTCCTCGAGCAGCAGGGCGGCCTCGAGCATGTCGCTCACCGAGGTGCACATGCTGATGATGTAGTTCGGGACGGCGGCGGCACCGAAGGTGTCGATCACGTCCTTGGCCGCGCGCAGCACACCGAGTTCCTTGGCCGCCAGCTCGCTCAGCTGTGTGTTCGGGCCGAGAAGTGGCCTGCGCGTGCGCAATTCGGTGGCCAGCAGGTCGACCCGTTCGGCTTCGCTCAGGCTCGCGTAGTCCGGGTGCACACCCGACCAGGCGAGCAGTTCGGCGACGACCTGTTCGTGCACCTCGGAGTTCTGGCGCAGGTCGAGGCCCTGCAGGTGGAAACCGAAGGTCTCCACGGCGTGGCGCAGGGCGGAGAGGCGGTCGTCGGCGAGCAGGGCGTCACCGCTGGCGCGCAGGGAGGCATCGATCGCGTCCAGGTCGTCGAGCACGGCCTGCGGCGTGGGGTAGGGCTCGGCGTCGGCGGTGAGACCGTGGTCCGGGAGGCGGTCGAGCGCGCGTCGCGCGGTGGCACTGAGGCGGGCCCGGATCGCATGCAGCGCACGGCGGTACGGTTCGTCGGCGAACACGGCCGGGTCGTCGTAACCGGCCGCCGCGAGCGCGGTGACCGCCGGGCTCACCCGCACCAGCCGCGCCGACTGCGACAGCGACTTCTCCAGTTCCACCAGCTCGCCCAGGTAGCGGCCGAAGGCGTAGGCGGCGGCCTGCTCGGCGGCGGTGTGCACGACTTCGGCTGTCACATAGGGGTTTCCGTCGCGGTCGCCACCGATCCAGGACCCGGGGCGCAGGATCGGGCGCTCGAGCAGGTCGACATCGGGCCAGCGGGAACGCAGGGCCGCACGGACCTCGGCGTTGATCGCGGGGATCACGTCGTAGAGGGTCAGGTCGTAGTAGCGCAGGCCCACCGAGATCTCGTCCTGAATCCGCAAGCGCGCCAACCGGATCAGCGCGGTGCGCCACAGGGTGAGGACTTCACGGCGAATGCGCATTTCGGTGTCGTCGAAACCGGGGTCGCCGGGCTCGAGCCTGCGCCGCAACCGCATCAGGGCGGTGATCTTGGCCTGCACGTCGAAGACCGTACGCCTGCGCGTCTCGGTGGGGTGCGCGGTGATCACCGGGGAGACCAGGGCGTCGGTGAGCTGTTCGGCCACGCTCGTGCCGTCGAGGTCGGCGGCGTCGAGCTTGGCGTAGGTCGCGGCCAGCGAGGAGTCCTGCGGTGGTTCACCCGCCGCCACGTGCGCGGCGCGGCGGCGGTCGCGCTGGATGTCCTCGGCCAGATTGGCCAGCAGCACGAAGTAGCTGAACGCCCGGATCAGCGGCAGCGCCACTTCGGTGGGGGTGCCGTCGAGCATGTCGGCGACCGCGCTGCGTTCCACTTCCTCGCGACGCACCCGGAACGCCTCGATGCGGACCCGCTCGATGAGGTCGAACACCTCGGGTCCTTCGTGGTCACGAATGGTGTCACCGAGGATGCCGCCGAGGAACCGGATGTCCTCGCGCAACGGCCGGGTGGCTTCCTGCTCCTGCACGACTCGCGATTGGCCCATGAACAGACAGTATTGCCGCCGACCCACCGAACGCGACCCGGCGACGCGCGGATCACACCTACAGCGCCCGGATCACCCTGGCCGGATTGCCCGCCGCGAACACGCGATCGGGCAGGTCGCGGGTGACCACGCTGCCCGCGCCGACCACCACGTCGTTGCCGATGGTGACCCCGGGGCACACGATGACTCCGCCGCCGAACCACGCGTTGTTCCCGATCCGGATCGGCGCCGCCGATTCCCATCGCTGCCTGCGTTTTTCGTGATCCTGCATCGGGTGAAGGGCGGTGAGCAGCTGACAGCGCGGCCCGATCGAACAGTCGTCCCCGATGATGATCGGCGCGCAGTCGAGCAGGATCGCGTCGTAGTTGAGGAAACTGTTGGCGCCGATCTCGATCAGATAGCCGTAGTCGCACTGGAATCGCGGCATGATCCACGACCCTTCCCCCAGTTTGCCGAGGAGATCGCCCAGCAACTCGGTCCGCCGATCGGTTTCGTCGGGCCCGGTGCGATTGAACTCGTCGCACAACCGTTGCGCTCGTCGACGTTCGGCCACGAGTTCCGGGTCGTTGTCCTTGTACAGATCCCCCGCCAGCATGTGCTGCTTCTGTTCGCCCACCCCGCCGAGTGTAGGGGTGAGCGAACAGGAAGCTGCGCGCCTACTTCGCCGGGTCGACGCCGAAGGTCGCGGCGATGTCGTCGAGTACCGCGTGTGCGCCGGTGAGACCGACCGAGGTCAGCCAGACCAGGTCGTCGACCGGGGTGATCTTGCCCCGCAGCTGATTCCACAGCGGGTTGGCCTCGGCGGCCGCCTTGCGCTGGGTGGCGGCGTCCTCGCCGCTGCTGGTGAGGAAGACGTAGTCGGCGTCGGCGTCGAGCAGACGCTCCGGGCTCAGCGTGATCGCGAAGTCGTTCTTCGGGTCGGTCGACTTGTCGGGCTGATTCAGGCCGGTGTCGGCGAAGATGTCGCCGATGAAGCTGACCCGCTGCATGAGCCGGTCCTCCTTGCCCATGAAGCGCAGCAGCGAGACGGTGGGCGCGGTCCCGCCGTTCTTCGCCTTGATCGCCGCGCCGATCGCGGCGGCCCGGTCCTGGTAGGCGATGAGTTTCGCCTTGGCGAGGTTCTCCTTGTCGACCGCCTTCGCGAGCAACAGCAGGTTCTCCTTCCAAGTGGCGCCGGTGGTCTGGCTGAACACCACCGGCACCGTGCCCGAACCGAGCTTGATGCCACGGAACTGCTCGTACTGCTTCTCGTGCCGCACCTTGGCCGAGACGATCAGGTCCGGGCGGGCACCGGCCAACTTCTCGATGTCGGGGGTCTGGACGCTACCGACGTTCACCGCGCGGCTGCCGCAGGTCTGTGCCGACGCACCGAGGAACGCGGGCAGCTTGTCCCCCATGGATTGGTAGGTCGTGTACGCGACGAGTTCGGTGTTGAGCACCAGCGCGGCGTCGACGAACGTCTGATCGAGCGCGGCGACGCGGACCGGGCGGGTGGCGATGGTCGCCGGGTCGACGACGGTGCCGACATTCGCCCCTGCCGCGTCCTTGACCGCGCCCTTCTCGATGGTGCGCGGGTAGGCGCCGCCGTCGAGATTGCTCGCGGTGTCGCAATCACTGCCTGCGGCGCCGGTGGTCGCGCGTTCCTGGCCGCACGCGGAAAGACTCAGTACAGCGGCGGCGACTACCGCGGCGGCGGCGAGCCGACGGCTCAGTGGGGTATTCATCGACGTCTCCCGGGTGGTTCGGTTGTCCTCAGGGTTGCTAACGTAGCGAAGCCTTACCTAATTACCAACTACGAAGAGGGACAGTGACCGCATCGCCGCCCGGAGCCGTGTTCGCCGACACACGGTCTCGCCGGTTGCTACTCATCGCGGGTCTGCTGGTCGCGGTGCTCACGGCCGTGCTGCTCAGCATGGCCGTCGGCTCGAAATTCATCCCTCCGCTGGAGGTTCTGCAAGCACTCGGCGCCACCACCGACACCGAGACCGGTGCCATCGTCAACGGTCTTCGGCTGCCGCGCACTCTGCTGGGGATCCTCGCCGGGCTCGCGCTCGGCATCGCGGGCGCGGTGATCCAGGGCCACACCAGGAACCCGCTCGCGGACCCGGCGCTGCTCGGCATCACCCAGGGTGCTGCGCTCGGCATCGTCGCGGCGGTGATGGTCGGTGGCATCTCGAGCCTGTTCGGCTATGTGTGGTTCGGTTTCGCGGGCGCCTTGATCGCCACCGTCACGGTGTTCGTCATCGGGACGACGGGACGGGGCGGGCCGACCCCGGTGACTCTCGCGCTGGCCGGCGCCGCCGTCAGCTACCTGCTGCAAGGACTGATCTCGGCAGTGGTGCTGTTCGACACCGACGTCACCGATATCTACCGTTTCTGGAAGGCCGGGTCGCTGGCCGGAACCAGCCTCGACTTACTCGGTAAGGCAACACCTTTCGTCGTCGCCGGGATCGTGCTCGCGCTGGCCAACACCTCCGCGCTCAACGCGCTCGGCCTGGGTGAGGACACCGCCCGCGCGCTCGGCCATCGCGTCACCCTGGCCCGCACCGTCGGCATCGGCTCGATCGTGCTGCTCACCGGCGCGGTGGTGGCGATCGCCGGCCCGCTCGGGTTCGTCGGACTCGTTGTTCCGCACCTCGCGCGCGGCATCACCGGACCCGACTACCGCTGGCTGGTTCCGGTCGCCGGGCTGCTCGGCGTGATCCTGGTGCTGGTCGCCGACATCGCGGGGCGAGTGGTGCTGGACAAGGGCGAACTGCCCGCGGGCATCATGCTCGCCTTCGTCGGCGTGCCGTTCTTCATCGTGCTGGTCCGTCGCCGGAAGCTGGTGACCGTATGAGTACCGTGCGGGCGGTCCGGCTGGGGCCGGTGTCCTGGCAGTTGCGGTTGCGCACCACGGCGGTCCTGTTGCTCGGCGTGGCGGTGCTCGGTGTCACCAGTTGTGTCGCGCTCGCACTCGGCACCTACACGATGCCCGACGGCGGCCCGGTCACGCCGCTGGATGTGCTCGCGGTGCTCACCGGTGGTGGCGACGACGGGCTGGCATACGTGGTGTGGGATCTGCGACTGCCGAGGATTCTCACCGGTGCGCTGGTCGGCGCGGCGCTCGCGTTGTCCGGTGCGATCACCCAGGGCATCGCGCGAAACCCGTTGTCCAGTCCCGATATTCTCGGTGTCACCGCGGGCGCGAGCGTCGCCGCGGTCGCGGTGATCGCGCTGTCGGGCAGCCGTGGGCAGGTCAGCGGCGCGGTGGCCGAGATCGGGGTGCCGGTGGCGTCCATGCTCGGCGGACTACTCGCCGCGCTGGGAGTTTTCGTGCTGGCCTGGCGCGGCGGGATCGAAGGCTATCGACTCGTACTCGTCGGCCTCGGCGCCGGTTCGCTGCTGTCCAGCGTGACGTTCTGGCTGCTCAGCGTCGGGGAAGTCGATGTCGCGACGCGGGCGGTGACCTGGCTGACCGGCAGCCTCAACGGCAGCGGCTGGATCCAGGTGACACCGGTCGCGATCGCCTTGGCCGTCCTGGTGCCGGTGGTCCTCGCGGGCACCCACCTGCTCGGCGCCCTGCACTTCGGTGACGACACCGCCCGCTCGCTCGGCATCCGGCTCAACACCGCCCGCCTGACGCTGCTGGTGCTGGCGGTACTGCTCGCCGGGGTCGCGACCGCCTCGGCGGGGGCTGTCATCTTCATCGCCCTCGCGGTGCCGCAGGTGGCGCTGCGGCTCACCGGTTCGGCCCAGCCACCGCTGCTCACCTCGGCGATGCTCGGCGCGGCCTTCACCGTCGGGGCCGATCTCGTCGCCCGCACGCTGCTGCCCTCGGGCGAGCTGCCCGTGGGGGTGGTCACCGCCGTGCTCGGCGCCCCCTATCTGATCTATCTGTTGATGCGGCGCAATCGTGCCGGGAAAGCGGGCGCGTGATGACCGTTCGGCTCCAGGCCGACGCCTTGACCCTCGGCTACGGGACGACCACCGTCGTCGACGGGCTGGATCTCGAGGTCACCGGTGGCACGATCACCGCGGTGATCGGACCAAACGGTTGCGGAAAATCCACGCTCCTGCGCGCGATGGCCCGGCTCCTTCGGCCCACCGGTGGTCATGTGCACCTCGACGGCAAACGCATCGACCGGATGTCGACCAGGGACGTGGCGCGCGTACTCGGCATCCTGCCCCAATCCCCGCTCGCCCCGGACGGTCTCACCGTCGCCGACCTCGTCGCGCGGGGCAGGCATCCGCACCAGCGGTGGTATCGCCAATGGTCCCAGGACGACGAGTCCGCCGTCACCGAGGCGCTCACCTGGACCGATATGGTCGAGTTCGCCGACCGCTCGCTCGACGAGCTGTCCGGCGGGCAACGCCAGCGCGCCTGGATCTCGATGGCGCTGGCCCAGAACACCGACCTGCTGCTGCTCGACGAACCGACCACCTTCCTCGACCTCGCCCACCAGATCGAGGTGCTCGACCTGGTCCGGCGACTGCACGCCGAGGCGAACCGCACGGTGGTGATGGTGCTGCACGACCTCAATCTCGCCGCCCGCTATGCCCATCGGCTGGTCGCGATGCGGGCCGGACGCGTAGTTGCGGCGGGCACGCCCGCCGAAGTGCTAACCGAGGACGTGGTGGCGCAGGTGTTCGGGCTGCGCGCGAAGGTGATCGAGGATCCGGTCACCGGCACCCCGCTGGTGGTCCCGATCGGACCCGTCGAGGCCGCCACCTCGTAGGGTCGTGGGGTGACATCTGGGCGCACTCGGCACAATTACACCGGCACTTCGGTCGCCGAGCGACAGGTCGAGCGTCGTGCGCTGTTCATCGAGGCGGGCCTGACCGTCTTCGCCGAGAAGTCGTACGCCAACAGTTCGCTCACCGATGTGTGCGCGGCGGCGGGGCTGTCCCGGCGGCAGTTCTACGAGCAGTTCGCCGGTCGCGAGGAACTGCTCGTCGCGGTGTACGACGTGGTGCAGGGCAGGGCGCGCGAGGCCGTGATCGCGGCGCTCGCGGCGGTCGGCACCGACGATCTGCGCACCCTCATCGAAGCCGCGCTGCGGGCTTACACGACAGCCATCACCGACGATATCCGGGCGGCCAAGGTGGCGTTCGTCGAGATCGTCGGGGTGAGCGCCTCGGTCGAGGAACACCGGGCTCGGGTCCGGGATCAGTGGGGCGAGGTGGTCGCCACCGTCGCGTCCGCCCGCGACGGTGTGCGCACGCCGCCGGGCGGTTGGCGGATGGCGATGGCGGCCTTCATCGGCGCCGTCAACGGCGCCGTGCACCAGTGGAGTCTCGACGACCCCCGACCCCCCGTCGACGACCTCGTCGATGTCTTCACCACCTTGCTCAACGCCCTGACCTCGCCTGCCTGACCCGCGGCCGATTGCGATCCACACCACACTCGTGCCATAGTAGCCGCCATTGAGACGAAGGCGTCTCAATTCCTGTGAGGACTGTGCACGATGAGATCTCCCCTGATTCCGCGCTGGCTCGCCCTGGCTACCAGCGTGCTCGCGGCGGCAACGGTGGTGGCGGCCGGTCCGGTCGCAGCCGAGCCGGCGGCGATCCCGCCCGCCCCGGTGATTCCGCTGCCACCCGAGCTCGACCCGGGTTTCTACCTCCCGCCCGCCGATGTGGTGGCGGCGACCGAACCCGGCGCGATCATCGCGGCCAGGCAGGTCACCATCGCCGACTTCGGCGTGCTGCCGGTCGACGTCGACGCGTGGCAGGTGTCCTACCGCTCCAACAACAGCCGCGACGAAGCGATCCCGGCCGTGGCCACGCTGATCAAGCCACGCGGACAGGCGATCTCACCGCGCAAGCTGCTCTCGGTCCAGCTGGCCGAGGACTCGACCGCGGGCTATTGCGCGCCGTCCTATGCGCTGCAACATCTTTCGGTCGCCCCGGTGGCCGGACAGATCGTGGTGCCCGCCGAATTCCTGTTCGCGCAGGCGGCGCTGGCGCAGGGCTGGGCGGTCGTCGTGCCCGACCATCAGGGTCCGTACTCGGCCTATGCCGCCGGACCGCTGGCGGGTCGGATCACCCTCGACGGCATTCGCGCCGCGACCGGATTCGCGCCGCTCGAGGTGGGGTCCGACGCACCGGTCGGCCTCTACGGGTACTCCGGCGGGTCGATCGCGACCGGTCACGCCGCCGAGCTGCACGCGAGTTACGCACCCGAACTGAACATCGTCGGCGCGGCCGAGGGTGGGGTCGGCGCGGATCTGGGCGCCGCCCTCACCATGGCGAACAACCAGCTCACCTCCGGCCTTGTCTTCGCCGCTGTCCTGGGCCTGACCCGCGAATACCCTGAATTCGCAACCTATCTCGATCAACGACTGAACCCGCTCGGCAGGGGGCTGATGGCGGTCAAGTCGCCGTTGTGCGTGCAGTACCAGTCGGCGCTGCTGCCGTTCCTCGACCTCACCGGCATGATCGGTTCCGACGGCAACCCGCTCGACGATCCGCCCGTGGCGGCCATGCTCGACGACACCCGCATGGGCGAGTCAGTCCCCGATATGCCGCTGTTCCTGTGGCACTCCGCGTGGGACGAGATCCTGCCCCTCGCCGCGACCGACGCCCTGGTCGACACCTACTGCCGCGACCCGAACACCTCCCTGACCTACACCCGCGACCACGCCAGCGAACACATCGTCGCCGAGGTCGTCGGCGGCCCCGCCGCCCTGCTCTGGCTGCGCGACCGGCTCGACGGCATCCCCGCCGCGCAGGGCTGCACCACCTCCGACGCAGGCACCATGGCCGCCACACCCGGCGCCCTGTCCTTCCTCGGCGACACCCTGTCCGCCAAGTTCGCCACCTTCTTCGGAGCCCCGCTGGGCAGCCGCTGAGGCATCGGATGTCGTGGCGGCGTGTGCTACACCGCGCCGCGCGACGCCCGTGCGCACCGCTCCGCCGACCCTGCTCAGCCGACTTCCCGGTGGCGAGGCAGGGCACGGTGCTGCAGGACCTGTTCGAAGAGTGCCACGTCGAGGGTGATGCGCCGAAGTCCAGCGCAACCGTGGTCGCGGTCTTCTCGGCATGGCGGCCGGGGTTGTCGACCCCCGAGCAGCACGAGCACCAGCACCAGCGACACCGCGAGTATCCGGGCGAAAGTCAGGTGTCGACTTGCACTGCCCCGGGTGCGCGGTCAATCCGGGACAGCGTGAGAACGGAATTCGTGCATTGATCTCGACATGCCGGAAATCAATGGGGCTTTCTATGTCGGAAAGCTCACCGCTCACACCGTAATTCGGTGACGGCGCCGAAACCCTGATGCGGAAAGGAATTTCGCTCCCCGGACCGCTTCAAGTGGCGGATCGACACTTATTCCCCGGCGAGAATACCGAGGACCTGGTCGGAGTAGTAGAAGGGTTCGAGGCGTTCGCGCAGGAGTTGGGCGAGGACACCGTTGCGCTTGGCCGCTTCGATGACGGCCGGGCCGTAGCGCAAAATTTCGGTGCTGATGTCGTCGGCGTTCAGGCCGAGTTCGGGGAGCATCGAGGAGAGGGTGTGGTCGGCGTAGCGGGTGTAGAACACCTCGACGCATTCGCGGACCAGCAGGCCGAAGTATTCCTTCTCCCTCGTGGTGACCGCGATTTCGTAGCAGATCTGGACCAGTTCGTTGAGATCCTTCTGGGTGAGGTATTCGCGCAGGCCCGCCACCGGTTCGTCGGCGTGCAGGTCCCAGAATTCCATCGCCGCCGAGTGCACGGGGGCGTCGCGCAGCATGTCGCGAATGGCGTTGTTGGTGCGCTTGAGCGCGAACAGCGCGCCCTTGCCCGCGAGGTCACCGACGAAGGTGCTGTCGGCGGCGACCTTCTTGGCGCGGTTGGCCGCGGACTGACCGAGCGACATCAGCGAGGACACACCCGGAATCTTCTCCGCGCGTTCCCGATTGGCCTGCATGAAATCGCCGATCAACTTGTCGACGAAACGCGACGCGACAGTCGCCACCAGCGGGCTCTCGGTGAGCCGGTCCAGAATGCGTTCCTGGGCCTGATGCATGCCGAAGATCTTCTCCAGCAGCGCTTCCACCGGCTCCCGGTCGACCACATCGCCGAGGGTGTAGTCGGTGTTGGTGGCGATGTGGTCGTAGATGGCGTCGGAGAACATCCCGACCGTGTCGGCGATGACGGGCGAACCGCCGATGCGGTCGAATACCCGAGCCACCGTCTCCTCGCCGTCGGCCAGGGAGACCACATCACCGAAGCGGATGGTGTCGCCGACGGCGAGTACGGCCGCCACGTCGCGGGCGATCACCTCGGCGAACCGTTCGCCGGTCACCTCGCCGAGCAGGTAGTCGACCTGCGCGTCGAGCAGTCGTTCGGCGATCTGGCGCGCCTGCGTCATGTATGTCCACCCAATCACGGTCGTCGCTCGGTTGGGAGGACGCGAGGCTAGGCGCCGGAATCGTTGTCCCGCATCGCCTTCCGGATCTGATCCAGACGCTCGCGCGCGGCCTTGCCCCGCGCCTCCCATTGTTCGTCGGCGCTGCGGCCCGCCGGGGTCTGCCGGTCGAGTTCACCCATGCCCTTGGCGGTGCCGAAACGCTGCTCGACCTTATCGCGAACCGCGTCGAATGTCGGCACTCCAGAAGTGGAATATCCGCCGGTCACAGCGTTCGCGGCGGGTCCGGAACCCCCGAACGGTACCGGCGGTACCGCATGACCATCTCCGACCTGCTCCGATGCGACGGGCTCCGCGTCGAGGATCTCGGCCTCGGTGTCGAGCATCACAGGCGGGCCGACCTCGGCATGACCGGCCTCCACCTGAGCCAGCGCGGCGGCGACGGCGCCGAGCCCCGGCCTGCCCGCCACCGCCGCGCGCAGCAGCGATACCAGCTCGGCGTCGGGCAACGCGGCCAGTCGGCCGAGGATCTCGCTCGTTTCGCTCATACCGCCAGGCTACGCAGCCGAGCTCACCTGTCGAGGAACTCACTCCATTGCGCGATGAGCTGTGGCCAGCGCGATCCGAGCGTGTCGATGACATCGTTGTGGCCCGCCCCGGGCACCACGATCAACTGCTTGGGCTCGTTCGCGGCCGCATACAGGCGTTCGGCATGGCGCAGCGGCAGCAGTTCGTCGTGTTCGCCGTGCATCATCAGCACCGGCACTCGCAACGCGGAAATGCGGCGCAGGTTCGGGTAGGCGTCGGGAACCAGCGGTGCGGGCAGGAACGGATAGACCGAGCGGGCGGCGTCACGCATACCGCTGAAGGTCGACATCAGGATCATGCCCGCGGGCGGGTGCTCACCCGCCAGCTCGAGCAACACCCCACCCCCGAGCGATTTGCCCAGGTAGACGACCCGTGCGGGGTCGACCTCCGGCTGTTCGAGCAGAGCGGTGCGCGCCGCACGCGCATCCAGGTAGGTGCCGTGCTCGCCGGGTGCCCCGGTGCTGTGCCCGAAACCGCGGTAGTCGAAGGCGAGCACGTCGAAACCGGCGGCGACCAGCAGCGCGATGATCGACACCCGGTCACCGATGGTCCCGGCGTTGCCGTGGGCGTAGAGGATGTGGGCGCGCGGGCGTTCGGCACGCACGAACCAGCCGTGCAGATCGATGCCGTCCGCCGTACGCATGTGCAGATCGCGGTAGTCCAGGCCGAGCGCGGCCGGGGTCTGCGCGAGGTGCCGCTCGGGGTGGTAGACCAGTGCGTTGAGCACCCTGGTCGCCGGATGCCGCATCACTTTCCGCGTCCCGCTTGAAAACCGAAGTCCCAGTTGTAGAGTCGCGCGATCTCCATCACGCCGCCACCCGGCTGCCCGGCGGGTGGCCGGACGAAGACACCTTCGCGGCGCACCACGAGTTCGCCGTTCACGTTCTCGAGCACCGCGAGCACGGCGTCGCGGGAATTGTCGGTGCACCCGTCGAGCGTCATTTCGATCGGCGCCGAATTCACCGGGTGCAGGGTCACGGTGGCGTGGACGTTGCGGAAATCGCTTGCCCCGTCGTAGATCGAGGCGAACACGAGGATGCGGCGGAAGAACCCGGTGTAGTCGAGATTGATCGACAGGTTCTCACCGGTGATGCTCGCGCCGGTGCGGTCGTCCTGGTCGAGGTGGATGAACGGCGGTTCGTAGAGCGCGCCGAAGCGCCGATCCAGCGCCCGGACGGACCCGATCGCGCCGTTGACCAATTCGAAGAAACAGCACAGGTCGAGGTCGATGTTCTTGCCGCGCAGTTTGCCGAAGATGCGGCCGGTGGCGGCCATCGACGTCCAATTGAGATTCACCCGCATCACGCCGCCGGTGGCGCCGTGCTTGGTGAGCGAGACGCTCGGGGATTCCTTCGTGAGGGAGACTTTCGCGAGGTTCACCGGAGCTTGCCCGGATGGTGTTGCAGGCGAGGGGAATCGAGCGCCCGGATGCGGTTGGTTCGGCGCGGCGAAAGGTTGTCCCGGCGGTGCATACTGCCCGGGCTGGACCGGTTGTGGTCGCCCCTGCGGCGGCGCGTAGGGCTGGGTCGGTGGCGGTGCCGGCTGCTGCGGTTGAACAGCCGGAGTCGGCCGGCTCGGGGGCGGAGTGAAGGGCTGGTCGACCGGGGCATCGTCGACAGTGATACCGAAATCCGTTGCGAGCCCGGCCAGTCCGGTGTCGTACCCCTGGCCCACCGCGCGGAACTTCCACGCACCCTGGCGGCGATACAACTCGCCGAGGACGAACGCGGTCTCGGTGGTGGCGCCGGTGCTGTCGAATCGGGCGACCTCCCCACCGGTCGCCGCGTCGAGTACCCGGATGCAGAGGTCGCGGAACTGCCCGAAGGTGCCGCCGTCGGCGGAGGCGGCCAGCATGATCTTCTCGATCTGCGGCTCCACCTGCGCCAGCTGCACCGACAGGGTGTCGACTACCGTCGGGCCCTGGCGTTTCCCGACGTGGCGCACTGCCCCGGAGGGGTGCACCGCCTGGTTGTAGAACACGAAGTCGTCGTCGGAGCGCACCTTCGTCCCGGCGAGCAGCAGGGCGGACGCATCCGCGTCGGGCACCCCCGGCCCCGCCTGCCAACTCACTTCGACCCGGACCTCGGCGGCGGGCACCACGACATTGGCGCCTTTCATCATCGACACGCTGCCAACCTATCCCGCCCCGCCACCGGCCCACCACCGATCCGGCTACGGCTCGGCGAACTCGGTGATGAGCACCGGGTACTGCTCGGCCCCCGTGACCGGCGGCGATCGCCTTTCGGCCATCGCCTTCCACAACGGAAAGGCCGCCCGGCGGCACCGGACGGCCTTTGTCTCCGCTGGAATCAGGCGCGCAGTTCGGCGCCGACCGCGGCGGTGGCCGAGGCGACGGCGGCATCGCGCGCCGCACTCGCCTCGTCCTCGGTAAGGGTGCGGTCGGGAGCGCGGAAGCGCAGCGCGTAGGTGAGGGACTTGCGACCCTCTCCCGCCTGGGTGCCCTCGTAGACGTCGAACAGGGCGATGTCCTCGAGCAGGTCACCACCGCCGGTGCGCAGAGCAGTCTCGACCTGAGCGGCGGGCACGGCCTTCTCCACGCTGATCGACACGTCCTGCAGCACGGCAGGGAACGCCGAAACCGTTGGGGCAGGACGGGATTCGATCAAGGGAAGCGCGTCGAGGTCGAGTTCCAGCGCGCAGGTGCGCGGGGGAAGACCGGCGCGTTCCAGCACGGCGGGGTGCAGTTCGCCCGCGTGGCCGACGACCACGCCGTCCACCAGCAGTTCGGCGCAGCGGCCGGGATGCCACGGCAGGTAGGCGGCGGCGCGGCGCTCGATCACCACACCTGCGGCGTCGGCCACCTCGTCGACCAGCGCGAACGCGTCGGCGGCCTCGGCCGGACGACCCGGGCCCCACGGTCCGCGCGGATCGCGCTTACCGCTGAGCACCGCCGCGACGTGCACCGGCTGGGCGGGCAGCGAGGCGTTCAGCTCGGCGATCTGCTCATCGGTCGGCCGGCGATCCACCGGCAGCGCCTCCACCGCACGGGTCTGCTCGCCAGGTAGGACCACCTGGGCGATGCCGTAGATGGTGAGGTCGCGTGCACCGCGAGAAATATTGCGGGCGGCGACTTCCAGCAGACCGGGCAGCAGCGTTGTCGCCAGTTCCGGCCGCTCGGCGTCGAGCGGGTTCAGCACGCGCGTGGTGTTGCGGCGCGGATCGTCGGCATCCAGCCCCCACACGTCGAACACGCCACCGGGCAGGAACACCGGTGCGGGAACTTCGACGGCACCGGCGAACGCCAGCGCCCGGCTCACCGCACGACGACGCTTCTGCTGGGCGGTCAGGCCGCGACCGGCGGGCGCCGACGGCAGCACCGACGGGATCTGCTCGAGTCCCTCGAGGCGCAGCACCTCTTCGACCAGGTCGGCGGGCTGGGACAGATCGGGACGCCAGCTCGGCGGAGTCACCAGCAGCTGGGTCTTGCCCGCGTCGTTGACCTCGATATCGACGTGCGCACCGATCTGGGCCAGCCTGCGCACGGCGGTGCCCGCCGGGTAGGTGACGCCCGCGACCCGGTCGGGCAGGTCGATGTCCATCGCGATCGGCGCCGCCGCTTCCAGCGGCACCCGGATGTCGGTGAGCGTGGATTCGATGGTGCCGCCGGTGATTTCGGCGAGCAGTGTGGCTGCACGATCGAGGGCGACGATATTGATCTCGGGATCGACGACCCGCTCGTAGCGCTTGGCGGCCTCCGACGACAGCTTGTGCCTGCGCGCGGTCCGGTAGACGCGCAACGGATTCCAGGTGGCGGCCTCGAGGATCACGTCGGTGGTGTCGGCGCCGACCTCGGTGCTCGCGCCACCCATCACACCGGCCAGCGAGATGACACCGGAATCGTCGGCGATCACCACGTCCTCGGCGTCGAGGGTCCGCTCGGTGTCGTCGAGGGTGCGCAGGGTCTCGCCCTTGTGCGCGGAGCGAACGACCAAGCCGCCGTTGAGTTTCGCGGCATCGAAGGCGTGCAGCGGCTGCCCCAGTTCGAGCATCACGTAATTGGTGACGTCGACGGCCGGGGAGATCGGGCGCATACCCGCCAGCATCAGCCTGCGCTGCAACCACAGCGGGCTCACCGCGTTCGGGTTCACCCCGGTGACGCGCCGGGCCCCGAAGCGGGTGCATTCGGAGTCGGCTTCCAGTCGCACCGGCCAGGCCTCGGCCTCGCCGTCGGGCAGCGTGCGCACGGCGGGGTCGGCGTATTCGAGGTCGAAACCGCAGGCCAGCTCGCGGGCCAGACCGCGCACCGAGAAGCAGTAGCCCCGGTCCGGGGTGATGTTGAGCTCGATGATCGTGTCGTCGGTGCCGAGCAGCACATTGGCATCGTCACCGGGCTGCGCGGAACCCGGCTCGAGCACCAGGATGCCGTCGTGATCCTTGCCGATGCCGAGCTCGGCGACCGAACAGATCATGCCGTTGGAGGTGTGGCCGTAGGTCTTGCGGGAGGAGATCTTGAACCCACCGGGCAGCTCACCACCGGGCAGCACGACCACGACCAGGTCGCCGACCGCGAAATTGCGGGCGCCACAGACGATTTCCTGCAACTCCGGGTTGCCGACATCGACCTTGCAGAAGCGGATCGGCTTCTTGAACTCGGTGAGTTCGGTGATCTCGGCGACGCGGCCGACGACCAGCGGCTTGTCGATGTCACCGCCGATCGGGGTGAGCTTGTCGACCTCTTCGACCTCGAGGCCGACCCGGACGAAGCCCGCGTCGAGTTCCTCGGCCGACACCGACCACTCGGGGGTGGTGCGCTGCAGGATCTCGGTCAGCCAGGACTGTGCTACTCGCACGTTTTCGCTCTCTCTCTACGACCGGATACCGAAGGGCAGGGTGAACCGCACGTCACCCTCGACGATGTCGCGCATGTCGGGAATCCCGTTGCGGAACTGCAGGGTTCGCTCCATGCCCATGCCGAACGCGAATCCGGAATACACCTCGGGATCGATGCCGCTGGCGATGAGGACCTTCGGGTTGACCATGCCGCAGCCACCCCACTCGACCCAGCCCGCGCCGCCCTTCTTGTCCGGGAACCACACGTCGACCTCGGCCGAGGGCTCGGTGAAGGGGAAGTAGTTGGGGCGCATGCGGGTTCGGGTGTCGGGACCGAACAGGGCGCGCGCGAAGGCGTCGAGCGTGCCGCGCAGGTGGGCCATGGTCAGGCCCTTGTCGATCGCCAGACCCTCCACCTGCGAGAACACCGGGGTGTGGGTGGCGTCGAGCTCGTCGGTGCGGAAGGTGCGACCGGGGCACACGACGTAGATCGGCAGCTCACGTTCCAGCATCGAACGCACCTGCACCGGGGAGGTGTGGGTGCGCAGCACCTGGCGCGACCCCTCCGGGGCGATGTGGAAGGTGTCCTGCATGGTGCGCGCCGGGTGGTCGGGCAGGAAGTTCAGCGCGTCGAAGTTGAAGTGCTCGGTCTCGACCTCGGGGCCCTCGGCGACCTCCCAGCCCATGCCGACGAACACGTCGGCGATCTGCTCGGAGATGACCGTGATGGGATGCCGGGCACCGGCCGGGCGGCGACGAGCGGGCAGGGTGACGTCGATCTTCTCGGCCACCAGCACGGCCTGATCGCGCTCTTCCAGCAGCGCCGCGCGGCGCGCCTCGAAGGCATCGGAGACCCGCTTGCGCGCGAGATTGACCCGCTTGCCCGCGTCGGCCTTCTCTTCCTTGGGCAGACGACCCAGCTCACGCTGCGCCAGCGCGATCGGCGACTTGCCGCCGATGTAGTCGGTCTTGGCGACCGCGAGCGCGTCCAGATCGGCCGCCGCGGCGAACGCCTTCTCGGCCTCCGCCGCCGCTGCCGCGAGTGCCTCCTCGGTCAGTTCGGCGCCCAACGGGCCTGCGCCCTGCTCGACTCCACTGTTGTCGTCGGCCACGATTGTTCGACTCTCCCCTGGGGATCGGTTCACGGGTGCGTCATTGCCTACCCGTATCGGTGCTGCATAAATCCTATGGGATGGGGTTCGCTCGGTTCATCCGGATTACCGGGGGCCACTACCGGACCGCACCCGAGGTCGCTATCAGGACCGACAAGTCCAGGTCAGGCCGGGTTTCGGCGGGTTTTCACCAAGATCACCACGGAACCGAAATTCGAGGGAACCGAATCGCCCCGAGTTCCGTCCAACCGTTCAAACACATCCGCCGTGTTCGACGCGAGACAGGACGACTCGATGCCTGAACAGACCTGCGACTCCACCCCACCCCAGGACAGGCGCATGCGACGCACCGCCCCGGGCAGCGGACTGGCACTGTGCGGCCTCGGCATCCGCCCCACCCGCCCCCGCCCGTTTTCGCGTGCGGGCGGACTGTGCCCCGAGGGAAACACACAATCCCACCAGCCCGAAACCCCACCCGACCAAGACTAGGGGGATGCCGGTCTCGGACCATCGATCGCGGAGTCGAACCGGGTGGCGCCCGGGCGAGGATGCATCACTCGATGCTCTTGACCTCCCGTGCGGGCACACCCGCGACCAGGGTGCGGGCAGGCACGTCTCGGGTGACGACCGCACCGGCAGCCACGACGGAGCCCGCACCAATGGTCACGCCCTGGGTGATAACGGCGGCCGCGCCGATCCAGACGTCGTCCTCGATCACGATGGGGGCGCTGGTGACGTACTCACGTCGCTCGGCCACCGGGAGTGGATGCCCACCGGTGATGAGGCTGACCTTCGGAGCGATCATGACGTTGTCGCCGATGCTGATGCCGCCGTTGTCCATGAAGGTGCAGCCTTGGTTGACGAAGACGTTCGTTCCGAACGTCGTGCCGAGCCCGTGTGGCCGTCGCCGAGGCCGGACAGTTCCAGGCGGCGGCCGACGAGCTCGGGATCAGCCAGCAAGGAGTCTCCAAGCGGATTGCGGGTTTGGAGAAAAGCCTCGGGGTCGCACTGCTGGTGCGCACCTCGCGTGGTTCGCGGTTGAGCCTGGATGGGCAGGCCCTCCTCCCTTACGCCAGAAAGGTCCTGGTGGCACTCGAGCAGGCAGAGCAGGCGGTGTGCCCCGGCCGCCGACCCCTGCGCGTGGATGTCCTCAACCGGCGCATCGCTCCGGCCCAGGCTGTCTACCGCTACTACCGATCCCGCCCCGGTATCGTCTTGGACACCGTCACGCTCAGCGACGCGAACGCCGCCCACGCAGCCCGGGCCGTGCTCGATGGCAGTCTCGACGCCACTTTCCGTGCTCTGCCGGGCGACCAGGTCCCCGTCGGCATCAGAGCCGAACGGCTTTTGGACGTGCCATTGCAACTGCTGGTAGGACCCGCCCACCCGTTCGCCGGCGAGAACCACGTCAGGCCCACCGACCTTGCCGGTCATCGCATCTGGATTCCCGGTATCCGACCGGGGACGGAGTGGGAACGGTACTACCGGTCGCTGTCGCAGGCCTTCGGACTGAGCATCGACGCACTCGGCCCTCACTTCGGCGACGAGGCACTCATGGATGCCCTGGCAGACTCGGCCTCTCTCGCAACCCTGGTCGGCAGCAGCGACCGGTACTTGTGGCCCGCGAACTACGACCTGCGACGCATCCCGCTGCGCGAGCCGACGCCCCTATACCCACACATACTGCTCACGCGCTCCGACCACGAGCATCCGGTGCTGACCGGGCTGCGTGACTACCTGCGAGCCTCCAAGCCGGAGGACACCGACGACATGTGGGTCCCGGACTGGGCGACCTGCTGATCGCCCAGTCCGATTCGCCGGACTTCCGGACTTGTCGTGGGCGCCGTCAGCCCGGGTACCCGCCTGAATCAGGCAGGAGTTCTGGTGTGCCGGGGCAGGAAGGCGGCGATGATCGCGGCGGCGGCGACCAGGGCGGCGCCTACCCAGACTGCGGGGATCAGGCCGTCGACGTAGGACTGGGGGTCGGTGTAGGAGCCGGCGGTGGCGAAGACCGAGGCGAGGACCGCGATGCCCATCGCGACGCCGACCTCGCGGACGGTGCTGTTGATGCCCGAGGCCATGCCCTGGTCGGCGGGCGAGGCACTGGCCATGACGATGGTGGACGACGGCGCGAAGGTGAGACCCATGCCGATGCCGCCGAGGACGAAGGGCGCGACGAAGGAGATGTAGGGGACGTCCGTGCTCGTGATCAGCGCCATCCAGGCCAGGGACACGGCAAGGCAGACCTGGCCGGTGGCGATGAGGACGCGCGGGCCGACCCGGTCGACGACGAGTCCGGCCAGCGGGGCGACGACCATCGGAACCATCGTCCACGGCATCGTGCGGATACCGGATTCCAGCGGCGAATACCCCTGCACCACCTGGAAGAACTGCGCGAGCAGGAAGATGGCACCGAACACACCGGCGGAGAACCCGAACGACACGAGGTAGCTCAGGCTCAGGCCCCGGTTGGCGAACATACGCAGCGGCAGCATCGGTTCGGCGGTGCGGTTCTCCCAGGCGACGAACGCGACCAGCAGCGCGCTACCACCGACCAGGGCGGCGAGCACCTGCGGCGCGGTCCAGCCGTCCTCGGCACCGTGGATCACCCCCCACACCAGCGCGAGCACGCCGACGGCGGACAGGACGAGACCGAGCAGGTCGAGTTTGCGTGCGGCACCGCGCGATTCGCTCAGCACGCGAGCGGCGAAGGGCAGCGCGAGCAGGCCGACAGGCACGTTGAGCCAGAAGATCCACTGCCAGTTCAGCCCCTCGACGACGGCACCGCCGACCACCGGCCCGACCGCGACTCCGAGCCCCGCCAGACCTCCCCAGATCCCGATCGCGGCGCTGCGCATCCGCTCGGGCACGGCCGCGGCGAGCAGCGTCAGCGACAACGGCATCACGGCCGCGCCACCGGCACCCTGGATCGCCCTGGCGAGAATGAGCATCCACGGCTCGGTAGCCAGCGCGCACGCGGCCGACGCGACGACGAACACGGCGATGCCCGCCAGGAAAACGCGGCGGCGGCCGATGCGATCGCCGAGCGCCGAGGCGGTGAGCAGCAGCGCCGCGAACGACAGCGTGTAGGCGTTGACGAACCATTGCAGGTCCGAAAGCGACGCTCCCAGTTCGGTTTTGATCACGGGCAGGGCGTTGGTCACCACGAGGTTGTCCAACGTGACCATGAACATCGGGATGCCGACGGCGGCAACGACCGCACCGAGCGGCTTGGCCTTGGCGCCGCCGGGTGACGGCGCGTCGGCGAGAACGGCATCGCCGGGATCGAGTGTCTGAGTCATGATCCACCCTTGTTGTAATCCACTGATAACTTGAATCCATGGTTATGCATCCGCTGATAACATGTCAAGAGGAATCCGCGTACCGACCGGAGGCGAATGCATGAGCGAGACGACGAGAACCCGGATGACCGCGGCCGAGCGCAGCGCCCAGGTCCTCGCCGCCGCCGTCGACGCCTTCGCCGAATCCGGGTACGCCGCGACGAAAACCGATGAGGTGGCCCGCCGCGCGGGGGTCTCCCAGCCGTACGTGATCCGGCTCTTCGGCAGCAAACAGCACCTGTTCGTGGCGGTGCTGCAGCATGTGTGCGCACGCATCGAGGACGTGTTCCGCAGCGCCGAGATCGCGCCCGACGCCGACACCGCCGAAGCGCTGCGCAGCCTCGGCACGAACTACGATGTCTTCCTCGCCGAACGCCAGCTACCGCTCGTGCTGCTGCACGGCGTCGCCGCCAGCGCCGACCCGGAGATCGGCGATCACGTGCGCGAACACTTCGGCCGCATCTATCAGCTGATCGTCGACCGCACGGGCGCCGACACCCTGCACGCCCGCCGCTTCCTCGCCACCGGCATGCTGCTCACCATCATGACCGCGATGCAGGTGGCAGGCCCCGACGCCATCGAGCTCCCCTGGTCGAGGGCCCTCCTCGACGAACTGCAGTGCGCCGTGGAACTGTGAAGACCTACTTCGCGTGCTGGACGCGGGCGTTGGCGTAGAGGCAGATCGCCGCTGCCGCGGCCAGATTCAGGCTTTCGGCGCGGCCGTGGATGGGGATGCGGATGCGATGGTCGGCACGGGCGGCGACGGCGGGGTCGAGACCGTGGGCCTCGTTGCCGAAGAGCCAGGCGACCGGCCCGGTGAGGATGTCGTCGGCGTCGTCGAGGTCGACCTCACCGTGAGCGGTGGTCGCCAGCAGCGTGATTCCGGCCGAGGACAGCGCGTCGAGGGTGGCGTCGATACTGCGGCTGCGCGCGATCGGGACGTGGAACAGGCTGCCCGCGCTGGCGCGGACACATTTGCCGTTGTGCGGGTCGACCGCGTCACCGGCGAGCACGACACCATCGGCACCGACGGCGTCGGCAACCCGGATGAGGGTGCCCGCGTTGCCGGGTTCGGCGATCTCCACGGGCACCGCGAGCATGCGGGGTGCACCGTCGAGGATCTGGCCGAGGGGAACATCGAGCTGCTCGCACACGGCGACCAGGCCCGGCGCGGTGACGGTTTCGCCCAGGTGCTCGGCGGCGCGATCGCTCACCAGCGTGGTGCGCACACCGTCGGCGTCGGCACCGGCGATCAGCGCGACATCGCGCTTGGCCGCGGCGAGCGAGTAGAACAGCTCACGCACCCGGCCGGTCTCCAGCGCGGCGGTGACGGCATTGGCGCCTTCGGCCAGGAACAGGCCGGTCTTGCGGCGGTGCGCGGCGCGCTGGAGCTTGACAGCCGAAACGACCCGTGGGTTGCGCTCGGAGAGCGCGTCCACGGGTCGTTCCGGCAGATCGTTGTGCGTCGTCAAGCTCAGGCAGCCGAGGCCGGGGCGTTGACGTCGGCGGGCAGCGCGGCCTTGGCGACAGCGACGAGACCGGCGAAGGCCTCGGCGTCGGAGACGGCGAGCTCGGCGAGGATCTTGCGGTCCACCTCGACACCAGCGGCCTTGAGGCCCTGGATGAAGCGGTTGTAGGTGATGTCGTTCAGACGCGCGGCGGCGTTGATACGAGCGATCCACAGCTTGCGGAAGTCACCCTTGCGCGCCTTGCGGTCGCGGTAGGCGTAGGTCAGCGAGTGGAGCTGCTGTTCCTTGGCCTTGCGGTACAGGCGCGAACGCTGGCCCCGGTAGCCCTTGGAGGCCTCGAGGATGGAACGGCGCTTCTTCTGAGCGTTGACAGCCCTTTTGACGCGTGCCACTTTTCAGTCCTTGATCATCTGGGGGGCGCGGCGGCGCCCGAATTCGGTAGTTGTCGGCGTCCGGTCATCCCGGCCGCGCAGTCGTCGGGTTGCGACGGTCTGCCGGAGAATCAGGCGAGACCGAGCAGCCGCTTCACGCGGGGGGCGTCGACGTCGGCAACGGACTCCGTGCCTTCCAGGCGACGAGTCCGGCGGGACGACTTGTGCTCCAGGAGGTGGCGACGGTTCGCCTGCTCGCGAAGCAGCTTGCCCCGGCCGGTCACCTTGAATCGCTTCTTGGCGCCGCTGTGGGTCTTGTTCTTCGGCATGGATTCCTCTATCTAGTCGGTGAAATCGGTGTTACTGCGGGTCGGCCTGCGCCTGCTCCGCGGGCGCGGCCTGCTCGGCGGCGGCCGGAGCGGTCGGCTGCGCCGGTGCCGGGGCGGTCGGCTCGGCCGGACGCGGGGCCGGTGTCGAGTCCTGCTGCGCCTTCACCCGCGTCTTCGCGCCCTTGTGGGGGGCGAGGACCATGGTCATGTTGCGGCCGTCCTGCTTGGCCGAGGTCTCGACGAAGCCGAGTTCGGCGACGTCGGAGGCCAGCCGCTGCAGCAGCCGGAAGCCGAGTTCGGGGCGCGACTGCTCACGACCACGGAACATGATCGTGACCTTGACCTTCGACCCGGCTTCGAGGAAGCGAACGACGTTGCGCTTCTTGGTCTCGTAGTCGTGGTCGTCGATCTTCGGGCGGAGCTTCTGCTCCTTGATCACGGTCTGGACCTGGTTCTTGCGGGACTCGCGCGCTTTCTGCGCGGTCTCGTACTTGAACTTGCCGTAGTCCATGATCTTGCAGACCGGCGGACGGGCATCGGGTGCCACCTCGACCAGGTCGAGATCGGCTTCGAGCGCGACGCGAAGTGCATCTTCAACACGCACGATCCCAACCTGTTCGCCGCCGGGTCCGATGAGTCGAACCTCGGGAACTCGGATGCGATCGTTGATGCGGGTCTCAGTGCTGATGGGGCCTCCTAGGTCAAGCGGTGTCGTCTTAACGACCGCACGCAATAACTGCAACCCCTGATTCAACGCGAAAGCCCCGTTGCGGTATTTCTCCGCGACGGGGCCCGAGTCGACCGATCATCGGACACCACGCCCGAGGGCACGGTGTCGACCCCCGCGCGAACAACACGCGAGGAACCCGCCACAACGAGCGGGTGACCGGGACCGTTTGTCCAGTACGATTGCTCGCCGGCAACGGTGGGAGTCGGGCTCCACTTATCTGCCCCAGGAAGTGCATGACACGACCAGGGGCGGTCGTCAGCGAAAAGTCTAGCATCGCATTCCGCTATCGCCGAATCGGCCCGGCGACGGTGGCCCGCACGAGCTGGCGATAGCCTGATCCCCATGACTGACGAGCTCGATCCTCCCGTGCGCGACCTGGCCGACATTCCCGCGGTCGAGGTGATCAGCCGGGCCGCCGTGATGCTGATGAGTTCGGCGGCGGAGAAGCTCGGCCTGGCCGAGGAGAACCCGAACACCGGCGCCAATGTCGACCTCGACGAGGCGCGCCGGGTCATCACCGCGCTGGCCGGCCTGGTCACCTCGTCGGTGGAGTACCTGGGGCCGCACGCCGGGCCGATCCGCGAGGGCCTGCAGGCATTGCAGCGCGCCTTCCGTGAGGCGTCGTCGGTGCCGGACGCGCCGGGTGCTGGCCCGGGCGAGAAGTACACCGGCCCGGTGCACTGAGCCCCGAAACGCGAAGATCCGCCGGCACCTGCGTGCCGGCGGATCTTTTTACGTCGTGAGCGCCGCTCAGACCGTAGGGGTCGGAGTCGGCGGCTGACCGGGGGTGACCGAGACGGCCGAGCCGGAGGAGATCATGTTGGCGAGGGCGGTGAAGATGGCCGCGCTTCCGGTGTCCATTGCTGGTGGTCCTTTCGGGGCTGCCGGGTCAGGCAGTCGGCGTCGTGGGCTCGTAGGCCAGCGAGGACCCGCCACTGAGGAAATTCAGAATCTGGCCGATGAGCGCCATCGTGGCTTCATCCATGGGGACGTTCCTTTCGTACTGCACGACATCCGCGACCGCGCTGCCCACGCCGCGCGTGACACCACTGGATGCCGATCGACAAACCGCTACTGACCGGTCTTCCGGCGACGGCGAGGCGAATGTTACCTACAGCCGTTTCACTTCGTAGGGTTTTCGGGAAGTCCCGGGCGGAACGGTAACCCGTCCCGCCCCGGCGCACACCCCGGTCAGCGCAATGCGGCCGCTTTCCTGGCCAGCCGCTTGGCCGTCGCTGTCTCGGCGGGCGGCTTCTTCGCCGCCGGCGCGGCCTTCTTCTTCGCCGCGGGCTTCTTCGGAGCCGGTGCCGCGAGGACTTCCTTCAGGAACTGGCCGGTGTAGCTGTCGGCGACCTGCGCCACCTCCTCCGGAGTGCCCGTGGCGACCACGGTGCCACCGCCCGAACCACCTTCCGGACCCATGTCGATGACCCAGTCGGAGGTCTTGATGACATCGAGGTTGTGCTCGATGACGATCACCGTATTGCCCTTGTCGACCAGGCCGTTGATGACCTTGAGCAGCTTGCGGATGTCCTCGAAATGCAGACCGGTGGTCGGCTCGTCGAGGATGTACACCGTGCGCCCGGTCGAGCGTTTCTGCAGCTCGGCGGCCAGTTTCACACGCTGCGCCTCACCGCCGGACAGGGTCGGGGCACTCTGGCCGAGGCGCACGTACCCGAGACCGACCTCGACGAGGGTCTTGAGGTACCGGTGGATCGAGGTGACCGGTTCGAAGAACTCGGCGGCCTCGTCGATCGGCATGTCGAGGACCTCGGCGATGGTCTTGCCCTTGTAGTGCACCTCGAGCGTCTCGCGGTTGTAGCGGGCGCCGTGGCACACCTCGCACGGGACGTACACATCCGGCAGGAAGTTCATCTCGATCTTGAGCGTGCCGTCACCCGAGCACGCCTCGCAACGGCCGCCCTTGACGTTGAAGGAGAACCGGCCCGGCTGGTAACCGCGAACCTTGGCCTCGGTGGTCGAGGCGAACAGGGTGCGGATCTTGTCGAAGACGCCGGTATAGGTGGCCGGGTTCGAGCGCGGGGTGCGCCCGATCGGTGACTGGTCGACCTGCACCAGCTTGTCGAGCTGGTCGACGCCGTTGATCCTGGTGTGCCTGCCGGGCACCTGCCGCGCACCGTTGAGCTTGTTCGCCAGCGTGGTGGCCAGGATGTCGTTGACCAGCGTCGACTTTCCGGAACCCGAGACGCCGGTGACCGAAGTGAGCACACCGAGCGGGAACGCCACGTCGATACCCTGCAGATTGTGCTCGGTGGCACCGACCACGGTGAGCTTGCGCTTCTTGTCCACCGCGCGGCGCACCAGCGGCAGCTCGATCTGCTCGCGGCCGGAAAGATAAGCGCCGGTGAGGGATTCGGGCTCGGTGAGCAATTCCTGATAGGGACCCGAATGCACCACCCGACCGCCGTGCTCACCCGCGAGCGGACCGATGTCGACCACCCAGTCCGAGGCGCGGATGGTGTCCTCGTCGTGTTCGACCACGATCAGGGTGTTGCCCAGCTTCTTGAGCCGCAGCAGGGTTTCGATGAGCCGGCGGTTGTCACGCTGATGCAGACCGATCGACGGCTCGTCGAGCACGTAGAGCACGCCGACCAGACCGGAACCGATCTGGGTGGCCAGCCGGATGCGCTGCGCCTCACCACCCGACAGTGTCGCCGCCGCGCGCGAGAGCGTGAGGTACTCGAGGCCCACATCGAGCAGGAAGCCGAGCCGGGCCTGGATCTCCTTGAGCACCTGACCGGCGATCGCGGCCTCGCGCTCCCCCAGCGTCAGCGAGTTGAGGAAATGCGCGCACTCCCCGATCGACAGGTCGCTGACCTCGGCGATCGACCTGTTCTTGCCGTCGGCGGCCAGCGTGACGGCCAGGATCTCGGGGCGCAGCCGGGCACCGTCGCACACCGGGCACGGCACGTCCCGCATGTACCCGTCGTAGTGCTCCTTCATCTGCTCGGACTCGGTGTTGTCCATGCGCCGCTGCAAGAACGGCATCACGCCTTCGAAGTCGGCGTAATAGGACCGCTTACGTCCATAGCGGTTGGTGTAGGAGACGTGCACCTGGTCGGAGCTGCCCTCGAGGACCGCCTTGCGTGCCTTCGCCGGGAGTTCACGCCACGGCGTGTCCATCGAGAAGCCGATGGCCTCGGCCAGACCCGACAACAGGCGATTGAAGTACTCGGCCGTCTGACCGCGCGACCACGGCGCGATCGCGCCCTCGGCCAGGCTCAGATCGGGATCGGGGACGACCAGCTCGGGGTCGACCTCCTTGCGGATACCGAGACCGGTGCAATCGGGGCAGGCGCCGTAGGGCGAGTTGAAGGAGAACGAACGCGGCTCGAGATCCTCGATATCGAGCGGGTGGCCGTTCGGGCAGGCCAGGCGCTCGGAGAAACGACGCTCCCGGTCGTGCGCGTGTTCGTCGCGGTCGACGAAATCGAGCACGACGATGCCGTCGGCCAGCCGCAACGCGGTCTCGATCGAATCGGTCAGCCGCTGCTTGGACGCGGCCTTCACCGACAGCCGATCGACGACCACCTCGACGTCGTGCTTCTCCTGCTTCTTGAGCTTGGGCGGATCGGTGAGCGGGTACACCACGCCGTCGACCCGCACACGCGAGTAACCCTGGGTCTTGAGCTGGTCGAACAGGTCGACGAACTCACCCTTGCGGGTACGCACCACCGGCGCGAGCACCTGGAACTTCAAGCCCTCGTCCATGGCCAGCACCTGGTCGACGATCTGCTGCGGGCTCTGCTTGGCGATCAGCTCGCCACAGACCGGGCAGTGTGGCGTCCCCGCGCGGGCATACAGCAGGCGCAGGTAGTCGTAGACCTCGGTGATCGTGCCGACCGTCGAACGCGGGTTGCGGTTGGTCGACTTCTGGTCGATCGACACCGCGGGCGAGAGGCCCTCGATGAAGTCCACATCCGGCTTGTCCATCTGCCCGAGGAACTGGCGCGCGTACGCCGACAGCGACTCGACATACCGGCGCTGTCCCTCGGCGAAGATCGTGTCGAAGGCCAGACTCGACTTACCCGAACCGGACAGACCGGTGAACACGATCAGGCTGTCGCGCGGCAGATCGAGGTCCACACCTTTCAGGTTGTGTTCCCGAGCTCCGCGCACAGTGAGGCGTTCCGCCACCTGGTGAATCCCTTCTCCATCGTCATCCGCTCGCCGGACATGAACCCCCACGAACAATGCTAGGTGGCCCCACCGACAAGAACGCTCGAGCGCTTGCGCCCCGGGAGGTACTGGCTGTGTTTTCGGAGCGCTGGCGCGCTCGAGCGCGGCCCCTGGAGGGCCGCGCGAACAGCGCTCGAGACTCGCGCTTCGCGCATGCGCTTCGAGCGCTGTTCGCGCGGCCGGGCCGCTGCGCCGCTGCGCGGCGGACCCTCCTCGAGGTCGGGTCGTGCGGGGCTGGGAATGCGGTCATGGCGGCCGCGGCGTGTTCTGTGAGCAGTCCAACTACGTAGTGTCGTAGGTCATGCGGCACAATGGGCGCATGGGTTTCTTTGATCTGCGGTCTGTCGCGAGTCGGTTTCGGTTCTTCGCGGTGCTCGAGGCCATTTCCTGGGTGGGTCTGCTGCTCGGGATGGCGTTCAAGTACCTGCCCGAGGAGGGCAACGAGATCGGTGTGAAGATCTTCGGTCCGGTGCACGGTGGCATCTTCGTGCTGTTCGTGCTGACCGCGCTGCTCACCGCCCGGGAGCTGAACTGGAACTGGAAGACCACGGTTCTGGCGCTCGCCTCGAGCATCCCGCCGCTGTTCACTGTGATCTTCGAGGCCTGGGCCGTGCGCACGGGCAAGCTCGGCGAGCTGAGTGCGAACAGCAAGGGCGCCGCGGCTGCCACGTCCACCGCTTCGTGACAAACTGGAAACCGTGACTCGACCCGCTTCCCGTCGTCCTTCGCCCGCCGTCGCCGCTGCCATGTCAGGGGCGGTGGATCTGTCCGGTCTCAAGCAGCCTGCCGCCGCTCCGGGTGGCGCGGGCGCGCCGGGTGACCATTCGGTCACCGAGGCCGACTTCGAGACCAAGGTCATCCGACGCTCGATGCAGGTGCCCGTGGTTGTCGCGCTGTACTCGCAGCGCAGCCCGGGCAGCGTCGAGCTGGTCCGCACCCTGGAACGGCTCAATGCCGACGACCGTGGTGCGTGGGATCTGGCCGCGATCGAGGCCGAAGCCAATATGAACATCGTCCAGGCGCTGCGGGTGCAGGGCATTCCGACGGTGATCGCGGTGGCCGGTGGGCAGCCGTTGGCCGACTTCGAAGGCGCTCAGCCCGAACCGCAGGTGCGCCAATGGCTCGACGCGGTCGTCGAGGCGACCGCGGGCAAGCTCGAGGGCAACGGCGCGCAGGCCGAACCCGAGAACGACGACCCGCGCTTCGTGGCCGCCGAGAACGCGCTCGCCGAAGGTGACATCGCCGGTGCCGAAGCCGCCTACGAGGCCATCCTGGCCGAGGAACCGAACAATGCCGAGGCCAAGGCGGCGCTGCGGCAGCTGAGGTTCCTGACCAGGGCCCAGCAGATCGACCCGGGCGTGGTCGCCACCGCCGACGCCGATCCGGGCGATCTGGATGCCGCCCTCGACGCCGCCGATGTGGAACTGCTCGAACAGCGCCCCGAGGCCGCGTTCGACCGGATCATCGCCGTGGTCAAGCGCACCGCGGGCGACGACCGTGACCGTGCCCGCACCCGCCTGCTCGAACTCTTCGAACTGTTCGATCAGGCCGAGCCTTTCGTGATCGCCGCGCGTCGCAAACTGGCCGCCGCGCTGTACTGACACCCATCGACCACGGGCCGCCCGGCAGAATGCCCGGGCGGCCCGTCGCATATCCGGTCGCGGAGGCGGCCTCAGCCGGGCGCGCTCAACCAGAGGGCGCTGTGGGGGGCCAGGCGCACGGTGGCCGAGGCGGGGTGGCCGTGCCAGGGGGTGTCCTCGGCCGTGACGGCACCGAGATTGCCGATACCTGAACCGCCGTATCCGGTGGCGTCGGTGTTGAGGATCTCCGACCAGGAACCCGTGTGGGGCAAGCCGATCCGGTAGTTCTCGTGGGCGGCGCCGGAGAAGTTGAACACGCACGCGACCGCGCTGCCGTCACTACCCCAGCGCAGGAAGGCGAAGACATTGGCGGCGCTGTCGTCGGCCTCGATCCAGGAGTGTCCGCCGGGGGTGGTGTCCTGCGACCACAGTGCCGGATGTGCCACGTAGGTGCGGTTGAGATCGGCGACCATGGTCGAAATGCCCTGGTGCAGTGGGTTTTCCAGTTCGTACCAGTCGAGGCCGCGATCGTTGTCCCATTCGCGGAACTGGCCGAATTCCTGGCCCATGAACAGCAGTTGCTTGCCGGGGTGGGACCACATGTACGCGAGCAGGGCCCGCACGCCGCTCGCCTTGGCGAAATCGTCGCCGGGCATGCGCGTCCACAGCGTGCCCTTGCCGTGCACGACCTCGTCGTGACTGATCGGCAGCAGGTAGTTCTCGCTCCAGGCGTAGACCAGGGAGAACGTCATCTCGTTGTGGTGCCAGGCGCGGTGGATGGGGTCGCGGCCCAGGTAGCCGAGGGTGTCGTGCATCCAGCCCATGTTCCACTTCATGGTGAAACCGAGGCCGCCCACGTCGGTGCCGCGGGTGACACCGGGCCAGGTGGTGGATTCCTCGGCGATGGTCACCACGCCGGGGTGGGCGCCGTGCACGGTGTCGTTGAGTTCCTGCAGGAAGTCGACGGCTTCCAGGTTCTCGCGCCCGCCGTAGATGTTCGGTTCCCAGCCGCCCGCCGGACGTGAGTAGTCCAGGTACAGCATCGAGGCGACGGCGTCGACGCGCAGGCCGTCGATGTGGAATTCCTCGATCCAGAAAGTGGCATTGGCGACGAGGAAGTTGCGTACCTCGTTGCGGCCGAAGTCGAAAACATAAGTGCCCCAGTCGAGTTGTTCACCGCGACGCGGGTCGGGGTGTTCGTAGAGCGGGGTGCCGTCGAAGCGGGCCAGCGCCCACTCGTCGCGCGGGAAATGGGCGGGCACCCAGTCGAGCAGCACACCGATGCCCGCGTTGTGCAGGTGGTCGACGAAGTAGCGGAAGTCGTCGGGGGTGCCGAAACGCGAGGTCGGCGCGTAATAGGAGGTGACCTGGTAGCCCCAGGAACCGCCGAAGGGGTGCTCGGCCACCGGCAGCAACTCGACATGGGTGAAACCCGCTGCCCGGACGTAATCCGCCAGTCGCTCGGCGAGTTCGCGGTAGCCGAGGCCCGGACGCCAGGAGCCGAGGTGCACCTCGTAGACGCTCATCGGGGAGCGGATGGCGTCGGTGCTCGCGCGCCGGTCCAGCCAGGCGTTGTCACCCCAGATGTGGTCGGCGCGGGTCACGACCGACGCGGTGGCGGGTGGCACCTCGGTGGCGAAGGCGAGCGGGTCGGCGTGGTCGACTACGCGACCGTCGGCACCGTGCACCCGGTACTTGTAGCGCGTGCCCGGACCGACACCGGGCACGAAGACCTCCCACACCCCGGAAGTGCCGAGCGCGCGCATCGGCGCCGATTGCCCACCCCAGTGGTCGAAGTCGCCGAATACCGTGACGCCACGCGCGTTCGGTGCCCACACCGCGAACGACGTGCCGTCGACATCGCCGTCGAGGGTGGTGTAGTGGCGGGGATGCGCGCCGAGCACCTCCCAGAGCCTGGTGTGCCTGCCCTCGCCGATGAGATGCAGGTCGAATTCGCCGACGGTCGGCAGGAAGCGGTAGCCGTCGGCGGTGACGACCGTCGGGCCGCCGGGGTACGCGGTGCGCACCCGGTAGTCGTCGATCCGTGGGTACGGCAGAACGGCCGCGAAGATGCCGTGCCCCAACGACTTCAGCCGATGTTCGGCGTCGCCGACGAGGACGGTCACCGTGTCGGCGTGCGGGCGAAGCACGCGCACGGCGGTGCCGTCGGGGTGGGGATGGGAGCCGAGAACGGTGTGCGGGTCGGGATGGGTACCCGCCGCAAGCAGCATCAGGTCGCGGCGCTTCATCTAGAAGCTCCGCCGGAAGGCGAGGGCCGTGCGGGCTTCGGCGGGCACCGCGGGCAGGGCGATGATGTGGGCGACCGCGCGCGCCGGGTCGAGCCGCACCCAGTTGCGCTGGCCCCAGTGGTATTCCTCGCCGCTCACCTCGTCGAACACCACCGGGTGGTCGTGCCATTCGCGGCCGATCGCCGGCATGTCCAGGCTGACGTGACCGTCCTCGGCGGCGTAGGGGTTGAGGTTGACGATCACCAGCACCGCGTCGCCGCTGACCGGATCGAATTTCGAGTAGGCGATCAGCGCGTCGTTGTCGACGTGGTGGAAGTGGATGCAGCGCAGCTGTTGCAGCGCGGGGTGATTGCGGCGGATCTCGTTGAGCCGGGTGAGCCACGGTTCCAGCGACTCACCGCGGTCGAGGGCGGCGGCGAAGTCACGCGGGCGCAGTTCGTACTTCTCCGAGTTCACGTACTCCTCGCTGCCTGGGCGCACGGCCTCGTGCTCGAACAGCTCGTAGCCCGAGTACACGCCCCAGGTGGGGCTGAGGGTGGCGGCGAGGGCGGCGCGCAGGGCGAACATGCCGGGGCCGCCGTGCTGCAGGCTCTCGTGCAGGATGTCGGGGGTGTTCACGAACAGGTTGGGCCGGGCCTCGTCGGCCTTGGCGGCCAGCTCGTAGCCGAACTCGGTGAGTTCCCACTTGTGCACGCGCCAGGTGAAATACGTGTAGGACTGGGTGAATCCGCGCCGCGCCAGGCCGTAGAGGCGCGCCGGGCGGGTGAAGGCCTCGGAAAGGAAGATCACGTCGGGGTCGGTGCGGCGCACCTGCGCGATCAGCCACTCCCAGAAGTCGGCGGGCTTGGTGTGCGGGTTGTCGACGCGGAAGATGCTGACGCCCAACGCGATCCAGTGGCGCACCACCCGCAGCACCTCGGCGTAGATGCCGTCGGGGTCGTTGTCGAAATCGACCGGGTAGATGTCCTGGTACTTCTTGGGCGGGTTCTCCGCGAAGGCGATGGTTCCGTCGGGCAGGGTGGTGAACCACTCCGGGTGCTCGATGACCCAGGGGTGGTCGGGGGCGCACTGCAGGGCCAGATCGAGGGCCACTTCGAGGCCGAGTTCGGTTGCTCTGGCGACGAACTCGGTGAAATCGGCCTCGGTGCCGAGCCGGGGGTGGATGGCGTCGTGACCGCCGTCGGCCGAGCCGATGGCCCAGGGCGAGCCGACATCGCCGGGCTCGGTGGTCAGGGAGTTGTTGCGGCCCTTGCGGTTCACCGTGCCGATGGGGTGGATCGGGGGCAGGTAGACCACGTCGAAGCCCATGCCCGCGATGCGGGGCAGGTCGCGGGCGGCCGTGGCGAACGTGCCGTGCACCGGGTTGCCCTCGGCGTCGCGGCCACCGGTCGAACGGGGGAAGAACTCGTACCACGAGCCGACGAGGGCGCGACGGCGTTCGGCGAGTACCGAGAACTGCTGACCGCGCGTCACCATCTCGCGCAATGGGGTGGCTCGCAGGATCTCGGCGACTTCCTCGGTGAAGGCAGGCGCCACGCGCGCCGGGAGTTGTTCCTCGCTGCGCAGGGCGTTCGCGACGGCGTGCAGCCGCTCGAACTGCCGCTTCGGCACCGCCTGGGCGGCGCGCTCGAACAGGCGGGCGCCGATCTCGAGATCGTTGGCGAGATCGGCGGCCGACTGACCGACCGACAGCTTCGCCTCGACCGCCGAGCGCCAGGTGGCGAGGGGATCGCTCCAGCCCTCGACCCGGTAGGTCCACACGCCGGGCACGTTGGGGGTGAACACCGCGTTGAACACGTCGGGTTCGTAGTCGGGCGTCATCCGGATGCGGGTGACGCGCGAGGATCCGGGCGCGCGCACGGCCAGGCTCGCGGCAACCGCGTCGTGGCCTTCCCGCCAGACGACTACCCGAACGGGAAAAACCTCGCCGACCACGGCTTTGGCCGGGCGGCCGCCTGCGATGGACGGGGCAATGTCATCGATGGCAATCCGGCCGCTCACCCATGCCAAGGTACTGCACACCGCGCCCGATCGCCGGGACGAGCGCGCGAGGTCAGGGCAGGGGAGCGCGCAGACCGGCCAGGAGGCGGTCGAGGGCGGTGAGAGCGTCGGGCAGGGCGCCGGGATTGGTGGCCAGCCAGAGGGCTGCCTCGTTCATGGCGCCGGAGAGCAGATGGGTGAGCGGGGTGACCGGCTGTGGGGGCAGCGTGCCCGCGTCGACGAGGGTTTGCAGCGCCTCGCCCAGGTGGCGGGCGGAATTGGCCTCGTCGAGGGCGCGCCACTCGTGCCAGCCGAGTACCGCGGGGGCGTCGACCAGCATGATGCGCTGGATGTGCGGGTCGGCGCAGGCGCGCAGGAACGCCGCGCAGCCGGTGGTGAGCTGGGTCCAGGGGTCGGGTTCGGCGTCGGCGGCGCGGGCTACCTGCTCGCCGACCTCCTGCTGCACCTGCGCGAGGACGGCCTTGAACAGGTCGGCCTTGCTCTCGAAGTGGTGGTACAGCGCGCCTTTGGTGACACCGGCTGCGGCGACGATTTCCGAGAGGCCGACGGCCGCATAGCCTTTCGCGGCGAACAGCTCCCTGCTCACCCGCACCAGCAGGCGTCTGGTCTCCTCGCGCTGCTGCGCCCGTGCCGTCGAAACCATCGCCGTCCTCCCATTGACCTACCACCGGTATGTGAGCTAGCCTACGACACATACCATCGGTATGTGAAAGGTGAACACCATGCGGCTCAGCAGCTGTTACCCCGTCCTCGCCACCGGCCGGATCGCGGAATCGCGCGACTTCTACACCACCTGGTTCGGCTTCGAGATCACCTTCGAAGCCGACTGGTACGTGAGCCTGCGCCGCCCCGCCCGCGACGGCGAACCGTCCTGTGAACTGGCCCTTCTCGACCCGACCCACCCGACCGTCCCGCCGGGATACGGCAAGCCCGTCCAGGGCCTGCTGCTGAACTTCGAGGTCGACGACGTCGACGCCGAATGGGAACGAATGGTCGTCACCGGTGGCCTCCCCGCCGAACTCGACCTACGCACCGAAGACTTCGGCCAACGCCACTTCATCGTCGCCGACCCATCAGGCGTACTCATCGACATCATCACCGAAACCCCACCCACCCCCGAGTTCGCCACCCAGTTCACCCCAGGCGCCACAGCAACCGACTGAGCACAGGGAACAACCGGGCCTACGCTGATCCGCGACTCCGCCTGGCCGCCGACGCAAAGTCCCCCCACGCCCGAGTCCGGCCAGAATCTCCGGCGCAGCAGGCGAGCACATGGGTAACTCCCCGGGAACGGGCTCACCCAGCCACCTACCCAAAGCTTGCCGCGTCCCCAACTCACCCCGCACCTGAGTCTGGCCAAAAGACGCGGAGAGGCGGGACCGGCTAGTGTTTGGCGGGTGAAGGCACTTCGTCGGTTCACTGTCCGTGCCCATCTGCCGCAGCGGCTCGCCGCACTGGCTGAGTTGTCGACGAACCTGCGGTGGTCGTGGCACGGCCCGACGCAGGATCTGTTCGCCGACCTGGACCGGGAGCTCTGGCGCACGGTCGGCCAGGACCCGGTGCGGATGCTGGGGGAGGTGCCCGCCGAGCGGCTCGACGAGCTCGCCGCCGACCCCGCCTATCTCGCGCGCGTCGACGCGGCCGGCGAAGGCCTGCGTGACTATCTGAGCAGGCCGCGCTGGTTCCAGGAGCAGCACACCACCCGGGTGGCCGGGATCGCTTACTTCTCGATGGAGTTCGGTGTCACCGAGGTGCTGCCCAACTACTCGGGCGGGCTCGGGATCCTCGCCGGTGACCATCTCAAGGCGGCGTCGGATCTGGGGTTGCCGCTGATCGGTGTGGGGCTGCTGTACCGGTCCGGGTACTTCCGGCAGTCGCTGTCGGCCGACGGGTGGCAGCGTGAGCACTACCCGGCGCTCGACCCGCAGGGTCTGCCGCTGCGCCTGCTCACCAGTGACGGTTCGCCGGTGCTGATCCATGTCGCCATGCCGGAGGGTCGGGTGCTGCGGGCGCGGGTGTGGATCGCCCAGGTGGGCCGGATCCCGTTGTTGCTGCTCGACTCCGACATCGCCGAGAACGATCCGGAGCTGCGCGCGGTCACCGACCGTCTCTACGGCGGCGATCAGGATCACCGGATCAAACAGGAGATCCTCGCGGGTATCGGCGGGGTGCGTGCGGTGCGCGCCTACACCCGTGCCAACGGTCTGCCCGACCCCGACGTGTTCCATATGAACGAGGGTCACGCCGGTTTCCTCGGGGTGGAACGCATCCGCGAATTCGTCGCGGACGGACTGGATTTCGACACCGCGCTGGCGGCCGTGCGGGCCGGGACGGTGTTCACCACCCACACCCCGGTGCCCGCCGGTATCGACCGGTTCCCGATGCCGTTGGTGCGCCGGTACTTCGGCGGCGCCCACGGCGAGACCGAATCCGCCTTGCTGCCGGGGCTTTCCGTCGACCGGATCCTCGCCTTCGGGCGCGAGGCCGATCCGTCGGTGTTCAATATGGCGCACATGGGTCTGCGGATGGCCCAGCGCGCCAACGGAGTCTCGCGGTTGCACGGTGAGGTGAGCCGCGACATGTTCGCCGGGCTCTGGCCGGGATTCGACGCCGTCGAGGTGCCGATCGGTTCGGTCACCAACGGCGTGCACGCGCCGACCTGGGCCGCCCGGGAATGGATCGACAAAGCACGCGAACTCGTCGGCCCCGAACTGGTGGAGGAGGCACGCGGCTGGGAGAAACTCAGCGACGTCGACCTCGAGCAGCTGTGGACCACCCGGAACACGTTGCGCGGGGTACTGATCGAGGAGGTCCGCCGCAGGCTGCGCGAGTCCTGGTTCCAGCGCGGCGCCGCCGAGGCCGAATTGGGCTGGGTGGACGACGTTTTCGACCCGAACGTCCTCACCATCGGTTTCGCCCGCCGGGTGCCGACCTACAAGCGCCTCACCCTCATGCTGCGTGACCCCGACCGGCTGCGCGCCCTGCTGCTCGACCCCGAACGTCCGGTGCAGCTGGTGGTCGCGGGCAAGAGTCACCCCGCCGACGACGGCGGTAAGGCGCTCATCCAGCAGGTCGTCCGCTTCGCCGACGATCCGGCGGTGCGGCACCGCATCGTGTTCCTGCCCGATTACGACATGTCGATGGCCCGCTACCTGTACTGGGGTTGCGACGTGTGGCTGAACAATCCGCTTCGCCCGCTCGAGGCATGCGGCACCTCGGGCATGAAGTCGGCGCTCAACGGCGGGCTCAACCTGTCGATCCGCGACGGGTGGTGGGACGAGATGTACGACGGCGAGAACGGCTGGTCGATCCCCACCGCCGATGGTGTGCGCGACGAGGTGCGCCGCGACGACCTCGAGGCGGCGGCGCTCTACGACCTGGTCGAACGCACCGTCGCACCCCGCTTCTACGACCGGGACGCGAACGGCGTGCCGGTCCGGTGGACCGAGATGGTCCGCCACACCCTGCAGACCACCAGCCCGAAGGTGCTCGCCTCGCGCATGGTCCGCGACTACGCCGAGCAGTACTACGGTCCGGCGGCCGCGGCGTTCGCGACCGCCTCGGCCGACGACTACGCGGGCGCGGCGCGGGTCGCCGAGTACCGGCGGCGGGTGGAGGCCGCGTGGCCTTCGGTGCGCGTCACCCAGGTGGACAGCGCGGGCCTGCCCGACACCCCGGTGATCGGTGCCGAGCTGTCGCTGGACGCGCGCGTGGAACTCGGTGGGCTCGCGCCTTCGGATGTGGTGGTGCAGGCGGTTCTCGGGCGGGTGTCGCCCGACGACGACCTGTCCGACACCACGACCATCGAGATGCGGCACACCGGCAGCGACGGCGCGACGGAGCTCTACGAGGTGCACGCGCCGGTCCCGCTCTCGGGTGCGGTCGGGTACACGGTTCGTGTGCTTCCCCACAATCCCCTGCTCGCCACCGACGCCGAACTCGGCGTGGTGGCCGTCGCGGGCGCGTGACCCTACACCCCGGGGTGATCGCGGGTTCTTCGATTCAGTGAACTTTCCGCTACCGTTCCGGGGCATCCTTCTTCTTTGAATCCGCGGACTGGAGAGTCATGGCCAGCGATGTCGTAACCCGCGCCCGGCGGCGCATCGACGGATACTTCGGTATCACGTCGACCGGGTCAACCTTCAAGCGCGAGGCGATGGCGGGCACGGTCACGTTCCTGGCGATGTCGTATGTGCTCGCGGTGAACCCGTCGATCCTCGGCGACGAAGGTGCGCTGGGCGACAAGGGCATTCCCATGCAGGCCGTGTTCACCGCGACGGCCGTCGCCGCCGTGTTCGGCACGCTGGTGATGGGTCTGTGGGCCAAGTATCCGATCGCGCTCGCGCCGGGTATGGGGCTCAACGCCTTCTTCGCCTACACCGTGGTGTTGAGCATGGGCATTCCGTGGCAGGTCGCGTTGTCGGGCACCTTCCTGTCCGGCGTCATCTTCTTCGTGCTCGCGATCACCAAGGTCCGCGAGCGGATTCTCAACGCCATCCCGTTGCAGATGAAGTTCGCCGTCGGCGCGGGTATCGGGTTGTTCGTCGCGTTCCTCGGGCTCAAGAACGCGGGCATCGTCGTCAACAACGAGGCGACTCTCGTCTCGCTCGGTGATTTCACCAAGGGCACCACCCTGCTCGCGCTGTTCGGCCTGGTGGTGACCGTGATCTTCCTGGTGATCGGCTGGCACGGCGCGGTGCTCTACGGCATCGTCGCCACCACGATCGTCGGCATGGTCTCGGGCCTGGTGAAGGTGCCCGACGGCATCGCCGAGATGCCCAAGGGGCTGGACGAGACCTTCGGGCAGGCCATCATCCATCTGCCCGACGCGTTCACCGGGCAGATGATCGTCGTCGTACTCACCATGCTGTTCGTCGACTTCTTCGATGCCTCGGGCACGCTGATCGGTGTCGCGAATCAGGCGGGCCTGCTCAACAAGGACGGCACGCTGCCCCGTGCGGCGAGTGCGATGGCCGCCGACTCGGTCGGCACCACCGCGGGCGCGATCATCGGTACCTCTACGACCACGGCCTACGTGGAATCGACGGCGGGTGTGTCGGCCGGTGGTCGGACCGGGCTCACCGCGGTGACCACCGCGGGCTGGTTCCTGGTCGCGATGTTCTGCTATCCGGTCTTCTCGGTGATCGCGGGTTCGGCCGAGGTCACCTCCGCCGCGCTGATCGTCGTCGGCGTGCTGATGGCCCGCGCGCTCGGCGATATCGACTGGCAACATCTCGAGTACTCGGTGCCCGCGTTCATCACCGTCATCATGATGCCGCTGACGTATTCGATCGCCAACGGCCTGGCGATGGGCATGATCTTCTACCCCGTCGTGATGGTGGCCAAGGGGCGGGCAAGGGAAGTGCACCCGGCGATGTGGGCGCTGATGGTGCTGTTCCTCGCCTACTTCTTCTTCCTGGTCGAGTAGGTGCTCCGGGCGTAGGTATGTCTATACTCAGCCTAGGCTTGCCTAACTTGAAGGAGATTTACCTATGAAGCGCTCGTTCGCTGCCGCGTCCCTGGCGGTTGCCACTCTCTTCGCGCCGGTCACCGCTGCCGTCGTCGCCACCGCGCCCGCCGCGATCGCCGCCCCGGCGACCCCGTCGGCCGGTGAGCTGCAGGGCAAGCTGCAGGCCGCCATGAACGGCTCGGCCGCCGAGCTCGAGTCGGGCAACCCGGGCGGTCTCGCGGTCGTGAACCAGACGGTCAACCGCATCCCCGGCTACAGCTGGAGCGTCTCCGGTCCGGTCACCGTCGAGGGCGACACCCTGTCGGCCACGCTGAACAGCACCCTCGGTGACTACACCTTCCCGATCCCGGTGACCTGGAAGGATATCGACGGCACCTGGAAGCTGTCGCAGGAGTCCGAGAGCACGCTGGTGAGCTACGCGACCATGGCCTGGTGAGCTGAAAGTTCCCGATGGAAGGGTCGTCCCGATTGGGGCGGCCTTTTCGCATTTTTGTGATGAGGATCACTCCGTCCGGGGGACTGGCGTGAAATAGTGGTCCCGGCCCTAGAGGTTGTGACCCGGTGGGCAATCGGACTCCAGTCCGGTTGCGAGATTTTTCGAATCGCAGATGAGGACACGCCATGACCGACACCGCCACGCGCATCGCTCCGAGTGCTACCGCTACTACCGACGAAGCCACCGCGACCAGCATCGGCCTGCTGGTTCTCCGCGTCAGCTTCGGTGGCCTGATGGCCGCCTACGGCACCCGGAAACTCTTCGGCTGGTTCAACGGAATGGGGTGGCAGACCACCGCCGACAGCTTCACCGCCATGGGGTACAACCCCGGCGAATTCTTCGGCACGCTGGCCGGTGTCACCGAACTCGTCGGTGGCCTGCTGCTGGTGTTCGGCCTGTTCACCCCGCTGGCGGGCGCCGTCGTGCTCGGCACCATGATCAACGCGATCAACGTGATGTGGGCCGGTGGCCTCTTCCCCACCGATCCCGCCGTCCCGGGCTTCACCACCCCGCTGCTGTTCGCGCTCGTCGCGGGCGCGCTGGCCTTCACCGGCCCCGGCCGGTTCTCGCTCGATGCCGGTCGTCCGTGGGAGCGCCAGGGCGTGGTGTGGGGTGCGGCGGCCGTCGGCATCGCGGTCGCGGCGGCTGTGCTGACGCTGATCCTGAAGGCTGTGCTCTGACATAGCTGTTCCGGCGGCGCGGTGACTTCGGTTGCCGCGCCGCTTTTTCGTCATGCGCTGGTCACTTTTTCGATGCCGTGGGTTGCCCGGAGTGTGCGCGGGTGTCGGCGGGGGCGGATAGTCTCGTCGGCGATACCGCTCGCACGGTGTCGACCATCGTCCGCGCGTCGAAGAGGAGAGCTGCGATGAAGGCCTATGACCTGGGGTTCGGGGATTCGGCGGACAAACTGGCCGAGACACCGGGTGGTGAACCGCTCGAGCTGGTCTCGCCGGTGCGCGCCGGGTGGATCGGTAGCGAAGGTCCCGGCATCGATCCGGCGACGTGGCCGCGCGGACCGGTCACCGGGCTGCCGATGATGCACGCGCTCACCCTGCGGCTGCCCGCCGACTTCCAGCGGCGCGGACCCGGCTTTCCGGCGATCGCGTTCTTCCAGGGCGAGGGGCAGTTCGCCGACGCGACCGCCCCGGTCGAGGCCGACGCCGGCTCCGACGACCCGCTGGCACGCGACCTGGTCGCCACCCGCCTGCACCCGCGACTGAATCTGCTGCACGACGAGATCGGCGGGGTGTTCGCGCTGATCTGGTTGACCGAGAAGGAGTTCGAGGCCGGTCCGGTGGCGCCGCCCGCCGATATCCGTCCGCCCGGCTCGCCCGCCGCGAGCGACGAGGGCTGTAATGCCTGGGACGACGTGCACCCGACCATCGGTGTGTGGCTGGCCGAGCGCGTCGACGATCCCAATGTCGGCATCCCGCCCGTGGAGTACGTGCCCGACACCGCCTACCAGGACCCGCTCACCGACGACGCGGGCTGGACCCCGTGGGCCGAACCGCTGTTCGGCCGTTCCCATCTCGGCGGCACCGCTTTCCCCGTGCAGGCGTTGCCCGAGGGGCTCACGCCCTATTACCTCGAGATCGAGGAGGTCTCGGGCATGAACTTCGGCGGCGGCAACGCCCAACTCGACTTGGAGTCAGGCGTTTTCGACTGGGCGTGCGGGTAGCTTCCCCGGAATCAGCACGGTGTCGACGGCTGTGGTCGCAGGTGAAATGCCTTCGGCCACAGCCGGTTTCGTCCTCCCTCGATACACGTGGACGGCAATGCCCGCGAGCACGATCAGGTAGATGACGACGTAGATGTTCAGCAGCACCTGGTGGAAGGGCCACCACGGCGGCAGCAGGAAGGTGCCGACACTGACCCAGGTGGGTGTGTAGGTGTAGGTCCAGGCGGCGACGGCCAGGTAGAGGCCGGCGGCGGCGAGGAACCACGGCAACCGGGTCTGGGCCCGGTGGACCAGGTACACCAGCAGCGGCACGAACCAGACCCAGTGGTGGCCCCACGAATAGGGCGATATCGCGCAGGCGGTGAGGCCGCCGAGCGTCACCGACAGCAGGGGTTCGTCGCGGCGCACGAGCGCGGCCGCCAGCCACAGCGCGACCAGCGCCACCGGCACCGCGATCAGCAACCACAACCACACCGGCGCCGGGTCGTGCAGCAGATGGGCGATCGCGCCGCGCAGCGACTGGTTCGACGGGTGTACATCGGGGGCGATCCGGCCCGACTGGAAGAACGTGGAGGTCCAGTACTGGTAGGAATCACGCGGCAGGATCAGGCCGGTCACCCCGATCGTCGCCACGAAGGTGAGTGCGGCGGTCAGCGCCGCCCGCCACCGGCGCTGCGCCGCGTACTGGGCGATGAAGAACAGCGGGGTCAACTTGATGCCCGCCGCGATACCGACGCCCAGGCCACGCAACGTGCTGTCGGGCCCACGGGAGAAGTCCCACAGCACAAGCATCATCAGCCACAGATTGATCTGCCCGTAGTACAGCGTGGTCCGCACCGGCTCGATGAAGGTGCAGGCCAGGCCGATGAGCATGCTGACCACGACCAGGCGCGGAGTCACCCGGTAGCCGAGCATCCGCCAGCTCTGCAGCACACACACCACCAGAACCACCAGGTTGAGCACCAGCCAGACCGAGGTGACCAGGTCCCACGGCACGAGGAGCAGCGGCAGGAACACCAGTGCCGAGAACGGCGTGTAGGTGTAGAGCAAGCCGTAGTGGGTCGGCTCGATGTAGAGCGCCTTGTCGTGTAGCGCTCGCCAGCCGCCGTCGCGGTAGATGTGCACGTCCAGACCGCCGGCTAGGATGCCGCCGCTGTTCATGTGCGGGTCCATGGTGGTGAACAGCAGCGTCACGCCGAGGGCTGCGGTACCGAGTAGCAGGATGAGCGTCAGGGTGATGCGCGGCAATTCCGCGCCTCGAGATCTCTCCGCCACGGCCGTGCTACCGGCCGGCTCGCGTCGTATGCACGACTAAGAACCTACCGCGCCGGTCCCCGAGGGTCGCCCTCGGTAGGCACCGTCTATCAATTGGACGCCGTAGAGTCGCTCTGACCTGCGTTTCACGCGTGCAGGGTGAGCATGGTGTCGGCGCCGTGATGGAACTCGTAGCGAGTCCTGCGTAACGAGGTCCGGATGCCCTTGTCGTGCAGTTCGGTTCGCAGGTGGGCGATCAGGTCGTCGAGCGGGGCACCGGTGTAGTCGAGCAGTGGGTACACCCTGGTCTCCACCGTGGCCACCCGGCTGAGTTCGAGCAGAGCGGCCAGATGGAAGTCGGCGTCGAGCCGGTCGGCGTAGCTGAACAGCAGGTGCGAACTCAACGCGAGATCGAAGGCGCCGTCGGCGCACGGCAGCGAGGGCAGGCGCCCGGCGAGGTAGCGGTGCGGTGCGGCGCACACGTCGACGGCGAAGCGGGCGGCGGCCGCGCGGCGCATCGCGGCCTGCTCGGCGGTGCCGCCGTACCAGTCCCAGCGGTAGCGGCCCGCGTGGCGGTGCGTCCACGCCACCGCGCGCTCGGTTTCGGGGGCGGCGCGGGCGGCCAGCTCGCCGGGCTCACTCGCGTAGATGGGGTCGATCGCGATGACCTCGGCGCCGAGGGCACTGGCCTCGGCGGCGAAACTCGCCGCGCCGCCGGGGCAGTCGAGGATGCGTCGGCCGGACAGGTCGTCGTCGGACAGGCAGAACATCGCGCGGTACTCGGCCAAAGATCTTGCGCTGACCAGAAATTCGTCGAGTACCTCGCCATCGGCGTGGTGCGTCATCACCCAACCGTCTCACGGGTCACATTCAGCTGGTAGTGATTTCGCTGGTGTGGTCACCCGGATTGCACGACTCGCGGTGAAAAACTGTGCCGCTCAAGCGGATGCGGTGAGTCTGCGCAACGCCTTGGCTACCACCTGCGGGTCGGTGGTCTCCCAGTACGGCGGCAGCGAGGCCCGCAGATAACCGCCGTAACGGGCAGTCGCCAGGCGCGAATCGAGAATGGCGACGACCCCGCGGTCGTCGACACTGCGCAGCAACCGGCCGGTGCCCTGGGCGAGCAGCAGCGCGGCATGATTGGCCGCCACCGCCATGAACCCGTTGCCGCCACGCGACTCGACCGCACGCTGCCGGGCGGTGAGCAGCGGATCGTCGGGGCGCGGGAACGGAATGCGGTCCAGGATCACCAGACTCAGCGACGGGCCGGGCACGTCGACGCCCTGCCAGAGGGTCAGGGTGCCGAACAGGGACGTGGCCGGGTCGTCGGCGAACTTGCGCACCAGCGCGCCCATCGAATCGTCGCCCTGGCACAGCACCGGGGTGTCGAGCCGTTCACGCAGCGCCTCGGTGGCCGCCTTGGCCGCGCGCATCGAGGAGAACAGGCCGAGCGTGCGCCCGCCCGCGGCGGTGATGAGCTGCTCGATCTCGTCGAGGTAGGTGGGGGAGAGGCCGTCACGGCCCGGTGCGGGCAGATGCTTGGCGACGTACAGGATGCCCGACTTGGCGTGGTCGAACGGCGAACCGACGTCGAGGGAGCTCCAGCGCACCGACTCCACGTCCGCCGGTGGAGTCGCGCCGTTGGCCAGTGCCGGATCGGTCTTGCCGGAGGACTGCGAGGGCAGGCCCCAGGTGATCGCGAGACCGTCGAACGATCCACCGATCTGCAAGGTCGCCGAGGTGAGGATGACGGTCGCGGTGCCGAAGAGCCTGCTGCGCAACAACCCGCCCACCGACAGTGGTGCCATCCGCAGGGTGCGTCGCGCGACACCGCGCACCTCGTCGGCCGAGAGCCAGATGACATCGTGGCGCGCGGCCGGATCGGACTCCTCGAACGCGGTGAGCGCGCGCACCGCCGCGTCGTGCACCTCGTCGAGCGCGGCGACGGCCAAGGTCTTGGCGGCGGCGTTGTCCGGGTCGTCCTGGGTTTTCACGCTGCCCTGCGGTGCGAGCGCGGTGCGCGCGTTCCAGGCGGCATCGCGCACGAGCGCGAGGACGGGGGCGATGCCGTCGGGCAGCTGGTCCCAGCGACCGGCAGGCAGGTCCTCGATGGCCTGGTGAAAGGCTTCGGCCGCGCCCTCGAGCCGGTCGACCTCGCGCTCGTCGATCAGTTTGGTGCAGCGGCGGGCGGCGGCGCTGATGGCGGTGGCGGCCAGTTCGGCGGTGGCGACGCCGGTGACCCGGTCGACCAATTCGTGCGCCTCGTCGATGACGACCACATCGTGCTCGGGCAGGATCTGGATGCCGCTGATGGCGTCGATGGCCAGCAGCGCGTGATTGGTGACGACCACATCGGCCTGCGCCGACTCCGCGCGCGCCTTCTCGGCGAAACAGTCCTGACCGAACTGGCAGCGGGTCTTGCCGAGGCACTCGCGCGAGGACACGCTCACCTGGCGCCAGGCCCGATCGCTCACACCGGGGGCGAGTTCGTCGCGGTCGCCGGTCTCGGTGTCGGAGGCCCACTCGTTGAGGCGCTGCACCTCGCGGCCGAGGCGGGAGATGGCGAAGGCGTCGAACAGCTCCGCCTCGCCGCCGGTGTCCTCGGGGATCACGCTGTTGATCTTGTTCAGGCACAGATAGTTGTTGCGGCCCTTGAGAATCGCGAACTGCGGGACGCGACCGAGCGGCTTGGTGAGCGCCTCGGCCAACCGGGGCAGATCGCGGTCGACGAGCTGACGTTGCAGCGCGATCGTCGCCGTGGACACCACGACCGTTCGCCCGGTGCGCACCGCGTGCCGCAAACTCGGCACCAGATAGGCCAGCGACTTACCGGTGCCGGTCCCCGCCTGCACGGCCAGGTGCTCCTTGGTGTCGATCGCGTGGTCGACGGCGGTGGCCATGGTGGTCTGCCCGGTGCGTTCGGTGCCGCCGAGGGCATGCACGGCGGTGGCGAGCAGGTCGGCGACGGGGGGGAGTTCGGGCACGGGGGCAGCTTATCGGTGGGGTCGGACAGGTTCGCTCGTGAGCATCGCCTCGGCTCAGGGTTCGCGGATGAAGTCGTGCAGGTTTGCCCTGATGTAGTCGAGGACTCGTTGTTCGAAGTCTTCCGGTTCGTTGATGTCGTAGATCTCGTCGGGGTCGTCGGCGCGGTCGCCGGTGGGGCGGCGGATCTGATCGGGTTCGGCGAGGGTGCGGTGTTCGTCGTCGAAGAAGCGGTCGAGGGGGTCGTCGGGGGAGTTGGGGGCGGCGTCGCGGGCGGCGAGGATCGCGGCGGCGGCCAGGCGTGGCATGCCTGCGGCGCGCAATGCTCTTGTCGCCCAGGGGAGTTCGGTGCGGCGGGTGCGCAGGTAGGTGCTGAAACCGGAGTCCAGGACGGTGGAGTGCAGGCTGGACAGGGCCAGCAGGTGGGCGAAGGCGGGTGGTAGTTCGCCGAAGGCGCCGATTCCCGTGCGGTGCAGGTCGTCGGTGGCCGGGTTGGCCCAGAAGACGATGTCGGCGGCGTCGTGGATGCTGTCGACCTCGGCCAGCGCCTCGGTCAGCCTGTCGCGCGCCTGCGCCGGGAAGCGGTAATCCATGCGAGCAGGGTAGTCGCGGACTAGGCGGGCACCTCACCGCTCAGCTCGACACCCGCCGCGCGCAGGGCGGTGAGTGCGGTGGCGGTGGTTTCCGGGGCGACGCCCGCGGTGAGGTCGAGCAGGATGGTGGTGTCGAAACCGGCGGTGCGGGCGTCGAGAGCGGTGGCGCGCACGCAGTGATCGGTGGCGATGCCGACCACGTCGACGTGATCGATGTCGCGGGCGCGCAACCAGTCGGCGAGGGTGGTTCCGTCGGCCGACGCGCCCTCGAAACCCGAATAGGCGGCGCTGTATTCGCCTTTCGAGAACACCTCTTCGACCAGTCCGGTATCGAGAGCGGGATGGAAATCGGCGCCCGGCGTACCGACCACGCAGTGCGGCGGCCAGGAGTCGACGTAGTCGGGGTTGTCGGAGAAGTGGGCGCCGGGGTCGACGTGCCAGTCCCTGGTCGCCACGATCGCGTCGTACTTCTTCGCCGCGACATGGGAGCTGATGGCCGCCGCGACCTTCGCGCCGCCGCGCACGGCCAGCGACCCTCCCTCGCAGAAGTCGTTCTGCACATCCACGATGACCAACCCGCGCATCACACCGTCCTCCCGATCATTGCGTCCACATCATTGTCCCCTCGTGTTTGCCAGGTGTCAGCCGAGGAAGGTGGTCGGGATGGCGGGCTCGCCGTCGGAGAGCTTGAGGCCCTCCCACGGCAGGCTCACCAGACCCTGCGCCACCAGCTCCCGGCTGCGCGCCAGCGTCGCGACGCCGTCGACCGTCTCACCACCGCGCACCAACGGAACCTGGAGCTCACGCACCTGGAAACCGTTGGTGGACGGCACTTCTCCCGCAGCCGGGTAGACGATCTCCTCGACGATGGTCCCGGTGGCCCGCGCCAGCCGCACCGCCTTCTTCGCCCCGCCGCGCGACTCCTTGTGGCTGCTGCGTTTGGCGACCGGGATCCCGTCGACCTCCACGAGCTTGAACACCATGCCCGCCGTGGGCGCACCGGAACCGGTGACCAGGGAGGTGCCGACGCCGTACACGTCGACCGGTTCGGCGCGCAGGGCGGCGATGGCGTACTCGTCGAGATCACCGGAGACGACGATGCGGGTACCGGTGGCGCCGAGCGCGTCGAGCTGATCGCGCACCTGGCGGGCCAGCACACCCAGCTCACCGGAGTCGATTCGCACACCACCCAGTTCGGGCCCGGCCACCTCGATGGCGGTGGCGACGCCTCGGGTGATGTCGAAGGTGTCGACCAGCAACGTCGTTCCGATGCCGAGCGCCTCGATCTGGCTGCGGAAGGCGGCCGCCTCGTGTTCGCCGTCGGCGCCGCTGTGCAGCAGGGTGAAGGCGTGCGCGCTGGTGCCCGCGCCCGGCACGCCGAAGCTGCGCACCGCCTCGAGGTTGGACGTCGCGTCGAATCCGGCCAGGTAGGCGGCCCGCGAACTCGACGGCGCGGCCAGTTCGTGGGTGCGCCGCGAACCCATCTCGATCATCCGGCGCCCGGCCGCGGCGCTGACCATGCGGGCGGCGGCAGAGGCGATGGCGCTGTCGTGGTTGAAGATCGACAGGACCAGCGTCTCGAGCACCACGCATTCGGCGAAGCTGCCGCGCACGGTGAGGATCGGCGAACCGGGAAAGTACAGCTCGCCCTCGGCGTAGCCGTCGATATCGCCGGTGAAGCGATATTCGCGCAACCAGTCGACGGTGGCCGGGTCGAGGAATTTCTCGGCGATGGTCAGCTCCTCGGCGCCGAACCGGAAGCGGGTGAGGGCATCGAGCAGCCGCCCGGTGCCCGCGACGACACCGTAGCGGCGGCCGTGCGGCAAGCGTCTGGCGAACACCTCGAAGGTGCACCGCCGCCGCGCCGAACCGTCGGCGAGCGCGGCGGCGAGCATGGTCAGTTCGTACTGGTCGGTCAGCAGCGCGGTGCTCGCTGACCCGTCACGGATCTGCACACCCGAAACTCTAGTCACGGCGGGTGTTGTATCCGGGTGGCCTCGTCGTACCCTGGGGTTTATGGCCCTGTGCAATTCCGTTCGAGCCGGCGCCGTCACCGACGCCGTGAACGCCGCACTGTCGGCGCCACAGGCGACGCCGGAGGCTACCGAATACACCGAGATCCTGGAGGCCGAAGACCGGCCGTGGGTGACCGTGGTGTGGGACGACCCGGTGAATCTCATGCACTACGTCACCTACATATTCCAGAAGCTCTTCGGCTACAGCAAAGCCAAGGCGACCGAATTGATGCTGCAGGTACACAACGAGGGCAAGGCCGTTGTGTCCTCGGGTTCGCGCGACAAGATGGAACAGGACGTGCGCCGCCTGCACGCGGCGGGCCTGTGGGCAACGATGCAGCGCGACGACTGAGCCTGAGTAACCTGGCCCTGTGCGCAAGTGGAGCAGAAAGAACTCACTCGGTGGTCTCAAGCTTCGATCCGAAATGGACGAGCACGAGGCCACGGTGTTGCGCTCCCTGGTCGCGGCGGTCTCCGGACTGCTCGCCGACCGCGCCGCCGAGTCGCCCGAGGACGAACTCGCGGCGCTGACCGGGCTGCGCACCGGCAACACCACCCCGCCCGACGACCCGCAACTGCTGCGCCTGCTGCCCGACTTCCACCGCGCCGAACCCGGTTCGCCCGACGCCAAGCGCGCCGACCTCAACAGCGCGCTGCGCAGCCTGCACGAACCCGAGATCATCGACGCGAAACTGGCCGCGGGGCGGGTGGTGATGGACAGCTGCCCCGAGGACGGCGGCAAGATCGTGCTCACCCCCGAACAGGCCGACGCCTGGCTCACCGCGCTCACCGACGTGCGTCTGGCCCTGGGCACTCTGCTCGACATCGACGACGACACGCCCGACCACTTCGACCCCGATGATCCGCGCGCCCCGCATCTGGACGTCTACCACTGGCTGACCTGGATGCAGGATTCGCTGCTGCAGGCATTGGCGCCCTGATGCGCGGCGTTCCCGGTCCACGCAACGCGATCACCGACGTCACCGGTGTGCTCGTCGGCCATCATCATGTACTCGACGACGAGGTGAGCCTCGGGTCGGGTGCGGCGACGGGGTGCACGGTGGTGCGGTTGCCCGGCGGTGCGGTCGCCTCCGTCGACGTGCGCGGCGGCGGCCCGGGAACCCGCGAAACCGACCTGCTCGACCCGGCCAACACCGTGCGCCGCGTCAACGCGGTGCTGCTCACCGGCGGCAGCGCCTACGGTCTCGCCGCCGCCGACGGGGTGATGCGCTGGGCCGAGGAACACGGCGAGGGCATCCCGATGAGCCCGACCGATCCGAGCCGGGTGGTGCCGATCGTGCCGGGCGCGGTGATCTTCGACCTGCCGGTCGGCGCGTGGGACATCCGGCCCGACGCGGACTTCGGTTTCCGCGCCGCCGAGGCCGCCTCGACCGACTTCGCGCGGGGAACCGTGGGGGCCGGGGTGGGCGCGCAGGCGGGTGCGCTCAAAGGCGGAATCGGTTCGGCCAGTGTGGTTCTCGACAACGGGGCCACCGTCGGCGCGATCGTCGTCGCCAATCCGGTCGGTTCGGTGGTCGACCCGCGCACCGGTCTGCCGTGGGGTACGGGCACCGACGGGCCCGACTTCTTCGGCCTGCGGCACGGCACGCCCGCCGAGCTCGCCGCCCTGGCCGCACTGCCGGGTAAGAGCACTGTGCTCAACACCACGATCGGCGTCGTGGCCACCGACGCGGTGCTCGACCCGGTCGGTTGCCGCAGGCTGGCGGCCACCGCCCACGACGGCCTGGCCCGCGCCATCCGGCCGGTGCACTCGCCGCTCGACGGTGACACGCTGTTCGCGGTCTCGACCGGTGCCGTTCAGGTACCTTCGGGTCCGCTACCTGCGGCTTTCCCATCGGATCTGCTGCTGCTCGACGAGTTGTGCACCGCCGCGGCAGTGGTCGTGGAACGGGCCGTCGTCGATGCCGTCCTCGCCGCCACTCCCGTCGCGGGCATCCCCTCCTACCGCGATCTCTTCCCGCGCTGAACCCGGCGCGCAGGCGGGACCGGAATTCGGACCGGCGGAATACCCGAATAGGGTGTGGGCGTTGTGCCGGATTGTGGAAAGGGTCGACAAGTGCTGGTGATCAGAGCCGATCTCGTTGACGCGATGGTTGCCCACGCGCGCGCCGACCACCCCGACGAGGCCTGCGGTGTGATCGCGGGCCCCGAAGGCAGTGATCGCCCCGAACGCTTCGTCGCGATGATGAACGCCGAACGCTCCCCGACGTTCTACCGGTTCGATTCCGGGGAACAACTACGGGTATGGCGGGAGATGGACGACGCGGACGAGGTGCCCGTCGTCGTGTACCACTCGCACACCGCCACCGAGGCCTACCCCAGCCGCACCGACATCTCCTACGCCGGCGAACCGGACGCGCACTACGTGCTCATCTCCACCCGCGATCCGCACGAGCACGAACTGCGCAGCTACCGCATCGTCGACGGCGAGGTCACCGAGGAACCGGTGCGCATCGTCGAGTCCTACGACGCCTGACAACCCCAGAACAAGTCACCACCCCGAGGAGTCCCCATGCCGGTAACCGTGTCCATCCCGACCATCATGCGTGGTCTCACCGGAGGTGAGAAGCGAGTCCAGGGCGAAGGAGACACCCTGTCGGCGCTGATCGACAACCTCGAGGCCAACCATCCCGGGCTGGCCGAACGGCTGCTCAAGGACGGCAAGCTCAACCGCTACGTCAACATCTACGTCGACGACGAGGACGTGCGGTTCGCGGGCGGGCTCGACGCCGAGGTTCCGGCGGGCGCGTCGGTGACCATTCTTCCCGCGGTCGCCGGCGGCGCGTGACCTCGTGGCCCGCTACGAATCGCTGATCGCGACCCTCGGCAACACGCCGCTCGTCGGACTGCGCACCCTCTCACCGCAGTGGGATGGTGACGACCACGTCCGGCTGTGGGCCAAGCTCGAGGACCGCAACCCCACCGGGTCGATCAAGGATCGCCCCGCGTTGCGGATGATCGAACAGGCCGAGGCCGACGGGCGGCTCACGCCCGGCTGCACCATTCTGGAACCCACCAGTGGCAACACCGGGATCTCGCTGGCCATGGCGGCCAAGCTCAAGGGGTACCGGATCGTCTGCGTGATGCCGGAGAACACCTCGGTGGAGCGGCGTCAGCTGCTCACCATGTTCGGCGCCGAGATCATCGATTCCCCGGCCGCCGGTGGCTCGAATCAGGCGGTGGCGCTTGCCAAGCAGATCGCCGAGGAGAACCCGGACTGGGTGATGCTGTACCAGTACGGCAATCCGGCCAACGCGCTCGCGCACTACGAGACCACCGGCCCCGAGCTGCTGGCCGACCTGCCTGAGATCACGCATTTCGTGGCCGGACTCGGAACCACCGGCACGCTGATGGGTACCGGACGGTATCTACGCGAGCAGGTGCCGGACATCGAAATCGTCGCGGCCGAGCCGCGCTACGGCGAACTGGTCTACGGCCTGCGCAACATCGACGAAGGCTTCATTCCCGAGCTCTACGACGAGAAGGTGCTCACCACCCGCTTCTCCGTCGGCCCGTACGACGCGGTCCGCCGAACCAGGGAACTCGTCGGCGAGGAAGGCATCTTCGCGGGCATTTCGACCGGCGCGATCCTGCACGCGGCGCTCGGGATCGCGAAGAAGGCGCAGAAGGCAGGCAGTCGCGCCGACATCGCCTTCGTGGTCGCCGACGGTGGCTGGAAGTACCTGTCGACGGGGGCTTACGACGGGACGCTCGACGAGGCGGAGGAGAAGCTCGAAGGGCAGCTCTGGGCGTAGTCCGATGGGGCGCGGAGCCGGGTGCGTTTGTGAACGTACCCGGCTCTTTCCGTCGGTTCGATGGGATCTACCGGAGCAACGCGAAGGGCGTGCGGCGGTACCCTCGTGGGGTGGGCGACGTCGGCCCGGCCGTTTGGAGGCGATGACAGTGAGCGGTGGGGTTGGGGCCTCGTTCGATCCGGAGCGCGTTCGGGGACTGCGCAGTGGCGGTTCGCCCGGGCGCCGGGGCGGGTCGGTGGTATCGGCCGCGGTGGGGATCATCGGGTTCGTGGTGGCGCTGTTCGTCATCGAGGGCGTCGACATGGTGCTGTCCTACGATCGGCCGCCGGGGGCCGCGAACGAACTCGACGGTGCGGGGATCGAACCGCGTGCGGTGAGTGGGCTCGACGGGATCCTGTGGGCGCCGCTGTTGCACGGTGGGTGGGACCATCTGCTGGCCAACAGCCTGCCCTTGCTCGTGCTCGGGTTCATCGTGCTGCTCTCGGGGATCGGGCGCGGTATCGCCGCCACGGCGATCATCTGGGTGATCGCGGGGGTGGGCACCTGGCTGACGGGGCAGACCGGAAGCGTGCACATCGGTGCGTCCTCGATCGTGTTCGGGTGGCTCACCTATCTGATCTGCCGGGGATGGTTCGCGCGCAATGTCGGGCAGATCGTGGTGGGGCTGGTGATCTTCCTGATCTACGGGTCGATGCTGTGGGGCGTGCTGCCCACGGACCCCCGAATTTCTTGGCAGGGGCATCTTTTCGGGGCGGTGGGTGGAGTGCTGGCGGGCTGGGTACTCTCTGGTGATGAACGTCGACGCCGCCGTGAAGCATCGGTCGGCCGCGCACTACCAACGCGGTAACCGGGGATCCGGTCTGGAGAATGGGGGGATCCTGCAGTGAGTACCAGCCCGTCGTGGCAGCATGAGGGCATGCGCCTTACCGTCCTCGGGTGCTCGGGCAGTGTGTCCGGCCCGGACTCCCCAGCGTCGGGGTACCTGTTGACCGGCCCGGATATGCGTCCGACCGTCATCGACTTCGGGCCGGGCGTGTTCGGTGCACTGCAGAAGCACCTGAACCCCGGCGATGTCGACATCTTCCTCACACACCTGCACGCGGATCATTGCCTCGACCTGCCTGCCCTGCTCGTGTGGCGTCGCTACCACCCCAATCCGCCGACCGGCAAGGCCCTGGTCCGAGGCCCGTCCGATGCGGCCTTACGTATCGGCAACGCCTCGGCCGAGATCGGTGGCGAAACCGACGACTGGTCCGACGTGATCGACTCCCAGGCGTGGACCGAGAACGTCCCCGTTCCGTTCGGCCCGGGTCACACGGTCGAAGCGCGCCGGATGTACCACCCGCCGGAGTCCTACGGTCTGCGCATCACCGCCGCGAGCGGCCGCGTGTTCGTCTACACCGGTGACACCGCCATGTGCGACGCCGTCGTCGAACTCGCCACGGGCGCCGACGTGCTGATGGCCGAGGCGTCCTGGACCCACGATCCCGCGAATCGTCCTCCGGGCATTCACCTTTCGGGCACCGAGGCGGGCGAGATCGCCACCCGCTCGGGCGCCAAGGAACTGCTGCTCACCCATATCCCGCCGTGGACCTCACGCGAAGACGTCATCGCCGAGGCCAAGGCGGCCTTCGCGGGACCGGTCCACGCGGTCGCACCGGGCGAGACCTTCGACCTGTAGCGCCACGGCCCCAGCACCTCGATGAGGGGCCGCGAACACGGACGCACGCCGACGGGCATAATCCCTACCGTGTCGAGACGAGCCGATGGTAGGGCGGATGACGAACTCCGCGAGGTCAAGATCACCCGAGGATTCACCTCGCACCCGGCCGGGTCGGTGCTGGTGGAATTCGGGCAGACCAGGGTGATGTGCACCGCCAGCGTCACCGAGGGGGTGCCGCCGTGGCGGCGCGACTCGGGCCTGGGCTGGCTCACCGCCGAATACGCGATGCTGCCCGCCGCCACCCACACCCGCAGCGGGCGTGAGTCGGTGAAGGGCAAGGTCGGCGGCCGCACCCAGGAGATCAGCAGGCTGATCGGACGTTCGCTGCGCGCGTGTATCGACCTGGCCGCGCTCGGCGAGAACACCATCGCGCTGGACTGCGACGTGCTGCAGGCCGACGGCGGCACCCGAACCGCCGCCATCACCGGCGCCTACGTCGCGCTCAGCGACGCCGTCACCTACCTGGCCGCCGCGGGCAAACTGGCCGACCCGCAACCGATCTCGTGCATGATCGCCGCGGTGAGCGTCGGCGTCGTCGACGGACGGGTGCGGCTGGACCTGCCATACGAAGAGGATTCGCGTGCCGAGGTCGACATGAACGTGGTCGCCACCGACACCGGAACCCTCGTCGAGATCCAGGGCACCGGCGAAGGCGCCACCTTCCCCCGCTCCACCCTGGACAAGCTGCTCGACTCGGCGCTGGTCGGCTGCGAGGAGCTGTTCGCGATCCAGAAGGCCGCCCTCGCCCTGCCCTACCCGGGCGAGCTGCCCGAACCGGCGGGGAAGAAGTAGCCGTGGGCACGCGCGTGCTGGTCGCCAGCCGAAATGCCAAGAAGCTGAAGGAACTGCGCCGCATCCTCGACGACGCGGGCGTCGCCGGGATCGAACTGGTGAGCCTCGACGACGTGCCCCCCTACGAGGAGGCCCCCGAAACCGGCGCCACCTTCGAGGAGAACGCGATCGCCAAGGCGCGTGACGGTGCTGTGGCGACCGGATTGCCCTGTGTGGCAGACGATTCCGGTATCGAGGTGGATGCCCTCAACGGGATGCCCGGCGTGCTGTCGGCCCGTTGGGCAGGCCGCCACGGCGACGACGCCGCCAACAACGCCCTGCTGCTCGGTCAGCTCGGCGACGTCCCCGACGAACGGCGCACCGCCCGCTTCGTCTCGACCTGCGCCCTCGTCCTGCCCGACGGCACCACCACCGTGGTCCGCGGTGAATGGCCCGGCACCATCGCCCGCGAACCGCAGGGTGCGGGCGGCTTCGGCTACGACCCGCTCTTCCACCCGGACGGCGGTCCACGCAGTGCCGCCGAACTCACCCCCGCCGAAAAGGACGCCGCCTCCCATCGCGGCCGCGCCCTCGCACAGCTCCTCCCGGCACTGGCCGCCCTGGCCTGATACAAGATCACCACGCTCTGATGGCGGACGCTACTCGCGAAATGCCGCTACCGGAGCGTGGTGATCGGCCGTCCGGGGTCAGAGGTTGTATCGGGCTTTGACGTCTTTGGCGTTGCGGTGCTCGACGAAGAAGGAGAGCAGGGGGATGGTGCCCGCGATGAGGGTGCCGACAGTGCGGGCGATGGGCCAGCGGACCTTGACCGCGAGGTCGGCGGTGACCAGCAGGTAGGCGAAGTACACCCAGCCGTGCACGAGCGCGATCCAGCGCGGGGTGTCCATGCCGAAGCCGTACTGGGCGATCATCTCGGCGGTGAGCAGCAGCAGCCACAGGCCGGTGAACCAGGCGAGGGCGCGGTAGCGCAGCAGCGCGGAGGCGATCTTGGCGTTGTCCGCCGGTGCGCCGGTAGCCGGTTTGTCCAGCGACGGTGCGGTGGTGTTGTTGTCGGTCACCCGGCGTTCCTCTCAGGGGCGTGCAGACCGGCGGCGCGGGTCTGCGCATCGATATCGCTGGCGTGCAATCGCGCCAGGTACTGGTTGTAGGCGGCGGTCTCCGGGTCGTCCGCGGTGGCGGCCTTGGGCCGTTCGGGCAGGATCCCGGCCGGAATCTCGCGCGGCGCCTCGGCCTTGCTCGCGCGCGGCGCGGCGGGCTCGACCGCCTCGCGTTCGAGACGCACGAACCTGACGTAGGCGAACACCGCGAACGCCGCGAACAGCGGCCACTGCAGCGCGTACCCGAGGTTCTGCCCGGTTCCGGTCGCGGAATCGAACCGTTCCCACTGCCACCAGGCCAGTGCGAGACAGCCGAGCGCGACCACGATGACCAGCGCGATCAGCGCGGGCCGGTTGTACGCCGGGCGGGAAGGTCGATCGGACACACACCCACGGTACCCGGCTGTGTTTTTGGAGCGCTGGCGCGCTCGAGGTTCGCGGCCCCGCAAGTCCCGACGATCAGGTGCCGTGGCTTGCTCCTTCGTCGCCTACGCCACGGCACCTGGCTTTTGCTGACTCTATCCACCGAT
>NZ_JBFAKI010000020.1:0-104950 GCF_040655675.1 Nocardia sp. NPDC050378
GCCGTGGCGTAGGCGACGAAGGAGCAAGCCACGGCACCTGATCGTCGGGACTTGCGGGGCCGCGAACCTCGAGCGCGCCAGCGCTCCAGGGACATAAGCTATCCACATGCTTGCCGAGAAGGCCGCCGAGGCTATCGCCGAACGTACGGGAGTGCCGCGTCATCGCGTGGCCGTGGTGCTCGGATCGGGGTGGCAGCAGGCCGCGGCCGAGATCGGTGCGCCGCAGGCCTCGATCGCCATGCCGGAACTGCCCGGCTTCGGCAGGCCGAGCGCGCAGGGGCACGGCGGGATGGTGCACTCGGTCACCGTCGACGACAACAATGTGCTGCTGCTGATGGGCCGTCAGCACCTGTACGAGGGCTACACACCCCAGCAGGTGGTGCACCCGGTGTCGGCGGCGATCGCGGCCGGTGCGGAGATCGTGCTGCTCACCAATGCCGCGGGCGGGATCAGGGGCGGGCTGCGGGTGGGTGAACCGGTCCTCATCGCCGACCACCTGAACCTCACCGCGCGCACCCCGCTGGAGGGGGCGCGGTTCGTGGACCTGGTCGACGCGTGGGACCCCGAATTGCGCACGCTGGCAAAGGAACTCGACCCCTCGCTCGGTGAAGGCGTGTACGCCGGACTGCTCGGGCCGCAGTACGAGACACCCGCCGAGATCCGCATGCTTGCCACTCTCGGCGCCGACCTGGTCGGAATGTCGACGGTGCTGGAGGCCATCGAAGCCCGCTCACGCGGGGCGCGGGTCCTCGGCATCTCGCTGGTCACCAACCTGGCCGCCGGGGTCACCGGCCAGCATCTGTCGCATGCGGAGGTGCTGGCCGAGGGGCAGGCCGCCGCACCCCGGCTCGGCAAACTGCTGCGCGGCATCCTGGAGCGGGTGTAGATGCTGCGCTTCGGGACCGCGGGCCTGCGTGGCCCGTTGCGTGAGGGACCGGACGGGATGAACGTGACCACCGTGTCGCGGGCGACCGCAGGACTGGCCGACTGGTTGCGGGCGCGGTGTCTCGGCGGCGGCGCGGTGGTGGTCGGGCGCGACGCCAGGCACGGTTCCGCCGAATTCGCGACCGCGACAGCCGAGATCTTCACGGCAGCGGGCTTTCCCGTGACCCTCTTGCCCGAGCCCGTGCCGACGCCGGTGGTGGCGTTCGCGGTGCGTGTGCTGGGTGCGGTGGCGGGCGTGCAGATCACCGCCTCGCACAATCCGCCCGCCGACAACGGGTACAAGGTGTATCTCGACGGTGGCTCGCAGCTCATCGCACCGGCCGATACCGAGATCGAGCAGTACATCGAGAAGGTCGTCGAACCAGTTGAGCGGGCGCCTGTTTCGCCGTCCGGAGCCGAACTGGTCGACCGTTACCTGGCGCGGGTCGCCGAACTGCCCGGTGTGCTCGGCGGTCCCGGGGCGCGGGCCGAGGTGCGGATCGCCTTGACGGCCATGCACGGTGTGGGCGGCGACCTCGCCGTGCGGGCGCTGCACGCCGCGGGTTTCACCGACGTGCACGTGGTGGACGAACAGTTCGCCCCCGACCCCGACTTCCCCACCGTTGCCTTTCCCAATCCCGAGGAGCCGGGGGCGTCCGATCTGCTGCTCGCGCTGGCCGAGCGGGTGGGCGCCGACGTGGCGATCGCCCTGGATCCCGACGCCGACCGGTGTGCCGTCGGCGTGCCGGGGCCGGACGGCTGGCGCATGCTGCGCGGTGACGAAACCGGTGTGCTACTCGCCGATTACGTGCTCCGTACCGCCGCCGACGACCCGCTGGTAGCTACCACGATCGTCTCCTCGCGCCTGCTCTCGAAGCTGGCGGCCGCTCGTTCGGCCCGCTACGCCGAGACGCTCACCGGCTTCAAATGGCTGGCCCGTGCGGGTGACGGACTCGTGTACGCCTACGAGGAAGCCATCGGCCACTGCGTCGACCCGTCGAAGGTCCGCGACAAGGACGGCATCTCCGCCGCGGTGGCAGCCGCAGACCTGGTCGCTCTGTTGAAGGCGCGGAACCGCACCCTCCTCGACGAACTCGATTCCTACGCGGTCGAATTCGGCCTCCACGCAGGCGATCAGGTGTCGCTGCGCCTACCCGACCAGGCCGCGGCAACCACCCTCGCCGCCGCCCTGCGCACGAACCCACCCGTCGAGATCGCGGGCACACCGGTTGAATTCACCGATCAGGCCCAGGTCCGCGGCCGGATGCGCACGGACGCACTGATCTTCGAGGCCGACGACTTCCGCATCGTCGTCCGGCCGTCGGGCACCGAACCCAAACTCAAGTGCTACCTGGAAGTCTTCGCCCCTGTCCCCGCCCTGGCGGCCCTGCCGGCCGCCCGCACCGCCGCCAGAACCCGCCTCGACGAACTCGCCCACTTCTGCCGAGCGCTCAGCCCTGCTTGAACATCGAATCGCCCCAAGACTCCGTCATCTCGACAGGTAGCGCCGAACTGTCCTGATGCCCATCCTCGACCGAGCAGCGCCGGAAGGGGCCGTTCGGGGCTGTCAGCCGTCTGACGTGCGGGTCGGCATGGTCGAGGAACCATGTGCTTATGCCTGGGCCGCCCCGCGCACGGTAGTACTCCCAGGCACGCCACAGCGCGTCGAGTCGCACCGCGGCACCGGGATGGCGCCACCACTCGGGGCACCACAGCACCGGTTCTCCCCTCCGGTAGGCCAGGTCGTCTCCGTACAGCACGACGAAATACTCCGCGACCCACTCCACCACCGAGTCGTACGCCTGTGGCGGCGATTCCGAACTCCCCATGTCAAGCAGGGTCGCACGAAATCCGTTCGGCGGTAAGCCGATTCAGCGAGGGCCGAATTGGCGGTCGCCCGCGTCGCCGAGGCCGGGGACGATGTAGGCGTGTTCGTTGAGTTTCTCGTCGACGACGGCGGTGACGAGCCGGACGGGTAGGCCCGAGTCGGACAGGGCGGCAACGCCTTCGGGGGCGGCTACGACGCAGACGGCGGTGATGTCGGTGGCGCCGCGGGCGACGAGGAGTTCCAGGGTGTGGATCATCGAGCCGCCGGTGGCGAGCATGGGGTCGAGGACGAAGACGGGGAGGTCGGTCAGGTCGGTCGGCAGGGATTCCAGGTACGGGACGGGCTGGTGGGTTTCCTCGTCTCGGGCGATGCCGACGAAACCGACGCGGGCCTGTGGCACGAGATCGGCGGCGGCATAGACCATGCCGAGACCCGCGCGCAGCACCGGGACGAGCAGCGGTGGGGCCGCCAGCCGTACACCCTCGGTGACAGCTACCGGCGTGTTGATCGGTTCACGGACGACGGGCGCGTCACGCAGGGCCTCGTACATCAAAATGCCCGTGAGGTCGGCCAATGCGTTGCGGAAGGTGGCGTTGTCGGTGCGTGCGTCTCGCATCGTGCTCAGCAGAGTGGCGGCGAGCGGATGATCGACGGTGTCGGTGCGCATGAAAAAACGATAGGGTCACCCACGCGCTTCCGGTGCGTCCGCTGGGGAAATTTCGCGGAAGAGGGAACCGAACGCGGAGCCGGTGCGTCGAATCAGGTGAATGACGTACTCTGCCCGGGAACTCGAGGATTGGGGGAAGTTCGATGGTAAAGATGTCGGCCGATGCCGAGGGCATCGTCGCCTATAGTGCGACCGCCGGAACCATGTCCACCGAATTCGCCACGGCGGCGGCCGCATCGGTGGCGTCGAACCCGGCTCTGCTCGGCCCGGTGATGGGACTCATCGGTGGGGATTTCGTCACCGCCTACGCCGCCGCCCAGGCCGGTCACGTCGCCGCGATCGCCCAGCTCTCGGCCGTGATGGCCAGCATGGGCACCGCAACGGCAGGCGCGGCGACCACCCTCGTCGACACCGACACGGGCAATGCCGCCGCCATCGAATCGGCAGCGGGCGAACTCGCATGATCGACCTCAGCGGACTGGCTCAACCCCTGTACGACCTGCTGTCCAGCTTCGGTAGCGGTGTCCTCGGCACCGGCGGCGCGTCCGACGGCCTGCGCAGCACCTCCGCCGAGATCGACCAGATCTACCAGCTCGGCCGCACCGGCATCAACGCGGTGAACACCGCCTGGGACGGTCTGGCCGTCGACGCGGTCACCTCGAAGGCGCTGCGCGTGCAGACCTCCTCGGCCACCCTGTCCGACACCGGCAACGAGATGGCCACCGTGGTCGACCAGGCCGCCGCGTATGTGCAGACCGGGCAGAAGGAACTCGACGGGATCGTCAACTCCTTCCTCACCGAGGTCTCCGCGCTCAGCCCGGTCCTGGCCACCCCGGCGGGCCTCACCGCCGTCGTCGCCTCGGCGATCGACCACATCGGCCAGGGCATGGGCGTGGTCGGACGGGTACAGGACGAACTCGGCACCCAGACCGCCGCCATCAAGGAACTCACCCCGGCACCGTCGAGCACTCCGCTGGCCAACACCGCCAACCTGTCGACCTCGGCCGCCTCCACGCTGCTGTCCACCGCGACGAGCGCGGGCGGTTCGATGCTGAGCGCGGTGTCGTCGGGCCTGTCGACGGCCATGGGCGGCGGCGACTCGAGCAGTTCGGGCGGGACGAGCACGGGCAATTCGACCAACAACGGCAAGACCTCGACCCCCACCGGCTCGTCCACGGGCTCCACCGGCACCGGTGTCAAGGTCACCCTGCCCGACGGCAGCGTGGTCGAAGCCCCCAACGAGGAGGCCGCCACGGCGGTGCGCTCGGCCATCGGCGCGGTCGGCACCCCGTACGTGTGGGGCGGCAACGACCCGGGCTCGGGCATCGACTGCAGTGGGCTCACCAAGTACGCCTACGGCGAGGCCGGGGTGGAACTGCCTCGCCTTGCCCAGGAACAGCACATCGGACACCCACAGGTGTCACCCGGTGACCTGATGCCCGGTGACCTGGCCGTATGGGACGGCCACGTCGCCATGGTCGTCGGTAACGGGCAGCTCGTGGAGGCGGGCGACCCGGTCTCGATCAGTTCGATCCGAACGGAGAACAGTGGCATGGAGTTCTACGGCTTCTACAGGCCTACCTCATGAGCGAAACCCCGATCCCCGAGGTTCCCAATGTGGAAACCGCGGTCAGCACCAACCGGTCGGGCACCATCTCGGTGCGTGCGACCAGCATGGGCCTGCCGATCGCGCTCAAGTTCGAGCGCAGCGAATACCAGTACGGCGCGCAGGCGCTCGCCGATGAGATCCTTCGCCTGACCAGGCGTTCGACCATCGCGGCCGCCGCGCGCCTGCGTGAGGTGTACAGCGAGCAGGCCGGCATCCCCGATGCCCTGCTCGACAAGATGAACCTGCCGACCCGGCGTCAGGCCGTCGACGAGCTCGACCGCATCGACGACGCCGACACCGGTCAGACGAGCTGGATGAGGCCCCTGTGAGCGCGGAGATGGACGCCCTGGTCGCGGGCGTGACCGAGAAACTCGAGGCACTCGAGGCGGCGCTGTACGGATTGAAGCAGGTCAACGGCAAGTTCACCACCGAGGACGGGCTGGTCACCGCCGAGGTGAACAGCGACGGCGCGCTGGTCGATCTGCGCCTGGACGAGGGCATCACCGCCCTGCCGCCGGCGGAGGCCGCGCAGCTGATCCTGTCGGCGTGCAGGCAGGCCACCGAGACCGCGGGTGAGGCGCGCTCCAACATCATTGCGACACTGAACGAATCGCTCACCGGCGGCACTGCACACCCGCCCGGGGAATTAGCACCCGGGCCGGATAGTGCGCGGCGCTGAAGCTCGATAGGCTTCGCGTCATGGCTTCTGGAGACATCGTCCCGATCGAGCTCGGTCTGACCGATGGCGATCTCGTCACCCTGTGGGCACCGCGCTGGCGTGACGGTGACGACGAGTACATGGCGTTCCTCGGACACGAGGACGACCTCTACGGTTTCGAGTCCGTTGCGGAGTTGGCCGCGTTCATCCGCACCAACACCGACAACGATCTCGTCGAGCATCCGTCGTGGGCGGTGGTCGCCGGTCTGTCGGCCGCCGAACTGGAGCCGGAGGACAACTTCACCTTCGATCTGGTCTCCGTGCCCGAGTTGGCCGCGGGCGAACCCGACGGCGAGGTGGTCGGCGAGCTCGAGGACACCCTGGCCATGGTCCGCAACGTCGGCGACGTGTGCGAGCTCGACGTGGTGACGGCGTTCTTCGACGACAACCCGGTACTCGGTGTGCTGGCCAACGGTGTCGGCACCTTCACCGGGCGCGACGGCGAGGAGCTGTGGGACCAGGTCGGTGCCGCCATCGTCAAGGGCTGGGACGACGTGCTCGACGCGATCGACAGCATCGTCACCACCCCCGAGGTGGATGCCGCGGCGGTCGAGGTCGCCGAGGCCGAGCTCTTGGCCGCCGAGGAGAACGTGGTCGACGCCGACGACGTGGTCGAGGAGGACGAGGAGTTCGAAAGCGTCGACCTCACCGCCGACGACGAGGACGAGACCTTCTGGCACGAGGTCGGCATCGACCCGGTCAAGATCGTCACCTCCGACGGTGAGCACTTCACCCTGCGCTGCTACCTCGACGACGAGCCGATCTTCCTCGGCAACGGCCGCACCATCACCGTGTTCGGTTCCGAGCGCGCGCTGGCCCGCTACCTGGCCGACGACCACGAGCACGAGCTGGCCCGGGTGTCGACCTTCGGCGACGTACAGACCGCCGCGGTCGACGGTTCACTCGAGGTGGAGGTGAGCGACGAGAACGTCTACGTGCTCACCGGTCTCGTCGAGGACCTGGCCGAGGGACCGGAGGCCGTCGACATCGAACAGCTCGACCTCGCCGTCGAATTGTTCACCGACGCAGCCGATTACGCCGACGACGACAGCGTGGAACAGGCGCTTGCCGCGTCGAACCCGCTGGGTTGGTATGTCTCCTACCTGCTCAACCCGGACCCCAACCGGCTGGCTCCGAACCCGCCGTACACGGCCGAGGCCCAGCAGTTCCGCGAACTGCAACGCACGTTCGAAGCACGGCTGGTCAGCGAGTAGCGAGACGGGAAGGGTGGCACCGACGAGGTGCCACCCTTCTTCGTCATCCGACCAGGACCGCGTAGCGCGGTTTGATGATCTCGTCGATGATCTTCAGACGATCGGGGAACGGGATGAACGCCGACTTCATGGCGTTGATGGTGAAGCGTTCGAGGTCGCTCCAGCCGTAGCCGAAGGTTTCCACCAGTTTGAGCATCTCCTGGCTCATGGTGGTGTCGCTCATCAGCCGGTTGTCGGTGTTGACGGTGACCCGGAACCGCAGCCGGGCCAGCAGGTCGAAGGGGTGCTTGTCGAGCGAGGGCACCGCACCGGTCTGCACGTTCGACGACGGGCACAGTTCCAGCGGCACCCGCATGTCACGCACGTAGTCGGCGACGATCCCGAGTTGGGCGTCCTCGACGGCGCCCGGCACGCTGATGTCGTCGGTGATGCGCACACCGTGCCCGAGCCGATCGCACCCGCAGAAGGCGAGCGCCTCGTGGATCGACGGCAACCCGAACGCCTCCCCCGCGTGAATCGTGAAGTGCGCGTGGTTGACTCGCAGATATTCGAAGGCGTCCAGGTGCCGGGTGGGCGGGAACCCGGCCTCGGCCCCCGCGATGTCGAACCCACCGACCCCGCTGTCGCGGAAGCGCACCGTGAGCTCCGCGATCTCCCGCGACCGCGCGGCATGCCGCATGGCGGTGAGCAGACATGTCACCCGGATGATGTCGCCCTGCTCCGCCGCGATCGCCTCCCCCTCCCGGAACCCGGCAAGGGTGTGCTCGACCACTTCGTCGAGGGTGAGCCCCTTCTCCAGATGCTGCTCGGGTGCGAACCGCACCTCGGCGTAGACCACCCCGTCGGCGGCCAGATCGATGGCACATTCCCGAGCCACCCGTCGCAATCCCTCCGGCGTCTGCATCACCGCGACGGTGTGGGCGAACGTCTCGAGGTACAGCTCGAGCGACCCGCTGTCGGCGGCGTCCCGGAACCACGCCCCCAAACTCTCGGCATCCTGCGCGGGTAGTTGGTCGTAGCCGCACTCGGCGGCGAGCTCCAGCACCGTCTCCGGCCGCAGCCCACCATCGAGGTGGTCATGCAGCAGGGCTTTGGGTGCACGTCGGATCGAAGCGAGGTCAAGGGGCGCCGGTCCAGTCATATCCAAACGTTAGCCGTTCCGCCTCTCCGCGTCTTCAGACCAGCCGCTCAGCCGACCCGCCCGAGCACCAACTCCCCCGGCTTTCCCTCCGGCGCACTCTCGATCCCCACAGCCCCCGACAGCGACTCCAACGCCACCCCGAAAGCCTCCGGCGTATCCGTATGCAGCGTGAACAGCGGCTGGCCCGCCACCACCGAATCCCCCGGCTTCGCATGCATTTCCACCCCGGCGCCCGCCTGCACCTTCTCGCCCTGCCGGGCACGCCCGGCGCCCAACTGCCATGCCGCGAGCCCCACCCCCATCGCATCCAGGCGCATCAAGACCCCTGCCGACTCCGCACGCACGACCTCCGTGTGCCGAGCCGTGGGCAGCGGCGCATCCGGATCACCGCCCTGCGCCTGGATCATCGCCCGCCAGTGATCCATCGCCCGGCCGTCGGCGAGCACCTGCGCCGGATCCACATGCAGCCCAGCCTTCGCGACCATCTCACGCGCGAGGGTGAGCGTCAGTTCGACCACATCGGCGGGTCCACCACCGGCCAGCACCTCGACCGACTCCGCGACCTCGAGCGCATTACCCGCGGTCCGGCCGAGCGGGGTGTCCATCGCGGTCAGCAACGCGACGGTCTTCACTCCGGCATCCCGCCCGAGCTCGACCATCACGGCGGCCAGCTCGCGCGCCTCGTCGAGGGTCTTCAGGAACGCCCCGGTCCCGACTTTCACGTCGAGTACCAGCGCCGCGGTCCCTTCGGCGATCTTCTTGCTCATGATCGAGCTCGCGATCAGGGGAATCGACTCGACCGTCCCGGTCACATCACGCAGCGCGTAGAGCCGTTTGTCGGCCGGAGCGAGTTCGGCGCCCGCCGCGCAGATCACCGCGCCGATCGCCGGGTCGGCGAGGACTTCACGCATCCGTGGCACGGTGATGTCGGCCTGCCAGCCGGGGATCGACTCGAGCTTGTCCAGGGTGCCGCCGGTGTGGCCGAGGCCCCGTCCCGACAGCTGCGGCACCGCCGCGCCGCAGGCCGCCACGAGGGGCGCCAGCGGCAGCGTGATCTTGTCGCCGACGCCACCGGTCGAATGCTTGTCGACGGTGGGCCGCGGCAGGTCGGTGAAGTTCATCCGGCTCCCCGAGCCGATCATCGCCGCCGTCCAGCGCGCGATCTCGCGCCGGTTCATGCCACGCAGCAGGATGGCCATCGCCAGGGACGACATCTGTTCGTCGGCCACGATCCCCCGGGTGAACCCGTCGACCACCCAGTCGATCTGCTCGTCCGACAGCTCGCCGCCATCCCGTTTGGCCCGAATGATCGATACCGCGTCCAGTGCCGTCATGCGGCCAGTCTGGCACGCGACATCGGCCGCGGCACTCCGCACGCCGAGCCTCGGCCGCGCCTTCATCGGCTCGGATCAGGACGCGCCGCGTACCCGATCACCCTCGTTCGGGTCGGTCACCGGCTGAACCGGTGCGATCAGCGCTGCCCGGCCGCCAGATCATCGGGCCCGAACGCGTACGGCAACAGCTCGCTCAGCGTCTTGGCCCCCTCGGCATGGTCCACAACCAACTCGCCTCCGCCGTGCTCGAACAGCAGCTGTCTGCACCGCCCACACGGCATCAGGATTTCGCCACGGGAATCGCTCACCGATACCGCCAGAAGGCGACCACCACCCGATCCGAATAAGTTACCGACGAGTACGCATTCGGCACACAGGGTTAGTCCATATGAGACATTTTCCACATTGCAACCGCTCACAATTCGACCGTCCGTCGTGAGAGCAGCGGCACCGACCGGGAAACCCGAGTACGGGGCATACGCGCTACCCATTACGCGAATGGCCATGTCGCGCAAGGTATTCCAGTCGATTTCGGACATCGCGAACCTCCAGCCGATACCGCCGAACGTGTCCGCGCGGGGGCTCGGACACCAGTATTCGGCATCGAGAAAGGTAAACCTAACTCGGCCGATTCGTGCACAACGCACGGCACGCCGAATTAGTTCCGCGAAACAGAGAGGATTAGAGTCAGCCGAAGATCGGTTCAGGTTCCCGGCGGCGGGCCAGCGCTCGAGAACACAGCGCAGCCACCTGGGCATTTGCCTCTCCACGCAGCCGGCGTCGGATCTGTGACCGGGTCCATCAACGACGTTGGAGGCACCGCACTCTATGACCACGATAGAAGCTCCGGCTCCGGCCCAGCCGAAGCGGAAGACGCTGTACCGCGGCGACCCCGGCATGTGGTCCTGGGCGCTGCACCGGATCACCGGTGTCACGATCTTCTTCTTCCTCTTCGTGCACGTGCTGGACACGGCACTGGTTCGGGTCAACCCCGACACCTATGACCAGGCGATCGAGCTGTACAAGAACCCGCTCGTCGCGCTCATGGAGATGGGCCTCGTCGTCTGCGTGCTGTTCCACGCGCTCAACGGCGTCCGCGTCATCCTCGTCGACTTCTGGTCGCAGGGTCCGCGCTTCCAGAAGCAGATGCTGTGGGTCGTGCTGACCATCTGGGTCCTGGTCTCCGCCGCCGGCGTCGGCCGCCAGTTCTTCTACCTGCTGACGGAGCACTGATCATGACCGCACCTGTCCTCGGCAAGTCCTACGACCGCCCCGCCAGCCTGGACGCGCCCCGCGCGCCGCGTGGCAAGGCCAACAGCAACTTCGAGAAGTACGCGTGGCTGTTCATGCGCATCTCGGGCCTGTTCCTGATCGTGCTGGTCATCGGCCACATGTTCATCATGCTGATGATCGACGGCGGCGTGAACCGGCTGAACTTCGCGTTCGTGGCCGGTCGCTGGTCCAGCCCGTTCTGGCAGTTCTGGGATCTGTCCATGCTGTGGCTGGCTCAGCTGCACGGCGGCAACGGCCTGCGCACCGTCATCGATGACTACTCCCGCAAGGACTCCACCCGGTTCTGGCTCAAGACCATCCTCGTGGTCTCGATGATCCTGGTGATGAGCGTGGGCACCTACGTCATCTTCACCTTCGACCCCAACATCACCGGTTAGGAACAGGCCACCTCGCATGAGTGAATCCCGTCCGATTCAGGAACATCGCTACGACGTGGTCATCGTCGGCGCCGGTGGCGCGGGCATGCGCGCGGCGATCGAGGCCGGTCCCCGGGCTCGTACCGCGGTCCTGACCAAGCTCTACCCGACGCGCAGCCACACCGGCGCGGCCCAGGGCGGCATGTGCGCCGCGCTGGCCAACGTCGAAGAAGACAACTGGGAATGGCACACCTTCGACACCGTCAAGGGTGGTGACTACCTGGTCGACCAGGACGCCGCGGAGATCATGGCCAAGGAGGCCATCGACGCGGTCATGGACCTGGAGAAGATGGGCCTGCCGTTCAACCGCACGCCCGAGGGCAAGATCGACCAGCGTCGTTTCGGCGGCCACACCCGTGACCACGGCAAGGCGCCCGTGCGTCGCGCGTGTTATGCCGCCGACCGCACCGGTCACATGATCCTGCAGACGCTCTACCAGAACTGCGTCAAGCACGACGTCGAGTTCTTCAACGAGTTCTACGTGCTCGACCTGGTGATGACCGAGTCCGACCGTGGCCCCGTCGCCACCGGCGTCGTCGCCTACGAGCTTGCCACCGGCGAGATCCACGTCTTCCACGCGAAGTCGATCGTGTTCGCCACCGGCGGCTCGGGCCGCATGTACAAGACCACCTCGAACGCGCACACGCTGACCGGTGACGGCATGGCGATCGTGTTCCGCAAGGGCCTGCCGCTCGAGGACATGGAGTTCCACCAGTTCCACCCGACAGGCCTCGCGGGCCTGGGCATCCTCATCTCCGAGGCGGTTCGTGGTGAGGGTGGCATCCTGCGCAACGCCTCCGGTGAGCGCTTCATGGAGCGCTACGCCCCCACCATCAAGGACCTCGCGCCGCGTGACATCGTCGCCCGCTCGATGGTCCTCGAGGTGCTCGAGGGCCGCGGCGCCGGGCCGAACAAGGACTACGTCTACATCGACGTGACCCACCTCGGCGAGGACGTGCTCGAGGAGAAGCTGCCCGACATCACCGAGTTCGCACGCACCTACCTGGGTGTCGACCCGGTCAAGGAACTCGTGCCGGTCATGCCGACCTGCCACTACGTGATGGGCGGTATCCCCACCCGCATCCGTGGCGAGGTGCTGCGCAACAACACCGACGTGGTCCCCGGCCTCTACGCCGCCGGTGAGTGCGCGTGTGTGTCGGTGCACGGCGCGAACCGTCTGGGCACCAACTCGCTGCTCGACATCAACGTGTTCGGCCGTCGCGCCGGCATCGCGGCCGCCGAGTACGCCCAGCGCACCGAGTTCGTCGAGATGCCGGAGAACCCGGCGCAGATGGTGCAGGACTGGCTGGCGCTGATCCTGAGCGACCACGGCAACGAGCGCGTGGCCGACATCCGCACCGAACTGCAGTACACGATGGACATGAACGCCGCCGTGTTCCGCACCGAGGACACCCTCAAGCAGGCCCTCACCGATATCCACGCGCTCAAGGAGCGCTACACCCGGATCACGGTGCAGGACAAGGGCAAGCGCTACAACAGCGACCTGCTCGAGGCCGTCGAGCTGGGCTTCCTGCTCGAGCTGGCCGAGGTCACCGTCGTCGGCGCGCTCAACCGCAAGGAATCGCGTGGTGGGCACGCCCGCGAGGACTACCCGGATCGCGACGACGTGAACTTCATGCGGCACACCATGGCGTACAAGGAGGGCCCGGAGCTCATCTCCGAGATCCGTCTCGACTTCAAGCCGGTGGTGCAGACCCGCTACGAGCCGATGGAGCGTAAGTACTGATGACTGCTGTAGCAGAACCGACCACACAGAAGCCCGCGCCCGTCCCCGAGGGCTCGGTCATGGTCACCGTGAAGGTGGCCCGGTTCAGCACCGAGAACGACAAGGGCGCGTACTGGGATTCGTTCCAGGTGCCGGTCCTGCCGACCGACCGCTTCCTCAACGTGCTGATCTACATCAAGTCCTACCTGGACGGCACGCTCACCTTCCGGCGTTCCTGCGCCCACGGTGTGTGCGGTTCCGACGCGATGCGGATCAACGGGGTGAACCGGCTGGCCTGCAAGGTCCTGATGAAGGACATGCTGCCCAAGGGCGACAAGACCCTCACCATGACCGTCGAGCCGATCCGCGGCCTGCCGGTGGAGAAGGACCTCGTCGTCGATATGGAACCGTTCTTCGACGCGTTCCGTGCCGTGAAGCCGTACCTGATCACCTCGGGTAACGAGCCGACCCGCGAGCGCATCCAGTCCCAGCACGACCGCGCCCGCTTCGACGACACCACCAAGTGCATCCTGTGCGCCTGCTGCACGACCTCCTGCCCCGTGTACTGGAGCGACGGCAGCTACTTCGGCCCGGCCGCGATCGTGAACGCCCACCGCTTCATCTTCGACAGCCGTGACGAAGGCGCCCGCGAGCGCCTCGACATCCTCAACGACGTCGAAGGTGTCTGGCGCTGCCGCACCACCTTCAACTGCACCGACGCGTGCCCCCGCGGCATCGAGGTCACCAAGGCCATCCAGGAAGTCAAGCGCGCGCTGCTCTTCGCCCGCTGACCCGGCTTCGAACGAAGGCCGCCTTCATCTTTCGATGGAGGCGGCCTTCGTCGTTCCCACAACGACACAGCCCCATGGTCGACGGGTGCCAATCCAGAAGCCTTGTAGAGCTGCGACTTCCACGCACCTAGGCTCCATGCATGACTTCTTTCTGGGCGTCCAGACTCATCCGAATTAGTCAGAACGGGTACGCGATCACTGCCCGGAGCGGGGCCCTGATCACTCTCCTCGTCTTGCTGATTCTGCCTGTCTTCAGCGGCAAGATCGGCTCGCACCGGGCGGAGGCGACATCCCTGTGGGGGCTGCGCGAGTGGGGTGTGCCGGGGGTACCGGCACTCGGAATCGGGGCGTTCCTTGTCCTCGCGGGAGCGATGTTCCCGGCGGACATGCCCGCACGCCGACTACGCGCGTGTGTTGCGGGCCTGGCCGTTGCCGAGACCCTCGGCATCGTGGTGATCACCTCGTTCGGGCTCACGTTGGCTGTCGCGAGCGCGAGCAGTGTGCGCGATGTCGAACTATTGCCCGGCCTGCCGGTGCTGTTCTTCGGCTCGGCGGCGATGCTCGTCGGAACTTGGGGGCAATGGCTGGCGAATCGTGCGGATGCTGCCCCACACTGAGAATCAGGGTTCCGTGCGGTCGAGCTTCGAGTAGCCACCGGGCTTATTGTTCTTGTGCGAGGTGGGTTTTCGCGTCCTCGTAGGACCCGCTCGGGGCGGTGTCGTCCTTGGTGTAGACCAGGTGGAGTACTCCGGTTCCGAAGGTCTCCGAGGAGAGGAGGCGGAGGGGAATCGTCGTACCGTTCTCGAACAGCCGCTCCCCCTTGCCGACCACGATCGGGTGGACGAGCAGGTGCAGTTCGTCCAGGAGGCCTGCGGCCAGGAGTTGGCGCACCACCGAGACCGAACCGCTGATGGCGATATCCCCGCCCGAGCCGTTTCTCAGTTCGGCTGCGGCGGTAGTCAATTCGCCGGTAAGGCGCTCGGAGTTGCGCCAGGTGAAATCGCGGTCCTCGTGGGTCACCACCAGTTTGCGCGCGTCGCCGAGCTTCTTCGCGAACGGCGCGTCCGGTCCGCCTTCGGCTTCCCGGCCGGGCCAGGCGCCGGCGAAGCTGTCGTAGGTCACGCGGCCGAGCAACAGCGTGTCGGCGCTGCCGAGCTGGGCGTCGACGGCGGCGCCCATGGCGTCGTCGAAGTAGGGGAAATGCCAGTCCTGCGGGTCGGCGATCACGCCGTCGAGAGACATGAACAGACCGGCGGTGATCTTCCTCATCGGTACTTCTCCTCGGTGAGCGGTGAGTGTGTCGATTACTACGACGGTGCGCGGCTGCCGAATTAATCGCGGTGGAACCACGCGGGCGGGCTTGACGAAATAATGGATAGCGCTACTATCCATAGTAGACAGTGCAACTATCCACTATGGAGTCGCCGTGATCGTCCTCGTTCTTCTCGTCTCGCTCCTGGGCTTCCGGGGATTGGGCGCGCTCGGCGTCAGCCGGTTCGCCACTTGGTCCGCGGCTGCCGCGCACGCACTGGCCGTGATGTTGATCATGACCGGTTCCGCCCACTTCATGCCGTCGAGCGTCACCGTGATGCCCACTTACGACGACATGGTGGCGATGGTCCCCCCGTTCGTGCCGTTCCCCGGATTCATGGTGCTGTTCACCGGCGTGCTGGAACTGCTCGCGGCCGTCGGCCTGGTCCTCACCCGGTCGCGCCGGGTCGCGGGCTGGGCACTGGTGCCGCTGTTCGTGCTGCTGCTGCCCGCCAATATCTACGCGGCCGTCGAAAACGTCACCTTCGCAGGCGAACCCGCGTCTCCCCTCTGGCAGCGCATCCCGGAACAGCTGCTCTACATCGGCTTCGCGATCTGGGCGACGGGTGCTCTCACACCGGCCACGCGGGATCGCGTGCCTGCCCAGCGGTGACTACGCGAAACCGGTGGTGCGGGCCAGGTCGGCGAGCATGGTGTCGAACATGACTTCCGGCTCGGTGAGGGGGATGGGGTAGTTGCCGAACACCTCGAGGGTGACGTGGCCGAACAGGCGAACCCAGGTCTGCACCATCACATAGGTCACGCCGAGGTCCAGTTTCTCGGCGGGGAACTTCTGACCCGAATCCGAGAGCATGGCGAGCAGTTCGGTCTGGAAGTCGATCAGATCGTCACGCAGCTCGACCGGTATGGAATCACCTGGCGGAGTGGCGATTTCGAAGCCGACGAGCAGCCTGCCCGCGGCGGCGAGGAAGATCCGGCCGAAGGGCTCGCCGAAGCGGCGCATCATGGCACGGCTCGAGGTGGGCGAGGCGAACACCAGGGTGAATTCCCCCGGGTTGGCCAGGGCCCACCGCCGGAAGCCCCGGCAGATCGCGAGGAACTGCACAGCGCCGTCATCGGGCAGGTCCGCGATCACCGCCGACAGGTTGTCGGCGAGGTCGGCACAGAACTCCACGCGCAACCGCTCGATCAGCTCGTCACGGGAGTCGTAGTGCCGGTACAGGGCGGGCGCGGTGACACCGAGCTCGCGGGCGATGGCGCGCAGGGTGACCGCATCCGGGCCGTGCTCGACCAGCAGCGCCCGCGCGACCCGCCGGATATCGGCGTCGGCCACGACGGGCGCCCGGCCGCGTGCCCTGCCCGTCAACCGGCCACCCCCTCACTGCTGTCGGGACTCAAGAGTATTCGACTTCCCACCGCTTGATGCCGTTGAGCCAGCCGCTGCGCAAGCGCACCGGTTCGGCGACCTGACGCAGGTTCGGCATCGCGTCGGCAATGGCATTGAACATCAGGTCGATCTCCAGGCGGGCCAGATTCGCGCCGACACAGTAATGGGTTCCGGTGCCACCGAACCCGACGTGCGGGTTGGGGTTGCGCAGCACGTCGAACCGGAACGGGTCGGTGAAGGCGTTCTCGTCGAAATTGGCCGAGCTGTAGAACAAGCCGAGTCGCTGACCCTTCTTGATCTGCTGTCCGCCCAACTCGAGGTCGCGGGTGGCGGTGCGCTGGAAGGCGTGCACGGGGGTGGCCCAGCGCACGATCTCGTCGGGCGCGGTGCGCGGCCGCTGATCCTTGTAGATCTCCCACTGCTCGGGGTTGTCGACGAAGGCCTTCATGCCGTGGGTGATCGAGTTGCGGGTGGTCTCGTTGCCCGCCACCGCGAGCAGGATGACGAAGAACGCGAACTCGTCGGAGCCGAGGTGCTCGCCGTCGACATCGGCGTTCACCAGCTGGGTCACGATGTCGGAGGCCGGACACCCACGCCGCTGCTCGGCCATGTTCCACGCGTAGCCCATCACCTCGGCGGTGGCGGTGTGGTGATTGCCCTCGAACTCCGGATCGTCGTAGGAGATCATCTGGTTGGTCCAGTCGAACAACTTCATGCGGTCTTCCTGCGGCACCCCGAGCAATTCGGCGATGGCCTGCAGGGGCAGCTCGCAGGCGACCTGCTTCACGAAATCGCCTCGGCCGGACTTCTTGGCCTCCCAGACGATGCGTTCGGCCCGTTCGGTGAGCGCGGCGCGCAGGTTCTCCACCGCGCGGGGCGTGAACCCCTTCGACACGATGCGCCGGATCTTGGTGTGCTGCGGCGGATCCATGTTCAGCATGAGCATGTCGGCGAGCATGTCGATCTGCTCGCGGGTGGTTTCCTCGTTGAACCGGATGACGGCGGTGTTGTCGTGCGAGGAGAAGTCCTCGGGGTTCTTCGAGATCTCCTTGATGTCGGCCAGCGTCGACACCACCCAGTAGCCGCCGTCGTCGAAACCGCTCGCCCGGTCGGGCTGCGCGCACCACCAGACCGGCGCCGTGCGCCGCAGTTGCGCGAACTCCTCGATCGGCAGGCGCTGCGCGAGCAGGTCGGGATCGGTGAAATCGAATCCCGCGGGGATATCGGTGCTGGTCACGGTGTCTCCTTCGGCTGACTCCAGAACGTGATGTAGAACACGTTCAGGTCGATGAAACCACGGCGTACCCATTTATGAACAGGTTTTAGTAATACCCGTTTACGAAATATGGGGTGCGGAGATGACGCCGATCCGTGTGCCTGCGCGGTCCCGGCTGGGCAAGATGGCGGCGTGGACTTGCCGTACCTGCGAGCCAACCCGCACCTGCTGCCGACCTTCCTCGCGCATCAACGCCTGCGCACCACCCCGGTCGGTGGTGGGTCGATCGCGGTGGCCGAGCGCATCGGCCTCGACGACGGCACCCACCTGTTCCTCAAAACCTGGCCCGGCGGGATCTCGGCCGCACCCACCGAAGGTGCTCCCGCCGCCGCCCCGCCGGGCTTCTTCGCCGCCGAAGCGCGCGGGCTGAACTGGCTGCGGGACGCAGGTGGTGTGGCGATCCCCGAGGTCTATGCCGTGTCCGACGACCTGCTGCTCATGGAATGGGTCGACCACGCCGAACCGTCCACGGCAGCCGCCGAACGTTTCGGTGCGGGACTGGCCCGCCTCCACAACGCGGGCGCACCCGAATTCGGTGCTCCCGCAGACGGTTTCCTCGGCAGTCTGCCGCTGGACAACACTCCCGGCCACGATTGGCCGACGTGGTTCCGCGAACGCCGCATCCTCCCGTTCCTGAAACTCGCCGTCGACGCGGGCGGACTCGATCCCGCCGACGCCACCGCCGTCGAATCGATCCGCATCGAAGCCCCCACCGAGCCGCCGTCCCGCATCCACGGCGACCTCTGGCCCGGCAACATCCTCTGGGGCCCATCCGACACCCCCTGGCTGATCGACCCCGCCGCACACGGCGGCCACCGCGAAACCGACCTGTCCACCCTCCACCTCTTCGGCGGCGCCGCACACCTACCTCGAATCACCGCCGCCTACAACGACATCCATCCACTCGAGCCCGGCTGGCAGAAGCGGGTCCCACTCCACCAACTGCCTCTGCTCCTGGTACACGCCGTACTCTTCGGCCGCTCCTACCGCGCCGCCGTCCTCGACGCGGCCGGCCGATACCGATAGTCGGGCACCGACAGCTTTGTCCGCGTTCGTCCCGTCACCGGATCAGCTCATCCACCGGAATGGGCAGGAGTGTTTCGAAGTCACGGATACGGTGCGGCCGTCGCCCAGTTCTCGCCCGCTATGACGACGTGGTCGAGGTAGCGCAGGCCGACGGTGGCCGCCGCCTGGCACAGGAGGGTGCTGGCTCGGCGGTCGTCGGGGCTGGGGGTGGGGTCGCCGGAGGGATGGTTGTGGACTACGGCGAAGGCTCGGCCGTCGTGGCGCAGGACGGTGTTGAGGATTTCGCGGACGGGGACCGCGACGTGGTCGATGGCGCCCTCGGCGACGAAAATCCGGTGGCGCAGGCGGTTCTGGGTGTCGCAGATCAGGACGAGCAGGCGTTCGACGCGGGCGCCGGCGAACAGCGGGGCGGCGGCGCGTGCGATGTCCTCGGGTGCGGTGAGCCTCGGTACCGGTTCGCTGGTTCGTGAACGGGTGCCGAGGTGGAACGCGGCGATGACGGCGGCGGCCTTGGCCGGACCGATCCCGGCCCGCGATGCCAGCTCCTCGGGGCGGGCGGCGGCGAGCTCGGCCAGGCCGCCGTATTCGGCGAGCAGGTGGGCGGCGAGTTCGAGTGCCGATTGCCCGCGCGTGCCCTGACCGAGCAGCAGCGCGAGCAATTCGGTGTCGGTGAGCACGTGTGGGCCGAGCGCGAGCAAACGCTCACGCGGGCGCTGGGCGACGGGCAGATTCGCGATCGGTACCGACACTTTTCCCCCTACGTCATCGGTGACGGGACCGATACTCGCAGAGGGCACCGACAGGTTCGGCTACCGCTCAGCCACTGCGGGCGAATCCGTGCCGATATCGTGCGGTTCCGGGCTGAACACCGAGTCGGCCATCAGCCGTTCGAGGTTGCGCAGCTGGCGCTCGTGCACCACGATCCGCCGCAATGCCTCGTTGACGGTGGTGTTGCTGTCGGCCGTGCCCATGATCTCGGCGGCGGCATCCAGCAGTTCTTGATCGAGATCTATCCGCAGGCTTCGCAAGCATCCTCCTCGGGTACAAACGCAATCTTGCGCGATGCGCGGTCGGCGCGTCCGCCGTTTCACCGCGTCGTTACCGAATTCGGGCGGGCGAACTGTGCAGTTTGCGTAGTTGCGCACCGGTGTGTTGTCGCGACGCGCCAGCGGTGCTTGCCTTGAGGCATGTTCACCGAGGCCCAGCTGTATTCGCCGGTGACGCGCGAGCGCGACGGCGACGTCACTGTGCACCTGAGTGACGACCACCCCGGCGTCGGCGACGAGCACTACCGCGCCAGGCGCAATGCCATCGCCGCGCTCGCCCTCGACTACCAGCCGGCCAACCCCGTCCCGCGCATCGACTACACCGACGACGAGCAGCAGGTCTGGCGGATCGCCTCGGCCGAGCTGGCCCGCAAGCACGAGGTGTACGCCTGCCGCGAGGTGCGCGAGGCGGCCGCCCGGCTCGCCCTGCCACGCGACCACATCCCCCAGCTCGACGACGTCTCGCGGCTGCTGCATCCACTCACCGGTTTCCGGTACGTGCCCGCCGCCGGACTGGTTCCGCTGCGCGAGTTCTTCGGTTCGTTCGCGGACCGCACCTTCCACTCCACCCAGTACATCCGCCACCATTCGGCGCCGCTGTACACGCCGGAACCCGATGCGATCCACGAGATCATCGGGCACGCCAATCAGCTGGCGAGTCCGCGCTTCGCGAGTCTGTACGAGACCGTCGGCGCGGCGGTCGGGCGGCTGCAGACCGATGCCGCGCTGAAGTTCCTCGCCGACGTGTTCTGGTTCTCGCTGGAATTCGGCGTGGTTCGCGAAGACGGACAGATCCGTTGTTACGGGGCGGGTTTGCTGTCGTCCTACGGCGAGATCGACGAATTCCGCCAGGCGACGCTGCGCCCGCTCGATGTGGCGCAGATGGGCACCATCAGCTACGACATCACCCATTACCAGCCGGTGCTGTTCTGTGCGGATTCGGTGGATCAGCTCGTGGACGTGCTCGGCGAATTCTTCGCGACCATGGACGACGACACCCCGGCCCGGCTCGGCGGCCGTGCCCACCCTGCCGCGTAGTTGTCTGTAAACCGTTGGCGCAGAATATACTTGGCAATTCCGTTGCGTCTCACATAATGGGACCAGGGTGCGCGCGGGCAAAGTCGCGGCGGTAGGTTCGACCCGTTCTTCAAGCTTTGCGAAAGGGTCGGGTAGACCGAATATGACTGTGGACGTGACTGATACGCGCGACGATCAGAATCCCGAGCCGGAGGCCCCGCTGTGGCTGCAGGGTCGTGAGGCCGTGATCGCCGCGGCGACCCCCGACCAGTGGCGCGGCAACGTTCCCGATTACCACCTGAGCCACGAGGTGATCCCCCGCGAGCGCGTCGCCGAGCACGCGCCCGGTTCGCTCGAGGCCATCGTCGAGGACCTGGTGAAGGTCTTCGAGATGGAGGTTTCGCACAAGGCCGACCCCGCCACCTGGCTGTCGGTGGTCGCCGAGCAGTACCGCGGCCGGGTCAACGGCGGGGTGTGGCAGGACGCGGAGGAATTCGCGCGGATCGGCAGCTACAACATCCTGATCGGCGACAACCCGTACTACGAGTCGGCGAACGAGACGTTCGAGTCCTCGCACAAGATCTTCCACACGGCTTTCCCCGGCGGCTTCTTCTGGGAGGTGCTCGAGGTGCTGTCGGGCCCGCCGACGGTGAGCTTCCGCTGGCGGCACTGGGGCAAGTACGACGGTGAGTACAAGGGCCACCAGCCCACCGGTGAGCAGATCGAGATGTACGGCGTGACCATCGCCCGCGTCACCGAGGACCTGCGCATCGTCGAGCTCGAGCACTTCTACGACAACAACCAGCTGCTCGGTCCGCTGGCGCACGGCTGCCCCGTGCAGCACGGCAAGTCCTAGCGGTTCACGGCCTGTCGTCCGGTTCGCCGAACGGCAGGCCGTCCTGCAGCAGGTCGAGGGCGTGGCCGACCTTCGTCGCGTCGACCGGGCCGGTGGTGACGATGCCGAGCATGGCGCCGACCATCGCGCCCGCCGCCACCCGCACCTCGAAGTCGTCGACCGGGCGCCCGGTGTAGTCGGCGAGCATCTGCGCGGCCAGCTCGATACTGCGCTGGAATTCCAGTCCGATCGCCGAACGCAGTTCCGGTAGGTGGTACAGCAGTTTCTGACGTTCCTGTTCGAACGCGGCGTCCTCGGCCGACATCGCGGCGTACACCGCGTCGGTGGCTTGCCGCACCGCCGTGAGCGGGTGCAGGCCGCGCGGTTGCGCGGCGAGCGCCTCGATCATCACCGGGTCCTGGTCGTCGGCCATCACCAGCTGTTCCTTGCTGGGGAAATAGCGGAAGAAGGTGCTCGGGGAGATCTCGGCGGCTGCGGCGATCTGTTCGACGGTCGTCTCGGTGTAGCCCTGCTCCCGGAAGAGGCGGAACGCCTCGAGCCGGATGGTTCGGCGGGTCCGCTCCTTCTTCCGCGCGCGCAACGACGTCTCAACCGACATGCAGCGATTCTGCCGCATCCCCGGCTGTCACGGTGTCGCGCCGCCCCAAGGCCGCCGCGACGAGGACGGCCGCGAGCAGGCACCCCGCCGCACACACCCCGAGCATGGTGTCCATGCCGAGCACAAAAGCGTGCCGCACCTCGGCCAGCGCGACGGGGTCGTGCGCGGTCGCGGTGACACCGGCGTTGACGCCGTCGGAGATCGGCGCTCGGTTCAGGTCGCCGAGATCGGCACGGTAGACGGTGGCGAGGACCGTGCCCAGCACGGCGACGCCGATGGTGCCGCCTGCCTGCCGAAGCGCTTGCAGCAGAGCCGAACCCGACCCGGATCGCGCGGTGTCGAGTTCGCTCATCGCCAGGCCCATGGCCGCCGGCATCACCATCCCCATGCCCGCGCCGAGGATCGTCGTCCACGCGGCGGTGAGTCCGTAACCGCTGTCGACGCGGGTGAGCGCGCCGAGACCGATGCCGGCCGCGAGCACGAGGAACCCGGCGATGAGCACCGCCCGGATACCCCAGCGAGGCAACAGCAGATCCACCAGCCTGCTGCCGATCACCAACCCGCCGATCATCGGCAGCAACCGCAACCCGCTGCCGAGCGCGTCGACGCCGAGAACGGCCTGGAAGTACTGCGGCACGGTGAAGAACATGCCGAACATGGCGAAGCTGACCATGAGCGAAATAGCTGTGCCCCAGCGGGATCCGGACGAGGCGAACAGCGCCGTATCGATCAGCGGATGCGCGGCCCGCCGCTGCCACCATCCGAAGGCGGCGAGCGCACCGAGACCCGCGACGATCATCGCCCAGGCCGCCGCTTCACCCCATCCGTATTCGCCGATCCGGATGAAACCGTAGGTGAGCCCGAGCATTCCGAGCGCTGCCAGCACGGCACCGGGCAGGTCGATGCGAAAGGCCTTGTCGCCACGCGATTCCGGCACGAGAAAGATAACGGCGAGCGTGCCGAGGACGACCAGCGGCACATTGATGAGGAAAACCGAACCCCACCAGTAGTTGCGCAGCAGCCAGCCACCGACGACGGGGCCGAGCGGCAACCCGAGTGCGGTCGAGGTGACCCACACCGTGAGCGCGCGCTGGCGTTGCCCCTGGTCGGTGAACAGCACCGGGATCACCGCCATCGACAGCGGCATCATCGCCGCCGCGGCGATACCGAGCACCACGCGCGCGGCGATGAGCTGCCCGGCGGTGGTCGCGAAGGCACAGCCCAGCGAGGCGAGGCCGAACAGCACGAGCGCGCACAGCAGGACCTTCTTGCGCCCGTAGCGGTCGCCGAGCGCGCCCGCGGGCAGCATCAACGCGGCGAGGGCGAGCGTGTAAGCACTGCTGAACCATTGCAGCGCAGCGGTATTCGCGTCGAGGTCGACGGCGAGGGTGGGAATGGCCACCGTCAGCACGGTGACGTCGAGCCCGATGGTGAGCATCGCCAGGGCGAGCGCTCCGAGCGCCAGCCAGCGACGGGTGTCGTCGATTCGCATATCTCCTCCAAAAATGAAAGCTACTGTCTTTTGTTAGTAACTCTCATTTAGTAGTAGGAGTCAATAGGAGGACAGGCTCGGCGGGAAATCGGCGTGGCGGCTCGCTAGGCTCTGCGCTGATGAAGATCCGCGAACACGGCGTGCGCGCCGCCTGCCTCCTCGGCGCCGCCGCCACCGCGGCCGCTCTCACGCTCGGTCCCGCACAGGCCCAGCCCGGCCCCACCGGCTCGACCACCACCACCCCGTTCACCACGCCGAACACCGACGGCTGCCCGCAGAAGACCAGGCCACCGGCCCCGATCGACTCCTCGGAGGTCCCGGCGCCGGGCGAGTCGGCACCCGCCGAACTGCCGGTTCCCGACAAACCGATCGGCGGCGACCGGCTCGGCGAATGCGGCGTGGTGTTGCCGGTCGGCGCTCCATCGCTGCCCGCCGACATCTCGGCGACCGCGTGGATGGTGTCGGACCTCGACACCGGACGCGTGCTGGCCGCCAAGGACCCGCACGGCCGGTATCGACCGGCCAGCACGATCAAGGTGGCCCTGGCCATCGTCGCCCTGCGCACCCTCGACCTGGACAAGGTGGTGATCGGCACCCAGGCCGACGCCGATGTCGACGGCACCCGCGTCGGCATCGGACCCGGCGGCCGCTACACCAACCGTCAGCTCATGCAGGCCCTCATCATGTGCTCGGGCAACGACGCCGCGCACGCCATCGCCACCCAGCTCGGTGGCGACAAGGCGGCCGTGGCGAAGATGAACGACCTCGCGAAGTCCTTGCGCGCCATGGACACTCGCGCGGCCACGCCGTCGGGCCTCGACGGCCCCGGGATGAGCACCTCCGCCTACGACCTGTCGGTGCTGTTCCGGGAGGCGATGTCGATTCCGCTGTTCGCCGAGTTCATCCACACCGAACAGGTCGACTTCCCCGGCTACCCCGCCGACCCGAAGATCCCCGACGACAACTTTGACAAAGCAGACCACCCCGGCTTCCCCATCGGCAACGACAACCAGCTGCTCTACAACTACCCCGGCGCCATCGGCGGCAAGACCGGCTTCACCGACGACGCCCGCCAGACCTTCGTGGCCGCCGCCGAACGCGACGGACACCGCCTCGTGGTCACCCTGTTGCAGGCCGACGTGCGCCCCATCCGCCCCTGGGAACAGGCCGCACGCCTGCTCGACTACGGCTTCGCCCTCGACTCCGACGCGCGCATCGGCAAGCTGCCGGAAGTGGGCGACGACCTGATCCAGCCGAGCGTCCCGCTCGCCTCACCCCCGCCGCGCGCCGACGGCAGCCGGCCGGAGGTCTCGCGGTCCGCCCATGAAGGGGCGCGCACCGCCGCGCTCATCGCGGGCCCGGTCGTGATGCTCGCCCTGTTGCTGCTGGCCCGGCGCGCCTGGCGCAGTCGCTGAGCTACCGGCGGCGCCCGAACACGACGAGGGCCAGGGCGGCGAGCGCGCCCGCGCCGAAGGCGGCCGCACCGGCACCGGTGGACAGGTTCTTGTCGACCACGCGCGGCTGGATGACGACCGGGGCGGGCGGGGCGATCTCGGTGTGGTCGTTGTCCGACGAGGTCGCCGCCCACGCGGTGGCGAACAGCAGGATGCGGAAGGTGATGTAGCTGAAGACCATCAGACCGATGATCGAACCGAAGGTGGCGCCCGCCGGGCTCGACAGCACCATCCGCAGGTAGATCGCGGCGACGAACTTGAAGATCTCGAAGGCCACCGCGGCGATCGCCGCCGCCTTCACCGCGCTGCGCAGCGTCACCGGTTCGCGCGGCAGCCGGGCGATCACCCAGGCGAACACCGCCCAGGTCGCGAGCAGGCCGAGCGCGATGGACACGATCGACAACACCACCGACGCACCGGGAACACCGTCGAGGCCAACCGATTTCAGCAGCTTCGCGGCGAGGCCGCTGTTGGCGACCGTCGACAGACCGAGCGACACCACGAGGGCGAGGAACAGGCCGAGCAGCGCGCCGAGATCGGACAGCTTCTCCCGCCACCACGGCTTGTCGGGAGTCTGGGACTCCCACTGCTCGGTGAGCGCCGCGCGCAGGTTCGCGATCCAGCCCAGGCCGGTGTACAGACCGGTCAGCAGACCGAGCACACCGACGGTGCCGCGCGAATCGATGGCTTGCTTGATGAGGTCGTTGATCTGCTCACCGAAGGAACCAGGCACCTTCTCGATCACCTTGGCCTGCAGCTCGTTCAGCAGGTCCGGTTGCCCGACGAGGATGAAACCCGCGATCGAGAACGCGACCATCAACAGCGGAAACAGCGAAAGCACAGTGAAATACGTGATGCCCGCGGCGAAGTAGTCACCGCGCTGACGCTGGAACCGCCCACCGGCCCGGACCAGATGATCCAGCCACGGCCTGCTCTTGACCTGCTTCTCGACAGTGGCCGAGATGTTGTCGATCACCTGCATGTCACGCGCCCCTCTTCAGCCGAAACCTCGGGTGCGCGGCAGGGTCAGCGAGCGAGGAACCCGACCCGGTCGTACACCTGAGCAAGTGTGTTACCTGCGATCTCACGCGCCCGCTCGGCCCCCGAAGCCAGGATCCGGTCCAGCTCTGCCTGATCCGACAGATAGTCCTTCACCTTCTTCTGCACGGGCGTCACGAATTCGACCAGCGCGTCGGCCACTTCGGCCTTGAGCTCACCGTAGCCTTTACCCGCGAAATTCTGTTCCAAGCTGACGATGGGGGTTTCGGTGAGCGAACTGAGGATCACCAGCAGGTTGCTCACGCCCGGCTTGGTTTCGGGGTCGTAGACGATCTCGCGGCCGGTGTCGGTGACGGCCGAGCGTACCTTCTTCGCGGTGACCTTCGGGTCGTCGAGCAGGTTGATGAGCCCGGCGTCGCTGGCCGCGGACTTGCTCATCTTCGCGGTCGGATCCTGCAGGTCGTAGATCTTGGCGGTGCCCTTCACGATATGCGGTTCGGGCACGACGAAGGTCTTCTTGAAGCGAGTGTTGAAGCGCTGCGCCAGGTTTCGGGTGAGCTCGAGGTGCTGGCGCTGATCCTCGCCGACGGGCACCTGGTGCGGGCGATAGAGCAGGATGTCGGCGGCCATCAGCACCGGGTAGGTGAACAGGCCGACGGTCGCGTTCTCGGCGCCCTGCTTGGCGGACTTGTCCTTGAACTGCGTCATCCGGCCCGCCTCGCCGAAACCGGTGATGCAGCTGAGCACCCACGACAGCTCGGCGTGCTCGGGCACCTGGCTCTGCACGAACAGGGTCGACTTCCCGGGGTCGATGCCGAGGGCGAGCAGCTGGGCGACAGCGGCTTTGGTCCGCGCGCGCAGCGCCTTCGGATCCTGGCTCACGGTGATGGCGTGCAGGTCGGGGATGAAATACATCGCGTCGTAGTCGTCCTGCATCGTCACCCAGTACTGCAGCGCACCCAGGTAGTTGCCGAGGTGGAAGGAGTCGCTGGTGGGCTGGATGCCCGACAGCACCCGCTGCTTACGTTCGGCCGTCGCGGCCGGGGCAGGACTGGACATGCCCCAATCTTTCCATGCCCCTCGAACTGATTTGTCCGGCGGTGCTCCCGAGGGCCCTGCGTGGTTACGCCGGGCCGGCGTGTCCCAGCCCGCCGGTCGCACCGCAATTTCGCTGCACCCAGTTGCGCGGATCGACACCCGGCATGCTCGGCTTCCCCTGCCGGATCATGTGCTGTTCACGGCGGGCGAGCAGCTGATAGGACGGGGTGCTTCGCCCGGCGAGCGCCCCGGCGAGCACTCGTGGCGCCAGCGGCGGCGCGAGGTGCGCGGTGCGGATGCTGCGGCACAGGGCGCGGTGGGCGAGCTCGTCGGCGAGGTCCCACTCGATGCCGTACATCCGCCGGATACGCGCGGGCAAACTGCCCTGGACCAGCAGATACAGCGCACTGCCGACCTGTTCGACGGGTGGGCGCAACCGGTAGGCCTTGCGATGACCGGCCAGGTAGGAGCCGACCAGCTCGGCTTCGTCGGTGAGGAACGGTTCGGCCGAGTCGAGGTAGCCGTCGAAGTAGCGGCGGAAGGCCGGGTAGTCGGCGGGGGCGGCCTCGCGCGGCATGCCGAACAGCTCGCCCCAGCGCACGTAGTCCTGGTAGAGGTCCTCGCGTTCGGTCGGGGTGAGTTCGCGGACCAGCCGGTCGTACATCACCTCGGCGGAATCGAAGGTGAAGGCCATGGTCATGAACATCAGGTGCGGGTCGAGGGCCGCGTAGGCGGTGCCCGCCCGGTGGTGTGGGCCCGCGTCCTCGGGGAGCGCGCCGACCACCCGCTCGTGCTTGCGCCGGGTGAAGGCGAGCGCCCGGTCGGCCTCGGTCTTGCTGCCGAGGAAGACCGATTCGAACAGGGCGCCGGTGACAGCCAGGCGCGTGTAGGGAGTCGCCCGGTGGGCCGTGTGCTCGCTGGTCCCGACGAACAGCAGCGGGTGGACCGCGCCGATGACCAGGGCGCGCAGGCCGTAGGTGACGCCGACCGCACGCTTGCTCATCACCCTGCGAATCATCGAATCGTCGGCGAAATATCCGGGTTCGCCCTGCCGTGCGGCCATGTCGCGCCTCCTCGTCGAGTGCATCTGGCAATAGAATCCTCCAGAATTGATAATCTGGCAAGACTCTCTACCAAAACACCCGCGAACGGACGGTGGCAGCACAATGGAGCCCGTGGCTGCACAACGGACATACGGGGGCGTCTCCGCCGAACAACGCCAGGCGCAGCGCCGCGCAGCGCTGCTGGACGCGGCGCTCGACATCCTCGCCGAGGACGGGCAGGCCAAACTCACCGTCGCCGGGCTGTGCGCCCGCGCCGGTCTCAACGAGCGCTACTACTACGAGAATTTCGAACGACGCGAGAGCGTGCTCGAAGCACTGCTCGATCGCATCGCCGAAGAACTGGCCGCCGCCATCCTGACGGCCCTGGCAAGCGCACCGGCGGACAGCCGCGCCCAGGCGCACGCCGCGATCGACGCGGGAATCGCGGTCCTGATCGACGACCCGCGCAAGGCCCGCGCGGCGCTCATCGCCGGTATGGCCACACCGGAACTCCGTGCGCGCACCGCACGGACGGTGCGCACGTTCGCCCGGCTCGTCGCCACCGAGGGCACCGGCTTCTACGGCGGCGACGTACCGCAGAACCTGATCGACTTCCGCGCGATCTACCTGGTCGGCGGCCTGACCCAGACCCTGACGACCTGGCTGGCTGGCGACCTCGACCTGACCCGCCAGGAACTCGTCGAGCAGATCACCGACGTGTTCGTGTTGCTCGGCGACGATCTGGCCGGGCGGTACGGCTAGCTACTCACTCCCACGCACAGTTGGGGCCGAAGCTGTAGCACGGTTCCGACGACCCATTGGCCAGCCAGCCGATCAGGTTGCCCCCCAGCGAACTGAGATCCGGAAGCAGTGCCGATCCGCTGTCGGCGATCGGTTGCGCGACGGCCTGCTCGGCACTCGCGGGCCCGATCGGCGTGCACACGTCGAGCATGATGCCGTCACAAGGCTGCGCCGAACCCGAACTCAGCGCGTTCAGCAGTAGCACGGGCAGGGTCGACGCCGAACCCGTCGCGGCCGCACCGTCGTCCGCCGCAGCGGTCCCCATTCCGATCACCGTCATCGCGGCGCAAATCCCCGCGCCTGCCAGCACTCGCTTCATCGTCTCTCCTCACCGGCGGTCCGGGACGACCGCATCGGATCACAAGGTATGGCGGCGAAACGGGCTGGGGCAGCCGTCAATTCCAGTGGCACAGCCGCTCAGTCGGTGAGCGCGACCGCTGTGAAACCCGCCGGATCGCCCTGCATGACAACCCGGAACACCACATCGCGACGCGACCAGTACGCGGCGCAATCGCGCATGGCCGCCTCGAACCAGGCGCGTTCGGTCGGCTCGTCGGCGAGCAGGTCGTCGGCGGTGCGGACCACCGCGACGTAACCGGGCGCGTCGCCGACGAAATCGTCGAGGTCGCGGAGGCATTCGTCGAAGGCGTCCTTGTTCGCGCCGAAGTAGTACGGGAACTGGAAGGCGGCCGCGAACTCGTCGAACAGGGTGGCGATATCGCGCATCTTGGGGCCGCGTAGTTCGCGCACGCGGTAGTCGGCGGGGGCGTCGTAACGGATGGCGCTGAACTGATTGGCGTCCACCGCCATGGCGCCGAGCACCGGTGGGTCGGCAGCGGCGGGCGCGTCGGCGGGTGGGCGGGCAAGGAACTGCGACAGCGTCATCGGCATCAGCGCATCCTCGTGAACGTCTCGTAGTGGTCACCGGTGTACCAGGCGCTGCCGTCGCTACCGGTGACGATGCGTTCCGCGTCGCGACCACGGTTGCGCTGCTTGGGATTCACATCCCACTCCTGATACTTCACCGGATTGCCCGCCGAATCCTTGGGCGGCAGTTTGGTTCCCCGGTTCATGAACTGCTCGCCACCCTTGGTACCTGGCGCGTTCGCCGAATCCGGCCAGCGCCCCGCATCGATCTCGACGAGCGTGGCGTAGGCCCGATCCGGGACCCCCGCCACCTTGGTGACCGGCGCCGCAGACGGATTCGCCGACGGTTTCGCCGCAGGTGCCGCGGGTTTCGGCGCGGTCGACGACGCGACCGCGCGGGTGGTGGTCGCCGCCGTAGTCGAATCCGAACCACGACCACCGAACAGAGTCAGGCCGAGCGCGGCGAGGATAAGGACCAGTCCGCCGAGCAAACCGAGAGTTTTCCGTGAGATGTTCATCGATATTGCACAGTAACCGGCGCGTGGTCGGACCAGCGCTGGTCGTAGGCGGCGGCGCGTTCGACGACGGCCTGCTTGGCGCGGCCGGTGAGTTCACCTCGGGCGAGCTGGTAATCGATTCGCCACCCGGAGTCGTTGTCGAAGGCGCGGCCTCGGTAGGACCACCAGCTGTACGGGCCCGCGACATCGGGGTGCAGGGCGCGGACCACGTCGACAAAGCCCGCGGCGAGCAGTTCGGCGATCCAGGCGCGTTCCTCGGGCAGGAAGCCCGCCGACTTCTGGTTGCCCTTCCAGTTCTTCAGGTCCACCTCGGCGGGGGCGATGTTCCAGTCGCCGCTCACCACGAACTCACCGGTCCTGGCCTTCAGGTAGGCGCCGAGTTCGGCCATGAAGCGGTACTTCTCGTCCTGCTTGGGTGTGTTCTCCTCGCCCGAATGGACGTACACACTCGCCACGGTGAGCTCGCCGAAGTCGGCCTCGAGGTAGCGGCCCGACGCGGCGAACTCGGTACTGCCGAAACCGACCCGCACCGCATCGGGCGCGCGCCGCGACAGGATGCCGACACCGGCGCGGCCCTTCGACTCCGGTTCGGCATGGGTGAGCACCCACCCGGCCGCGAGTGCGGGAGCCAGCGCGGCGGCGGTTTGCGCGTCGGTGGCCCTGGTCTCCTGCAGGCAGACGATGTCGGCTTCGGTGGCGTCGAGCCAGGCGAGCATGCCTTTGGTCGCCGCCGCGCGGACGCCGTTGACGTTCACGGTCGAGAGAATGATTGCCACGCGTAGGACGGTACATCGGCGGGTATTCCCGAACGTGTAGGGGAACAACCCGGCGGCGCGAACGTTGTGATCGCCGGCCCGGCAACAGCCCGCGCTCGGCGGTTCCCCCGCGTAACCTCGGGTAACAGGACACTGTCGTCCAGGAAGGGGTGATGACGATGACGTCACGCACCGCCAAGTCCCCCGCCCGGCCGGAGCCGATCGCGGCCCTGCATCTCGGGTCCGGCGACCCCGTGCTGCTGTTGCACGGATTCATGTTGTCGCCACACTGTTGGGAGCAGGTCGCCCACCGCATGGCCGCCCACTGCGAGGTGTACGCGCCCGCGTTCGCCGGGCACTGGGGTGGACCCAAAGTCGAGGGCTGGACGCTCGACGTGTACGCCCTGGCCGACCAGATCGAGGACCAGCTCGACGAATTGGGTTGGCGCACCTGCCATATCGCGGGCAATTCGCTCGGCGGCTGGGTGGGTCTCGAGCTCGCGCGACGCGGTCGGGCCCGCACTCTCACCACCATCGCGGCGGCGGGAGGTTGGGCCTCGCCCTCGATCACCCAGGTCAGGATCGGCGTCAAGTTCGCGTCGCTGCTGCCGTTCATCGCCGTCGGCAGGCGTCTCGGTGAGGTCGCGATCAACAACCGGTTGGTGCAGCACGCCACGGCGCTGCTGCTGACCAAACGCACCGGAGCCGTGCCACGCCACGAACTGGTCACCACGCTCATCGCCGCACTGCACTGCGACGTGATCGTGCCGTTGATCCTCGGCAGCCTGCGCGCGCCCGGCATGGACGACCTCGCCGAACTGGAAACACCCATCCGCATGCTGCTCGCCGAGTACGACCGGATCATCCCCAACAGCGTCTACGCCACCCACTACCTGCGCGAGCTGCCCGCATCGGCGGATCGCATCCTGGTGCACGGGGTGGGGCACGTGCCGATGCTCGAGGCCCCCGACCGGATCGCGACACTCATCGCCGAGCACATCTACGCCAGCCGGGGACACCTGCGCGCGGTGTGATCAGCGCGCGAGCAGGCCTTTGGCGATGTGGGTCACCTGGATCTCGTTGCTGCCCGCATAGATCATCAGCGACTTGGCGTCGCGGGCGAGCTGTTCGACGCGGTACTCGCTCATGTAGCCGTTGCCGCCGAACAGCTGCACGGCCTCCATCGCCACCTCGGTGGCGGCCTCGGAGCAGTACAGCTTCATCGCCGAGGCCTCGGCCAGGCTCGGCGGCTTGCCCGCCTTGCCGCGCTCGAGCACGTTGAACACCATGTTGCGCACATTGATCCGCGCGACTTCCATCTTGGCCAGTTTGAGCTGGATGAGCTGGAAGCGCCCGATCTCCTGACCCCACAGGGTGCGGTTGCGCGCGTAGTCCACGCACAGCCGGTGGCATTCCTCGATCACGCCGAGCGCCATGAACCCCACACCGATCCGCTCGGCGGTGAAACTGGCTCGGGCGCTTTCCCTTCCGTCGCCACCTCGGTGGTCCTCGGTCTCGCCGAGCAGCCGGTCCTTACCGAGCCGGACGTTGTCGAAGAACAGCTCGCCGGTGGGTGAGGAGTGCAGGCCCATCTTCTTGAACGGTTTGCCCTGGGTGAGGCCCTCCATGCCCTTGTCGAGCACGAAGGTGAGCACCTTGCGGTCGCGTTTGTCGGCACCGTCGCCTTCGTCGAGCTTGGCGTAGACGATGATCACGTCGGCGCACGGGCCGTTGGTGATGAAGGTCTTCTGGCCGTTGAGGATGTAGTCCTCGCCGTCGCGTTCGACGCGAGTCTTCATGCCGCCGAAAGCGTCCGAGCCGGAGTCGGGTTCGGTGATCGCCCAGGAGGCCACCTTGCGCAGAGTCACGATATCGGCGAGCCAGCGCTGTTTCTGCGCGAGCGTGCCGCGCGACATGATGGTGGTGGCGCCCAGGCCGATGCTCACCCCGAGCGCGGACACCAAACCCATACACACGCCGGACAATTCGCTGATGAGAACCGCCATCATCGACTGCTGATCGCCGAACGGGCCGCGCTTGCTCCCGCCACCCTCTTCGCTTTCCTCCTTGGCGAGCATCTTGGTGACCATGTCCTCGGCCATGGTGTCGATGCCGAACTGGCTGAACAGTTTTCGCAGAATCGGGTACGGCAGCATCTCGCCGCTGTCGAGGGCGTCGAGGTGCGGGCGGACCTCCTTGTCGATGAAGGTCCGCACGGCATCGCGGATCATCAGATCGGTCTCGGACCACTCGAACACTGTTCGCTCCTGACGTTCGTCCTCTGCGAAACATACATCCGTGCTTGTTTCCGCGTGGACGGTTTCGGTGACCCCGGTCACCTCGAAGTTACGTAACAGCGGCGTAACGAATCGGAAAATACCCGTCTACATCCGTGCACGACCGTCGGTGAGTCGCCGAATTCGAGCGGCAGCGGATGAAGGAGAGAGGTAAATGGCCGGAGCTGATACCGCCGCCAAAGAAACACTCGAGGACTACACGCTGCGCTTCGCCCCCCCGGAGCTACCGAAAATGGAGCCCGGCGGTCGTCGGCATCTCCGCGCTCGGCGGCATCGCGTATCTGGCCGATTTCGCGATCGGCGCCAATATCGGCATCGCGCACGGCACCGGAAACGCCCTGATCGGCATCGGTATCTTCGCCGTCGTCGTGATGCTCACCGGCTTTCCGCTCGCCTATTACGCGGCGCGCTACAACATCGATCTCGACCTGATCACGCGCGGTAGCGGATTCGGTTACTACGGGTCGGTGATCACCAATATCGTGTTCGCGTCGTTCACCTTCATCTTCTTCGCACTCGAAGGTTCGATCATGGCGCAAGGCCTGGAATTAGGGCTCGGAATTCCGTTGTGGCTGGGATATCTCGCCTCGACGGTGATCATCTTCCCGCTGGTCATCTACGGCATGAACACCCTGGCCGAATTGCAGGTGTGGACCACGCCGCTGTGGCTGTTGCTGATGGTCGCGCCGTTCGGGTTCCTGCTGGTTCGCCACCCCGAATCGGTCGGTTCGTTCTTCGCCTACGGCGGTAAGGACGGCCAGGGCGTGAGCGTGTCCGGTGCGCTGCTGGCCGCCGGTGTGTGCCTGTCGCTGATCGCTCAGATCGCCGAGCAGATCGACTACCTGCGCTTCATGCCGCCGCGCACCCCGCAGAACCGGGCCAAGTGGTGGGGCTGGATGCTGCTGGCCGGGCCCGGCTGGGTGCTGTTCGGCGCGGCCAAGCAGGTGGTCGGCCTGTTCCTCGCGGTGTACCTGATCGCGAATCTGCCTGCGGCGCAGTCGATCGCGAACCAGCCGGTGCACCAGTTCCTGGAGATCTACCGCGACATGGTTCCCGGCTGGCTCGCCATGACGCTCGCGGTGGTGCTCGTGGTCATCAGCCAGGTGAAGATCAATGTCACCAACGCCTACTCCGGCTCGCTGGCCTGGACCAACTCCTACACCCGCGTCACCAAGACCTACCCTGGCCGCCTGGTGTTCCTCGTGGTGAACCTGGTCGTCGCGCTGATCCTGATGGAAGCCGACATGTTCGACTTCCTCAACAGCATTCTCGGCTTCTACGCCAACTGCGGCATCGCCTGGATCGTCACCGTCGCCACCGACATCGCGGTCAACAAGTACCTGCTGAAGATCTCGCCGAAGGTTCCGGAGTTCCGGCGCGGCATGCTCTACGACTTCAACCCCGTGGGCCTGGTCGGTTTCGGGTTGTCGGCGGTGCTGTCGATCATGACCTTCTTCGGCCTGTTCGGTGAGCTGCTGAAGCCGTACTCCCCGCTGGTCGCGGTCCTCGTATCGTTCATCGCCACCCCGCTCACCGCGCTGGCGACCAAGGGCAAGTACTACCTGCGCCGCTCCGACGACGGCATCGAGACCCCGATGTTCGACGAACACGGCAACCCCTCGGGCGAACTACTCCCCTGCCACGTCACCGGCCTGGAGTTCGAGCGCCCCGACATGATCGCCTCGGCCGTCCCCGGTCCCGAGGGAGAGATCCAGTACATCTCCTCACTGGCCTTGTCCACCGACAAGCACGGCGTGCACCTGCTGCCGCGTCAGCACTGATCCACCATCGGAGGCCGTGCGGGCGATCATCTTCGCCCGCACGGCCTCCGTGGTGTTCACAGCATTTTGCGCACGACAGGCGATGGCAGGATGCGCAGGGCGTAGCCCAGGGGCACCCACGGCCAGCTGGGGACATACGCCTTGGTGCGGCGCTTCTCGATCGCCGCGACCATGGCGCGTACGCCGGTTTCGGTGTCCACCATGAACTTCGGCTCGTGCTTGATGCGGTCGTTCATCTCCGAGCGGATATAGCCCGGGTAGATCACCGACACATCCACGCCAGGAACAGCTTCGGCGCGGAGTCCCTCGGCGAGTGCGGCGACTCCGGCCTTGGTCGCGGCATAGGTGGTGAGGGTTTTCGGCATTCCACGCAGGCCGGAGATCGAGGAGATCATCACCAGGTGGCCCCGCGCCTGAGCGCGGAAGATCTTCATGGCCGCCTCGGTTTGGGCAAGCGCCGCAAGGAAATTCACCACGGCGGTTTCACGGTTGGCCGCATGCTTACCGGTACCCAGCGGTGCGCCCTTGCCGAGTCCGGCGTTGACGATCACCCGGTCGAGGGTGCCGAACTCGTCGGCGAACTCGTCGAAGACGGTGAACACAGCAGTGTCGTCGGTGACATCGAGCTGTTTCACCGAGACGACCCGGTCGGGGTGTTCGGCGAGGATCTCGGTGCGCAGCTCGTCGAGGCGCTCGGTGCGGCGGGCGCACAGGCCGAGGTCGTAGCCGAGGGCCGCGAACTGGCGGGCCATCTCCGCGCCGAGCCCCGAGCTGGCACCGGTGATGAGGATGGTGCTCATGACGGCGTCCCTGTCGACGGGCACGTTTCGTAGTGCGATTCCATCCACCCACGCTAGCCAGTGGGGACGGCAACGCCGACCGGATCTGTCGATCCGGTCGGCGTTGGTGGTCAGCTCTTGTTGTACTTGCTGAAGTCGCCGCGCCAGATCAGCTCTTCGGAGGTGATGACCGCGGGGTTCAGCTTGTCGACCGGGACCGCGTAGGCGATCTTGATGGTCTGCTTGGAACCGGGCGGCAGCTTGCCCTCCATGCCGTACTGGTACTTCTTGTCCAGGGACAGCACGTATTCGGCGGCGGTGCCGTCGGCGCCGTACACCAGGGTGGGGCGCGACCAGTGTTCGAGCGTGGTCTTTCCCGTGTTGTTGAGCTGGAAGGTGAACACCGAAACGGTGCCCTCGCGCTCCACCTCGTCGGCCTCGACCTTCAGGATCGACAGTTCGACACCCGATTCGAGCTTGCCGATGTCACCCGGGTTCAGCACGCCGTCAGCGTTCGGCGTCGCGGGCGCCTGGGCGGTAGTCGTGGCGGACGTCGACGGGGCGGGCTTGCCACTCGGCAGCTCTTCCTGACATCCGGCCAGCAGCATTCCCGTAGCCACGACGGTGGCGCACAGCGCAATTCGGTTTCGCACGGACAACCCCTCCTGTTGAAAGACGCGCGGGGTCTCCATGAGATCTTCCCCCCGAGCACAGCGAGTGGATCATATACAGCGCGAACCGTCCGCTCGCCTGCCCGGCACCCAACGTCAGCGCCCCACCTGCGATTTCCGCGCCGGAGTTGCCGTCACTGACCTCCGATCACGAGCCGACAAAAAAATACTGTTCGTTCCATTTCTGCCGGAAAACAGCCCGGGGGCAAGGGTTTACGTCTCACATCTATTGAGACTGATCGGTCAACTATGCGAGACTGCGAACCGCTATCCACCATCGAGAACCGAACAGGATCCACTATGTCGTTCACCAAGCTGATCGCCGCGGGCATCACCGCACTGGCATTCGGAGCAGTCCTCACCGCAGCCCCCGCCACCGCGGCTCCCCTCGCCCCCGTGGTCGCCCCCGGCGAGCCCGCCCCGGGCGGAGCAACCTCCGGCAGCGCCATCCTCGATGACTTCGCCGACCTCTTCCGCCAGCTCCAGTGCGGCTCCGCCGCCGTCTGCCCCGCCTAATTCGCACCTGCCCGGGCGGCCTCGACTCCGCCCGGGCAAATCCGGGATTCAGCCGAAGAGTTCGTCCGTACTGGTCGCCGTGACGGCTTGCTCCAGCCACGCATCGAGCTGGTCCAGATCAGTACAGGCGGCGAGCCGCGCGCGTTGAGCGGCAGACAATTCGAGCCCCCGCGCAGTGAGCACGGTCGACACCGCCCGTGCTGCCTGCTCGGCCCGGCCCTCCTCACGCCCTTTCGCCACATATTTCGTGGCGATGCGACCCCGGTACTCGGGAGTGTTCTTCATGAGGTCCTCCAGGCGTCGGCTTGCCGCGAGGGTCAACGCGTCGTCGACCAGATCAAGATACATTTTCGCATGTTCGTCGTCGGTTTTCATCAGGCTGGCGAGGAAGGCAGCGAGGACCTCCTCCATGTGCGGTCCCGCACCGTGGGCGATCGCCGACAACGTGGCGCGCTCGGGACGGCGTCTGGCGTCCTCGGGGTCGGTTACGACCGGGAAGCGGTCGGGACCGAGCACCAATGGCTGGACGACGGATCCGACATTGTCGAGCTCGATCCGCCAATTGGACCTCGACACAGACCCCGAGCACCGGCAGATCACGATCGTCGTGTGTGCTGAGTGCGAGGTCTCCACGGAACTCCTTCGGCCCGATATCGGTGAAGTCGCACGACTCGGCCCGCATGCGGGACAAGCCGGGTAGCGGGATGCCGAACTCCTCTGCCAGCAACGTCGGTGCCAGCAGAGCGTCGGTGCGGAACAGATCAAGCAAACCCTCGTGGAGGTAGCTCGGCATGCGGAGTCCCTTATGCCGCAAGGTATTCCGCGCGGAATCGGTTACGGCGTGTTGGGGGTGGTGCGGCGTGCCAGGAGGACGGTGACGGTGAAGAGGGCGACGCCTGCGATGGCGAGGACGGCGCCGACCAGAGCGGGCGCGGTGTAGCCGAGGCCCGCGGCGATGACGAGGCCGCCGAGCCAGGCGCCCGCGGCGTTGGCGATGTTGAGGGCGGCGTGGTTGAGGGCGGCGGCCAGGGTTTGGGCGTCGGCGGCGACGTCCATGAGGCGGGTTTGCAGGCCGGGGGCCAGGGCGGCGCCGGAGGCGCCGACGAGGAAGGCGCCGATGGCGGCGGTGATCGGGTTGTGGGCGGCGAGGACGAAGCCGGCCAGGATGACCATCATCGCGATCATCGCGGCGAAGATCGAACGGTCGACGCCGCGGTCGGCGAGGATGCCGCCGACGATGTTGCCCGCGATCATGCCGAGGCCGAACAGGGCGAGCACGATGGGCACGGCACCGATCGGCATGCCCGCGACGTCGGTCATGGTGGTGGCGATGTAGGTGTACACCGCGAACATGCCGCCGAAGCCGATGGCGCCGACCGCGAGGGTGAGCAGGACCTGGGGGCGGCGCAGGGCACCGAGTTCGGTCATCGGGTTGGTGATCTTCATGTCGCTCAGGGCAGGCAGGTAGCGCCACAGCGCGGCCACCGTCGCGACCCCGATGAAAGTGACGACGACGTAGGCGTCGCGCCAGCCGAAGTGCTGTCCGAGCCAGGTCGCGCCGGGGACACCGACCACATTCGCCACGCTCAGACCGAGCATCACCGCCGCCACCGCCTTGGCCCGCTGCCCGACAGGCGCGAGCGTCGCGGCGGCGAGGGAGGCCACACCGAAGTACGCGCCGTGCGGCAGACCGGACACGAATCGGGCCGCCACCAGCGTCCCGAAGGTCGGTGCGAGCACCGTCGCCGCGTTGCCGAGGGTGAACGCGGCCATCAGCACGATGAGCAGTTTCTTGCGCGGCACCCGCGCGCACAGCGCCGCGATCAACGGCGCGCCCACCACGACGCCGAGCGCATACGCCGACACCGCGTGCCCGGCCGACGGCTCGGAGATGCCGAAGGCCGCGGCGATATCGGGCAGCAGGCCCATGGTCACGAACTCGGTGGTGCCGATACCGAACCCTCCCAGCGCCAACGCGAGCATCGCCGGGACATGCCAGCTGGTGCGTGGCGCGTCGAGGCGTTCGGAGGTCGCGAGGGAAGAAGTCACGCTTCTATGCAACGGGCCCGAGCATCCCACCGCATCCCGAGACAGCCGTGAGTTATCCCACCTGCGACGGCTTCGGTCGACGACAGCACCGGATCGGACCTGCGAAAGCGTTCATCAAGCCTGCTGAAACAGAAACGCTCGCATCAGGCGTTCGATGCGAGCGTTTCACCGCTGTGCGGGTTCGCGGCGCGAACCCGCGCGAGGTCACTTCAGTGCGCGAGCCAGGTTGGCGTCCAGCGCGCCGAGGAATTCCTCGGTGCTCAGGTAGCCCTGATCGCCGCCGACGAGCAGCGCCAGGTCCTTGGTCATCTGCCCCCCTTCGACGGTCTTGATGACGACGTCCTCGAGCGCCTGCGCGAAGCCGATCACCTCGGGGGTGTTGTCCAGCTTGCCGCGGTGCTCGAGTCCACGGGTCCAGGCGAAGATCGACGCGATCGGGTTGGTCGAGGTCGGCTTGCCCTGCTGGTGCTGGCGGTAGTGCCGGGTGACGGTGCCGTGTGCGGCCTCGGCCTCGCAGGTCTTGCCGTCCGGGGTGAGCAGCACCGAGGTCATCAGGCCGAGCGAGCCGAAACCCTGGGCGACGGTGTCGGACTGCACGTCGCCGTCGTAGTTCTTACAGGCCCACACGTAACCGCCCTCCCACTTCATGGAGGAGGCGACCATGTCGTCGATGAGGCGGTGCTCGTAGGTGAGGCCCGCCGCGTCGAACTCGGCCTTGAACTCGGCGTCGAAGACTTCCTGGAAGGTGTCCTTGAACATGCCGTCGTAGGCCTTGAGGATGGTGTTCTTCGTGGAGAGGTACACCGGGTAGTTCTGCTGCAGGCCGTAGTTGAACGAGGCCCGCGCGAAGTCCTCGATGGACTTCTTGAAGTTGTACATACCCATGACGACGCCGCCGTCCTCGGGCATCTTCACGACCTCGTGCACGATCGGCTCGCTGCCGTCCTCCGGGGTGAAGGTCAGCGTGACGGTGCCCGCCTCGTAGACCTTGAAGTCGGTGGCGCGGTACTGGTCGCCGAACGCGTGGCGCCCGATGATGATCGGCTTGGTCCAGCCGGGCACCAGGCGCGGCACGTTGGAGATGATGATCGGCGCGCGGAAGATGGTGCCACCCAGGATGTTTCGGATGGTGCCGTTGGGCGAGCGCCACATCTTCTTGAGACCGAATTCCTTCACCCGCGCTTCGTCGGGGGTGATGGTGGCGCACTTCACGCCGACGCCGTGCTTCTTGATGGCGTTCGCCGCGTCGATGGTGACCTGGTCGTCTGTCTTGTCGCGGTACTCGATACCGAGGTCGTAGTACTCGAGATTCACGTCGAGATAGGGATGGATCAGCTTGTCCTTGATGAACTGCCAGATGATCCGGGTCATCTCGTCGCCGTCGAGTTCTACGACGGTGCCTTCAACCTTGATCTTGGACATGGATCTTCGTGTCCTCCTCGGTGGGTGCCCTCATTGCACGGCCGGGCGAACACGCTTGTGAGCGGACCCCAGCAGTTCCAACAGACAACGTATATGCCCCGCGTTGTCTGCGGGACGTGTAGGTGCAAACATGACGAGCGTACTGCTGCCCGGGACCTCACCGCGACGGGAGGTCCCGCTGTGCGGCACACCTCGAAACTACTCCGCGCACCCGCACCCCATCCGCCGTCGATCGGTTACCGGACGGTAACCCCGGCGATGGCCTCGCGGACCTGCCCGTCCCTGGTCAGACGACAATCGGCGCGGCCGTCGCGCGCTCGTCGCCTTCGATCAGGTTTTCCGGCTTGTCCTTGATCATCAGGGCGATCACCACGGCCGCGGCGAGGAAGAAGCCCGCCCCGACATAGAAGGCGACGTCGTAGCTGTAGATCGAGGCACGTTCGACGAGATGGTCGACGGTGGGGTGCTCGGCGATGTAGTGCTCGGCGGCCTGCACCGACAGCGTGGTGAGCAGTGCGGTACCCACCGCGCCGCCGACCTGCTGGGCGGCGTTGAGCAGGGCGCTGGCCACACCGGAATCCTCGGCGCGCACCTGGTGCAGCGCGACGGCCTGCATACCGACGAACAGCGGGCCCATGCCGAAGGCCATCACGACCTGGGCGGGCAGCACGCTCAGCGCGTAACCGTCGCCGTAGCTCAGCTGCGCCAGCCAGACCAGCCCGATCACGCCGAGCAGGGCGCCGACCACCATCACCGGGCGCGGGCCGAACTTGGGCAGCAGCGAACTGGTGATGCCCGCCGCGATGCCGATGCCGATCGGGAAGGGCAGGAACGCGATGCCCGCCTCGAGCGGCGAATATCCCAGGGTGTTCTGGTAGTAGAAGCTGAGGAACAGGAACATGGCGAACATCGCGATGGGGATCAGCAGCGCGGTGAGCAAAGCACCGCCGCGGTTGATCTCCCCGGGAATACGAAGGGGCAGTAGCGGATTCGTCGATCGGGCCTCGATGACGACGAAGACCAGGAGCAACGCGCAACCGGCACCGAGCAGTCCGAGGGTGCTCGGCGCCAGCCAGCCGTGCTCGGCGGCCCGGCTGAATCCGTAGACGATCGCGACCAGACCGAGAGTCACGGTGACGGCACCGGGCAGGTCGTAGCCGCCGGTGCGCGGTGCGGGGATGTCACGGGCGATCACGGCGAGCGCACCGGCCACCGCGACCAGGGCGATCGGGGTGTTGATCAGCAACGTCCACCGCCAGGACGCGAACTCGGTGAGCGCGCCGCCGACGATCAGCCCGAACGCCACCCCACCGGCGGTGATCCCGGCGAACACCGCGAACGCGCGCGCCCGTTCGCGCACGTCGGTGAAGATCACCGACAGCAGCGACAGCGCCGCGGGCGCGAGCAGGGCGGCGAACGCGCCCTGGAGTCCACGGCCGAGGAACAACTGCACGGTGTTCTGCGCCAGGCCCGCCAGCGCCGAGGCGACGGCGAAGCCGACGAGGCCGACCAGGAAGATGCGGCGGCGGCCCAGGTAGTCGGCCATCCGCCCACCGAGCAGCAGCAACCCGCCGAAGATGAGCGTGTAGGCGGTGATGGCCCACTGTTTATCACCGTCGGTGATGGCGAGGTCGCGCTGGGCGTACGGCAGCGCGATGGTGATGACGGTGGCGTCGAGCACCACCATCAGCTGCGCGGCGGAGAGCACGACGAGCGCCCACCATCGCATCGAATTCGCCGGGGCTGCAGCATATTCGGATTTCAGTTCGGTGCCGGTCACCTGGGCTCCTCATCACTCGGCATGCGTCGGCCAATCCTGGCACCGTGCGACAATTGGCGTCAAGAGAAATTTGTCTGAACGCGCCACTTGGCAGGTCGCGCCAGCTTGCCATGCTGAAACGCTAAGCTGGCGAAATGCTCGACTCGACCACTCCGACCGCCTCCGACCGGCCGGCTCCGCCGAGCCTGCGCGAGCGCAAGAAGGCGCAGACCAGGGCCGCGATCGTCGCGATCGGACTCGACCTGTGCGATACCCAGGGCTTCGACGCGACCACCGTCGAGCAGATCGCCGCCGGAGCCGACGTATCCCCCCGCACCGTCAACCGGTACTTCGCGCTCAAAGAGGACATCGTGCTCGCCCCGATCGACGACTTCGGCCACGCCGTCGCCGTCGCGCTGCGCGGCCAGCCCGATACCGGCAACGAACTGCGAGCCCTGTGCGGCGCCTACCTCCAGGTGGTCGAGTCCGAGGCCGATGCCGACGGTCTGCGGTTCCTGCACCAGTTCCTGCAGACGCAGCGGATCATGCGGGCCAGCCAGGCGGTCAACGCGCGGGCCCTGGAATACGCGGAGAAGAAGAACGTCGCGGTGTGCGAGGAACTGGCCCGGCGGATGGGGACCACACCCGACGATTTTCTGGTGAAGCTGGTCGCGGGCACGTGGCAGACGCTGTGTCACCTCGCGGTCGCCGACACCGAGCACGTACTGCCCACCTCACCGGAGGCGGCGGTGCGGGTCACCCGCGAAGCGATCCTGCGCGCCTATCACGGATTGCGGCAGGTCTGCGGCGCACCGGGCGACGACACACCCGGCTTCGCCGCACCGGCGGCACGGTGATGTGAGGCAGGAAACGCGGGGGAAGTTTCCCCACCGGCGCGATGTCCGGTTAACATGTCGTCCAAGGTCATGAGTACCAGCGCGAAGCCCCGGCTCGCTGGTCGGCAACCCTCCAGCTGCGGTGGGGTGCTCCGGGTGATGACCGGGCTCCCGAAGGTCGGGAGCAAGCGCGCATTTCAGGAGGCCCCCATGTGTTGTTGTCCGTCGATCCGCCCCAGCTGAACCCTGACGCACAACCCCTGGAGCATTGACCATGACCGACGCCGCCCTGCCCGAGAACTGGTCGTTCGAGACCAAGCAGATCCACGCGGGCCAGGCCCCCGACGCGACCACCAACGCGCGGGCACTGCCGATCTACCAGACCACCTCCTACACCTTCCGCGACACCGAGCACGCCGCCGCGCTGTTCGGGCTCGCCGAACCGGGCAACATCTACACCCGGATCATGAACCCCACCCAGGACGCGGTGGAGCAGCGGGTCGCCGCCCTCGAAGGCGGTGTCGCGGCGCTGCTGGTGGCCTCGGGCCAAGCGGCCGAGACCTACGCCATCCTGAATCTGGCAGGCGCCGGTGACCACATCGTGTCCAGCCCGCACCTGTACGGCGGCACCTACAACCTCTTCCACTACTCGCTGCCCAAGCTCGGCATCGAGGTGTCGTTCGTCGAGGACCCCGACGACCTCGCGCAGTGGCAGGCCGCGATCCGCCCCAACACCAAGGCGTTCTACGGCGAGACCATCGCCAACCCGAGCAGCGCGGTCTTCGACATCCCGGGTATCGCCGGGGTCGCTCACGACAACGGGCTGCCGCTGATCGTGGACAACACCGTCGCCACTCCGTACCTGATCCAGCCGCTGGCCCACGGCGCCGACATCGTGGTGCACTCGGCCACGAAGTACCTCGGTGGCCACGGCGCGGCGGTGGCGGGCGTGATCGTCGACGGCGGCACCTTCGACTGGACCGTGCGTGACGCCGAGGGCAACGCCCGGTACCCCGGCTTCACCGAGCCCGATCCGAGCTACCACGGCGCGGTCTTCGCCGATCTCGGTGCCCCGGCGTTCGCGCTCAAGGCGCGCGTGCAGTTGTTGCGCGACCTCGGCGCGGCGGTGTCACCGTTCAACGCCTTCCTGATCGCCCAGGGCATCGAGACGCTGAGCCTGCGGGTGGAACGGCACGTGAGCAACGCGGTCGAGGTGGCGAAGTTCGTCGCCGCGCAGCCCGGTGTCGACGCGGTGCACTACGCGGGACTCGAGTCCTCGCCCTGGCACGAGCGGGCCAAGCAGCTGGCACCCAAGGGTGCGGGCGCGATCGTGTCGTTCGAGCTGGCAGGTGGTGTCGACGCGGGCAAGAAGTTCGTGGACGCGCTCAGCCTGCACAGCCATGTGGCTAACATCGGTGATGTGCGTTCTCTCGTGATCCACCCGGCGTCGACCACGCACTCGCAGTTGACACCGGAGGAGCAGCTGGCCGCCGGCGTCACTCCCGGCCTGGTCCGGCTCGCGGTGGGTATCGAGGGAATCGACGACATCCTGGCCGATCTGCGGGCCGGTTTCGCGGCGGCGACGACGTGACTGTGAGCACCGAATCGCCGATCACCCGTCCCGGCACCGGGGTGGCCCTGCTGCCACCACCGGACGGGCGACTCGGCGTGGTCGCCATCGGGGACGTGACGCTGGAGAACGGCGCGGTCGTCCCCGATGTGCGGCTGGCGGTGCAACGGTGGGGTGAGCTCTCCCCCACGCTCGACAATGTGGTGCTCGTCGAACACGCGCTCACCGGCGACTCCCATGTCGTCGGTGGGCCCGACGGGGCGCCCGGCTGGTGGGAGGGCATGGTCGGGCCCGGCGCGCCGATCGACACCGACGAGTGGTGTGTGATCGCCACCAATGTGCTCGGTGGCTGTAAGGGCAGCACGGGCCCGTCTTCGCTCGCGCCCGACGGAAAGCCTTGGGGCGCACGGTTTCCCTGGGTGACCATTCGCGACCAGGTGACCGCCGAGGCGCAGTTGCTCGACCTGCTCGGCATCGAGCGGCTCGGTGCCGTCGTCGGCGGGTCGATGGGTGGCATGCGGGTGCTCGAGTGGATCATCGGGCATCCACAGCGGGTGTCGGCGGCGCTGGTGCTCGCCGTCGGCGCACGTGCCACCGCCGATCAGATCGGCACTCAGACCACCCAGATGGCCATCATCACCGCCGACCCGGACTGGCAGGACGGCAACTATCACGGCACCGGGCGCGCGCCGATGACGGGCATGGGCCTGGCCCGGCGCATCGCCCATCTCACCTACCGCACCGAGGGCGAGCTCGAGCACCGCTTCGCCAATCACGCGCAGGGTGACGAGGACCCGTGGGCGGGCGGCCGGTACGCGGTGCAGAGCTATCTCGAGCACCAGGCCGACAAGCTCGGCCAGCGTTTCGACCCGGCCACCTATGTGCTGCTCAGCGAGGCCATGAACCGGCACGACGTGGGCCGCGGCCGCGGTGGCGTGGCCGCCGCGCTGGCCTCGACCCAGGTTCCGTGCGTGGTCGGCGGCGTCGACTCGGATCGCCTGTACCCCTTGCACACTCAGGCCGAGCTGGCCGAAGGTCTGCCCGGCTGTGCGGGTTTGGAGATCGTGCACTCCCGCGACGGGCACGACGGCTTCCTCACCGAGGCCGCGGCGGTGTCCAAACTGCTCACCGAAACGATGCGATTGGCCCGCGAAAACCGCTGAGCGCGTTCAGGACGCGGTGAGCAACGCGGGCCGCACGTAGGGTTCGCACGGGTACTCCTGCGGCGAGCCGACCGTCGGCCTGCCGAGCATCTCGGCGACGGTAAGCGTCAGTTCGCCGGCAATTCGGCATCCATGACTACACCGGGCGGCGCCTGGCGTCCTCGATGCGATTGATGTTCGTCTCGATCCATTCGCGCAGGGCCGTGATCGGTTCGCGCAGGCTGCGGCCGAGATCGGTGAGGGCGTACTCGACGCGCGGCGGCACCGTCGGATACACGGTGCGTTCGACGAACCCGTCCGCCTCCAGTTGCCGCAGGGTCTGGGTGAGCATCTTCTGCGAGATGCCGTCGATGCGGCGGCGCAGATCGGTGTAGCGCAAGGTGCCCTCTGCGAGCGCGTCGACGATCAGCACGGTCCATTTCCCCGCGATGGTGTCGAGTACCTCGCGCGTCGGGCATTTCGCCGAGTACACGTCGGCCGGTAGTCCGCTGAGTTCGTGAATGGTGGCCACCCGATCGAGCTTAACGCACTTTCAGGTGCCTACTTCCCAATCGAATGTAACTCTCCGATAGTTAGAAACATGATCACGCAGACACTTTCGGTCACCGACGCCATCCGCACCCGTCGCACGGTTCGCCACTACCGGCCCGACCCGATCCCGCCCACCGTCCTCGACGAGTTGCTCGACCTGGTCGTGGAGGCGCCGAGCGCATGGAACATGCAGGACCGGTCCATCGTCCTGGTACGCGGCGAACAGGGCCGGCGAGCCCTGTCGGAGGCCGCATTCGGGCAGCCACAGCCGTTGGAAGCGCCCGCGGTACTGGTTTTCGTCGCCGACCCGAACGCTTGGCGCGGTGCCCGGACCGATATCGCGGAGCGGGCCGTCGCCAACGGGGCGTGGAACGAGGAGTTCCGGGCGATGTTCGACGGGCGCGCGGAGTACCACTCGCTGAGCGAGCGGGGGTTGCTGCGCGAGAACGCGGTGAAGAACGCGATGATCGCGGCCACCTACGTCATGCTCGCCGCGACCGGACTCGGTTTGGCGTCGGCACCGATGAACGGGTGGGACGAGGCGGCGGTGAAACGCGCGGTCGACATCGACCCGGAATCGGACCTGGCGATCGCCGTGCTGGTGACGGTCGGATACGGCGCCGGGACTCCGCCGCATCCCGGGCGCAGGCCCCGTCCGCAGACGGTGTTCGCGGAGCGCTACCCGACGCTCAGCTGACGCCGAGGGTGTTGATGGTGGCCGCGAGGAAGACGATGGCGCTGCCGAGGGCGGTGAGCCAGGCGACGTCGAAGGGCTTGCTGCGAACCGCGAGCAGGCCGACCTGCACGGTCGGCAGGCACAGCCGGAACGCGGCGGCCACCAGAGCCGCGCTGCCGAAGATGAGGGCGCCGCGTCGCCAGCGGTCCCAGGCGACGAACGCGACCGCGATCACGATCAGCACGCTCACCACGGTCATCGGCAGGTGGCTGCGCAGGTACTGCTGCCACGCGCTCAGCCGCACGACGCGATGCTTGCCGGTGGTCTGCGCCTCGTTCACGATGCCGATTGTCGCAGTGCGGCGCGCTGTCCGCACACAGGGGCCCGTTACCCTGCTGCGGGTGTTCAATGTGATGTTCCATCAGCCGGTGATCCCGCCGAACACCGGTAACGCGATCCGGTTGGTCGCGGGCACCGGGTGCGCCCTGCATCTGATCGAGCCCCTCGGTTTCGACCTGTCGGAATCGAAACTGCGCCGCGCGGGCCTGGACTACCACGATCTGGCCTCGGTCACCGTGCACCCCGACCTCGAGACGGCCTGGGCGGCGATCGGACCGCAGCGGGTCTTCGCGTTCACCACCCAGGCCACCACCCGCTACACCGATATCGCCTACCAGCCCGGCGACATCCTGCTGTTCGGCACGGAACCGACGGGCCTGCCGCCGGAGGTCCTCACCGATCCGCACATCACCGACCAGGTGCGCGTCCCGATGCTGCCCGGCCGCCGCTCGATGAACCTGTCGAACACCGCCGCCGTCGCGGTGTACGAGGCGTGGCGACAGCACGGGTTCCCGGACGCGGTGTGATCAGTCGATCTCGAAGCGTTGCGGGCCTTTACGGCTGTTCGGCTTGATCGTCACCCGCACTGTGGGCACCGGAGGTCTCCTTCGCGGTGTGGGATCGCGGTTTCCGGCGGACAACGCGCAGGACTGCGTAGAGCACGCCGCCGAGCAGGGCGAACAGGCCCAGCCACGGCACCGCCTTGCCCGCGAAGACGACCGCGTCGCCGAGCCAGTCGACCAGCGAGTTCCAGCCGGAGACGATGCCGTCCCAGAACGAGTCGGGCTCGCCCGGCGCCTGCTTCTTCTCGGCGGTGAGGGTGATCGTGAGGGTCGACAGGGCCACCTGGTCGTCGAGGCTGCGCTTCTGGGCGGTGAGGCTGTCGAGTTCGCCCTGTCTGCTCGACAGCGCCTCCTCGGCGGCGATCAGGTCGGCGGTGTTGTTCGCGCCCGCGATCAACGCTTCGAGCCGGTCGACGGAGGCGCGCAGGGCGTTGATGCGGGCGTCGAGGTCCTGCCACTGCATGGTGACGTCGTCGCGGTTGGTGCTGATCTCGGTGACCGTGCCCGCGTCGCCGAGGTCGGTGATGAAGGCGTCGGTCTTGTCGGCGGGCACCCGCACGCTCAGCACGGCGCGCGCGACCCGCTTGTCGGTGCCGGGCTGTTCGGTGCGGCTGTCGACGCGCCCGTTCAGCGCCGTCACCCGGTCGACGACGGTGCCAGCGGCGGCGATCGGGTCGTCGGCGGTGATGTCGACCGAGCCGGTGATCACCTCTTTGCGGGTCGACGAATCCGACGGCGCGGGACTTTCTTTCGACGGCGCGCCCTCCCGGAAACCGGGTGCTACCGCGGGAGCGGACGCGTCGAGGGCTCCCGGTTCGGGACTTCGAACGCCTGCTTCGTCGTCTCCGCACCCGGCCAGGAACACCAGTCCGAGCAACGCGATCATCACCACGGCAAGCTTGCGCATGGTCGCAGCGTAATGCGTTGTGGGCGTGCGGCGGGGCGAGTGCTCAGCGGAAGTCGCGGGACCGGGCGACGATGCGCAGGTCGAGATGTTCCAGATGCTCGGCGAGCAGGCTCGCCACCCCCTCGGCGTTCTGGATGCGGCCACGGATGAGCAGGGCGGTCGCGCTCTGGGCCAGGCGCCGGTAGCGGCTCCACAGCCCGACCGAGCAGACGACATTGATCATGCCGGTCTCGTCCTCGAGGTTCAGGAAGGTGACGCCGGCGGCGGTGGCCGGACGCTGCCGGTGGGTGACCGCCCCCGCGACGAGGATCCGCGAACCGTCCTCGACGAGCAGCAGGTCGGCGGCGGGCACCACGCCGAGCGAATTCAGGTGGGCGCGCAGGAATTCGGTGGGGTAGGTATCGGGCGAGATACCGGTCGCCCACACGTCGGCGGCGGCCAGCTCGAGCGCGCTCATCCCGGGCAACGACGGAGCCTGCGTCACCGCACCGGTCCCCGGCAACAAATCGGGCCGCTCCCCCGCCGCCGCACCCGCCGCCCACAACGCGGCCCGCCGCACACTGCTCCCCCGCCCACCCCCCACCGACCCGCCGCCGTCCACCAAGGCCCCACTCGCAGCCGACGACGGATCAGTGTCGACCAGCACGTCGAGGGCGCCTGCGGTGGCGAGGGATTCCGCTTGGGCGACAGTCAATCCCACGCGCGCGGTGAGGTCGAGCATCGAGGTGTAGGGGCCGTGTTCGGCGCGTTCGGTGACGAGGCGTTCGGCGAGGTCGTCGCCGATGTGGCGGACGGCGGCGAGGCCGAGGCGCACCTCGGTGCCCGCGTTCTCCAAGGTGGGTTCGGCGCGGCTGGCGTTGATGTCGGGACCGTGCACGAGCACACCGTGGCGGCGGGCATCGGCGACCAGCGACTGCGGTGAGTAGAACCCCATCGGCTGGGCGCGCAGCAGCCCGGCGCAGAATGCGGCCGGGTGGTGCAGCTTGAACCACGACGAGTAGAACACCAGCGCGGCGAAGCTCTGCGAATGACTTTCGGGGAAACCGAAATTGGCGAAGGCATAGAGCTTTTCGTAGATACGGTCGGCCAGGTCGCCGGTGATGCCGTGCAGGTCACGCATGCCCTGGTAGAGGCGACTCTTGAGCCGTTCCATCTTCTCCGGTGAACGTTTGGACCCCATGGCGCGGCGCAGCTGATCGGCTTCGGCGGCGCTGAAACCGGCGACATCGATGGCCATCTGCATCAGCTGCTCCTGGAACAGCGGGATGCCGAGGGTGCGCGACAGCGAGTTCTCCAGCGCCGGATGGTCGCAGACCGGGGGCTCCTTGCCGTTGCGCCTGCGGATGTAGGGGTGCACCGAGCCGCCCTGGATGGGCCCCGGCCGGATGAGCGCGACCTCCACCACCAGGTCGTAGAACTCGCGCGGCTTCAACCGCGGCAGGGTCGCCATCTGCGCACGCGATTCCACTTGGAACACCCCGATCGAATCGGCGCGCTGCAGCATCTCGTAGACGGCCGGTTCGGTGAGGTCGAGGGCGTGCAGTTCCACCCGCTCGCCCTTGTGCGCACGCACCAGGTCGATCATGTAGTGCAGGGCCGAGAGCATGCCGAGGCCGAGCAGGTCGAACTTCACCAGACCGACCGCCGCACAGTCGTCCTTGTCCCACTGCAGCACGCTGCGGCCCGCCATGCGCGCCCATTCCACCGGGCACACATCGGCGATGGGACGGTCACAGATCACCATGCCGCCGGAGTGGATGCCCAGATGCCGTGGCAGACCGTCGAGTTCGCCGGCGAGCTCGAGCACGGCGTCGGGGATATCGGTGCCGGTCTCCTGGCTCACCCCGGACCAGCGGCTCACCTGCTTGCTCCACGCGTCCTGCTGACCGGGCGAGAAGCCGAGCGCCCGGGCGGCATCGCGCACGGCCGACTTGCCGCGATAAGTGATCACGTTCGCCACCTGAGCCGCGTAGTCACGGCCGTACTTGGCGTAGACGTGCTGGATGGCCTCTTCGCGCCGGTCGGATTCGATGTCGACATCGATGTCGGGTGGGCCGTCGCGTTCGGGCGAGAGGAACCGCTCGAACAACAGGTTATGGGCGACCGGATCGACATTGGTGATGCCGATGGCGAAGCAGACCGCGGAATTGGCCGCGGACCCACGGCCCTGGCACAGGATGTCGTTGTGCTTGCAGAACTCGACGATGTCGTGCACGACAAGGAAGTAGCCGGGGAACTCCAGTTGCCGGATCACCGCGAGTTCGTGCTCGATCTGCTTGTACGCCTTGGGGTTGCGTTCGGGAGATCCATATCGTTCGGCGGCACCGCGGTAGGTGATCTCACGGAGCCAGGAGTTCTCGTCGTGGCCCGGGGGCACCTCGAACGGTGGCAGTTTCGGCGCGATCAGGCTCAGGTCGAAACCGCATTCGCGGGCCAGCTCCACCGCGTGCGCCACCGCATGCGGATACTGGGCGAACAACCGCGCCATCTCCGCACCCGAACGCAGATGCGCACCGCCGGTGCTCGGCAGCCAGCCCGCCATGTCGTCGAGGCTGCTGCGCGAACGGATCGCGGCCAGCGCCATCGCGCGGCGCCGCTGGGCGGGCGCGGCGAAGTGCGCGCCGGTGGTGGCCAGCACAGGCAGCCCGAGCCGATCGGCGAGGGCCACCAGATAGCCGTTGCGTTCGTCGTCGGTGGCGATGCCGTGGTGGGTCAGTTCCACACTCACCCGGTCGGCGCCGAACCGATCGACCAGATCACGCAGGGCCGCTTCGGCTTTGGGCAGGTCGGTGTCACCCGCGAGCAGGTCTTGCTCGAGGGCGGTACGCAGGTGACCTTTGCGACAGCCGGTGAGGATGTGCCAATGCCCGCCCGCCGCGGCGGTGAGCGTGTCCAGGTCGTAACGCAGGACACCCTTCTCCCCAGCCGCCATGTGCGCCGCCGCCATCTCGCGGGAAAGACGGCGGTAACCCTCCTGCCCCCGGGCCAGAATCAACAGGTGCGGGCCCGCCGGGTCGGGAAAACCGGTGCGGGGCATCGAGTCCGGAGCCGCATAGTGCCCGCGCGGCGTACCGCCTGGACCTACCTCCTCCACCGAGGGCGGGCCGGCCGAGCCGAGACCGCGCGCATCGCCGATCTCGCGCAGCCCGCCGCGCGGAACAGTACGGCGCCGGACCGCATCCCCTCGGCCCGGCGCCGCCTTCGCATCGGTTCCCAGTGACAGTTCGGCACCGAAAACCGTTGGCATTCCCCATTCCCTGGCCGCCTCGGCGAACCGGACGGTCCCGTAGAACCCGTTGTGGTCGGTGAGCGCGAGCGCCTCGAGGCCGAGCCGAACCGCCTCCTCCACCAGTTCCTCGGGTGGGCTCGCGCCGTCGAGGAAGCTGTAGGCCGAGTGGGCGTGCAGTTCGGCGTAGGGCACCGCCGGGCCCGCCGGGAGTTCCAGTTCGGGAGCACGGTATTCGCCGCGTTTGCGCGACCAGGCCGGACTGTCGCCCCCATCGCCCGGGTGCATTTCCTCGGCCGGGCGGGCACTCGGTTTGCCCGAGAGCACCCGCTCCAGCTCCGACCAGGTCGGCGGCCCGTTGCTCCAACCCACGCACCTGCTCCTCTCCCTACCCCCTCACCCCGATTGCCCTGCCGGACACCTCAATTCGCAGGCAACCGTTCCATCGACTGCGACTCCAGCGCCGCCTCCACATGGGCGAGACCCGCCCGGATCACCGCGCCGTAGGCGTCGTTGGCGAGCACGTCCAGGTGGCCGCGGGCGATGGTCAGCTGCATGCGCGCCATGTCGAAATCGCCTACCCGGCGGTGACTGTCGGCCAGATTCAGATACAGCGAGGGCAGGAATCCGCGCAGCCCCTCGTCCAGCGGGATGCCCGGCCCGAACACCGCGGCCAGGGCCCGCTGATCCCACAGCAACGCGCCCTCGGGTAGTTCCTGCACATCGGCAAGGTGATGTGCCACCACGCAGCGATGCAACGGGTCGCCGCCCTCCCCTAGTTCGTCCCAGAGCCGGGTCAGCGCCGCGCGCGCCGCCGCCGGGTCGAATCCGCCGAGCCGCACCGCGGCATAGATGTCCGCCATCCGATCGTCCGCCATGCCCCCAGTATCGCACATACGTTCGAATATTCACCAGAGGCGTTCGAACATATTTTCGAGTTTCTCACAGGTCTGGTCGCGTAACTTACTTTGAAGTAAGTTAGAGGGAACGAGCTGCAAAGGAGCAGTGATGTCCCAGGTTTCCCCGAAGAACCGGCGCGATCTCACCGGAAGGCACGTGGTGATCACCGGCGCGTCCTCCGGCATCGGACGTGCCGCCGCCCTCGCCGTGGCCGACAAAGGCGCCGTCGTCCTGCTGCTGGCGCGCCGCGGCGACGAGCTGGCCCAGGTGGTCGCCGAGATCCGCGCGGCGGGCGGGCAGGCGCACGGCTACCAGTGCGATGTGACCGACGCCGAATCCGTCGAATCGACCGTGAAGACCATCCTCGACCAGCACGATCACGTCGACATGCTGGTCAACAACGCGGGCCGGTCCATCCGCCGCGCCATCCACCGTTCCACCGACCGCCTGCACGACTACGAGCGGACCATGGCGGTCAACTACTTCGGCGCGCTGCGGATGACCATGGCGTTGCTGCCGCAGATGCGCGAACGCGGCTTCGGCCACATCGTCAACATCTCCAGCGCGGGCGTGCAGGTGGCGACGCCGCGCTTCTCCGCCTACCTCGCCAGCAAGGCGGCGCTGGACAAGTTCACCGAGGTGGCGGCCGTCGAAACCCTCGCCGACGGGGTCACTTTCACCACCATCCACATGCCGCTCGTGCGCACACCCATGATCGCACCGACCGGCGAACAGGGCCCCGCCGAATCACCGGAATGGGCCGCGGCCACCATCGTCCGCGCCCTCACCGAACGCCCCAAACGCATCGATGTCCCCCTCGGCACCCTCGCCGAGTACGGCGCCCTGTTCACCCCCAAACTCCGCGACCGCATCCTGCACCGTTACTACCGCGCCATCCCGGATTCCCCCGCGGCCAAGGGCGAGGCGAGCACTCCCGAGCCCGAGCCCGCACCCCCGGCACCGCAGCCGGAGCCGAAGAAATCCCCCGCCCGCACCGCCGCAGGCGCCGCCGTCCGCCGAGCCGCCCGCTGGGTACCCGGCACCCACTGGTAGCCGTTTCAAGATCACCACGCTCTGGTGGCGGCGTTTCCCGGGAAGGCACCTGCACCAGAGCATGGTGATCAGTCGTCCAGCACGGTAGCCGGCTGCCTGGCTTGGGTCAGCCTCCGGGTGAGTTCTTGCGCACGGGCAGATCGGAGAGCTCGGGCGGCCGCCGTGGGAACGGGCGTCGCAGGGCCTGACGGGACCGCTTGTAGGGCGTCGTCGGGTGGTCAGGGGGTGAGGATTTGTTCGATGGACACCGGTTCGAGGTAGCCGGCGGGTTTAGGTTTGGCGTTGCAGCTGGCCTGGCGGGGTGGGGCGGGGACGGTGCGGGTGGTCACGCGCCAGCGGCGGCCGTCGCGGTGGGTGACGATGGCGGCGCCGGCGAGGGTCGGGTCGTGCGTGGGGGTGGGGTCGAGGGCGACGGTGAGGGCGTCGGCGGGGGCCGGGACCTGTTCGCGGACAGCGACTTCGGCGAGCTGGGCGATCGGCGGGTAGCAGCTGCGGCCGCGCAGGCCGGTGAGGGAGACCTCGCCGGAGTCGGCGGCGGCGAGCAGGTCGCGGGCGGCGGGAATGTCGACGCGACCGTAGGTGAGGCCCGACGGGAGCAGGACGACGGCGGGGGCGAACCGGTGGCCGCCGGTGTGGGACGCCTCCCACACGCGGCCGGGCTGTTCGGCGGCCAAGGCGGCGGCGATCGGGCGACCGAGGCGGGCGCAGCACTGGTCGCGTTTGCCGTGAGCGCAGACCAGAACGATCGGATCGTCCACCGGCACACCGATTTCGGGGGCGGGCCCGTCCACCAGGTGCAGATCGATATCGAAAAGCTCACGTAGGTCGGTGATCTCGAACCGCACACACCACGAACCCTCGGGCCGTGCACTGGCCAGCAGCACCGTGCGCGTGCCGGTGAACTCGTAGCGTCCGGGACGGCGGATCAAGGTGGGGCGCACCTTCGCCGCCGACGTGCGCGCGGCCAGTTCAGCGGTGATCTCCGGCCCGAGCACCTCGTCACCCAGCACATCACGCCCCCACGCCCCGGGATGCTCGATACACAGCCACCCCGTGGCGTGCACCGCCGTACCGAGCAGCGGAAGGTCGGCAGCCGCCGCCGAACACACCATGCCCTCGAACGGATTCATCACCGCGCCTCCTTCCTCGCTCGCCGGGTCGGTCCCTGACCGGAGTTCACTGTAGAGGCGCCCCGCAGTGCACGGCTCACACCCTCGCTGAGCAGCGGTGACACCGAAGCAGTCCACGGCCGAGGAGATCGAACGGCAGCAGCGCGGTGCTACTCGTAGACCCCTTCGGCATGCCAGTTCCGCTCGTCGTGGACGAGTAGGACCGCGCGGATCTCGGTGGGACGGGCGTCGAGCTGGACCTGGACGCGGACGGCCGTGGTGGCGTGTTCGGCGGCGGACCACCAGCGTTCCACGACCGGCCAGGGACCTGCCCAGCCGAGCAGGGACCACTGTTTGCGGCCCCAGCGCAGGATCGCGGGGTCGGCGGTGAACAGGCCTCGGTCGGTGACGCCGACCTCGGTGCCGTCGGCGGCGGTCAGGTGGACGGTGGGACGGTGCAGCAGGAGCAGGGTGGGGGCCGGTTCGGGGAGGCGGCCGGGCCACGGGTGGGCGGGGTCCGCGCTCGGGGTGAGTTCGTCACCGAGGGCGATCATGGTGATGCGTTCGGCGGGGCCACGGCCGCCACTGAGCACACCGATGCGCACCGCTTCACCGCCGAGCAGACCCTGCACCCGCACCAGCGCGCGTCTGGCGCGTTCGGTCTGCTCCCCCTCACCGCCCCACAGACCGAGCTGCAACGCACCCGAGGCGACCACTTCGACCGGTTCCAGGGTGAGCGCGACGATGGGACCGGTCGGGCGGGCGCGATGGGTGAGCCAGCCGTCGAGTTGCCAGCGGACCCGGTCGGCGGTGTCGGGTGGGGTGAGCGGGCGCGCGCACCGCCAGATCCTGGTGAGTTCCTCACCGGTCTCGGTGCGGGCGGTGACGGCGAGCCGGGTGCACGACACCCCCGCCGCCGACAGGGCCGCGTGCAAGCGGGTGGACAGCTGCCTGCCCGCGAAGGCGGCCGCGTCGACCCGGTCGATGGGTGGGTCACAGGCCAGCTCGACGCTCAGTTCCGGGGCAGGTCTACGCGCCGAAGGCGGACGTTCCGGAAGGGCGCACGCCATGCGATGGGCGTGCCCGGCGTCGGCACCGAACCGGGACGTCACCTCGGCGGGCGTGAGCCGGGCGAAGTCGCCGATGCGGCGTAGACCCAAGCGGTGCAGCAGGTCAGCGAGGTCGGCGCGTTCCGGTGCGGCCAGGCTCGGTTCGGCCGCGAGCTCGGACACGGGCAGCGACGCGAGGTAGCGCGCACCCGCCCCCGGCTCGACGATCGCGCCACGCCTGGCCGCGATGACCGCCGTCGACATGGCATCGGCGATCCCGATCTGAGCCTCGGCGCCTGCCACCGCGACCGCATCGATCAACCGCTCGGCCGCCGCCTCCTCGGACCCGAAATACCGTGTGGCACCCCCTGCCGCGAGCACGATCAGCCCCGGCCGCAACACCTCGGCCCCCGGCACGGTGGCATCGACAGCCGCGACCACCGGTTCGAACAGTCGCGCATCCCGATCCGGATCGTCCTGGGCTACAACGAGTTCGGGACAGCACCCTTGCGCGTCCCGCCTGCGCATCCCACGCCGCACCCCTTCGGCCCGCGCGATCGCCGAACAGGCGACAACCCGGTTCCCGCGCAACACCGCGATCGGCCGCTGCGCCGCCACCCCCATCCCGGCCGCCGCCGCCACCGCAGGCCAATCCGGGCACCACACCGCGACCACCCGATCAGCGCGCCCCACAACAACACCTCGACCCCGCCGCGATCCCCCACGCCGACACACTCGGCCACCCCGCCACGGCGATCCGAGCCGAGCACCTTCGCACCAGCGCTCGCCCGACGGGTGCCAGATCGGCGACGCGGGTGTTCATGCCTGTCGCGCGGGGCTGGGTAACGGGCCGGTCGTCATGACACGGCCTCGCGTAAGGCGGTCACTTCGGTTGGGCGGGCGACGTTCTCGCGGGCCAGCCATTCGGTGCGGCCCGCGCGGGCGCACAGGTCCATGCGGCCCTGGCGGGGTGGGCCCGCCTTGGCGCTGACGCGCACGTCGAGGCAGACCGAGCGCAGGCGACCGCGGCCGGGGCCCAGTCCGTCGTAACCGGCGACGCGGGTGTCCAGGCGCAGCGCCGGGTTGGTCCACTCACCGCCCGCGACGACGAGAGTGGTGCCACGGTTGCGGGCGCGGGCGGCGAGCACGCGGCAGCGGGCCGGGGGGACGGCGAGGCCGTGCAGGCCGAGGACCACCAGGTCCAGGCCGTCGAGCAGGACCGCGGCCACCTCGGCGGGGTCGGGACCCGGGTCGGGGACGACCGCGAGCCGCGACAGCTGCGCACCCATCTCGGCGGCGGCCAGCAAACCGAGCCGCGGCAGCCCGACCACCGCCGCGTGACCACCGCCCGCGGTGACCGCGGCGAGCAGACCGGTGAGCAGCGAGTGCGCACCGGAGTAGGCGACCACCGACCCCTTCGGCAGTCCGCCGTCGGGAAGCAGGTCGGCCAACGGCGCGGGAACGGGCAGCAGATCGCGGCGAAGTGGCTGTTCACGGGGTATGTGCGCGGCCACGGACGCACCGCGCCCCGGCACCGAGGCCATCCGCCTGCGCAACTCGTCGAGCGTGTGCTCGCGCGTACCCGGCTCGGGCGGCAAACCGTTCGAACCCATCAACACCACCTACTTCCACGATGGACCCGCGAGCGGCGAACCGCTCGTCACCGAAACGACAGCACCGTTCCAGCTATCGATCGTATTCGAATATACGTTCGATCGCGACCAGGGTGACAGGCACCCCTGTCCCTGTCCACAGGGAAGATCCCGGCCAGTCAGCGGCAGATTCGGCTACCCTCGCACCCGTGACCGAACGTGCTCGCCCCCATATCGGCCCCGACTACCTGGTCGCGGGCCGCTACCGCCTGCAGTCGAAGCTGGGCGGGGGTGGCATGGGCGCGGTCTGGCTGGCCACCGATCGGCTGCTCAACCGGGAAGTCGCGATCAAGCAGGTGCTCACCACCGCCGGCCTGAGCGAGGCCGAGGCCGAGCGGGTACGCAACAGCATCGTGCACGAGGGCCGGGTGGCGGCCAAGCTGTCGCACGAACACGCCATCGCCGTCTACGACGTGGTGATCGAAGCGGGCGAACCCTGGCTCGTCATGGAGTACTTACCCTCGCGCAGTGTGGCCAAGGCGCTCGCGCTGGTGGACGCGCTGCCCGCGGTGGAGGTCGCCCAGATCGGCGCGCAGGTGGCCGACGCGCTCGCCGCCGCCCACGCCGCGGGCATCGTGCACCGCGATATCAAACCGGGCAACATCCTCGTCGCCGACCGCGGCCCCGACCTGGGCAAGGCGAAACTCAGCGACTTCGGCATCTCCCGCGGCGCGGGCGACGCGCACGGTGACGAACCCGACGGCGTGATCACCGGCACCCCCGCCTACCTGCCGCCCGAGGTGGCACGTGGCGCCCAGCCCACCGAGGCCAGCGACGTGTTCTCCCTCGGCGCCACCCTCTACACCGCGCTCGAGGGTCAGCCGCCGTTCGGTTTCGACGACGACGAGAACGACGTGGTCACCCGCGCCGCGATGGGCCGCATCATCCCGCCCACCCGCAGCGGCATCCTCACCCAGCCGCTGCTGCACATGCTCGAACCCGCGCCGCAGCGCCGCCCGACCATGGCCGAGGCCCGCGACGAAATCCTCACGGCCGCTTTCGGTCCCGGCACCGGCGCCTACATTCTCGGTGTCCCGCTGCGCACCGAGGACGGCACCATCCCGGCGTGGGCGTCGCGCAACGGCGCCAGCGGCGTGCGCAGCCCCAATGCCCAGCCGCTGCCCCGCCCGCACCGGGCACCCCTGGCCGCCGCGCAGACCGCGCGCCCACAACGCACCGGCAGCTTCTTCGACGACCTGCCCAACGGTGCGCCCTTGGCGATCGGCGCAGGCGTGCTGATCGGGCTGGTCATCCTCATCGCCCTCATCATCGCGGTGATGTAGGCGGGTCCGAGACGCCGTCGCCGAGCCATCGACCGTGCGCACGCCAGGTGCGAGCGCCGAGCGAGATTCGAGCCCGCGCGACTGGGCGGTGTGCCCGCGACAATCGAGCCTGCGCAATGCGACCGCGCGATCGTCGATCGGGCCGCGGCGGTGGCGTATGTGCCGAGCGATCACTCGATCCGGCGGCGATGGGCCCATCTGGTCAGTGCGTTGCGGTTGGACTGCTGCGTTTTGCGCAGCACGTTCGAGGCGTGGGTCTCCACGGTTTTCACCGAGATGAACAGGCTTTCGGCGATCTCGCGGTAGGTGTATCCGCGGGCGAGCAAACGCAGGACTTCCAGTTCGCGTGGGGTCAGTGAGTCCAGTTCGGGGTCGAGTGGCGGTTCGGGGACCGGGGAGCGGCCGGTGAACGAGTCGAGGACGAAACCGGCCAGCCGTGGACTGAACACCGCGTCACCGCCCGCGACGCGGCGGATGCCGTCGGCCAGCTCGGCGCCGGAGATGGTCTTGGTGACATACCCGCGCGCGCCCGCCCGGATCACCGCGATCACGTCCTCGGCCGCGTCCGACACGCTCAACGCCAAACAGACCGGGCCCGAGGCGATTCCGCTCAGCACCGCCACACCGCCGCCGTCGGGCATGTGCACATCGAGCAGCACCACATCCGGTTTCGCGGCATCGATCCCGGCGACGGCCTCCGCCACGGCCCCGGCCTCACCGACCACCTCCATGTCGGCTTCCCGGCTCAGTTCCGCTCGCACCCCCGACCGGAAGACCGCGTGATCGTCGACCAGAAACACCCGCACACTCACTCGAGACTCCTCATTCGAACCGCGAACCTGATGCTCATCGGTACCACACCACGATGTCCGCACGGCGCGATCGGGCCATCAGCGACCACACCACGGTGTCCGGGCACGCGACCACGCCGGCCACCTCACGACGTCCGGGCCACGCAACCGGGCCCTCAGCGGTCGACCGGATGATCGCGGTCCACCTGGTCCAGCCCCAGCGCGGCGGTGGGCGCATCGGCGGAGGCGGCGACCGGCTGTTGCTCCTCGCTCGGCTCGGCGGTACCGGAGTCCGTGCGCGGCATGACGATCCGCACCTCGGTGCCGCGCCCGACGGTCGAGTCGATCTCGGCGGTACCGCCGCGCCGCTCGACGCGCGCGCAGATCGACTTGGCGATCCCGCGCCGGTCGGCGGGCACCGACGACGCGTCGAAACCGGCGCCGCGGTCGCGGACGAAAATGCTCACCTGGTGCGGTTCTGTCTCGGCGAACAGGTCGATCTCGGGTACGTCGGCGTGCTTGGCCGCGTTGACCAGTGCCTCACGGGTGGCGCCGAGCAGGGCCGTGAAGTGCTCCTTGGGCAGCCCGGCGCCGGTGTCGCCGGGGTCCATCGCGACATCGCCGACGGTGACGGGGGTGACCTTCACACCGTGCTGGTCCTCCACCTCGCCCGCGATGGTGCGCAGGGCGGCGGACAGGCTCGAATGCGCGGGCGCGGCATCGTCGAAGAGCCATTTGCGCAGTTCGCGTTCCTGGCTGCGGGCCAGGCGCAGCACTTCCTGCGGGTCCTCGGCTTGCCGCTGGATCAGCGCGAGGGTTTGCAGCACCGAGTCGTGCAGGTGGGAGGCGATCTCCTCGCGTTCCTCGTTGCGGATGCGGGCGCCGCGTTCGGCGTTGAGGGCGCGGACCATGCGCAGCCACAGCGGCACCGTGAGCAGGCCCGCGCCGACCAGGGTGACGGCCACCGCGATCAAGGCCGAACCGAGCGAGCTCAGGTCGATACGGGCCAGCACGACGACACCGAGCCCGAACACGATCAGCGTCGCCCCGGCCACGATGCGCGACCAGGTGACCACCGACGGTCGCGCGGGCAACCCGAACAGCGCCCGGGGTCCCGGCGCGGCCACATCGTATTCACGCCACACCAGCGCGGCGCCGACCGCGACGACGACGACCGGCACGATCACCTTCGCCGCCGTGCCCTGGAACAACCAGCCGACGGTGACCGCGAGCACCATCCCGAGCAGCGCCAGCCCGATCGCCTGCCTGCGCTCGTCGCCGGTCGGTGCGGTCGCGTCGCCACCGGCGGGCGTGAAGATCCACAGCAGGCCGTAGGCCACCAGGCCCGCACCGACCAGCGCGGACAGCAGCACGAACGCCAGCCGCACCTTGAACACGTCGACGCCGAGATGATCGGCCAGGCCGCCCGCGACGCCACCGATCACCCGGCCACCGGTCCGCCGGACCAGCCGGGGAGTCGTCGGCGACGCCGGGTCGCCGGGTTCGGACGCGGGAACCGGGAGCACACCGGGGAGATACCCACGCGGCACGCCGTAACCCTGCGGCGGGACGGGCGAGTAGCCGACGGCCGGACGGTACGGCGGCGGCGTGGGCAGGTACTGCGCGCCAGGACGATACTGCTGGGCGACACCGTACTGCTGAGCCCCGCCGTACTCCGGGCCGCCACCGTACTGCTGAGCCGCTCGCCGGTACTGCCGGACAGCTTCGCGATACCGCCTGCCGATCGGCCGAGGCGCCACGTGCCCCGGCATGCGCGCGGAGCCGTTGATCCCGGGGGCGAAACCGGGCCCGGGTAGCCCCTGGGCGGCGGTGCGGGTGGGAACAGACGGATCCATACTTCGATACTGGCACGCGGGAGCGGTGGCCGACATCAGGAAAGACCCTGATCTGTGCCCCGATGTCCCCGGTTCCGTGCCGACCTGCGGCGCGCCCTCTCCGGTCCGGACAGAAATAAGCGATGACCTGCGACTATCCGCAAACCGGTGCGGCTGGGGAAAACCGGCGGAGGAGGAGCTTTCAGCGATCGCACCGGTATTTCGAAAGCCCGGGCACAGATGATCTTCCTACGTTGATGGCAGGCCGGAACCACGGCCGCCGCTTCAGGGGAGGAACACGTGAACATCATCACCACTGTGCTGGGTGCCGCCACCATCGGACTGAGCACTCTCGGGATGACACCGATCGCCTCGGCCACGCCGATGGCACCGCACGAATCGACCTATCACGGCCCAGAGGGCTTCCAGCTCACCATCGGCCATACCGACCAGTCCTACCGGCTGGTCCCGCCGCTCAACGCCATGCCGACCAACCGCGAGGTGTTTCTGAACAACACCGCCTACGTCACCGCACCGCCCGGCGCGACCGGTGACCTCAGTTCCGGTTACCTCGTGGCCTGTGCCGTCGACCTGGAATTGTCGGTCGGCATCGACGGCGGGATCTCGGTGGACGCGGGAGCGAGCGTCGGATTCGGGTCGTCGGGTCCAGACGCCTCGGTCGACCTCGGTCCGTCGATCTCGGCGGGTCTGGATCTGAGTTTGTCGCTCGCCCCCGGCGAGATCAAGAAGATCGACATGGGATCGATGCCGTTGAGCTCGGGCACCACCTACCTGGTGAACCGCGACTTCCACCTGATGGTCGGCAACTGCGGCGGCCCGCTCAATGTGTACTCGTGGGCGACGGTCACCGCCGGAACCGGGAATGTGGAGGCGACGAACTCGGTGTTCGGCGACACCATGTTCCTGTGAACGCGCCCGCCGAACCCGGCAGGTGACCACGCATCCCCGGGGCAATTATCAGGGTTCCCCCCGATGCGTCCGAGGGGTCGCACAGCACACCATGGAACCCATGAGCAGAACGAGCTTCGGCGATCAGGTTCAGCAGATGTGGCACACGCGGCCCGTCCGGCTGCCCAGGCAGGGGCCGATCGCCGGCGTGGCCGCCGGGTTCGGCGTGCGGTACGGCATCGACCCGGTGCTGGTGCGGGTGGCGTTCGTGGTGTCGACCATTTTCGGCGGGGCGGGGGTCATCCTGTACCTGCTGGCGTGGCTGGTGCTCGGCTCCGCGGGCAACGAGCCGTCGGCGGCCGAGTCGCTCAGCGGGCGCGGGTCGCACTCGCAGACCAAGACCATCGTGTTGATCGTGGCACTGGCCATCGCGGTGTCGACCATGGGCCCGGTCGGCTTGGGGCTCGGCGGGTCAGGGGTGATCAGCATGGGTCTGATGCTGGCCGGATGGTGGATGCTCTACCTGCGTCATCCGGAGCTGCCCTCCGGTTTCGACAGTCCTCTCGCCCCGCTCGGCACCACCGGGTATCCCGGCGCCGGCTACCCGAACGCCATGTACCCGTACACCCCCGAGGGGATGTACACGCCCTACACCAAGCTGCCGGATGCCTACGTCCCCGATCCGGCGACGACCGTGTTACCGCGCACCGAAAGTTCCGCGGCGACAGCGGAATCCACTCCCCTGCTGCGGGTGGACGAGGCCGCGACCTCGGTCCTGCACCGGCCGGCCGGTTCCGCGCCGTCGACCGCTGCCGACACCGTCGCACCGGACGCGCAGACGACAGTCCTGCACAAGTCCGCCGATTCCGCACCGTCCACGATCAACCGTGGCACCGCCACACCGGACGCCGAAACGGCAGGCGACGCAACCGGTGCGGTTCAGGCCTCGGCTACATCGGCGGACCCGGCACTCCAGAAGACCTCTAAGACAGACACCGGTCGTGAGTCCGACAACGACGGCATCATCGACCTCGAAAAGTCCGCGCAGACCGACCAGGTCGTAGCCGACGCCGAGTCTCCGGCGGCTTCCAAGTGGCCGACAGAAGGGGCGACAACCGACCGGCCGGCGACCGACCCGGCGCCCACCGCTCAGGTGCCGAACGCCCCGGCGCCGACCGCTCTGTCGCCGACCGGCCCGTCCCCGTCCGACCTGTCACCGACCCGCGACACCGCGATTCTGCACAAGACCCCCGCGCCGAACGGTCCCAACCTCCGCGCGCAGGTGCCCCCCGGCTGGGATCCCCTGGCCGTAGCCCCGCTGGCCTGGGAACTCCCCGAAGCAGTCCCCACCTTCGCCCCCGTCGCCCCGCCTCCACCGAAACGCCCCCGCTCACGGCTCACACCGGTCACCATCGGCCTGGCCATCCTGGCCGCCGCGATCGCGGGCGCGGCAGCGGCATCGGGCGTGGAATGGATGACCCCGGCCCGTATCGCCGCCATCGCCTTGGCCGTGGTCGGCCTCGGCCTCGTCGCCGGTGCGTTCCTGCGACGTGGCTACGGGCTGCTGGTCCTCACCGCACCGCTGGCCGGATTCGTCCTGCTCGCCTCGCTGGTCGGACCCATCGACTTCGAGAACAGTGGCAATGTCGGTGACCGCGTGTGGGCGCCGACCTCCGTGCAGGAGCTACAGCCTCGCTACACCCTCGACATCGGTTCGGGCACACTGGATCTGCGCGGCCTCACCCTCACCGAATCGCGGAGCGTCGAGGTAGCGGTGAACATCGGCGATACGAAAATCCATCTGCCCGAAGGGATGACGGTGAACACCACCTGCGACATCCGGGTCGCCGACAACCCCTGCGACGAGGGACTGAGCGGGCCGAACACCCCCGGCGCGCCCGTCCTCGACCTGCACATCAAGATGCACCTCGGTGACGTGGAGGTGACCCGTGGCTGACTCGACGAAAACCGAACGCCGCCCGGCCCTTTCCCTGCTCTGCACCGGCCTGCTCGCCCTCGCGGTGAGCGTGTGGGCGCTGCTCGGCGCCCCGACCCCCGACGGCGGCGGCATCCTGCCCATCGGCTGGGGTGTGGTGATCGTGGCCAGCGTCATCGGATTGCTGCTGGTGTTTTCCCCCCGCCGCCGACGGCACTGACGAAAGACCGACATGACCGAGAAATGGCCCGTCACCGTGACGGGCCATTTCTGTGGAAAGGCAACGGCAATGGCGAATCCCGCAGACCGGCAGGCGGCCACCCCCGTGGCCAAAGCGCTGCCACCGACCACCCACCGACCGCAGACCGGCGGTTTCCTCCTGGGCAGGCTGCTGCTCACCCAGGCGATGCCACGACCGCGACCGGCCTAGCTCACTCCCACTCGATGGTGCCCGGCGGCTTGCTCGTCACGTCGAGTACTACGCGGTTCACCTCGGCCACCTCGTTGGTGATGCGGGTGGAGATGCGTTCGAGCACGTCGTAGGGCAGGCGGGTCCAGTCCGCGGTCATCGCGTCCTCGCTCGACACCGGGCGAAGCACGATCGGGTGACCGTAGGTGCGGCCGTCACCCTGCACGCCCACCGAGCGCACATCGGCGAGCAGCACCACCGGGCACTGCCAGATCTGCTTGTCCAGGCCGGCGGCGGTGAGCTCCTCGCGGGCGATGGCGTCGGCCTGACGCAGCAGGTCGAGCCGGTCGGCGGTCACCTCGCCGACGATGCGGATGGCCAGGCCGGGGCCCGGGAAGGGCTGGCGCGCGACGATTTCCTCGGGCAGGCCGAGTTCGCGACCGACCGCACGGACCTCGTCCTTGAACAGCAACCGCAGCGGCTCGACCAGCTCGAACTCGAGATCGTCGGGCAGGCCGCCGACATTGTGGTGGCTCTTGATGTTGGCGGTGCCGGTGCCGCCACCGGACTCGACCACATCCGGGTACAGCGTGCCCTGCACCAGGAACTCGACCTTCGGTGCCGTCCCGTCGCCACCCTGTTCGGCGACGATGCCGGCCACCGCGTCCTCGAAGGACCGGATGAACTCGCGGCCGATGATCTTGCGCTTCTCCTCCGGATCGGAGACGCCCTTCAGTTCGCCGAGGAACTTGTCGACCGCGTCGACGGTGACCAGCTTGGCCCCGGTCGCGGCGACGAAATCGTGCTGCACCTGCTCGCGCTCGCCCGCGCGCAGCAGACCGTGGTCGACGAACACACAGGTGAGGCGGTCACCGATGGCACGCTGCACCAGCGCGGCGGCGACGGCGGAATCGACACCGCCGGACAGCCCACAGATGGCGTGGCCGTGACCGATCTGGGCACGCACGTCCTCGATCAGGGCCTCGGCGATATTGGCCGGGGTCCACGCCGCGGGAATGCCCGCCAGCTCGTGCAGGAAGCGGCTCAGCACCTGCTGGCCGTGCGGGGAATGCAGCACCTCGGGGTGGTACTGCACACCGGCCAGCCGACGCGCGCGGTCCTCGAACGCGGCGACCGGCGCACCGGCGGTGGTACCGGTGACCTCGAACCCCTCGGGGGCGTCGGTCACGGCGTCACCGTGACTCATCCACACCGGCTGGATCGTCGGCAGGCCGCCGTGCAGCACACCGCCGTCGATATTGAGTTCGGTGCGGCCGTATTCGCGGGTGCCGGTGTGCGCGACGGTGCCACCGAGCGCCTGCGCCATGGCCTGGAAGCCGTAGCAGATGCCGAACACGGGCACGTCGAGGTCGAACAGCCGCGCGTCGAGCTGCGGGGCGCCCTCGGCGTACACGCTGGACGGGCCGCCGGACAGGATCACCGCGAGCGGCTGCTTCTCGGCGATCTCCTCGACCGTCATGGTGTGCGGAATGACCTCGGAGAACACCCTGGCCTCACGCACCCGGCGGGCGATCAGCTGTGCGTATTGTGCGCCGAAGTCGACGACGAGGACCGGTCTCTGAGTTTCTGCCACCTGCCCAGTTTAGTGAGGGTGACAGACGGCCGAGCACGGGGCATCGATGCCCGTGCCGCGCCACGCTGTGACAGACCACGACGCACCGTGATTCCTTGCGCGGGGCGGGGTGGTGCTGGCTATCCTCGTGCTCGTGCCATTCGCCCGCGCGATCGATGCCGACATCTACTACGAGGACAGCGGTGGCACGGGTCCGGTGGTGTTGCTCGCCCACGAATTCTTCATGGACCGCACGATGTTCGAGGCGCAGCAGACCGCACTCGCCCCCGAATTCCGGGTCGTCGCATGGGACGCGCGCGGCCACGGCCGCACCAGGGACCAGCGGTTACCGTTCACCTACTGGACCGCCGCCCGCGACGCGCTGACCGTGCTCGACGCGCTCGGCGTCGAACGCGCGGTCGTCGGCGGCACGGCTCAGGGTGGGTTCACCGCGCTGCGCACCGCGCTCGTCGCCCCCGAACGGGTGGCCGCGCTCATCCTCATCAGCACCGAAGCCCACGGGCCCACCCGCGAACAGTCAACCGCCACACAGCGATTCCTCGACGGATGGCACGACCGCAGTTCCCGCGAGGAGGCCGCGGCCCAGCTCGCCGACTGGCTCATCGGCGACGATCACCGCTACCGCGATATCTGGACCCGCCGCTGGGTCGGCGACGCGCACAACGGGCTCGACGCGGCCGTCGGCTGCCTGCTCGGGCGCGATTCGGTGCTCGAACGGCTGCCTGAGATCACCTGCCCCGCGCTGGTCATCCACGCCACCCACAGCGGCATCGCCGGGAAGAGAGCCCGCATGCTCGCCGAGGGGCTCACCGCCTCCACCTACGTGGAGATCGACGGTGCCCGCCTCGGTGTCACGATGACCCACGCGGAACCGGTCAACGCGGCCATCAGCCGGTTCCTGCGCGAACGGGTGTCACTGGCCCATGTTCGTTAGCGGACGCTGAGCCCGACCTTCTGGAATTCCTTGAGGTCGGAGTAACCGGCCTTGGCCATCGACCGGCGCAGACCACCGACCAGGTTCAGCGAACCGAACGGGTCGTCGGAGGGGCCGTAGAGGACGCGCTCGAGGCTCGGGCGGTCGGTGGCGCCGTCGGGACCGTCGAGCCACGACTCGTCGACCGGCAGGAACGAACCGCGCGGCACCGAGGGGTGCGCGGTGGCCGAGGGCCAGTACCAGCCGTGACCCGGCGCCTCGGCCGACACCGACAGCGGCACACCGAGCATCACGGCGTCGGCGCCGCAGGCGATGGCCTTGGCCAGCTGGCCGGAGGTGGCCACGTCACCGTCGGCGATCACGTGCACGTAGCGGCCACCGGTCTCGTCGAGGTAGTCGCGGCGCGCGGCGGCGGCGTCGGCGATCGCCGTGGCCATCGGCACACCGATACCGAGCACCTCGCCGGTGGTGGTCGCACCCGGGAAGGAGCCGTACCCGACGATGACGCCCGCCGCACCCGTGCGCATCAGGTGCAGGGCGGTGCGGTGATCGCTCACGCCACCGGCCACGACCGGCACATCGAGTTCGGCGATGAAGGTCTTGAGGTTGAGCGGTTCACCGTCACCGACGTGCTCGGCGGAGATGATGGTGCCCTGCACCACCAGCAGTTCGACACCGGCCTGCACCAGCGCGGGCGTGAGCGCTCGAGCGTTCTGCGGGCTCACCCGCACGGCGGTGGTCACACCGGCGGCGCGCACCTGGGCCACGGCGGCGGCGAGCAGGTCGGGCTGCATCGGGGCGGCGTGCAGTTCCTGGAGTAAGGAGATCGCGCGTTCGTAACCCCCCTTGTCGACCAGATCGATCAGCTGATCGATCTTGACCTGCACATCGGCGTGCCGAGCCCACAGACCCTCGCCGTTGATCACGCCGAGGCCACCACGGCGCCCGAGCTCGATCGCGAACTCCGGCGAGACCAGTGCGTCGGTGGGGTGCGCGAGCACGGGGATCTCGAAGCGGTAGGCGTCGAGCTGCCAGGCCAGCGAGACCTGCTTCGACGACCGCGTCCGCCGCGAGGGCACGATATCGACGTCGTCCAGCTCGTACGTCCGACGAGCGACCCGCCCCATACCGATTTCCACCATGTCACGCACAGTTGCTCCCTGTGTCCGGGCGCGCGTGTGCGCGCGTTTTCACAAACCTGACGGCTTGCATGGCTGTGCGCCGGGAGCGTACCCCCCGGCGCACAAACGCATCTATTGTACTCAGCCGCGGCCGGTGTAGTTCGGGGCCTCGACGGTCATGGTGATGTCGTGCGGGTGGCTCTCCTTGAGGCCCGCGGCGGTGATCTGCACGAACTGGGCGCCCTGGAGGTGCTCGATGTTCTGCGAACCGGTGTAGCCCATCGCGGCGCGCAGGCCGCCGACGAGCTGGTGGATCACCTGGTTCACCGGGCCACGGAACGGGACGCGGCCCTCGATGCCCTCGGGGACCAGCTTGTCCTCGGCGAGCACGTCGTCCTGGAAGTAGCGGTCCTTGGAGTAGGACTTGGCCTGGCCGCGGCCCTGCATCGCGCCGAGCGAACCCATGCCGCGGTAGCTCTTGAACTGCTTGCCGTTCACCAGGATCAGATCGCCGGGCGACTCGGCGGTGCCCGCGAGCAGCGAGCCGAGCATCACCGTGGACGCACCGGCGGCGATGGCCTTGGCCACATCGCCGGAGTACTGCACACCACCGTCGGCGATCACCGGCACACCGGCTGGCTTGCACGCCGCGACGGCCTCGAGGATCGCGGTGATCTGCGGCGCGCCGACACCGGCCACCACGCGGGTGGTGCAGATGGAGCCGGGACCGACACCCACCTTGACAGCGTCGACGCCGGCCTCGACGAGCGCGGCGGCACCGGCCCGGGTGGCGACGTTGCCGCCGACGACCTGGATGCGGTCGCCCACTTCGGCCTTCACCTTGGCGACCATCTGCAGCACCTGCGACTGGTGCCCGTGCGCGGTGTCGACGATCAGCACGTCGACGCCCGCGTCGGCCAGGGTCATCGCGCGCGACCAGGAGTCCTCCCCCACACCGATCGCCGCACCGACGAGCAGGCGGCCGTCGCGGTCCTTGGTGGCGTTGGGGTACTGATCGGTCTTGACGAAGTCCTTGACCGTGATGAGCCCGCGCAGGCGGCCGTTGCCGTCGACGATGGGCAGCTTCTCGATCTTGTGGCGGCGCAGCAGACCGAGCGCGGCCTCGGCGGTGACGCCCTCCTGGGCGGTGATCAGCGGCGCCTTGGTCATCACCTCGTCGACGCGGCGGTCCTGATCGACCTCGAAACGCATGTCGCGGTTGGTGATGATGCCGACGAGCGAACCGGTCTCGTCCACCACGGGCAGGCCCGAGATGCGGAAACGGGCGCACATGGCGTCCACGTCGGCGAGGGTGTCGTTCGGCCGACAGGTGACCGGGTCGGTCACCATGCCCGCCTCGGACCGCTTCACGGTCTCCACCTGGGCGGCCTGATCGGCGGCCGACAGATTGCGGTGCAGCACACCCATGCCGCCCGCACGCGCCATGGCGATCGCCATGCGCGCCTCGGTGACGGTGTCCATGGCCGAACTCACCAGCGGGGTGCGCAGCGTGATGTCACGCGTGAGCCTGCTGGAGGTCTCGACGGAGCTGGGGATGAGATCCGAGGCGGCAGGCAGCAACAGCACGTCGTCGAACGTGAGGCCGAGCATGGCGATCTTGTTCGGATCGTCGCCACCCGTAGGAGGGCGCACCGCGATTCGTTCGCCCGACACGGGATTACTCATTCGGATCGACCCCTCCTGGTCGTCGGAGTACCGACGCAGGAGATGACGCGCGTCGGTGCTGAGCGGAAAGCTTGATGGTCGGTGAGAACAAGCTCGCCGACGCCTGCATTCCATGGTATCGGTCGGCCGTGACACGCTGTGCAGTGAGCCCTCGCGCAAAACTTGCCAGGTGCATCGCTGGCGCAGACCGGCCACCACTGCGTACCGTGGGGTTGTGCGTGACCATCTACCACCTGGCCTGCCGCCGGATCCCTTCGCCGGAGACCCCTCCGACCCGTCTGCCGCGCTCGATGCCATCGAGCCCGGTGAGCCGCTGGATCCACATGAGCGCCTCGCGGTCGAGGAAGATCTCGCCGACCTCGCGGTCTACGAAGCCCTGCTCGCCCATCGTGGCATCCGCGGGCTCGTCGTCAGCTGCGAGGACTGTCGGCAAGATCACTACCACGACTGGGACATGCTGCGGGCGAACCTGCTGCAGCTACTCGTCGACGGCACTGTACGGCCGCACGAGCCCGCCTACGACCCGACGCCCGAGGCGTACGTCACCTGGGACTACTGCCGCGGCTACGCGGACGCCTCGATGAACGAGGCCTTCCACGGCGACGGGTTCGACGGGTTCGACAACTGAGCGCTCACTGATCGGCGGGCCGAGCACATGTGGTCCCGCGTGAGTCGCGCACGCGCCGGACGGCCCCCGATGCGGACGACACGAAAGAGGCCCCGAACCACTGTGGTTCGGGGCCTCTTTCGTGTCGATCAGGGAGTGCCGGGAAGCGACGGGATCGAGATGGTCGGAACGGCCGTCGGCACAGGCTGCGTAGGCGGAACCGCCGTCGGAGCGGTCGGCGGCGGTTCTGCGATGGTCGTCGGGGGTTGGGTCGGTTCGGGGGTGACCGGCGGCGGCGTCGGTGGGACCGTGGTCACCGGCGGTGGCGACGGCTCGGTGGGTCGGGGATCCACGGTCTCCGGGGCAGGCGTGAGCATGATCTCCGGCGGCACGGTGGAATCCGTCGTGCCCGAGTTACCCGGGTCGATCGGCGCCGCGGGGTCGGTGGTCCCCGGCTTGGCCGGCGACGGAGAAGGTGCGGACGGCGACGAAGACGGTGCGGTGGTACCCGGCAGCGGCGCGGGCGGCAGCAGCGACCCGAGTTCGGGTGCCTGCTTCACCAGCTGATCGCGCAGCAGGTTCCAGCGAGCCAGCAAGTCCTCGCGCTTCTTCGGGTCGCTGACCTGATCGGCGGTCGCCGAGGCCTGCTCCAGCTTGGCGCGAGCCTGTTCCGGATTGCCCGCGGCGATCATGTTCTGCGCGGCGGCCAGGTCGTCGTCGGCGCGAGCCACGACGGTGGTCTGTGCTTGTTCGCTGAACACGACTTCCTTGACCCGCCACAGCGGATCACCGGGTGCCGCACTGTAGGAGAACGCCGTGACACCGCCGAACACCACGGCGAGTGCCGCGGCGGACCCCAGCAGGGGCCGGACCAGACGCAGACGTCCGCGCGAGGAGGCTCCGGTTCGAACCTGCCTGGCACCGATCTCCTGATCGACCGCCGCGAAGACGGTGTCGAGATCGGGGCCCGCCGGCATCGGCTCGGCCAACAGATCGGCCCGCCAATCCGCGAGCAGTGACGCCAGCTGGAACTCCTCGGGGCTGTCGGTATGCACCGGCCCGTCGCTCGCGATCGCGTCGATCAGCGCATCGTCGCTGCGCACCGCCGCGATGTCGACCGGACCGGAATCGCCGGTACCCTCGGCGGCGTAGGGACCGCTGTCGTGCGACCCACGCCAAACCTTCCGGTCGCCTCGACCGCGCTCGCCATCCCTAGCCATACATTTCACCTGCCCTCGCCACTTGTGACTTCAGTTTTGCGAGTGCCCTGTGCTGGGCCACCCGTATCGCCCCCGCCGTGCTGCCCACGGCGACTGCGGTTTCCTCTGCTGACAGACCCATCACCAGTCGCAAGATCAGGATTTCCCGATGTTTCTCGGGGAGCGTGGCGAGCAGAGTGTTCATCTGCCTGCTGGTCTCCGAGTCGAGAGCTCGCTGTTCCGGTCCGTGGTCGGTGGATATGACATCTGGTACTTCGGCCATCGCCTCCGCCTTGTTACGGGCGGCATTGCGGTGGGCGTCGGCGACCTTGTGCGAGGCGATCCCGTACACGAAGGCCATGAAGGGCCGACCCTGATCCTGATAGCGGGGCAGGGCGGTCATCACAGCCAAACAGACCTCTTGCGCAACATCGTCCGCGGAGAGCTGCCCGCGCTCCGCGGCACCGATCCGCGCCCTGCAGTAGCGAACCACCAAGGGACGGACCAGTTCCAGTACCTGAGCTAAAGCGGTCCTGTCGCCCTGCGCAGCCGCAGCGACGGCGAGGTCCAACTCTTCGCCCATATGCGTCATCGTCAGAGATTTTCCTGGCGTTACGAGTGGCGCGGTCACATGTGACCGAGCTTCCACCGATGTGGCGGAACGGAACTAACAATAGCGACCCGATGATCACCCGCCAGCGGCCCCGGGTTGTTCTGAGGGTGCTCTCAGGAAGATCACCGGGCGGCCTCATCGGGGTGATGACCGGAAGTGTCCCCCGAGGGAACGGATATGTGCGGTGTGATCTGCGGCTTCGTTCGCGGCGGCCGCCGCGGCGGTGGGCTCCGCGGCCACTCCGGCGCGCAGCATCGCGCACGCCCAGCGCAGGGGCAGCAGGGCGTTGTCACGGCACTCGGAGTCGATTTTCTCGGCCAGTCGCGCGGCCGCCGCGAGCTCTCCGGCGGCGGCGGTGGCGGCAGCGACGAGCAGTGCCGATTTCACCCGGTGCCGCACCGAGGGAAGGTCCTCGGCCAGCGCGGCGGCGCGCGTGGCGTCGTCCAGCGCGAATTCGCCGCGGGCCAGCGCGGTTTCGGCGCGGACCCAGTGCCAGCGCACCCGCGCCCGGGCAGGCGCCTCGTCGAGCAGCGGTTCCACCCGGCCGAGCAGCCGGGCGGCGAGGGCGAGGCGGCCGGTGCCGAGGGCGTCGGCGGCCAGACCGGTGTAGGCGTCGGCCAGGGCCTCGGCGCGGGCGGCTCCGGTCGCGGCGCAGGCGAGGCGGGCCGCGCGCCCGTCGTTGGCGGCGGCGGCGCCGTGCCAGCCGAGCTGACGCAGCAGCGAGCCCGTGGTGCTCTCGACCAACGAGGCCAAGCCGGGATCGAGGCGGGTGCGGGCGAGTACCCGCAGGTCGGCGCGGGCGGCGGCGTAGTGGCCCTGCCCACCGAGGGCGACCGCCCGGTGCCAGCGCGAGCGCGGGTCGGCAGGCTCCGGCAACTGCGCAGCGGCCCGGCCGGGGGTCGGACCGAAGGCTGTCGAAGCGAGGATTTCGGAACCGATATCCGCCGATGAGGCCGCAGTATGCACGCGGTGACTCTAGCTCCCGATGGTCATCGTCGTTTCTCGTGATATGTCACCACCGCCGCCGGGCAGCAACCGTTCAGCTTTTCTTTCCGTGCCCGATGTTGCCATCAGGTAAATCTCCGCTCCCGGATGCCCCCGGCGCAAAGTCTCGAATTCACATGCGTTTCTCGCAATTAACCTGAGGGTCCTCTTTGTGCCATGTCCGAGGTTACGGTCCCGGGAGCCCCTGTGACCCGGCGCACGCCGCTGAGCGGGGCGTCGAGCCCGCCAAATGCGTCAAAATGGCTGTCACCAGGGGAAATAGCCGTGAGCTTCCACAGACCCACTCGACCCATCCATAGCCAACCGAACAGTATGGACGGACAGGGAGTGAAATGTAAACAGTTCGCAGGTTAAATTTCAGCGTTGATGATTTGCTGAACCAATGCGCGGAACTATTGACGGAATTTCCCGCCGAGCCCTAACGTAGCTCATCGCCGGGAACGGCGCCGCGCGAAATTGCAGCGACCATCCACTCGGCACCGTCAGGCACCGTCGAGCCGGCCACTCAACCGAGGGGCCGCGTTGACCTGCCGCACCACTCGCTCGACAACGCTGACGAGCTCGCACCACAAGGAGTTCACCATGCCCATGCCCACCCACCTCCCCGGTCCGAACGCCGACGTCTGGGATTGGCAGATGCGTGGCTCGTGCCGCGGCCAGGACTCGGCCGTCTTCTTCCACCCCGACGGCGAACGTGGCCGCGCCCGCACCGCGCGCGAGATGCGCGCCAAGGAGATCTGCCGGGCCTGCCCCGTACTCATGCAGTGCCGCACCCACGCCCTCAAGGTCAGCGAGCCCTACGGCATCTGGGGTGGCATGTCCGAGACCGAACGCGAGATGCACGCCCGCCGCAACCGGCGGCGCATGGCGGTCTAGAGCCCTTCGCGGAACCCTCCGCAAATCCGTTCCCATCCATCCTGCGTGGGGCGCCGAATTCCTAGCAAACAGCTGGCACCCGATTCGAGGCACCCCGCTCGCAGGGGTGTCATAGCCTCGGGCTACATTCGTGACCGATGACACAGAATGGGTTCCGAAGCGAAGCCTTCCCACCGAGCGTGGATTCTGCGGTTACCGCACGCGCGGCCGAAGGAGTCGAGCTAGCTGCACTGTTGGAACGATGCGGCCTTGCCGACCAGCAAGCCTTTGCCGAACTGTACGACCGGACCTGCGCCCGCGTCTTCGGCCTGATCCTGCGGGTGCTCCACGACCCCGGGTACGCCGAGGAGACGACGCAGGAGGTCTACCTTCAGATCTGGCGCACCGCAACGAGTTTCGACCCCGCCAAGGGGTCGGCGGTGACCTGGCTGATGACGCTGGCCCACCGCCGCGCGGTCGACCGGGTTCGTGCCGAGCAAGCCCACACCCAGCGCGAGGTCGCGTACGGGATCCGGGTACTCGGTCACGAATTCGACGAGGTCACGGAGGAGGTGGAACGCAGACTCGAACAGCAGGCCGTCCGGCGCGGGCTCTCGACATTGACCGAGACCCAGCGCGAGGCGATCTCGCTCGCCTACTACGGCGGGCGGACCTATGCGGAGGTAGCTCAGCACCTCGGCATCGGATTACCGACCGTTAAGTCCCGGATTCGGGACGGATTGACACGACTGAAGAAAAGTTTGGGGGTGACGTGAGATGAACGACGCCCAGATCGATCTCGCGCACACCGTCGCGCTCGGATTGATCGACGACGAAGACCATCACGCGATCCAGACCATCATCGATACCGAAGACCCCACCCTGTGTACCGAGTTTCTGCACGAGATCCGCGCCACCCGCACGGCTCTCACCGAACTCTCGGAACTCACCGCCACCCCACCACCCCCGTCTCTGCGCGCTCGGCTACTGGCCGCGATCGAGGCCGAGGAACCACCCGTAGCCAGCTAGACGCACAACGAAAGGCCCCCGGACCCGACAGGTCAGGGGGCCTTCGTCATGTCAACTCAGTGCGCGTGACCGTGACCGTGTCCGTGGTCGTCGGCCTCCTCGGCCGGCTTCTCCACGATGGCGCTCTCGGTGGTCAGGATCATCCGGGCGACGGACGCGGCGTTCACCACGGCCGAGCGGGTGACCTTGACCGGGTCGACGACACCATCGGTGAGCAGGTCGCCGTAGGTGAGGGTGGCGGCGTTGAAGCCGTCCTTGCCCTCGGCCACCTTGCTGACCACCACGGCGCCGTCGAGACCCGCGTTGGTGGCGATCCAGAACAGCGGCGCCTCGAGGCCCTTGCGGACCACCTCGACACCGACGGCCTTGTCGCCGGTCAGCGAGTCACGCAGCTCCACCAGGGCGGCGGCGGCCTGCACCAGCGCCGAGCCACCACCGGGGACGATGCCCTCCTCGACCGCGGCCTTGGCGGCGGCGACCGCGTCGTCGACGCGGTACTTGCGCTCCTTGAGCGCGGTCTCGGTGGCCGCGCCGACCTTGATCACCGCGACACCGCCGGCCAGCTTGGCGAGGCGCTCTTCGAGCTTCTCGCGGTCCCAGTCGGAATCGGTGGCCTCGATCTCGCGGCGCAGCTGCGCGCTACGGGCCGCGATGTCGGCCTCGGTGCCCGCACCGTCGATGAGGACGGTCTCGTCCTTGGTGACGACGACGCGACGCGCCTGACCGAGCTGCTCAAGGGTGGCCTCGCGCAGGGTGACGCCGAGATCGGGGTTGATCACGGTGCCACCGGTGACGACGGCGAGGTCGTCGAGGAACGCCTTGCGGCGGTCACCGAAGAACGGCGCCTTCACCGCGACGGCCTTGATGGTCTTGCGGATCGAGTTGACCACCAGGGTCGACAGCGCTTCGCCGTCGACGTCCTCGGCCACGATCAGCACGCCCTTACCGGACTCGGCGATCTTCTCGAGCACCGGCAGCAGGTCGGGCAGCGAGCTGATCTTGTCGCGGTGCAGCAGGACGTAGGTGTCCTCCAGCACGGCCTGCTGAGTTTCGGGATCGGTCTGGAAGTAGGGCGAGAGGTAACCCTTGTCGAACTGCACACCCTCGGTGACGACGAGTTCGGTCTGCGTGGTCGAGGACTCCTCGACGGTGACCACGCCGTCCTTGCCGACGGTGGTGAGCGCCTTGCCGACCATGTCGCCGATCTCCTCGTCACGCGAGGAGACGGTGGCGACCTGGGCGATGGCCTGGGCACCCTCGACCGGGGTGGCCGCGGCGAGCAGCACCTCCGACACCTTCTCGGCGGCGAGCGCGATGCCCTGGCCGAGCGTGATGGGGTTGGCGCCCGCGGCGACGTTCTTCAGGCCGGCGCGCACGAACGCCTGGGCCAGCACGGTGGCGGTGGTCGTACCGTCGCCCGCGACGTCGTTGGTCTTGGTGGCGACGCTCTTGACGAGCTGGGCGCCGAGGTTCTCGAAGGGGTCCTCGAGGTCGATGTCACGCGCGATGGTGACACCGTCGTTGGTCACGGTGGGGCCACCGAAAGCCTTGGCCAGGACCACGTGGCGGCCGCGTGGGCCGAGGGTGACCTTGACCGCGTCGGCCAGCTTGTCCACACCGCGTTCCAGTGCCCGACGAGCCTGCTCGTCGAACCGGATCTGCTTGGGCATTAAAAGCTCCTGTGTTTTAACGCATTCCGCCCCGGGTCGGTGAAGACGCCGGGGCGGAACGCTGGTGCGGCGTCGGCCTTACTTGGTGACGACGGCCAGGATGTCGCGCGCCGAGAGGATGAGGTATTCCTCGCCCTGGTACTTGATCTCGGTGCCGCCGTACTTGCTGTAGATGACGACGTCGCCTTCCTTGACATCGACGGGGATGCGGTCACCCTTTTCGGTGATCCGGCCCTCGCCGACGGCGATGACGGTGCCCTCCTGCGGCTTCTCCTTGGCCGTGTCCGGGATGACCAGGCCGGAGGCCGTCGTCGTCTCGGCCTCGTTGGCCTGGACGAGGATCTTGTCCTCGAGCGGCTTGATGTTCACGCTCGCCACGTTGAGCCCTCCACTTTCAGGGGAATTCGGTTGTCCGGAACTGTTGCCCCGGACCGGGTTCGGTTCAGCATGCGACCCTGCGCGCAGGCCCCGTCGTCGCGGGTGCCGGGACTCCGAGCCCAGTAGTCGTCGATGGCACAAGCACAGCTACACAGTGCCGACTAGCACTCTATACGCGAGAGTGCCAGCGCTCAAGGTCGGGTTCTGCCAATGTCGCATTATCGACACGCCCGCGCGTAATGGTGATCTTCACATCGACCGGATGAATCTGTAACGTTCGCATAACAAGCTGTGACAGAGTATGCATATCGTTCCATTCGAGATGGTCGGCCTCCGTTGGAACCATCCGCTCGAAGGGAGGTGAACATGCGAACATCCCTCGGCATTTCCGCCGGGAACGAGGTGGTGTGCTCGGCTCTGGTCGCCACCGCTCCATCCGGCGAACAGAACTTCGACTACCGCGTCGTCTCCGCCGACGCCGCCCACTCCGACCTCGGCGACCTCGTGTCGTCGTCGATCGAATTGATGACCAACCAGTTACCCGTGTCCCAGCAGCACGTGGAGCTGGATGGTGAACCGCTCGGACGCTACTCCACCGGCGCGCACCGCCGTGCCGTCGCCACGCGCTCGCGTCCACCGACCAGTGTGGCCGTCGCCTACCGCAACCGCGAGCAGGCCCAGGCCATCCGGGCCGCGTGTTCGCACCACCGCGATCTGCACCTGGTCCCCGAAGGCGCCGCCGCGCTCGCCTATCTGCGCGATACCGGTCTGCTCGACCGGTATTCGACCGTGGCCGTGGTCGACCTCGGCGCCACCGGCCTCACCGTCACCGTGGCCGACCGGGCCGACGGTACGGTCCTGCACACCGAACGCACCCCGACCCTCAGCGGCAACGCCATCGACGAGCTGATCTACCACCACCTCGTCGACCTGCACTACGCCCGGCGCGGGACCAGGCCCAACCGCCAGACCCTCACCAATCGCGGTCGCGCGGCCAAGGAACACCTCACTGTCGCGCCCGCCGTCACCATCGACCATGTGGCCGGGCAGCCGCTGAAACTCACGCGCTCCGATTTCGAAGAGCTCATCGGCGGGCTGCTGCGCAATATCGCGGTGTTCTCGGCCTCGGTGTTCACCAGGGCGCCGAAGTACCCCGAGGCGGTCGCGGTGATCGGCGGCTGCGCGAACATCCCGAGTGTCGTCGACACCCTCGACGCGCGCCTGGACGTCCCCGTGGTCACGGTGCCCGATCCCGAGGCCGTGATCGCCAAGGGCGCGGCCCTGCTCGCCGACGCGGCGGCCCCCTCGGGTCTACAGGTGGCCGCCCTCGGCGACGCGCCGAGCGGCACCTTCGCCAAGGTGATCGGCACGCTGGCGGGTGCGGTGGTCGTGGTCGGGCTGGTGATCGGTTACGGCGTGCGGACCATCTCGCCGGATGCCCCCGACGTGACGCCCGCAGGCACCAGCAGCACCGTGCGCCAGCCGCCGTTACCCGTGGTGCCGCAGGCACCGACACCCACCTATCGAGAGAGCACCGACCGCACCGGGGTCACCGTGGCCCCGCCGGTCGTCGAGTCGCCCGCTCCCTCCCAGGAGCCGACCACCACGACACCGCCGACGTCCACACCGTCGACCACCCCCGCGCCGTCCCCCTCGCCCACGACGACGGCACCCACCCTGCGCCCCGACCCGAACCTCCCGCAGATCCCCTACCCCGAATCGCCGGGCGGCATCAACAGCGGGTCCGGTCGCGGCCAGCAGCGTCCGTCGACGCCGAACACCTCACCCACCCAGGCACCGGCCAGCAGCAGCCTCGTGGTTCCGCCGCCGACAACAGGCGTAACCCCCCTCGTCCCGGTCAACTAGAACTTCTGCGGGGGCCCACCGGAACCGGCACCCAGAAGCACAGGCTTGACCAGCAGAGCTGCGAACCAGGCCCAAGGCGGACCAGCACCAGCGCAGGAGCCATCGGCCCAGGGACGGCAGCCTGAACTTCGCGGGTCGACCGAACTCTCCGCAGCGACCGAGCAGATCTAGCGCAGCGCGCTCACCGACACCGGCAGCCCCGGGTCGGTCGCCACTGTCAGCTCGGCGGGTTCAGCGCCCGCGGCGATCACATGCGCGCCGAGAGCCGCGATCATCACACCGTTGTCCGTGCACAGTCGCGGCTTGGGCACCCGAAGGGTCAATCCGGCTGCGGCGCAGCGCTCCTCGGCCAGCGAGCGGATCCGCGAGTTCGCCGTGGCACCGCCGCCGAGCACGATCGTGTCGACACCGACATCGGTCGCCGCGCGCACCGCTTTCATCGTCAGCACATCGGCCACGGCCTCCTGGAACGACGCGGCGATATCCGGGATCGGAAGCTGGTCGGGCGTGCTGCCCCGGCGCTGCGCGGCTTCCACATACCGCGCGACCGCGGTTTTGAGGCCGGAGAAGGAGAAGTCGTAGCGGGCGTCGCGCGGGCCGGTCATGCCGCGCGGGAAGGCGATGGCGCGCGGGTCGCCGTCCTGTGCCATGGCGTCCAGCGCGGGGCCACCGGGGTAGCCCAGGCCAAGCAACCGGGCGACCTTGTCGAACGCCTCGCCCGCGGCGTCGTCGACGGTGCTGCCCAGCTCGATGATGGGCGAGCCGAGATCGCTCACCTGCAGCAGATGCGTGTGCCCACCCGACACGAGCAACGCCACCGCTGGCGGCAGCGGACCGTGTTCGAGGGTGTCGACCGCGACATGCCCGCCGAGGTGGTTGAGCGCGTAGAACGGCACGTCCCAGGCCGCCGCGTACGCCTTGGCGGCGGCGACACCCACCAGCAGCGCACCGGCGAGACCGGGCCCGATGGTGACGGCGAGCGCGTCCGGCTTGCTGATCCCGGCGGCTGCCAGCGCGCGGCGCATGGCGGGCACGATCGCCTCGAGGTGTGCGCGCGAGGCGATCTCGGGCACCACACCGCCGAAACGGGCGTGCTGGTCGACACTCGAGGCCACCTCGTCGGCGAGCAGTTCGACCGACCCGTCGGGGTGACGGCGCACGATGCCGACACCCGTTTCGTCGCACGAACTCTCGATCCCCATGACGATCACGCCGCGACCCCGCTCACAGTCGATCCGATCCGGTAGGCGAATACGGCAGCACAGCGTGCGCCGTTCACGACAGCACCTCGTCCTGGCGACCGCGCGCGGCCCACTCGTCGGCCGCGGCGGTGAGCTCCGGACGCCGCATCGTGTACGCGTCCGCACCACTCGGGTGGTAGTAGTTCTTGCGCAACCCGATGATGTGGAAGCCGTGCTTGGCGTAGAGCGCGATCGCGGGCGCGTTGTCGGTGCGGACCTCGAGGAACACCGGGCCACCGCGCTCGGCCGCCGTCGCCAGCAGTGCCTCGAGCAGCAGGGTCCCGATGCCACCGCGATGACACTGCGGGTCGACCCCGATGGTGTGCACCTCGGCCTCGGGATGGGCGTTGTCACCGAGCAGCGCGATGCCCGCGTAGCCGACCATGGTGTCGTGCTCGTCGCGGGCGGTGATGTAGCGGTTGTGCGCCCCGGCCAGTTCGGACCGGAACGACACCGCCTGCCAGGGATCGTCCTCCGGGAACAGCAGGTGTTCGAGTTCGACGCAGCGGTCGATGTCGTGCACGGTCATCGGGGCGATGCGGTAGGTCACGAGGCGCCCGCCAGGGTGCGGAAGCTGTTCTCCACGGCGTCGGGCCGACGCAGGTACAGGGGCACGAGCGCCTCGGGCACCGCACCGGCCAGCAGGGCGGGCGCGGCGACGGCGACCAGGCCCGCGGGCGACGGCGTCTCGTTCGGCAGGACCGGCAGGTCGAAGTCGTCGACGTGGGCGGCCGACCCCGCGATGGCGACGGCGTCGCCCAGCGGTACGTCGGCGGGTTTGCACACCTCGGGCCCGGCCACACGCGCACCGTCGAGGTAGCGCGCCCAGTACACCTCGCGCCTGCGCGCGTCGGTGACCACCAGCAGTTCGCCGGCCTCGCGTTGTTCGCCCGCGCTGTCGGCGGCGATGGCGTCGAGGCTGCACACGCCGTGCACGGGTAGCCCGAGCGCGTCGCCGAAGGCGGCCGCGGTGGCCATGCCCACGCGCAGGCCGGTGAACGGGCCGGGCCCGATCCCGACGACGACGGCGTCGAGGTCGGCGCGGGCGACCCCGGCTTCGGCGAGGCATTCGAGGATCTGTGGGGTGAGGACCTCGGCGTGGGCGCGTGCGTCGACCTTCACCCGGGTGGCGAGGGTGGCCACGGCGGGTTCGGAGTCCGCGTCGTCGGCCGGTGACAGATGCACCAATCCCGCTGTAACGGCAGGTGTCGCGGTGTCGACTGCTAGTACGAGCATGATTGTCTCAACAATACCGGGTGGTATCCGCGACCGGCGCGCACTGGTGGATCGGGTCCGCGCGCGTCAGCCGATCCATTCCCAGATCGCCGTGCGCACATCGGATTCCGGTTCCCTGACCAATTGCACGCGCAGGTGCCGGTCGGCGAGGTGTTCGACCACGCCCTTGCCCCACTCCACGACGACCACCGCGTGGTTCAGGTCGGTGTCGAGGTCGAGGGAATCGAGCTCGTCGAGGTCGCCGGCGAGCCGGTAGGCGTCGACGTGGACCATCGGCACCCCGGGCGAGCCGTCGGGTCGCTGCCCGGCGCGGTGGGCGCGCGCGATGATGAACGTCGGCGAGCTCACCCGCCCCTGCACACCGAGACCGGCGGCGATGCCCCTGGTCAAGGCGGTCTTGCCGGCGCCGAGTGGGCCGTCGAGCACCACCAGATCGCCGGGGCGAAGTGTCTGCGCGAGTTCGCGGCCGAGCGCCTCGGTGTCCTCGACCGACGGCAGGACGCGGGTACGTGGGTCAGCCACCGACGGCCTCCCCGCCGAAGCTCTCGGCGCCCGCACGGGCGAGCAGCCGGTCGAGCGCGTCGAGGGCCACCTGGGGGAACTGCAGGTGCGGCATGTGCGCCCCCTCACCGATCCTCACCAGCTCGCAGTTGGGCAGTGCCTCGGCGAGCAGGCGCGAGTTCTCGAACGGGATCACCATGTCGTGCGCGCCGCCGAGGACGAGCACGGGCAGCTTGTTCAGTGTCGGCAGCGCGGCCGATTCATCGTGCAACTCAATCGTTTTCAGGAACTTCTCGACCGTGGCGACCGGTGTGCGGTCGATCATCATGGTGGTGAATCGCGACAGCGTGGGACTCACCGGCCCGTGGAACGAGCTGACGTGCAGGATCGGCGTCACCACGTGCTTGCTCGCCGAGCGCCCGAACTGCACCAGCGCGGGCGCCGACCGCACCGCCAGCCCGAAAACGCCCAGCGCCGGATGCCGCAGCAGCTGCAGCAAGCCGGTCGAGGTGACCTCGGCAGCGGCGGTGTTGAGCAGGGCGACCCCGATCACCCTGGTGGCGAACAGGTCGGGGAACTGCGCGGCCGCCGCGAGCACCGCCATCCCGCCGAGCGAATGTCCGACCAGCACCACCGGCCCCTTCGGCGCGCAGGTGCCGATCACGGTCGCCACGTCGCGGCCGAGCTGGGCGATGGTGCAGCTGTCGGTGCTCGGCGTGCCGGAGCGACCGTGGCCGCGCTGGTCGAAGAACACCATCCGGATCCGCGGACCCCACTGCTGGGCCAGGTCGCGGCGCTGGAAGTGGAACGAGTCCATGCTGTTGCAGAAGCCGTGGACGAACACGAGCGTCACCTCGGCGGTGTCGTCGCCGTAGGTGCGGGTGGCCAGCGACACACCGTCGTCGGCACGGACCTCACCGGGCTCGTCCTCATCGATCAGGGCGAAGTTCTCGTCGCGGTACTCGTCGCGTTCGGCGGGCCAGCGCACCCGCGCGCCGATGCGGCGCAGCGTGTGGGCGAGGGCGAGGGCCCCGAGCACGCCGGCGGTGGCGAACCCGCCGCGCACCACCTGGCGGCGCCTCATCGACCGGTCCCCACGTAGCGGCGGACCGCGCGACCGCGTGGCGAGCACACGATCTCGTAGTCGATCGTGTCGAGCAGCCGTGCCCAGTCCAGGGCGTGCGGGTGTCCCGCGCCGCCACCGAACAGCACCGCCCGGTCGCCCGCGCGTACATTGCCGACGTTGTCGCCCAGGTCGACCATGAACTGGTCCATGCACACCCTTCCGACATTGCGGTGCAAAGCACCGCCCAGCCACACCTCGAAACGCCCACTGAGCGAACGGAACACACCATCGGCATACCCGGCGGGCACCAGCGCAACCGTGGTGTCGCGCGGGGCGATCCACCGATGCCCGTAGGAAACGCCCTCCCCCGCGGCCACTCGTTTGACGAGCGTCACCTCGGCCTGCAGCGTCATCGCCGGGCGCAACCCGAAGTCGCCGAGCTCCGGGATCGGAGAGAGCCCGTAGACGGCGATACCGGGCCGGACCAGGTCGAAGTGCAGGTCCGGGCGGGTGAGGGTGGCGGCCGAGTTCGACAGGTGGACCAGCTCGGGTTCGAGCCCGTGCTCCTTGGCCAGCGCGATGGCCTCGAGGAACCGTTCCCGCTGCCGGTCGATGGCGGGGTTGCCCGGTTCGTCGGCGTGCGCGAGGTGGGAGAAGATGGCGCGCAACCGCACCACGCCATCCTCGGAGAGGGCGCGCACAGCCGTCAGGACCTGCGGATACTCGGAGACCGCCACGCCGTTGCGGTTGAGTCCGGTGTCGACCTTGAGCGAGATCGTCGCGGTGCGCCCCGTCTTGCGCGCCGCCTGCTCGACCACCCGCACCTGCTCGAGCGAGGACAGTCCGATCTCCACGTCGGCCGCGATCGCGGCGGCGTAATCGGCGTCGATGGTGTTGAGCCAGCACAGGATCGGCGCGTCGATGCCCGCCGCCCGCAATTCCAGTGCCTCCGCGATCGTGGTGACCCCGAGTTCCCGCGCGCCCGCGCCCAACGCGGCACGCGCGACCTGCACCGCACCGTGGTTGTACCCGTCGGCCTTGACCACGACCATCACTGCGGCACCCTGTGCGAAGCCACGCAGCACGCGCACGTTGTGAGCGATGGCGTCGAGGTCGATGACTGTCTCCACTTGCACTGTTCTCTTCCGCCTCTCCGCGATCTTGGCCAGACTCGGGCTCGGAGCATCCTGGGGACGCGGCAAGCTTTCGAAGCGTGGCCGGGGCAGCCCGTACCCGGTGAGTTACCCATGTGCGCGCTTCCGCCTGCCGTCGACTCTAGGCCAGCTGTTGCGCCTCCCCGCGACTCAGGGCCGTTCCGCCTGCCCCTGACCTCGGCTGGGTTTGCACCGAAGCCGACGGGACCGGTCCTACAGTCGACCTACCAGTGGTTTTCGACGCATCGTCGGGCACAGATTCGTCACCCGCTACTACCGGCGGGTGTTCGATCACCTCGCCGAGAGTGGCGCCTGGGTTCCCTGTGGTTCGCGGGTCGGCGCGAGTTCCCGGAGTAGTCGCACCGCCGGTCGGACGTGGTTGAGCAGTGGGGTTGCCGAGATGGGCGCGCCTGCGGTCCGGGCGTCGTGAGCGGCCAGGTTGGCGGCGAGGGCGTGTACTCGGGCCGCGGCCGCCGCCGCCCAGGTCGGGGGTTTGCCTGCGGCGAGCAGGGCGCCGATGATGCCGGCGAGGATGTCACCGGAGCCCGCGGTGGCGGCCCACGATGCGCCCGCGTCGTTGACCAGGGTGGTCTCACCCGGGGTCGCGATGACGGTGGCGCGCCCCTTGAGCAGCACCGTCACACCCCATTGCTCGGCGAGGCGACGTACGGCTGTCACTCGGTCGGGTCCGAGCGCTGCCCCCGTGAGGCGGGCGAATTCGCCTGCGTGCGGGGTGAGGACGGTCGGGGCTCGGCGGTCGCGCACCAGATCGGGTTCGTGGGCGAGGATGCTGAGGCCGTCGGCGTCCACTACGACCGGCAGGTCTGTGGCGAGTATCCGGGCGAGCCCGTCGCGGGCGTCGAGGCCGACACCCGGCCCGAATACCCAGGCCTGCACCCGGCCTGTCTCGTGGATATTCGGCGCGGCAACAACTTCCGGGAGATGTTTCACGACCTCGGTATCACTGCCCGCGTAGCGCACCATTCCCGAGGTCGCGGCGACGGCAGCGCCCGTGCAGAGCACCCCGGCGCCCGGATATTTCGAGCTACCCGCACAGACGCCGGTCACGCCCTGCGAGTATTTGTCGTCGAAGGCGCCCGGTACCGGCCATCGGGCGCCTACCTCGGCCGGGTCGAGTTGCGCCAGCGCTGGAGCGGGGAGCTGTAAACCGATGGGCACCAGGACGATTCGTCCGCAACTCGCGGCCGCCAGAGCGTGTACCGGCTTGTAGGCCCCGAACGTCGCTGTCACGTCCGCGCGCACGGCGGGCCCCTCGATGGCCCCGGTGTCCGGGTCGACGCCGCTGGGCAGGTCGGCGGAAATGATCGGAACATCGACGGCGGCAACCATTTCCGCGGCCGCAGGTCGCAACGGTCCCTTGCCGGAGATGCCGACGATGGCGTCGACCACCACGTCGACCTCGCCCAGCCGATCGACCACTCGACCACCGGCCTGCCGAAAAGCCCCGAGCCCCCGCGCATGCGCGCGCTCGGGGTTCAGCAGCACCGCCTGCACCGCCACCCCTCGTCGCCGCAGCATCGCACCGGCCCACAGTCCGTCGCCGCCGTTGTCGCCGGAACCGACCAGCAGGCCGACCGAACGCCCGACCAGTCCCCCTGTACGCGAACGCAATTCATCGGCGACCACCCGCGCCAACCCGAACGCCGCGCGCCGCATCGGCACACCGTCGGGTACCCGGGTGAACAGTTCCGCCTCGGCCGCCCGGACCTGATCGACAGTGAAATAGTCACGCCGAGCAACCATCGTTCGCCTCCCGCCTGCGCCCGCCGCGGGCCACGACCGTCCCGCGATCGTTCGCAGACTACGCTGCACAACCATGTCGATGGTTCGTCACCGCGCCGCACGGGTTGCCGCCGGATTCACCGTGGTCGCCGCCCTGCTCGTCGCCGGTTGCTCCGGCGACGCGGACAACGCCGCCACCACCACAACCCGCAAACCCCGCCCGGTCAGCACCACGACCACCCCGTCGGTCCAGGTGGACGCCGCCCTCACGGTCGAGGTCAGCGACATGAAGTACAGCCCGGCCCAGGCGACCGTCAAGGTGGGCCAGACCGTCACCTGGAAGTTCTCCGACAAGGCCCCCCACAACGTGCAGGGCATCGGCGACAAGGCGATGGGCATCAACAGCCCCATCATCGACAAGGGCGAATGGTCCTACACCTTCACCCAGCCCGGCACCTACCGCTACCTGTGCTCCCTGCACCCCGACATGCGCGGCCAGATCACCGTCGAATAGGCCCTATTCGACGGTGACGGACTTCGCCAGGTTGCGCGGCTTGTCGACGTCGTAGCCGCGTGCCTGTGCCACCTCGGCGGCGAAGATCTGCAGCGGAACCGTCGACAGCAACGGCTGGAACAGGGTCGGGGCGGCCGGGATCTCGATGAGGTCGTCGGCGAACGGGCGGACCGTGTCGTCGCCTTCCTCCGCGATCACGATCGTGCGCGCCCCACGGGCCTGGATCTCACGAATGTTGCTGAGCAGCTTGGAGTGCAGCACCGCGCGGCCCTTGGGCGACGGCATCACCACGATCACCGGCAGACCGTCTTCGATCAGCGCGATCGGCCCGTGCTTGAGCTCGCCCGCCGCGAAACCCTCGGCATGCATGTAGGCCAGCTCCTTGAGCTTGAGCGCACCCTCCAGCGCCACCGGGTAGCCCACGTGGCGGCCGAGGAACAGCACCGTCGGCACGTGCGCCAGCTCGCGGGCGATGGCACGCACCTGCGGCGCGGTATCGAGCACCCGCGCGATCAGCTTCGGCATCGACTCGAGCTCGGCGAACTCGCGGGCCACCTCGTCGGGGTATTTGGTGCCGCGCGCCTGCGCCAGCGCCAGGCCGACCAGATAGTTGGCGGCCACCTGCGCCAGGAACGCCTTGGTCGAGGCCACGCCGATCTCGGGCCCGGTGCGGGTGTAGATCACCGCGTCGGACTCGCGCGGGATCTGCGCGCCGTTGGTGTTGCAGATCGCGAGCACGCGCGCCTTCTGCTCCTTGGCGTGGCGCACCGCTTCCAGCGTGTCGGCGGTCTCGCCCGACTGCGAGATCGCGACCACCAGCGTCGACCGGTCCAGCACCGGGTCGCGGTAACGGAATTCGCTGGCCAGCTCCACTTCCACCGGCACCCGCGTCCAGTGCTCGATGGCGTATTTGGCCAGCAGACCCGCGTGGTAGGAGCTGCCGCACGCCACCACGAACACCTTGTCGAATTCGCGCAGTTCCTGGTCGGCGAGGCGCTGCTCGTCGAGCACGATCCGGCCGCCGTTCTCGTCGACGACGAAATGCCCGATCAGGGTGTCGGCGACGGCGGTCGGCTGCTCCTCGATCTCCTTGAGCATGAAGTAGTCGTGGCCGCCCTTCTCGGCGGCGGCCAGATCCCAGTCGATGGTGAACGGCCTGCTCGTCACGTCGGAATTGCCGTCGAAGTCGGTGACGGTGTAGCTGTCGGCGGTGATGACCACGGCCTGGTTCTGGCCGAGTTCCACGGCTTCGCGGGTGTGCTCGATGAACGCGGTGACATCGGAGGCGATGAACATCTCACCCTGCCCGACCCCGACCACCAGCGGCGTCGACTGCCGGGCCGCGACGATCGTGCCCGGATGATCGGCATGGGTGAACACCAGCGTGAACGCGCCGTCGAGGCGGCGAAGCACGGCGAGGACGCTCGCGGTGAAGTCCCCGGCGGTCGGCCCCTCGGCGTACGCGCGGGCCACCAGATGCACCGCGACCTCGGTGTCGGTGTCGCTGAGCAGCTCGATCCCGGCGTCCTCCAGCTCGCGACGCAGCGGTGCGAAGTTCTCGATGATGCCGTTGTGGACCACGGCCAGCTTGCCGGAGGGGTCACGGTGCGGATGGGCGTTGCGGTCGGTCGGCGCGCCGTGCGTGGCCCACCTGGTGTGGCCCATTCCGCTGGTCCCGGCGAATTTCCCCGCACCCGCCTCGCCCAGTTCGGCTTCCAGATTCGCCAGCCGCCCCGCCTTGCGTTCGACCGCGATTCCCCCGTCCCCGTCGAGAATCGCCACCCCCGCGGAGTCGTAACCCCGGTACTCCATGCGACGCAACGCGTCGACGACAACGCCGAGCGCATCCCGGTATCCGACGTAGCCAACGATTCCGCACATGGTCCACCACCCTACTGATCGGATACTCTTCACGCCGTGTCGGACTCCGTGAAATCGCTCCTGAGCACCCTGTCCATGCGCGGTCCTCACCGGGTGCTGCGTGGCAACCTCGGGATCGCCGGTCAACCCGGCGTCGTCTATACGCCGGAGTCCGGGCTGAACCTGCCCGCGGTCGCGTTCGCGCACAGCTGGCTGACCAGCGCAGAGAACTACAAGGGCCTGCTCGAGCACGTCGCCTCGTGGGGTTTCGTCGTCGCTGCCCCCGACACCGAACGCGGACCGATCCCGTCACACCTCGACCTCGCCACCGACTTGCTCACCACCCTCGACATCGTGAGCAAGGTCCGTCTCGGCGACGGAACCATCAGCGTGCACCCCGACCGCCTCGCCCTGGCCGGTCACGGCATGGGCGCGGGTGCCGCTGTCATCGCCGCCGCCCAGCGCACCGTCGCCACCGTCGCCGCCCTCTTCCCCGCGCCCACTTCCCCCGCCGCGGAGAACATCGCCACCGACCTCGACACCCCAGCCCTGATCCTGGCAGGCGACGACCTCGACTCCATCAACTCCAACGCCCGCCCCCTCGCCACCGCCTGGTCGGGCCCCTGCCTCCTGCGCCGCCTCGACGGCGCCACCCACAACGGCATCATCGAAGGCCGCCGCCTCTTCGCCGCCCTCGGCGCGGGCCGCTACGAATACAAAACCGACAAGGCCACCCGAGCCCTCCTCACCGGCTACCTCCTCGCCACCGTCCTGGGCGACAAAAAATACAAGCCTTTCGCCGACCCCGAAGCGTCCATCCCCCACACCACGATCATCGACCCCCACGCCGAGGTGGAAGTGGAAACCCCGAAGCTGTCCATCGGCACGATCGCCAAACTCATCAAGGGCTGACAGTCAGCTGGTATCAGCGGGCGACGTTGGTGAAGGCGAGGATCCAGGCCAGCACCACAACCAGCACTGACACGTAGAACAGGGTGAGGAGCACGCGCGGACCCAAGCTGGTCGACCGTCCGTCGGAATCCATGCCGATAGCCGGTTCGTCGACGCCCGCCCGAGTCGTCATCGCGACCCCTACTGGCCCGCTTCTCACCACAGGTGTTCGCGGCGGGCCAGCGTCGAGGGTGCCACGATCGACAACTATGGTCGGCGCGCTCCGGTGCGGCACCGCCCGTCGGGACACGTCGACAGGATCAGGATCACCGAGGAAGGACCGGCTCACGGCAGCGGCGAAATCGCCACACGAATCGAACCGATCCGCAGGCCTTTTCGCGGTCGCCCGGGCCAGAGCCTCGTCCAGTGCGGGCGGAAGTTCGGGACGAACACCTACGATCGAGGGAATAGTCGCGGACATGTGTGCCTGAATCACTGCTACCGGATTGGTAGCTTCGAATGGGGAGCGACCAGACAACAGCGCGAAGAAGGTGCAGGCAAGCGAATACTGATCGCACTGCGGTCCGAGCGCCAGCCCGGCCAGCTGCTCAGGCGACGCGTAAGCCAAAGTAGCGGTGAAGGTTCCAGTCCTGGTCAGCGGACTACGATCGAAATGCAACCGGGCAATGCCGAAGTCCGCCAACAACACCCGCTCGGGACGACCCGGATCCGCCGTTGCGAGCAGCACATTGGCTGGCTTGACATCCCGATGCAGGACCCCACGACTGTGCGCGAAATCCAGCGCCTCGGCGACTTCTGACACGATCCGCACGGCCCGCAGCGGTTCGAGTACTCCCACCGCCGCAGCGTCGGTGCCCGGCACATACTGCATCGCGATCCACGGGCGATTCCCCTCGACCCCCCGGTCGTAGACCGTCACGATATTCGGATGATCCAGGCGCGCAGCAAGATCCGCCTCCCGCTCGAACCGAGCCCGTGCCTCCGCATCGCCGAACATCTGCTCATCGAGCACCTTCACCGCCACCGACCGCGGCAGCCGAGGATGCCGCGCCAAATACACAGCCCCCATCCCACCCCGCCCGAGCAACCGCTCAAACTCATACCCCGCGACAGACCCCATGCTCATCAGTTCATTCCCCCTCGTCGGCCGCCCAGAATACGCATGCGACCGGGCTACTGTCGGCGCAACGGGTAGTCACCGTGACGGTCTCCTAGAGGCCGGACCCGGAACCCCGCGATTCCGCCTTCAACAACCTGTCCCCCAACGCATCCGCCGAACACGTCTCCATCGATCCTGCTCGGACCCCATCGACCGGCTCAGTCCAGCCATGTCGAGCGGCGGTAATACTCGGCCTCTGGATCGTAGTCGCCGTCCGAGGGGGCGACCGTCGATCTGGCCTGCCGCGCGGCACGTGCCCGGGCGACCGCCGCCCGGATTTCGGCCTGCCGCTGCTCTTCGGGAGTCATGGTCGGGTCCGGTACGAAGGGAGCGGGGGCGGGGGCGGCAGTCGTGCGGACAGGAGCTTCGTAAGCTGGTTCCGGCTGCACAGGTTGCGGCTCAGCGGTTTCGGCTGCCTCAGCTTCCTCCTCGGCCAGTTCTCGCAAGCGAGCGGCTGCGTCGACGGCCAATTGTTCCGCGCGCATCGCAGTCTGCCGATTAGCCTCGTCGATCTCGCCCATCAGCAGCGAAGACCGCCGCCGCGCTTCCGCCGCGATCTGCTCGATCTCTGCCGCGTAGTCCACGATCGCCTATCCTTCCGAAATCGAGGGCGATTCGCCAACGATCACAGTGGACCTGCCTCGGCAAGGACCGCTCCGCTGTCACCCGGATCGCTCACGGGTAGATCGATGCTCGGTACATGCTCATTGTCTGTTCCCTGCTGGAGCGGGCGTGGGGCGACAGGAACACCGCCCGCTACCGAGCCCGACGACTCTTCGCCCGAACCGATTTCGCTTGTCACCGGGGCATCGCTGAGGTCGGGGGTCTGCGGCCCGGTCGCATCGGGGGCGCTCGAATCGCTGCTGGTATCGGCACCGGCTTCACCTTGGCCTGTACCGGACTGTGGTGTGCCCGAACCGAGGATGCCGGTGGACTCGTCCTCGGCGGTCGACGGGGCGGATTCCTGCGTCAATACGGGTTGCCCGTTCTCGTCCAACGACAGCGTGTATTGGTTCGTGGCACCGCTGGCGTCAGTTGTCGTCAGCGACAACCCATTCGGGCCCGCCTCGATGCTCACCTCGGTTCCGCCGAGCTGGAACGTGGCCTCGTGCTCCTGGGAGAGCAGGTTGTTCGCCTGTTCGGTGAGCTGCTCGATGCCGTCGCCGATCGACGTGCCGACCGATTCGATGGTGGAGGTGAGCGTAGTCCCGAGGTCGCCGGTCAGCGCCTCGGACGCGGTCGTGGCGAGATCGCCGACCGTCGAGGCGATGGTTGACAAGGCCGAGCTCATGTCGGTGGTCGAGTCATCGGTCGTCGTCGAGTCGTCGTCGGTGGACTCTTTAGTCCCGGTCGCTGTCTTCGCAGTCGACCCGTTGGACGTGTCACCGATTTGTGTACCTGCAGCCGAGGTTTGACCAGCGGCGTCCCCTGTCTGGCCACCCGAGCCTCCTTGGTCACCTTTCGCCTTCGACTGGTCGCCGGCCGCAGGTTGGTCATCCTTGGTCTGCTTGTCTTGGGCAGGCGCTACTCCGGTTCCCGACACAGACGGATAACCGCGCTCGACAACACCGGCGGCCGCTGTCTCCACTGCCGTGAACAAATTCTCGATAGCAATTTTGGTCGTGGTGCACTGGTCGTTGAAGATCCGCACCTTGTCGTTGTAGTCCGGCATGAAGACGATCGACAGCCAACGCTTACAGATGTCTTTGATCGCGTCCTTGTATTCTTGGGAAGTCGTATTTTCAATACCCGCAGTGGTGTCTGCAATATCCGTCACGCCGGCCGAGTTGCGATGGGAGGTCATCGCTGTCAGCTCGCTGTCGAGGACACCGCTCCCGGTTTTCGCCCCGTCGATCACACTGTCGATACCGATCGGATCCAGTCCGCCGACCGTCGGCACCGCCTTCTGGTTCCCCCCGACGTACTTGTCCACCGAGCCGTCCATCAGCTTCAGCACTGTATCCGCCTTGGCTTTCACCAGCCCGGGGATCTGTGCCGCCGCCGCTGTCAGCGCCACTTCGAAATTCCGCACCGCATCGCGATCCTCGCCTGCCATCGTGGCGATCCGACCCAGCTGCGCGGCAGCAGCTTCGGCGGCCGCGCCCTGCCATCCGGACTGCATCGATTGCGCGGCCGACTGTTGGGCAGCGACTTCGGCGTCAGCCGTGGTCAACAGCTGGCGTACCGCGACGGCCGCGGCGTCCAGCTTGGTGATGTTCATCTGGCGCTCGTTGTCGTACGGTCGCACCAATTCGTAGAAGTCGAAGCTTCCGCCGAAGGCGTCAACATACCGCGGACCCAGTTGCTCGAAATACTGCAGGCCGGGAGCACCGTCATCGAGAAGGCTGTCGATCGACTTGGTCACGGCCGCACCTACTTCGCCGGAGCGGGGGCGGCGCCGTCGAGCCCGCGCGCGGTACTCACGTCGACATCGGTGTACTCGACGGCCGCCTTACCGATCGCGTCCGCGAGCCCCTCCGAGGCACTCGTCCAGACCTTGGCCCAGCCGACCACCCGACCCAACGCCAGATCGATCTTCTGCCCGCTGCCGGTGTAAGCCCTCCCGGCGTCGGCCGCGACCCATTCCAGGGTGTCGACCGCCTTCGCCGAGGTACGGGTCGCTGTCACGGTGTCCCGCACCGTGTCGGCGGTCTGCTTCATCGCGACCTGATCGACGATGACCCCGCCGGAAGCTTTGTCGCCCATCTCCCCCACCTCCCCAACACACAGCGCCCGGATGACGCCCTACCTACTTCGACGCGCGAACCCGTCCATCGGTTCCCGCGAAATCTACTTTCCCAGATTCCCCTGATCGGTCCGCCGCCACTCCGACGTCCCGTCCGGATGCCGGTGGTACTCCCACGCCGCGTAGTCACCGTCGTCCTCGATCACCGTCACGTGGTCGGCCAGACCGTCCTCGTCGTAGTCGGACCAGATGGTGGTGGAGTTGGGGTCGGTGTGGGTGAGGGAGTCGGCGACGCCGTCGGTGTCGAGGTCCTGGGAGGGGGAGTTGAGTTCGACGGGGCCGAGGCTGTCGAGGGGCGTGTGCGCGTCGATGTCGGGTAGGCCGAAGCCGGGGATGTCGCCCGAGGTGACCATGGCTCCTCCTCAAACGGGAACTCGCGGATGACGGCGCGGCGGAACTCCACCATCCTGTCATCCGCGAGCGGCTCACGGCCACGTCGGGTGTTACTTCTTCGGCATGATCACCCACAGGATCAGGTACAGCAGGAACTGGGGTCCGGGCAGCAGACACGAGGCGACGAAGGCGAGGCGGACGACGCTCGGGCTCCACCCGAAGTAGTCGGCGATGCCGCCGCAGACGCCTGCGATCCATTTGTCGCTGGTCGAGCGGGTGAAGCGGCGGGCGGGGGCAGTCATGATGGTGTGCCTTCCTGTCGAGCGGTGATGATTCAACTGTGCCGGCGGGTGCCACTGCCCGGCATCGGTCGACGGACCCATCCACACCCTGATTTCGGGCCACCCCATCTCAGGGTCACACCCTGAGATCGGGCAGACTCGAGCGGTGAGCACGACACTGCACGCCAGCGGCCTGTCCGCGGGACACGCCGAACGGACCCTGTTCGCCGACCTCGATTTCACCCTCGCGCCGGGCGATGTGATCGGGCTGGTCGGCGTGAACGGCGCGGGCAAGTCGACGCTGCTGCGGATGCTGGCCGAGCGCGACGCGGGCGACGGGACCATCACGCTGAGCCCGCCGGATGCCACCGTCGGCTACCTGGCGCAGGAACCGGAGCGCATCGAGGGCGAGACCGTGCTCGAATTCCTCTCCCGCCGAACGGGCGTGGCGCAGGCGCAGCGGGTGATGGACGCCGCGGCCGAGCGCCTCGGCGAGGGCGGAGACGACGACTACTCCCCCGCGCTGGAACATTGGCTGGCCCTCGGCGGCGCGGACCTGGAGCAGCGGGCCGAGGAGGTCGCGGCCGAACTCGGCCTCATCGATGGTCTGGCCGGTGGCCTCGACACCCCGATGACGGGCCTGTCGGGTGGCCAGGCGGCGCGCGCCGGGCTGGCGTCGGTGTTGTTGTCGCGCTTCGACATTCTGCTGCTCGACGAACCGACCAACGATCTCGACCTCGACGGCCTGGAACGGCTGGAACGTTTCGTCACCGGCGTGCGGGTGCCGCTGATGGTGATCAGCCACGACCGGGAGTTCCTGGCGCGCACCGTGAATCGTGTGCTGGAACTGGACCTGGCCCAGCAGCAGTACGGCATGTACGACGGTGGCTACGAGGCGTATCTCACCGAGCGCGAGATCGCCCGCAAACACGCGCGCGAGCAGTTCGACGAATTCGCCGACACCAAAGCTGGTTTGGAGGCACGCGCCCAGATGCAGCGCAACTGGCTCGAGCACGGTGTGCGCAATGCCCGGCGCAAAGGCAAGAACGACTCGGACAAGATGGGCCGCAAAACGCGCGCCGAGTCCACCGAGAAGCAGGCGGCGAAGGCCCGGCAGACGCAGCGCCGCATCGAACGGCTCGAGGTGGTCGAGGAACCGCGCAAGGAGTGGGAGCTGCGGATGGAGATCGCCACCGCACCGCGCAGCGGAGCCGTGGTCGCCACCGCGAACAACGCGACGGTCACCCGTGGTGAGTTCACGCTGGGGCCGATCACCACTCAGATCGACTGGGCGGACCGGATCGTGCTCACCGGCGCCAACGGCTCGGGCAAGTCCACCCTGCTCGGGCTGCTGCTCGGCAAGATCGCTCCCGATTCCGGTTCTGCCGCTGTGGGTTCCGGTGTCGCCATCGGCGAGGTGGACCAGGCGCGTGGCCTGTTCCGCGGCCCCGAACGGCTGGTCGACACCTTCGGCGCGGCGATGCCGGAATGGCCCGATGCCGATGTCCGCACGCTGCTGGCCAAGTTCGGGCTGCGTGGTCCGCATGTGATCCGGGCGTGCGACACGCTCTCACCGGGTGAACGCACCCGCGCGGCCCTCGCCCTGCTCCAGGCGCGCGGAGTGAACCTGCTCGTCTTGGACGAACCGACCAACCACCTCGACCTGCCCGCCATCGAACAGCTCGAGCAGGCGGTCGAATCCTTCACGGGCACCCTGATTCTGGTGACGCACGACCGCCGCATGCTGGATTCTGTGCGAGCGACCCGCCGCTGGCACATGGCCGCCGGGCTGCTCACCGAGAAATAGGACGCCCCCGGCAAGTTCTGATCAGATCGGTTGGACCACAGCCGTTTCCGTCGCACCGAACAGGTCGATATCGGACCCGAACTTGATCCCGACCAATCCGGCGACGAGCGTGGCGAGCAGGATCGCGACAACCGCGATCAGCGGCCGTGAGCGCGGCGAAGGCCGTGGCACCGCTACGGCGCCGCTGCGCGACGACTCGGCCTCGATGCGCTGACCGTATCCTTCGTCGCGGATCGGCACCGTCGGCGAATACCCCTGCGGCACTTCACGACAGCCCGGCCGTCCGCACGCCCCACCGCAGCGGTGGGGCTCGCCGTACTCGTAGTACTGATCCTGGTAGTTGCGGGCAGGCAGCGGCGCCATGATCGGCCCCCTTCGAATCGTGCTGCGCGCCAAACTCTCCGGTGCGCCGAGCGAGCACACGCGCCACGGGCACACAGGTCCTTACGGCGTACGCCGATAGTAGATGCAGCGGCGACGGCACGCCAGCGGATCAGACGGCGGCGACCTGCTTGGCCAGGTCGTCGGCCAGCTGACGCGCCTGCGCCGGATCGGTGGCCTCCACCATCACCCGAACCAGCTGCTCGGTGCCGCTGGGCCGCAACAGTACCCGGCCCGACTCGCCGAGCATGCGCTCCGCCTCGGCCACCGCGTCGCGCACCTGCGGGGCGGCGGCGACCGCCGCCTTGTCCGACACCTTCACGTTCACCAACACCTGCGGCACGGTGCTCATCACCGACGCCAGGTCCCCGAGCCCGCGACCGGTCTGGGCCATCCGCGCCATCAAGCGCAGGCCGGTGAGCACACCGTCCCCGGTGGTGCCGTAGCGCGGGAAAACCACGTGACCGGACTGTTCGCCACCGAGGCTGAACCCGCCGCGACGCAGTTCCTCGAGTACGTAGCGGTCACCGACAGCGGCGGTGAGCACGCGAATACCGGCCTCGCGCATGGCGATATGCAGACCGAGGTTGCTCATCACCGTGGCAACCAGGGTGTCCTCGACCAGTTCGCCCGACTCCCGCATGGCCAGCGCGAGTACCGCCATGATCTTGTCGCCGTCGACCACCTCGCCCGCGGCGTCGACCGCGAGGCACCGGTCGGCGTCGCCGTCGAGCGCGACACCCAGATCGGCGCCGTGGGCGAGCACCGCGGCGCGAACCGCGTCCAGGTGGGTGGAGCCGCAGCCGTCGTTGATGTTGAGACCGTTGGGTTCGGCGTTGATCGCGATCACCGTCGCGCCCGCCTCCCGGTACACCTGCGGCGCCACCTCGGCGGCCGCGCCGTGCGCGCAGTCGACCACGACGGTGAGCCCGGACAGGTTCTCCCCGGTCGATTCGAGCAGATGCTCGACATAGCGTTCGTGGGTGCCCTCGACGGTGTAGTCGCCGCGCACGCGGCCGATGCCCGCGCCGGTCGGGCGCACGGTGGCGCCGTCGGCGATCAGGGCCTCGATCCGCTGTTCCACGGCGTCGTCGAGCTTGTGCCCGCCCGCCGCGAAGATCTTGATGCCGTTGTCGGGCATGGGGTTGTGCGAGGCCGAGATCATCACGCCGAAGCACGCGTCGTACAGGCCGGTGAGGTAGGCGACGGCCGGGGTGGGCAGCACACCGACGGACAGCACGTCGACACCGGTGGCGGTCAGGCCCGCGGTCACCGCGGCCTCGAGCATCTCACCGCTGGCGCGTGGATCACGGCCGAGCACCGCGACCGGACGCTTCTTGCCCCGGCTGAGCACCTGCGCCGCCGCACCGGCGACCCGCATCGCCAGCTCCGGGCTCAAAGACTCGTTGGCGAGCCCACGAACGCCGTCCGTACCGAAAAGCTGTCCCATACCTGCCCCTTGTAGGTGGTCCATATACAGCACGAGAGCAGGCGACCAGCCGTGCTGGAAGCCTGCTCTCGCACACGTGCTCCGCAGACCGTACCGCCTCAGCCAAGGTAGGCGAAGACGGTGGTCGGCAGTGCCGAAATCAGCGCTTCGAGTACTGAGGCGCCTTACGGGCCTTCTTGAGGCCGTACTTCTTGCGCTCGGTGGCACGCGGGTCACGAGTCAGGAAGCCGGCACGCTTGAGCGCGGGGCGATCCTCGGGGGTGACCTCGATCAGCGCACGGGCGATGGCCAGACGCAGAGCGCCCGCCTGACCCGAGGGGCCGCCGCCGTGCAGCAGGGCGACGATGTCGAAGGACTCGGTCCGCTCGACGGTCACCAGCGGGGACTTCACCAGCTGCTGGTGCACCTTGTTCGGGAAGTAATCCTCGATGGTGCGGCCGTTGAGGGTGAAGTTGCCGGAGCCCGGAACCAGTCGCACGCGGACGACGGCTTCCTTACGGCGGCCGACGGTCTGCACGGGACGATCGATCACGATCGGCTCGTAGGACGCCTCGTAGACGGCCTCGCCCTCGTCGTAGCCTTCGCCGTCTTCGACGACCTCGACCACGGTCTCGTCGACCGCGTCGAACTCTTCGGGGGTGAACTCTTCAGGAGCGGTCACTGGGCCACCTGCTTGATCTCGAACGGAACCGGCTGCTGCGCGGCGTGGGGGTGGTTCGGGCCTGCGTAGACCTTCAGCTTGCCCGCGATCGCGTTACCCAGCTTGTTCTTCGGGATCATGCCCTTGACGGCCTTCTCCACGAGACGATCGGGACGGGTCGCCAACACCTCGCCGACAGTGCGCGACTTGAGGCCGCCCGGGTGTCCGCTGTGGTGGTGGATCAGCTTGTCCTGCTTCTTGTTGCCGGAGATGGCAACCTTGTCCGCGTTGATGATGATGACGAAGTCGCCACCATCGACGTGGGGTGCGTAGGTCGGCTTGCCCTTGCCGCGCAGCAGGCCAGCGGCCTGCACGGCGAGACGGCCGAGGACTACGTCAGTGGCATCGATGACGTACCACTTGCGGGTGACGTCACCTGCCTTGGGGCTGTACGTAGGCACAGTCGTTCCCTGTCTGTCGTCGGTGTTGCCGGCCAACTGTTATGGATCCCGTAAATCGGGATTTGTCCCGGCGGCCGGTGGAGACCCGGGACATCGCGGAGACACCGAACCGCGAACGGGTCGACGTTCCACACGCCAGCGGCCAACGATACCAGCCGGGTATGACGCCCCCACAATCGGACTAGATGACCACCGGCGGGCCCGGGTCGGTGGTGCGCGCCGGACCCGGGATCAGGTAGCGCAGGTTGTCGATGCCGGGGGTGGCGCACCCCTCGACGATGCTGCCGTCCGCGGTCGCGATGCCGTCGGGCGGCGTGGTGTTGACGTACGGGGTGAACGCGCAGTCCGAGGCGTCGGCCGCGAGGGTGGTGTCGGTCTGCCAGCCGGTGGCGGCGAGCGCCAGCGCGCCGAGCACGGCGGGTGCGCCGAAGAAACCCTTCTTGACCTTGCCGAGGAGTTTTCCGCGCTGGTCGGCTTCGTCGTCGAGCGCGTGTCGGCCACCGGACTGGGCGGGCGGTCCGGCCACGAAACCGGCGGGCCCCGGCGGCTGGGCGGCGGGCGGCGCGGCCGGCGGCGCACCCCAGCCGACCTGGGCGGCGTAGGCCTGCCCTGGATGCTGCGGCTCGGGGTAGTCGTCCTCGTCGAACGGCTCGGTGACCAGCAGATGCGCGGCGCCGAGCACCAGCGCGTGCATCGGGTGATCGGCCACCTGCAGCCGCTGCCCGAGGTGGTTCTGGAAGGCCAGGCGCAGCGCGTCGTTGAAGCAGACGTTGCCCGCGAGCAGCACCGTCGAGGTGTCGGCGCCGATGGAACGGGCCGCGGCCATCGCCTCGATCACCACGTTGTCGGCGGTGCGCGCGTCGCGCAGCGCCTCCGGGTTCACCGAGACCTCCACCGATTCGGTCGGCTGCTCGTCGTCACCGTGCACCGCGACGACCAGCAGCGTGCGGCCGTCGGAGTAGATGCCGGTGGCGCCGATGCCGGTGTGGTGCCGCTCGCTCGGCGGCGAGACCAGGCCGAGCGCGCGCAGGTATCCCGACAGCGCGACGCTCTCCGGTAGCGGTTCGACGACCACGTCGAGCTGTTCGACCAGCCCGGCGTAGACCTCGACCTTCTCCTCCGGCCAGCTGTCCGGATACGGCAACGCCACCAGCTGCGGCTTACCGCGCAGATACTTGCCGACGGCGGCCAGCGGGTTGTAGAGCCTGGCCCGGAACACCAGTTCGGCGGGCCAGGTCGCACCGGCGATCACGATCTGCGGGTGCCCGAGGATGTCGCGCACGTCGGCGATCGCCATCCCCAGATCGGGTCGCTGCCGGTCGACACCGGCGGTGTGCAACCTGCCCGCGGCGTCGGCGAGCAGGTAGGCGGGCGGGGTGTAGGTGCCCTCCACCTGAACCGGGCGGATGGGGGTCTCACCGCCACCCGCGGCGACAGACACCACATCCCACCCCAGATGCAGGGCGCCAACTCGAACGGTCACAGGCTCAAGTGTGCCCGGTCGGCGCTCGACACGCGCAGTGTGTCCGCCGAAACGGCGTCGACCTGCCCGGACATCATGCCTGCGACCGCTTCAACCGCAGGCGCGTCCAGGTGAGGAACGCCAGGGCCGAGGTGATCACGAGCACCATGGCGATGTCGAGGATCCAGATGCCGACCGAGTGTGTCCACAGCGAATCGTCCTGCGCACCCCAGAACAAGTTCTTCAGGTCGACGGTCGACGCGCCCGACGCGTACCCCCAGCGGGCCGGGAACAGGTACGACACCTGCTCGAGGCCGACGCGGTCGGTCACCGGGATCAGACCACCGGCCATCACGAGCTGCACCATGATCATCACCACCAGCATCGGCATGACCTGCTCGTTGGACTTGGCCAGGCTCGACATCAGCAGACCGAACACCACACAGCAGACCGCCGTCATGGCGATGTCGATGTAGAGCTCGATGCTGCCGTTCGGAATCACCGACCCGGCGCCGGGCGGGTTCTTGCCGAGCAGGGTGATGCCGATCAGCACCGCGGACTGCAGGAACGCCACCACGCTGAACACCGCGATCTTGGCCAGCAGGTACGCCGAGGGCAACAGCCCGACCGCCCGTTCGCGGTGGAAGATCGTCCGCTCACCGACCAGGTCACGCACACTCAGCGTCGCACCCATGAAGCACGCGCCGAGGATGAGCACCACCAGCAGCTGCTGGGTCTCGCTACCACCGGACTTGGCGAACGACCCGTCGGGCTGGGCGACCAGCGGCCCCGCGGCGAATCCGTTCTCACCCGGCACCACCAGCGACAACGCGCCGAGGATGAACGGCAACACCACCAGGAACACCAGGTAACCGCGATCGGCGAAGATCAACCGCAACTGCCTGCGCGCCAACGTGCTGAACTGCCGCATGCCACTGGACTGCGGCGGCGCACCGGCATTGCCGCGCTGCAACGGCTGGGGCGGCGGTGGCGGCGGCACATAGGCCTGCCTCGACCGATACGCCGCGAAGGCCTGGTCCGGGTTGGCGGCGACATTGGCGAAGATCTCGGCCCAGTCGCTGGTACCCATCGCCGCGCCGACGCCACCGGGGTGGCCGGCGAACGCGGTCTTGCCGCCGGGCGCGAGCAGCACCACCTGGTCACACATGTCCAGGCAGGCCACGGAGTGGGTGACCACGATGACCACGCGACCGGCGTCGGCCAGTTCGCGCAGCATCTGCATGACCTGCCGGTCCAGCGCCGGATCGAGGCCCGAGGTCGGCTCGTCGAGGATCAGCAGCGACGGACCGGTGAGCAGCTCCATCGCCACCGACGCGCGCTTGCGCTGACCGCCGGAGAGCCGGTCGACCCGGGTATCGGCGTGCTGGGTGAGCGAAAGCTCTTGCAGCACACCGTCGATCACCTGCTGACGGTCGGCCTTGGTGGTATCGGGCGGCAGCCGAAGCTCGGCGGCGAAACCGAGGGCCTGGCGGACGGTGAGCTGACGGTGCAGCACATCGTCCTGCGGGACCATGCCGATACGCGAACGCAGCGCCTCGTACTCGGCGTGCAGGTTGCGGCCCTCGAAGGTGACCACACCGCCGGAGGGCTGGGTGTTGCCCGCGATCAGCTTCGACAGCGTCGACTTGCCCGCGCCCGAGGGGCCGATCAGCGCGGTCAGCGTGCCACGCCCGGCCTGCATGTTCACATCGACGAGCAATTGCTTGTTGCCCTCGACGGTGAACCCGACCCCGTGCACCGTGAGACCCAGCTCGGCCACCGGCTTCTGCCGGTGCACCAGCGCACCCTGCGCGACGACGAAGTCGATGTTGCCGATGGTGACGATGTCACGCTCGCGCAGCACGGTGCGCTGCTGACGGTGACCGTTGACGAAGGTGCCGTTGGCCGACCCGAGGTCCTCGACGACCAGCCCCTCCGGCGAGGAAACCAGCCGCGCGTGCTTACGCGAGGCCAGCGGGTCGTTCACCACGATCTGGTTGTCGGAGGTGCGGCCGATGCTCAGCCCGCCGGGCGGGATGCGGTCACCGCGCGCCACCGGTTCGGTCGAGGCCGCCTTGCGCACCGGCGGCAGCATCGAGGAGTCGGCGCGGCGGGTCATATTGATGTTGTCCTGCGGCGCGACCGGCTGCGACGGCAACTGCGAGGTCGGCACGTACTGCGGCCGGGCAGGTGGTTGCTGCTGTTGCGGCGTCGGATGTGACGGTGGCTGGAACGCGGGGCGCTGCGGCGGACGGTGCTGCGGTTGCTGCTGCGACGGCGGCGCGACCATGGTCGCCGCGTGCCGCGATCCCGCCCCCGGCGCCGCGGGCACGAGGTGCAGCAGCGGCCCGCTGATCGCGTCGCCGAGGCGCACCTGGGTCGGCCGGTCGATCGAGACCGGCTGACTCAGCCTGCGTGCGTCGACGAAAACGCCGTTGGTACTGCCGTTGTCGGCGAGTACCCAGGCGCCGTTGCTGAAGCGCAGAGTGGCGTGCACGCGCGAGACCAGCGGACTGTCCACGAACAGGGTGACCTCGGGCGCACGGCCCATGGTGATCTGCTGGCTCGCTTCGAAGACTCGTTCGGTTCCATCATGGCGCACGGTGATGGTCTGCGCCCCCGGTGAAGACATGGAGCGGATACTATGCCATCGCCCGGACATCGGCGGTGCCCCCGAGACGGCTTCACACCCGATCCGGCGACCGACCTGCACGTGTATCCGGCCGACCAGGGGGACCGATGCCGAAAGGCCAAGTGCTCGTTGCCATCACCGCCGTGCTATGCGCACTGCTGAGTGTGGGTTGCACACGGGCGGTCGACGGCCGCGCGGTCTCGATCTACGACGACCCCTTCCGGGTGGCCGGTCTGCCGACCACCGGTGGCCCGAACGGCCCACGACCCGGCGTCGCGGATTCCTCGCTCACCGCGTCCAACGGTGACGGCGGCGAAGTCGACGCCCTCGCCCTCAACGCCATCGAGGACATCCAGACCTACTGGGAGTCGGTGTTCGGCACCGAGTTCCGAGGTGAGACGTTCGACCCGGTCACCACCCTCATCTCCTGGGACGCGCGCGCCCCACGGAACTCGGCGGTCGAGTTCTGCAAGGAAACCACCTACCACCTGGTGAACGCCGCCTACTGCCGCAGCGACAACTCCATCGGCTGGGACCGTGCGATGCTGCTGCCCACGATGAGCGAGACCTTCGGCCCGATGTCGGTGGTGATGGTGCTCGCCCACGAATACGGGCACGCCATCCAGACCATGGCCAAGATGGTCACCAAGAAGACCCCGGTACTGGTGAAGGAACAGCAAGCGGACTGTTTCGCCGGCGCGTTCATGCGCCATGTAGCCGAGGGCAAGTCGAAGCACTTCACGATCAACACCTCCGACGGCCTCAATTCCGTGCTGGCCGCGACGGTTTCGATTCGCGATTCCGACCCCGACGATCCGGAGAGCGTGCACGGTTCGGCGTTCGAGCGGGTCACGGCGGTGCAGATCGGTTTCACCGACGGTGCGCGCGGCTGCAAGGGCATCGACGAGGACGAGATCGAATCGCGCCGTGGCAATCTGCCGCAGAGTTTCTCCGGCGACCATGGACGCGGCGAGTACCCGATCACCCAGAGCAATCTGGTGGAACTGAGCAAGGCCCTGCAGGCGGTTCTGCCGGTGCGGCAGTCGCCCTCCTACGACTATTCCGGTTCGCAGGTGGAGTGCGACGACGGCGCCGTCACCAACCCGGTCACCTACTGCCCGACCGACAACGTGATCGCCACCGACGTGCCAGGCCTGGCCGAACGCGGTTCCGCCGACGACAGCGACGACGGCCCGCTCCCGGTGAAGGTGAGCGGCGACTACAACGGCTACGTCCTGTTCATCTCCCGCTACACCCTCGCCGTGCAGCGCAGCAACGGCCAAGCGCTCACCGGCGCGAAGACGGGCCTGCGCGCGGCCTGCCTGTCGGGCGTGGTCACCGGCAAACTCGCCGAGCCCGGCCGTCCGGTCAGCCAGGGCGACATCCAGCTCTCCGCGGGCGACCTGGACGAAGCGGTCTCCGGCCTGCTCACCGACGGTTTGGCCGCCAGCGACGCCGAAGGCAACACCGTCCCCAGCGGATTCTCGCGCGTCGACGCCTTCCGCGCGGGCGTCCTCAACGGCGCGACAACCTGCGAATCCCGCTACAGCTGACGACGACCACCACGACCCGACCTCGAGGAGGGTCCGCCGCGAAGCGGCGGTTCGCGGCCGTCCCGACGATCAGGTGCCGTGGCGTAGGCGACGAAGGAGCGGCCTTGTCGGCGGATGCGGGAAAAGTACTGATGTTCCAGCGGG
>NZ_JBFAKI010000021.1:0-99861 GCF_040655675.1 Nocardia sp. NPDC050378
CGAACCCGGAAGCTAAGGCCACCTGCGCCGATGGTACTGCACTCGACAGGGTGTGGGAGAGTAGGACACCGCCGGACAATCATTCACGAAAGCCCCCTGACTACGGTCAGGGGGCTTTCGTTGTTTCCAGGGCAATTCGGGGCACGAAACGGAACCGACCAGCGAATGTTTCGGATTCGGCAGCGGCGGGAGCGCTTGTCCGTCACCATGATGCGACGTCGCTCTGGAGGTTGTCGCATGGACCGGCTCGCTCATCAAGTTCTCCGTCGCGGCGCTGCCGCACTCGTGCTGCCCGCCGCCCTCATCGGGGCGGTCCTCACCGCCGCACCGGTAGCCGCCGAACCCGAACCCGACCCGCTCGCCGGCATCACCGACCGGGTCACCGCCGATATGCTCGGCGCCGCGAATTCCCTTGCGGGAGTCGCGGGAATCGACCTGCCCGAAACCTACGGCCCCGAGACGGCGATCGTCGTACTCGGCTACGGCCTGCAACCCGACGGCACCATGCGTGCCGAGTTGAGCAATCGGCTGCACGCCGCGCTTGTTCAGGCGTACATGTCGCCCGCGTCGCCGGTGATCGTCACCGGCGGCAACCCGCGTAACGGGGTCACCGAGGCGCAGGTGATGGCCGACTGGCTGCATGTGCGCGGAGTGGCCAGGCACCGGCTGCACGCCGAAACCGAAGCCGGTTCCACCGTGCAGAACGCGCAGTTCTCGGCACAGCTCATGGCAGCACTCGGCGTGCACAAGGCGGTGCTCATCACCTCCGCCGACCATATGCGCCGGGCGCTGGAGAACTTTCTGGCCGCCGGGGTGCCGGTCGTCGCGACGATGACGCCGGACGTGGCGCCGCTGTGGGCGCAGCCGTACGGTGCGGACAAGTGAACCGAACCGCGCCGATGTCGGTGCCGGAGTTTACGATCATCGAATGCCGCCGGGGCGCGGCACGGAAAGACAGGGGTTGATCGGCGATGGACAGGCCTGCCTGGGCACCGGACGGTGTCGATATGCAGCAACCGAGCCCGGCTCGGATGTACGACGCACTACTCGGTGGCTCGCACAATTTCGCGGTCGACCGGATGGCTGCCGAAATGGGAACCAAGCTGGTGCCGGATCTGCCGCGCCTGGCGCTGAGCAACCGTGCGTTCCTGCGGCGGGCCGTCCGGTTCATGCTCGACGCGGGCATCCGCCAGTTCCTCGACATCGGTTCCGGCATCCCCACCGCGGGCAATGTGCACGAGATCGTGCACGAACTCGACCCGCAGGCGCGTGTGCTCTATGTCGACATCGACCCGGTGGCCGTCATGCATTCGCGCACGATCCTGCACGGGAACGAGCGGGCGGGCGCGATCGAGGCCGACCTGCGCAAGACCGACGACCTGCTGGCCGCCGTCCGGGACACCGGACTGATCGACTTCGCGCAGCCGGTCGGACTGCTGCTGATCGCGGTGCTGCATCTGGTGTCCGACGACGACGATCCGGCGGGGAAAGTGAGCGCGCTACGCGAGGTGCTCGCGCCGGGCAGTCTCGTCGCCATCTCCCACCTGACCTCGGAATTGCGGCCGGAGGACGCGGGTAAACTGAGCGCCAACGCGGCGAACGAGAACCGGGTCGGTATCCATTTCCGGCCCAAGGACGCGATCGCCGCCATGTTCGATGGTTGGGATCTGGAGTCGCCGGGCGTGGTGGAACTGCCGGCGTGGCGACCTGAGTCGGAGCGAGATCAGCACGAGAAGCCCGGGCGTTCGCTCGGTCTCGGTGGGGTCGCGCGCAAGGGCTGAGCCCGTCGTCACGGCGGTGCGAGAGACGACGACAGGGGCGGATGAACGGTGGGGTCATGGGAGCTGGCGCAGCGGTGGGCCGACGCGCTCGACGGTGTGGTCGCTCCCACCCTCACCCGCTCCCAGATCGAGGACATGCTCGCCGCCCTGTGCACGGGCCTCATCGATGCAGCCCGCGGTGGTGAGGACCCCGACGTCGCCCGGCAGGCGGCGCGCATGCTGGTCGCGGTGAACTACCGGGACCCGGCCGCGGTGAGCCGCACGGTTCCGGTGCTGTGCACCGACCTCGTCGAGCATGCCGCCGCCGGTTTCGACGACCCGGCGCTTCCCGAAATCCGTAGTCGCGCAGTCGCTTTGGCGGGTGACTTCGCGGCCGGTTTCACCGCCGCGCTGCGGGCGGCGGCACTGGCCGAACAGGAGCAGACGCTGGCCGCGGTGCTCTCGGCCGCGCAGGAGGCAGAGGACCGGCGCGCCCTGTCGGAGGCCCGTTTCGAGGCCGTTTTCGACGGTGCGCTGGTCGGCATCGGCACCGTCGACATGACCGGCAGCGTGGTGAACTGCAACCTGACGCTGGCCGAAATGCTCGGGCAGACCCCCGAGTCTATGGTCGGGCGCACCGTCGCCGACATCCTCGGCCCGGCGAACCTCAACGATGCCTTCGTCGAACTGCAGCGGATGGTCGCCGGGGAGTCGGAGAGCTTCCGGACCGAGACCGAACACATTCGCGACGACGGTCGGGTCACCTCGATCGACCTGTCGATGTCGGCGGTTCGTGACGCCGAGGGCGCGATCCGGTTCCTGGTCGGTGTCGCGGTCGACGTCACCGAGCGCAAGCAGCTGGCCGACCGGCTGTGGCACGACGCCAACCACGACGCGCTCACCGGCCTGCCGAACCGGTCGCACCTGTTCAGCCGACTCGCGGACGCCGAACCGCCGGTCGGCGTGTGCTATCTGGACCTCGACGGCTTCAAGGAGATCAACGATCTGTGGGGCCACACCATCGGTGACCGGGTGCTGCGGGTAGTCGGGGACCGGCTTCGCGACACCCTCGGCCCCCGCTCGGCGCTGCCCGCGCGCATCGGTGGCGACGAATTCCTCGTGCTCGTCGAAAAGTGTTCGGGCGAACAGGCATTGACCGAGCTGGCCGACGAGCTGATGGCGGCGTTGTCGGCGCCGCTCGAGGTGGACGGGCACATGCTCGCCGTGGGCGTGAGCATCGGCACCGCTTTCTTCGAACAGCCACCGGCCGCCGCCGACGAACTGCTCCAAGCCGCCGACGCCGCGATGTACCGGAACAAACACCACGCGCGAGCGGCGATCCGGCCACAGGTGCACCGGTCGCCGCCCGCGCTCGATCAGACCAGCTGACGTTGCTTCGCGCGCGCGAGTGAACGATCGCGCTGTTCCTCGAAGCGCACCACGTCCTGGCGCAACCGGTCGAGGAAGGCGGCCAGATCGTCGCGTGCCTGCTCGCCGCGCGGACCGAAATCGGTGCGCTCGAAGATGTTCCATTTGCGCAGCACCGGTAGCAGGACTTCCTCGAGGTGCTGGCGCAGATCGTAGATGCCGTGCTTGGCCATCAGCACACCGTTGCGGCGCCACCCGGGCATGCCCGCGCCCGGCATCTGGAAACCGGCCACGATGGTCGCGATCGCCTCCATGGTCTGGTCGGGTGCCAGGTCGAGGGCGGCAGCGCACAGGTTGCGGTAGAAGATCATGTGCAGGTTCTCGTCGGCGGCGATGCGGGCGAGCATGCGGTCGGCGATCGGGTCGTCGCAGGCACGGCCGGTGTTGCGGTGGCTCACCCGGGTGGCCAGTTCCTGGAAGGTCACATACGCCACCGAGTACAGGAAACCGGCGCCGGAGGTGTCGCGCACAGCGAAGGCACCGGCCTTCTCGTCGACCACCGACATGGCCGAGTAGCCGTTGGTCATGTGGATCATTCGCGCGTTCTCGAGTGCGACCGGGTCGACGCCGCGCGTCACGACCAAATAGTCACGCATCACGATGCCGTGCCGGTTCTCCTCGGCGGTCCAGCGGCCGACCCAGGTGCCCCAGGCGCCGTCCTGGGAGAAGTTCTCGGCGATCTCCCGGTGATAAGAGGGCAGGTTGTCCTCGGTGAGCAGATTCGTGATCATCGCTGCCTTGGCGACCTCGTTCAAGGCGGATTGCTCTGGCGCCCAATCGATTCCGCCCATCGATGCGAAGTTGCGGCCCTGCTCCCACGGCACGTAGTCGTGCGGATGCCAGTCCTTGGCCATCGATAGATGACGATCGACATTGCGCGCCGCAACATCTTCCAATTCGATCAGCAGTTCCAGCTGGGTGAGGTTCCTGGCCACGCTCGTGCCCTTTCGCTGCAGGGAAAAGCAAGAGTCGGTAATGTTGCCGGTCGTCGCCGAGAATAGACCCGGCACAAGGCACCTGGCGAAACGCGGTGCCATTCTCTACGCTTCACCAGTTCAGCTCCATCAGCGGTTCCCGTTCAGTCGTGGCATAGCTAGAGAGAGTGAGCGAAGAATTATGACGGACATCGTGGTCACGAGCCTTGCGGCGACCACGTCGATCGCGGGCGACGTCGACTCGACCTGGAAAGGTCTGCTCAACGGCGAGAGCGGGATCGACGTCCTGGAGGACTCCTTCATCGACGACTTCGACCTTCCGGTGCGGATCGGTGGTCACCTGAAGGTGTCGCCGGCGGCCTCGCTCACCCGCGAGGAGGCGCGCCGGTTGTCCTACGTCGAGCAGATGGCCGTGGCGCTCGGCCGTGAGGTCTGGCGCAACGCGGGCAGCCCCGAGGTCGACCTGGACCGGCTCGGCGTCTCCATCGGTACTGGGCTCGGCGGTGCCGAATCCCTGCTGTACGCGCGGGACAAGCTGTCCAACGGCGGCTACCGGAAGGTGTCGCCGCAGACCGTGGCGGCCATGATGCCCAACGGCGCCGCCGCGTGTGTCGGCGTCGAATTGGGCGCGCGCGCAGGCGTTTCCACGCCCGTTTCGGCGTGTTCGTCGGGTTCGGAGGCCATCGCCAACGCGTGGCGGATGATCGTGATGGGCGATGCCGACATGGTGGTGACCGGCGGGGTGGAAGGCTGCATCCAGGCGGTGCCGATCGCGGCCTTCACCCAGATGCGTGCCATGAGCACCCGCAATCACGACCCCAAGGGCGCCTCACGCCCGTTCGACGTCGACCGCGACGGCTTCGTCTTCGGTGAGGCCGGGGCGATGATGGTGATCGAGACCGAGGCCCATGCCAAGGCGCGCGGGGCGACGATCCACGCGCGCCTGCTCGGTGCGGGAGTCACCTCCGACGGCTTCCACCTGGTCGCGCCCGACCCCGACGGCACCGGTGCGGCTCGGGCGATGACGCGGGCCATGCAGACCGGCGGCATCAGCCGCACCGACGTCACCCACATCAACGCCCACGCCACCGCTACCCCCATCGGCGACACCGCCGAGGCCAACGCGATCGGCAAGGCCATCGGGTCGCATGCCTCGGTGTACGCGCCGAAATCGGCGCTCGGGCATTCGATCGGCGCGGTCGGTGCGCTGGAATCGGTGATCACCGTGCTCAGCGTGCGCGACAGCGTCGTCCCGCCCACGCTGAACCTGGAGAACCAGGACCCCGCGATCGACCTCGATGTGGTCTCGGGTCAGGCGCGGCCGGGCCGCATCGATTACGCGGTGAACAACTCGTTCGGCTTCGGCGGGCACAACGTGGCCTTGGCCTTCGGGCGGTTCTGATGATCGGCGAGACACTCGACGACTACCTCGACGAGCAGGGCGCCATCCGAATTCCCGGTAACCAGACGCTCATCGATTTCGTCGACAAGCACAGCGAGGCCAACGGCGACGAGCTGGCCTACCGGTTCATCGATTACTCGCGGGAACGCGACGGCGAGTACCAGGAGCTCACCTGGCGTGAGTTCGGAGTGCGGTTGCGGGCGGTGGCGGCGCGTCTGCAGCAGGTCACCGAGCCGGGCGACCGTGTTGCGGTCCTGGCGCCGCAGGGGCTCGACTATGTGGTGGCGCTGTTCGCGGCGGTGTACGCGGGCAATGTCGCGGTGCCGTTGTTCGATCCGGAGGAGCAGGGGCACAGCGATCGGTTGCACGCGGTGCTCGGTGACTGCGAACCGGCCGCGGTGCTCACCGTCACCGGTTCGGCGGCGGGGGTACGCAACTTCTTCCGTGAACAGCCGAACACGCGAAGGCCGAGAATCATCGCGGTGGAGGCGATTCCCGACGCGGTGGGATCGCGCTGGCGCAGGCCCGACATCTCGATCGACAGCGTGGCCTACCTGCAGTACACCTCCGGCTCCACCCGGGTGCCCGCCGGTGTGGAGATCACCCATCGCTCAGTCGGCACCAATCTGCTCCAGATGATCGACGCCATCGGCATCACCGAGAACGCGCGCGGTGTCACCTGGCTGCCGCTGTTCCACGACATGGGTCTGCTCACGGTGATCCTGCCGACCATCGGCGGCAAGTTCATCACCATCATGTCGCCGAGCGCGTTCGTGCGCAGGCCCTCGCGCTGGATCAAGGAACTCGCCGCACAGGCCGACGGTGCCGAGATCTACTCGGCCGCACCGAACTTCGCGTTCGAGCACGCCGCGGTGCGCGGGTTGCCCAAAGGCGACGAGACACTCGATCTGTCGAACGTGATCGGGCTCATCAACGGCAGCGAACCGGTTTCGGTGTCCTCGATGCGCAAGTTCAACGAGGCGTTCGCGCCGTTCGGGCTGTCCAAGACCGCGATCAAACCCTGCTACGGGATGGCCGAGGCGACGCTGTTCGTATCGGCCACCCGCCGCGAGGACGAGGCGCGGGTGGTCTATGTGGACCGGGGCAAACTCAATGCCGGGCGCATGGTCGAGGTCGACGAGCACGCCGCGCAGGCGGTGGCCCAGGTGTCGTGCGGGTATGTCGCCAGGTCGCAGTGGGCTGTGATCGTCGATCCGGAGACGGGTATCGAGCGGCGTGACGGCGAGGTCGGCGAGATCTGGCTGCACGGCGACAACATGGGCATCGGGTACTGGGGGCGGCCGGAGGAGACAGCGCAGACCTTCCACAACCGGGTGACCCGCAATCCGATCGGCAGCCGGGCCGAGGGCGCGCCGGCGGACGCGACCTGGATGCGCACCGGCGACTTCGGTGCCTACTACGACGGGGAACTGTTCATCACCGGCCGGGTGAAGGACCTCGTCATCGTCGACGGACGTAATCACTACCCGCAGGACCTCGAGTATTCGGCACAGGAAGCGAGCAACGCGCTGCGGCCGGGCTTCGTCGCGGCGTTCTCGGTTCCGGCGGGAGAATTGCCCGCGCCGGTGCGGGTGGCCGATGCCGACGACATCGCCGAACAGCTGGTCGTGGTGGCCGAAAGAGGTTCGGGTGCCGCGAAACTCGATCCGCAGCCGATCATCGACACGGTGCGCGCGGCGATCTCGCGCAGGCACGGCGTGACGGTGCGTGATGTGCTGCTGGTGCCTGCTGGTTCGATTCCGCGGACCTCGAGCGGCAAGATCGCCCGGCGCGCGTGCCGGGCGGCGTACCTCGACGGGACGCTGCGTGGGGGTTACCGGCAGCAGGACTATCCTGACGCTCCGGTCGACTGAAGTCACCGAAAACGGCTCGGCCGCTGGGAAACCGGTGGCCGAGCCGTTTGTCTTCGACCGCGGAGCGGATCAGTTCACGCAGGGGATCGTGTCGCCGATATTGGTGGTGAGTGGTTTCCCGGCGTCCGGCAGGGGCTGTCCGGCAACGCTGCTCGTCGTGGTTATGGGGCGGGTGGTGGTGGTCGGGCTCAGTTCGGCCGGGGGAGTGAAGTCGGTGCCGAGGATGACGCGCACGTGGCCGTCCTCAACCCAGGGTGACGCGGAAACCGGAAGGCCACCGAGGATTTCGGCGACAGCACGCGCGTCCTGGATAGCGCCGGGGCCGTAGGTGACCGCCGAATAGGGCTCGTCGTTGCCGTCACCACCGCCGACCTCGCCCTTGCCGTAGCCGCGCGCGGTCAGCATCTTCGACACCAGGGCAGCCTGCCCGGTCGTCGAACCGACATTGTGCACGTCCACCACGGCATCGGGATTCGCCGCCGCCATAGTGGTGGTCGGGGTCTGCTGACCGAAAGCCGCGCGCACCTCGCGTTTGATGGCAGCCGGATCGACGATATTGACGTCCTGGCCGTCGATCACGTCGTAGCGCAGCACCGGCAGGGTGCGGAACTCGACCGGGATGCTGCCCGCCGCACCGAGATCGCGGACGAACTCGAACAGATCCCAGCCTTGCGACAGCACGATGTCGCGGTGGGCGGCATCCATCAGGGCGGACAGCTTGCTCAGATCGGTGAGCGTGCCGGAGTCCTTGAGCGACTTGGCGACCGAGGTGAGAAACGCCTGCTGACGGTGGGTGCGGTCGAGGTCGCCGTTGGGCAGACCGTGGCGCTGGCGCACGAACGCGAGGGCCTGGGCCGCATCGAGGTGCTGACGGCCCGCCGGGAACACCGCGCCGGAGAACTCGCTGTCGTCGACGGCGTTGGTCAGGCACACATCGACGCCGCCCACCGCGTCGGCAAGGTCGTAGAACCCCGCGAGCGAGATCTCGGCGAACCGGTCGATCGGCACCCCGACCAGGTTGCGCACCGTGGTGACGATGGATTCGCGGCCCGCCTCCCGGCTGCGGCGCTCGAGTTCCACCGGGTCGTCGACACCCTGCTCCATCAGTTTCGCCTGCACCACGGCCTTTTTCAGGCCGTACGCCTCTTTGATCTTGATTCGCGAGTAGCCGGGGATGCCGGTGACCGCCACGTAGTTGTCGCGGGGGATGGAGAAGGCGACGATCTTGCTCATGTCGGCCGGAATGTGCAGCAGGATCAGCGAATTGGCGTTGTAGCCGCCTTCGCTGCCGTCACCGGCGTGCAGCTGATCGAGGATCGCTTTCGGCAGGTCCTTGCCGTCGAGGTCTTTGCGGGTGTCCAGGCCGATCAGCAGGATGTTGACCGCGCCGTCGAGCGAGCGCGGCGCGTCGTCCCCCAGCGCGTCGGAGTGCAGGAAACCGGCATCGAAACCGTTCTTCGCCGACCAGGCGAGGCCGGTACCCGCCAGCACCGCGAGCGCGACGGCGGCGACGAACATCCTGGTGACGATCGAGCCGATGCGGCGCAACCGGGCATGGCCGGTCGACCGGGGGACGGGTGGGGCGCCGATACGTCTGGGCGGCTGCCGGCGCGGCCAGGGCGCCGGTGGTTCATCGATCCGGTTCACCTCAGGGCACTACCCGCCAGCCACTGGTCCCAGGGCACGCTCCAGTCACCGTTCTGCCACACTTCGAGCGGTGCGCCGCCGGTATTGCGGATTTCCACCACATCGCCGGGCTGGGAGAACTCGTAGAACCAGCGCGCGTTCTCCCCGCTCAGGTTGAGGCAGCCGTGCGAGACGTTGGTGTTGCCCTGCGCCCAGATGGTGTCGTCGAGTTGATGCAGGTAGATGCCGTCGGTGCTGATCCTGGTCGCCCAGCCGATGGTCTCCTTGTAGCCGAGGCGCGAGTTCACGGGCAGACCGTAGGTGGAGGAATCCATCACCACCGGATTGGCCTTGTCCATCACCGTGTAGATACCGGGCTGGGTCCAGAAGGAGATGGTCTTGCCCGCGACTTCCTCGCTGCCGCCGCGACCCATCGAGGTCGGCATGGTGCGCACGAGGGTGCCGTTCTCGTAGACCTGGACCTGTTTGGTCGTGTCGTCGACGATCGAGACGTGGGACGGGCCGATGGTGAAGCTGGTCTCGGTGTCCTCCTGGCCGTAGAGGCCGCCGCCGAGGTCCTTGCCGTAGATATCTGCGGCGAGCGTCACGCGGGTACCCGGCTCGTAGTAGTTCTGCGGGCGCCAGTGGGCGTTGCGGTCGTCGAGCCAGTACCAGGAGCCGGTGACGGGCGGGTCGGTGGTGACCGACAGGTGCCGTTCGGCGGTGGCGCGATCCGGCACGTTCTCGTCGAAATGGGCCACGACAACCGTGCCGACGCCGAAGGTTCCCTGTGGTGACAGGGCCGTGCCGCCCGTGGTGCGGAAATACACCTTGGTCTGGTTGTTGGGGGCCAGCGTGGTGAACGTCGAGGTGGTCGGCTCGGTGCCGCGGTCGGTCGCGGCGGTGATCGTGTAGGTGCGGCCGTAGCCGAGGGGTTCGGTCGGCTTCCACGCGGTGCGGTCGGGGGTGAAGACGCCCTCCACCTCGTTGCCCTGCTCATTGGTCATCGTGACCGAGGTGAGCGTGCCTTCGCTGGTGCCGACCCGGACCGGGGCCAGCGGGTCGATCTCGGTGGCGCCCGGCTCGGGCGACACCGAGACCACGGCCTCGGGTGGGGTCCGGGTCGAGGACCCGGAGTCGGTGGTCGAGCCGCCGCAGGCCGCGACCAGCAGCAGCACGAGCACGGCGGCCAGCGCGGCCGAACAACGTTGTCGAATCATCTGCCCCTCCCTCGGTCCGGTTCCGCTCAGCTCTGCAGGCCGACCTCGATGTCGAGGGACAGGTTGATCTTGTCGCCGATCACCGCGCCGCCGTCGGCCATCGGCATGTCGATGGTGAGGCCGAAATCGCGGCGGTTCACGGTGGCGGTCGCGGTGAAACCGGCGACCGGCGCGTCGGCCATGCCGGGGCCGGTGCCGAGGAATTCCACGTCGAGGGTGACCGGATGGGTGATGCCACGAACGGTGAAATCGCCGGTGACGCTGAATTCGGTGCTCAGGGCCTTGAATCCGGTGGCCTTGAAGGTGGCCGTGGGGTAGTTGGCGGCGTCGAAGAAGTCGGCGGTGGCCAGGTGGGCGTCACGCTGGGGGTTGTCGGTGGTGAGCGAGGCGACCTGGATCTCGGCTTCGGTGTCGGCGGTGCCGTCGTCGTGGACGACGAGGGTGCCGGAGAAGTCGGTGAACCGGCCGCGCACCTTGCTCACCATGAGGTGACGAACCGAGAAGCCGAGGCTGGAGTGGGCCGGGTCGATGACCCAGGTTCCCACGGCCAATCCCTTGGGGGGTGCCGACATGATCTCTCCTCACTTGACGATCCGGCCGAGACGGCCGGCGGGGCGTGAAGCGATAACGAACCCAGCCTAGCCCGGCGGAGAGTATCGGTCAGCTATCGCTGCTCGTCCGTTCGCCGAGGAACCGCAGCAGCGCGGGGTCGGCGGAGGTGAACCGGTCGACCTCCTGGCCGCCGGTGCATTCGAACAAACCGATGGTGACGCTGTCGGCGCGGCGGGTGAGCACCCGCCAGATCGCGCCCGAATCCGCCCAGCGGCGCAGGGTTTCGACCGGGTCGGTGCTCATACCCGTTCACGATAGTTGGCCGCGACCAGCGCGAGGCAGGCCGCGGCGATCGTCGCGGTCACCAGATACATGGCGGGATAACCGAAGCCGAAGCTGCCGTGCAGCGCCGACAGGATCGCGGGCACACCGAAACCGAGGTAACTCACCGAATAGAACACCGCGTTCAGCCCGGCCAGGTCCCCGGGACCCGCGATCCGCTCGATCTGCTGTAGTCCCGCGACCAGGCCGATGCCGTAACCGCTGCCGAGGACCACGGCGGTGAGCAGCGTCGCGCCGATGGTGAGGGTCGACGCGGTCCACGCCGCGAGCAGCATGCCGGCGGTGAGCAGCACGAGCGCGAGCACCGCGGCGCGGGCGGTGCCGGGCCGGTCGATGCGACGCGCGACCGATTGAATGGTGAAACCGCAGCCGAGCGTGACCATGGTGACCAGGGCGGAGAACGCGATCGGGGCCTCGCCGACCTGCCCGAGCATGAGCGTGGGCAGCACGGCGTAGGCGGTGGCGTTGGCGGTGAACAACCACAGGGCCACGGGCACCGCGACCCGCAAGAAGCGGCGGTGACCTGCGGCCGGGATCTTCAGATCGTCGAGCAGGCGGGCTCGATGCGTTTGTCGCCGCACGGTTTCCGGCGCTCTCACCAGCCAGGCCGTCGCCAGAACACACAGCGCCACATTGACCAGATACGCGGTGGAATCGGGCAGCGGACCCCACTGCGCGAGCACGCCCGCCACCCCCGCGCCGAGGGCGAAACCCGCGGTCAGGCTCATCGCCGAGCGGCGGGCGCCGACGCCTGGCCCGGACAGTTCTTTGAGCCAGCTGCCGCCGACGGCCATCGCCAGCCCGAGCGCGACACCGCACAGCATCCGCCCGGCCGCGAGCATCGGCACCGACGACGCCCCCGCCGCCAGCAACAGCGAACCGGTCGCGGCGACGAGCGGGGCGGGCAGCATGAGCGGGCGCCTGCCGAATCGGTCCGACAGCGGACCGCCGATGAGCAGGGCGGGCACGATGCCGAGCACGTAGTAGAAGAGCAGCAGATCGACGGCCGTGGCGGCCAGTCCGTGCCCCTTGTACATCACCAGCAACGGGGCGAACTCGTTGCCGCCCCAGGCGATCGCCACTACGGCGGCCGAGACCGCCTGCCAGGCGCGGGTCGCCGGGACAGCACGGGGCCGCTCGCTGGTGAGAATCGCCATCACAGGCCCTTTCCGTCGTGCGCGCACCGGGGAAACGCGCACGGGCGAAATGGTGGCAACCGGTCTCATTTTAGGGACGGGCGCTCGCTGTAATACGGTCGGGTAGTGCGTGAGCTGCGGGTGGGGTGTGCGATGTGGACTCATCCGCAGTGGTCCGCGTCGGCCGAGAAGCTGCGTTCCTACGCCGCGCACTGCGGCGCCGTGGAGGGCAATACGACCTTCTACGCGACCCCCTCGGCCTCGACGGTGCAATCCTGGGCGCGTCAGACCGCGCCGGACTTCCGGTTCGTCCTCAAACCGCCCAGGGCGATCACCCACGAACGAAGGCTCGTCGACGCGCGCGCCGAACTCGCCGCCTTTCTGGACGTGATGGCGCCGCTCGGCTCCCGGGTGCACGCGCTGTGGTTGCAGCTGCCCGCGTCGTTCGGTCCCGGTGATCTCGGTGCGCTCGCCCGGTTCCAGCGTGAGCTGCCCTCGGGCCTGCGCTGCGCCGTCGAGGTGCGGCACCCGGCCTTCTTCACCGACGACCGCGCCGCCGTGCAGCTGGAACGGGTGCTCGGGCGAATCGGCGCCGAATGGGTGCCCTTCGATACGACGGTGCTGTTCGACGGGCCCTCGGCCGACCCGGCCGAGGTGGAGGCGCGGGCGAAGAAGCCTCGGGTGCCCAGGCGTACCCGAGCGCTCACCGAGTACCCGATCGTGCGCTATCACGGCCGTTCCGACGAGGAGCGCACGGTGGCCGGGTGGGCGCCCTGGGTGGAGACGGTGGCGCGGTGGTTGCGGGAAGGCCGGTCGCCGACGGTCTTCGTGCACACGCCCGACAACGCGGCGGCCCGCGACCTGGCCCGCCGGTTCCACGCCGAGGTCGCCGCGGTGGTTCCCGAGCTGCCACCGCAACCCGTTGGCGGCACCGAGGAACCGATGACACTGTTCTGACCAGCCTGTTCGCGCCGATTCCGCGCACACTTGTCGGCGGGTCGTGGCATGCTGTGCGCCAGCACTGGGGAGTGTGTGGGCGGGACTCGAGGGGACAGCCCATGTCTGGGTCGATGGAGGGAACGTCGTTGTTGCCCGCGCCGCACTGTGAGCCGCGCTTGGAGCACGGCGGGCGATCGGAAGAGGTTGTGCCGCATCGGGTTACCCGGGCGCGCACGCGGCGGTCCGGGCACGGCACGCCCGCGGGGATCAGGCGCGCGGTACGCGGTGCGTGTGTTGCGCAGACGCCGGCCGTCGAATCAACGCCGGACACAATGCGATTCGCCGAGCAGGTGCTGCGGTGGGTGCTCGAAGTCCTGGACCGGCGGCGGTCGGTCACGCATCTGCGACCCTTCGCCGATCCGCTGGTGGTGTCGGCGGTCGCCACCATGCTCGCCCAGGATCTGGTTCCAGGAAAGGGATTGGGCGCCGCCAATCTCACCCGTGTCCGGCAGACCTCGGCCGAACCGGGAGCAGCCGAGGTGTTCGCCCTGTATCAGCGGGGCGAGCGCACCCTCGCCATCGCCGGACGGATCGAATCGAGCAAGGACACCTGGCGGTTGGTCGCACTGCGAATGTATTGAAGAAGGCTATTCGGTGCCCGGCCGATGCTGGTCGGCTTGGTCGCGGCCGCTGCCGGGGGCGTCGTCGGAGCCGTCGGGCAGGCGGCGCGTGCCGTTGGCCACCTCGGCGACGAGATCGTTGTAGCCGCAGGCCAATTCGTGCAGCCGCTGCTGAGCGGCACGCAACTCGTCCTCGGCGCCGCAGGCCAGCGCCCGGTAGGTGAGCGCGGCGAAATGGGCCATGCGATCGACAACGGCGCCGATGCTCTCGGTGTGCATCGGCGCCGTTGTCGGTGGTTTCGGCGAGCGGAGCAGCACCCAGCGGTCGATCTCGCAGACCAACCGGGCGCGCTCCCAATCGATATCGCTGGTGTCGCCGGGCACCAGCTGTTCGCGGCGTTCGTGCAGGGCCGCCAGTTCGTGCGCGGCCGTGAGCACGGGGTCGGCGGACCCGGTGACCCCGCACACGGCGCGCATCATGTCGGCGCGGGCAGGCAGTCCCGGTTCCCTGTCCACGTTTCGCCGCACCGTCCTGTCCGAGTTCGTACCGTTTTCCGCAGAACATTCGTCCCGGTCGCTGATACGGATAGGTCGGACGGTTCCGCCCGCGGTCCTACAGGCTGCGCGCGATGATCTCCTTCATGATCTCGTTGGTGCCCGCGTAGATCAGCTGCACGCGGTTGTCCACCCACATGCGCGCGATCGGGTACTCGTTCATGTAGCCGTAGCCACCGAACAGCTGCAGGCAGGTGTCGGCGATCTGCATCGCCTTGTCGGTGCACCACCACTTGGCCATCGCGACGGTGGGGATGTCGAGCTCGCCGCGCAGGTGCTTCTCGATGCAGTCGTCGATGAACACGCGCGCGATGCGGGCCTCGGTGGCGACCTCGGCCAGCTTGAACTTGGTGTTCTGGAAACCGAACACCGGACGGCCGAACGCCTCGCGCTCCTTGGTGTAGCGCAGCGTGTGCTCGAGCGCGACCTCCATGCCCGCGACCGCACCGTGGGCCACGATCAGGCGCTCCTGGGGCAGCTGCTGCATCAGCTGGACGAAGCCCTGACCCTCCTGGGTGCCGAGCAGGTTGCTCACCGGGACGCGCACGTCCTCGAAGAACAGCTCGGAGGTGTCCTGACCCTTCTGACCGATCTTGTCGAGCACGCGGCCGCGACGGAAGCCCTCGCGGTCGGCCTCGACCAGCACCAGCGAGACGCCGGAGGCACCCTGGGTGGGGTCGGTCTTGGCGACCACGATGATGAGATCGGCCTGGGCGCCGTTGGTGATGAAGGTCTTGGAGCCGTTGATGACGTACTCGTCGCCGTCGCGGATCGCCTTGGCCTTCACGGCCTGCAGGTCGGAGCCGGTGCCGGGCTCGGTCATGGCGATGGCACCGACGACCTCACCGGAGGCCATCTTGGGCAGCCACTGCTTCTTCTGCTCCTCGGTGCCGTAGGCGAGCAGGTAGTGGGCGACGATGCCGTTGTGCAGGCTCACGCCCCACGAGGTGTCGACGGCGCGCGCCTGCTCCTCCATCAGCACCGCCTCGTGGGCGAAGGTGCCGCCACCGCCGCCGTACTCCTCCGGGATCGACAGACAGAGCAGACCCACTTCGCCCGCCTTGTTCCACAGGTCGCGATCCACATGGTGCTGCTCGCGGTACTTGTCGATATTAGGGGCGAGTTCCTTGGCCATGAAGGCGCGGGCGAGGTCGCGCAGGGCGTCCAGATCCTCGTTCATCCAGCTGGACCGATTGGCGGCCATCGAGTCTCCTTATTACGGCTCGGCACAGCACCGGCCTCAGGCGTGACCGGTGGTTACGGATACAGTGTGTACCAATATTGGCGGAGTGACAATAGCGGCTTCGATCGGGGTCGCGAACGGTGTTCGACAACATTTGAGCCGCAGTGAAGTGAAAAGTGGGCTGTTTCGGCCGCCGGTGTGAAATGCGCGTGTCGCTCGCGGCGCGCCGCGTTTGGGCAGTGGTGTGGGAGCATCGGTTTCGCGCCGGAGGGTGAATGCACTAAGAATGGCGTGTGCCGTTCACACGTGTGCTCACCTGTCTGCCATCGCGATCCCGGGGCGGTGGTCTGGCATGACCAGCGAATCGCCCCTCGAGGACGACGTCAGCCAGCTCGCCCAGCGCGTCGAACGGGCGCGCGGACGACTCGCCTACCAGTTCGACCCGGCGCTCACCGACGCCCTGTCCGAGGACGAACTGCGCGCCGAACGTGAACTCGCCGAACGCATCCGTGAACAGGATCGCGAACAGCGCTGGAAACACACCCAGGCGATGGCGCAGGCCTCGGACCGTGCAAGGCAGACCACCGAAGCTATCGAGAAGGCCGACATGCGAGATCTGCTGCTCGCCAGGAAGGCGATGGCCGCCCAGCGGCGCGAATCGAGCCCGCACGCCAAACTCGCCTCGCTGTATCGGCACCGGTCCTGGTCATTGAAGGCGCTGGCGGGCGTGGTCGCCGCGGGCATGCTGTGGTCGGCGGTGAACGTGCAGCAGAACATCGCGCCCGGCGGGCCGACGGACCCGCTGTTCTGGTTCAGTTACCTGCTCGAGGCCATGATCAGCGTGTGTCTGATCATCATCATGGTCGGTACCAACAAGGTGGCCGAATGGGGTGTCATCGACAACCGGCGCCAGGTGGCGCTGGCCGAGATGGCGCTGCTCTCGCTCACCGTCACGCTCAACACCTACCCCTATGTGCGTGACGGCCGCTGGTACGACGCCGCGGTGCATGCCGTCGCGCCCGTGATGATCGGTGTCGCGTTGCTCATCCACGACGCGGTGAGTGCCAGGTACGGCCTGGCGATCACCCGGGCGACCAGCCAGGTCAGGGACCTGCCCGACCCCGCCGAGAGCATCCTCAACCGCCAGGCCGTCGACGGCGTGCGCCTCACCTACACCCCACCGATGACCGGAAGTACCCGCATCGAGTCGGCGCCGCCCGCGCCGTCGGTGACCGCCCCGATCACCCGCGAACCCGCCTGGACCCCGTCCGAGCCGGTCTCCAACGGCAGGCCGGCCGAGAAGCGCAAGCGTTTCGGCATCGGCAAGCCGTCCTCGGGTGACAAGGCCACAGCGAAGAAGACCGTCGTCGCCGCCGCCGAACCGGTGAAGGAAACGCCCAAACCGGCCGAGCAGGTGAAGACCACCGACTCGGTCCCCGCCGCCCGCAAGAGCACGATCTCCGACATCGAGGCCCGGGTCGAAAAGGCCTTCGCCGAAGCCAACTTCGGCTACGAGGCCATCGAACCGACCAGCATCTACGACACCGGCCAGTTCCGCATCGCCGAGAGCCTGGAACAGGAACTCAACGAGATGCGCGAGGCCCGGAGGCAGGCCCGCAAGGAGCGCGCGGGGTCGTAGGCGCTCCTGACACACACGCAAAACCGCCCTGGTTCCGAGTGAACCAGGGCGGTTTCGTGTGTGTGTCAGCCGAAGAGGCTGCCGCCGGTGCCTGCTTGCTGGCCGCCGCCGGTGCCGCCGAGGAGGCCGCCGGGTGGGAGTTCGGAGGGCTGGACGATGACGAAGCCACGGCCGGAGAAGGACAGGGTGCTCGCTTCGCCGGTGCTGCGGCCGATGAGGCGGCCGAGGCCGAAGGAGTCGTTGCGTTTGATGCCTGTCTGCAGACTCGAGGACCAGGCTACGGCGGCGTTGGGGTCGGCGTAGGTGGGCTGGTCGACGGTGAGGACTACCGGGGTGCCGTGGGTGGTGATGGCGATGCGGCCGCGGCCGGTGAAGACACAGTTGAAAAGGCCTGCGTTGGAGGCGATGCCGGCCGCGCCCTGTACCCGGCCGATGTCGTAGCGCAGGGTGGAGTCGAAGGCGAGGACGTTGGCGCCGTTGATGGTGAGACCGTCGGAGCCGTCGAGGTCGATGATGTGCACGTCGGCGGCGCTGTTGGCCAGGAACAGATCGCCGCGGCCGCTCACCTTCATCAAGGGCACACCCTCGCCGGTGAGGTGCTGCCGGATCGCGCGGCCGATGCCGCCGGAGCCGAGCGCTTCGAATTTCAGGTCACCCTGGTAGGCCACCATCGACCCGGACCGCGCCATCACCTCCCCGTTCAACCCGACCTTGACCATCTTGCCGCCCTGCTTCTGGATGCCGAGGCCGTTGACCTCGGCATGCGAGGGGTCGAACAGGTCGCTGTGCACGGGCGGGACTCCTTGCTGAGAGGCGTACGAGGGTTGCGCACCGAAGTGAGCGGGTGGTGGGGAACCCGGTTGACCAGGCGGGGGGAACTGCCCGGGAGGCATCGGGGCGCCGGGATGCTGCGGTGCACCCTGTGGCGGGTGCGCGGTAAGCGCCGTATTGCCCTGGGGCGCGGCGGGTTCCGGTTCGTCGTCCAGGTTCACCCCGTAGGCCGACGCGATGCCCGCGAGCCCGTCGTCGTATCCCTGGCCGATGGCGCGCACCTTCCACGCCCCGCCGCGCCGGTAGATCTCCACGCACACCACACCGCTCTCGGTGGTGAGCCCGGAGACGGGGAACGTCAGAGCCGTCGGCCCGGACTGGATGGTGGCGGTGAGGTTGCCGACGGCGGCGAAGGTGGCGGGTCCGCGCCCGTCGAGACTTGCCGTGACCACCACCTTGTCCACGTCGGCGGGCAGCGCGGAGGTCGTCACCTGCACGATGTCGGGTCCACCGTTGCCGTGCCGGTACACCACGCCCGGCCCGGTCGGCTGGTTGAAGAAGACGAAGTCGGCGTCGGAGCGCACCTTGCCCGCGGTATCGAGCAACAGGGCCGACACGTCGACCGGGGCCGAACAGGCCACGGTGACGGTCAGCTCATCGCCCGGCGCGGGCCGGTTCTCTCCCGGTGCGAGCACGGTCACGACACGGCACCCGAACGCGGGCGGTTTCGCTGCTGTTCCACGAGTTCGATAGTGCCGTGTGTGCCGTCACCGCGCCAGTTCCCGATTCGGCCGGTCGAGGGGGATCTCGAGGTGCACCGTCTGGAATCCGTCGTGCGGACCCCGCGCGTCGTGCACGATGTGGCCGAAGGTGAGCCAGAACTCCAGAGCGCCCGGTGTCCGCGCGTCGGTGTGCAGGTACAGCCGGTCGAATTCCGGTGTGTCCTGGACAGTTTCGACGGCGGCGGTGACGAGCCGGGTGGCCAGCCCGCGCCGGTGGTGTTCGGGCCGGACGTAGACCCGGAACAGCTGGGCGGTGGTGTCGTCGGGATAGCGGTGTGCCAGCTCGGCCGGATGGGGTGGGTGCGCGGGACCCTTCGCGCGGATCGCGGTGGTGCCGACGACGACTCCCTCGTGCTCGGCCACCCACAGCCGATTGCGCGGGTGACGCAGGTACGTGGCGTCGAGGTCGATCACGTCGTGGTGGTGTTCGGGCAGGTAGCCGATGCCGAACACCAGGTAGAAGGTGTCGAGCATGACGCTGCGCGCGCCGGCCAGGTCGGCGGGACCGGCCGGGCGGACGAGATAGTCGGTGGTGGTCGCGGTCATCGCAGGCCCGCCAGTTCGCGGTCGAGCACTTCCAGACCCTCGACGGCGACCGGTCCCGGCCCGGTGTAACCGAAGGGCGCGACGATGATCCGGTTGTCGCGGATGGCGCGCAGTCCGGCCAGTTCGGGGCGCTGGCGCAGGGTGGTTCGCACCGACTCGGGGGTCTGGTCGCCCTGGGTGAGCAGGATGATCACCTCGGGGTCCTGGGCGATGAGCGTTTCGGTGTTGGCTTCGAAATTGCGTTTGGTGATGTCGCCGTAGATGTTGGACAGGCCGAGGATCCGCATCTGTTCGTGGACGGTGCTCTGGGAGCCGTAGGCCTTGAGCTGGGCACCGTCCCGCGACAGGATCAGCGCGGCGGCACGGCGAGGAGTAGTTGTGCCGCTGTGCTTTTCGGTGACGGTTCGCACGCGCTGCCGTAGCGTCGCGACTTCGGCGTCGGCGGCGGGCGCGGTGCCGAAGAGCTTGCCGTAGAGCGAGATGTCGGCGAAGACGTCCTCGAAGGTGCCCGCCGCGTCGCGGCAGTAGCCACGGGTGACGATCAGCGGGATGTTCACCTGGGCCAGGTCGTCGGGGGTCACCGACAGTCCCTCGACGCTCACCACGAGGTCGGGGGAGCGGGCGATGATCTCCTCGCGAGCGAGTTCGGCGGTGGGGGCGGTGATTTCGATGCCTTTCAGGGCATCGCCGTACTGGCCGGGGAAAGCGGCGGCTTCGAAGGTGCGGGTGACGATGCGGTCGGCGGCACCGGCAGCGGCGATCGTCGGTGCGGCGATGGAGCCGACGGTGACGACCCGCTGCGGTGGCGCGGTGAACGTGACATCGCGCCCACAACTCGAAACAGTAAGGGGGAAGCCGTCTTCCGCCGTGGTGGTGGCCGGTGCGGGCGCACCGCAACCGGTGACCACGGCGGTGAGCAGCGCGAGGGCGGGGAGCGCGCGGTGACGTGCGGAGGAGACACCTGTGAACACGGTGATCGGTATTCCTTTCGATGGAACAGAAAATCAGGAGGCGCGGGAGCGGCGGATCAGCAGCAGGAGCAGGGGCGCGCCGACGGCCGCGGTGACGATGCCGATGGGCAGTTCACGCGGTGCGAAAACGGTGCGGGCGCCCACATCGGCGATCACCAGGAACAGCGCGCCGAGCAGGGCACTCACCACCAACAGGTGCCGGTGGGTTCCGCCGACACACAGCCGCGCGACGTGCGGAACGATGAGCCCGACGAAGCCGATCGCTCCCGCGACGGCCACCACCGCGCCGACGGCGAGTGCGACGATCAGCAATGCCCACAACCGGATCCGATTCGGGGCGAAGCCGAGCGTGCGTGCGGTGTCGTCGCCTGCGGCCAGCGCGTCCAAGCGTGGCGCCATCAGCAGCACCGCGAGCAGGGCGCCCGCGACCACCGCGACGGTGGTCGCCACCGAGGACCACGCCGCCGGGGCGAGCGAGCCGAGCAGCCAGAACAGCACGGTACGCGCGCCTTCGGGGCGGTCGGAGGCGAAGATCAGAAAGCTCGTGGCGGCCGAGAAGATGTAGCCGATGGTCACCCCGCCGAGCAGCAGGCGCAGCGAGGTGAGCTGCCCGTTGATCCGGGAGATCGCGAACAGCAGCACCGTGGCGATCAGTGCCCCGATGAACGCGCTCGCCGCGAGGGCGGCGGAGGTGGCCGCCGCGCTCACACCGAACAGCAGGTAGACGGCGGCACCGGTCGAGGCGCCCGAGGTGACACCGAGGATGTGCGGATCGGCGAGCACATTGCGCACGATGGTCTGCAGAACGGCGCCGGTGATCGCCAATGCGGCACCGACGAGCGCGCCGAGCAGTACGCGCGGCACCCGGACGAGCCAGACGATCGAGTCCTGCGCGGTGGTCCAATCGGGAGTCACCGGGCGGCCGAAGGTGTGGTGCCCGATGATCCGGGCGACGGTGCCCGGCGGAACGGCCACCGGCCCGAGCCCGGCCGCCACCAACACGGTGACGGCCAGCGCGATGAGCAGTCCGCCGATCAGCAGCACTGTGCGCGTGCGGTGCCGTGCGTGATCGAGGTCGTCGACGATCTGCTCGACTTCCAGCGTCGCGGTCATCGCGTCACCGCCTCTCGGGTCTCGGTCATCGACGGTGACCCGACAGGGCCGTCATCGGTGAGTTCTGCTGAGCCGCCGGGAGGGTGGTCAGCCGGCGCGGGGTGGATCTCGGCGGGAGGACGGGCTGCGTCGCCCGGGCCGCCGACGGTGGCCTCTGTCGAGGCGCCGGGCGGAATGGTCGCCTGCGGTGGTTCGTCTGCTGCGTCGTGATGCTGGTCCGCATCGTCCGACGGCCCGAAGAGGAGTTGGGTGGCGCCGAAGGCGGTGGTGCGGCGGACGGGGATGCGGTAGACGGGCTCGAGGGTTTCGGGGGTGAGGACCTCGTCGACCCGGCCCGCGGCGGCGACGCGGCCGTTGTCGAGCAGGACCAGGTGGTCGCAGTAGCGGGCGGCCAGGTTCAGGTCGTGCAGGACGACGATGGTCGTCGTCTCGCCGAGGCCTCGGACCAGGGAGAGCAGTTCGTGCTGGTAGCGGATGTCGAGGTGGTTGGTCGGTTCGTCCAGGAGCAGATGGTCGGCCTGCTGGGCAAGGGCGCGGGCGATGAGGACGCGCTGACGTTCGCCGCCGGACAGGGTTGCGAAGGGACGGTCGGCCAGGTCACGGGCACCGACGCGGGCGAGCGCGGCAGCCGCGGTGATGCGGTCGTCGCGTGAATACCCTTGGAAGGCACCGACCCACGGCGCCCGTCCGAGCAGTACCGTCTCGGCGACCGTGATCGGTGTGTCCGGCGGCGATTCCTGGGCGACGACGGCCAGGCGGGTGGCGAGTTCGCGTCCGCGCAGTGCGCCGACCGGAGTGGCATCGATCGTGATGGTCCCACCGGCCGGGCGCAGGGCGCGGTACAGCAGGCGCAACAGCGTCGACTTGCCCGACCCGTTCGGGCCGATCAGACCGAGGGTGCTGCCCGGCTCGGCCCGGAAACTGATGTCGGCCAACGTGATGTGCCCGCCGTATCCGAAGCGGATCTGGTCGATGGTGATCATGCGGGTAGCTCTCTGCTCGGGATTCGCTCGTGCGGAAGCCGGTGTCCCCGCATCGGCCTGCGGGTGTGGTGCACGCTCACCGCGTGCGCGAAGGAGGCGCAAAGCTGCTCTGCGGCGGCGAGTTTGGACCGGTAGTCCCGGTCGTTCTCGCTCAGCAGGATGCCGGTCGTCGTGCCGCTGTGCGCGACGACGACACCCACTGCCCCGAGCGCGCGGGCTTCCCGGATGGTCGAGTCCAGATGCGGGCGGTGACGGAACGCGGCACTGAGCACAGCGCTGCGGGTGGCCACCGCGCCGATCGCCGTCACGTCCCCGCGCACGATCGCGACACCGAGTTCGTCGAGCAATCCGGCATATTCGCGCTGGTACCCGGGGCCGAAGGACGGCTCGGTGCGGTTGAATTCGACGGTGTCGACCACGCCACCCTCGTCGCCGGTGACGATGGTCAGCGGCGGCAGAGCGCCCAGGCGGGTGTGCAGACGCACCTCCCGATGGAAATAGGCGACCGTGCCGGAATACATCACCCCGTCGGAGGGCTCGATGGCACGCAGGTCGGCTTCGAGTTCGGTGAGGCCGACCGTGCGGCCTTCGGCATCGGCGACCGCGCGAGCCGTCGCCACCAGGTCGGCGGTGGAGCTGGCCAGGCCTTTGCCCTCGGGCAGTTCGCTGCGCACGGTGAGTCGTCCGCCGCGCAGCACCCGCGAGCGCGCCACCATCGCGCTTGCCAGGTGCCGGGCTTTCGATTTGTGCCCGGGGACGACGGTGATGTCGTCACCGCCCGGTTCGAAGACGGCGACCGAGCCACGCTGGATGGGCAGCGTGACCAGGAAGTGGCGGTCCGGATGCAACACGCCCTGCAACAGTTCCCCGCAGCTGCCGTTGGCCCGTCCCACACCGATACCCGGTTGGTCGGCCGTCGGCGGTGCCGTGTGTTCGAGGACATGGGTGTGCCGTTCGCCCCGGTCGAGCCGGCGCCTGGGATTCGTCATGGGTGGTCTCCGGAGTCGGCGGTGGCCAGTCGGGCATCGGGCAGCACCGCGCGCCGATGCAGGCCCAGGACTGCGAGTGCCGAGATCGCACCGGTCCCGGCGCACAGCAGCGCGGGTGGCCAGGTGAGCGATCCGCCCGCCCGGTCGAGCACCGCGCCGCTGAGTGACGTCGCGACCACGGTGAACAGTCCAGATGCCAGATAGAACGCGCCGAAATAGGTTCCGGTGAGCCGGTTTCCGGCGAATCGGCCGATCGACTCGTTCACGAACGGCTGTACCGCCGTCACCCCGACGGCCAGCACCACCGCGCCCGCCACCACGGGCGTCACCCGCAGCACCGTCCCCGCGAGTCCGCTGCCCAGGTCTGTGACGACACCCCCGACTGCCGGGGCGATCAGGAACGACGCGCCCATGATCGCCATCCCCGCCGCCATCGCCGGCCCACGCTGGGGCCGCCGGATCAGCACCTTGGTGACCCGGACCTGCAGGGCCACAACGGCAATGGTCTCCACCACGAACAGCGCGGCCACCGCCCCGGCGCGGTGCCGAGGCTCGGCGCTGTCCTGCGCCTGCAGGGTGAACAGGAAATAGATCTGGCTCTGCAACGCGAACATCGGCATCAGGGCGAGGGTGAACGCCCAGAACCGGCGATCGGTGAACACGGTCGTGAAGTCCGCGCCGACTCCGGCCTCGTGCGCGGGCACCGGTCGCGCGGGCAGCAGTACCCATTGCACCACCGCGAGCACCACGAAAATCGCCGCCGCGACCAGTGCGGATATCCGGAAGCCCGCCGCGATCAGCACGGTCCCCAGCACCGGCCCGATCGCCGAGCCCGCATTGCCGAAGACATTGAACAGCGCGAACGCCTCCGCCGACCGCGCGCCACTGTCGGTGGCGATATAGGCGCGCACCGCCGGATTGAACAGCGCACCGGCGAAACCCGTGAGGATCGCCGCCGCGAGCACGATCGGTAATGAACCACCCAGCGCGAACAACGCGAACCCCAGCGCCCGCACGGCCAGCCCGACCATGATCACGCCTCGCGCCCCCAGCCGATCCGCCGCCGACCCCCCGACGAGGAACAGGCCCTGCTGACTCAGATTGCGCACCCCGAGCACGACACCGACCACCGCCGCCGACAGCGCGAGGTCGTGCAGCAGATAGTCGGCGAGGAACGGGATCAGCAGATAGAAACCGATATGCCCGACCAGATGATTGACCAGCAGCAACCGCACGCCCGTGGGCAGCGCGAGAAACGTCGCCCTCACCCGAGCACCTCGGCAGCGTCGTCGTGCACTGCGGTGGCGGATTCCCGCACAGGCTCGGCGGTGCCGCGCCCTTGGTCGGCGGAATCCTGCGCCCGGCCGGACGGATCACCCACTTCGGTGGCGGGATCGCTCGACGTAGCGGCAGGGTCGCGCACCACTGTGCAGCGCCCCCAGCCGCTGACCTCGGCGCTGTCGGGAGTTGGGATGGTCGTGGGTTCTGTTGCGGGAGTGGCGAAGAGGCCGTTGGTGTGGCACCAAGCGTCGTTATAGATGGTGCGGAGGTAGCGGTGGGGGCCGTCGGGGAAGACGGTGAGTACGCGGGAATCAGGTTCGCGGTCGGCGATCCAGGCGGCGACCAAGGCGGCGGCACCGGTACTCCAGCCGCCCGCGATTCCGGTGTGGGCCGCGAGTGCGCGACAGGACGCGACGGCTTCGGCGGCGCCGATCCAGTGCACCTCGTCGAAGTCGGCATAGGCCACGTTGCGGGGGAGGATGCTGCTGCCGAGGCCGCGCATGAGCCTGCGACGGTCCGGTTGACCGAAGATGCGGGAGCCGACGGCATCGACGCCCACCACCCGCAGCCGAGGCCAGCGGGTTCGCAGGACGCGGGTGAGTCCCGCGCAGTGGCCGCCGGAACCGATCGAGGCGACGAGCACGTCGACGGCGTCGACCTGGGCGAGGATCTCCGCGCCCATCGCCTGGTAGCCACCGGCGTTGTCGGGATTGTCGTACTGGTCGGGCCAGTACGCGCCGGGGGTGGCGGCCAGTAGTTCGGCCAGCCGGTCGAGCCGGGCCTGCTGCCAGCCGCCGGTCGGGTGTGGCGTGGTGACCACCTCGAGGGTGATGCCGAAGGCCGAGAAGAGGGCACGCAGGTCAGGTTCCAGCTCGTCGTCCACCACGAGCACGATCGGGTGCCCGAGCGCCTTGCCCGCCAGTGCGAGACCCAATCCCAGTGTGCCGCTGGTCGATTCGATGATGGTGGCGCCCGGCGCGAGTTCGCCCCGCGCGGCCGCCGCTCGCATCATCGAGACGGCGGCACGGGCTTTCATCCCGGCGATGCTCGCCGATTCGAGTTTGGCTGTGTACGAGCTGTTCTCGGTGGTCACCTGGACGACCGGGGTACCGCCGATCAGCCGCAGCAAGTCGGGTTGCGGCGCGATCATGACAGCTCTCGATACGTGACCAGGGTGCTCGGGGCACCGTCGAGGGAGAAGAACGGGTAGGGCTCGGCCGAGACCGCGTGCACGCCGGCGCCGAGGAACCAGGGCAGCACCGCACTGCCGGTCTGGGCGAAGAGGACCAGTGGCAACCCGCGCTCGTGTGCGATGGTGCGGAATTCGTCGAATGTGCCGTTGCCCAGGGTCATTCCGGTGACCAGCAGCGCGTCGTAGTCCGGCGCAACCGCCGCCACGGATTCGAGAATCGGCTCGCCCCACTCGGTCACACCGCCCGCGAGATCACACGGCACATAGGCGACGGAACGATCACGCAACTCTGCGAGTAGCGAACCCACGACCCCCACCACCAGCACCTTGGTGACTTCCGCGGGCAGCAGATCGATCACCGCGTGCGCGCGGCGCCGCGACTTCGTCAACGAAGTCGGTCCCGACACGACGACCGGACGACCGTCCCGCCCGCCCGCCCGGGGATGCGGCTGCGTGTGCATCAGATAGGCGTCCAGTGCCGCGATCCGCACGGCGGTCACCGGATGATCGAGTAGCTCGCCGAGCTTCGCCCCGACGCAGTCATCGATCAAATCCGCTGTGCCCGTGTGTGGTTCGACACCGCACGAGCCGACGGCCGCACCGACCCGGATGCTGAGCACCTCGTTGCGGTAGGCGCGGGTGCGTCCCGCGTGCCTGGTGCCGTAGGTCGTGAGAAAGGCGGTCGACGCCTTCAGAGTGTCGGGGTCGGGGCCGAGTCGTCCGGTCCGTGCCCACGCGGTGAGCTCGGCCACCGAGGCGGGGTGCGTCCGGATCACGCGGCACCACCGTCGAGTTCGAGCCGCAGCCCGGCAATGAGGGAGTTCGCCGATTCACCCGCACCGGCCGGCTTTTCGCTCGTCACGAGGACGTGGCCCAGATAAGTGTTGTTGTCGGTGGCAGGCCGGACCTCGACGCCGGGTTCCGGGAGTTTGTATTCCACGATGCGCGGATCGTCGGCCCAGCCGGCCGCCCCGGCGACACGGCTCACCACGCCCGCCCGGTCGGGGACGGCGAAGGCGACGGCCGCGCTCGCGGCATCGGTGTGTCGTGGAGTGAGGTCGGGTGCTCCGCCCAGGATCGCCTCGACGTGGGCTCTGGTGAGGTCGATACCGGTGACCCGGCGAACCAGTTCGGTGATCCGGTTGCCCGCTGGCCGTGGATTCACCTCGATCAGGCACGGACCGTCCGCTGTCAGCTTGACCTCGGTATGGGCGACGGTCGCGTCCAGACCGAGCGCCTCGACCGCCGCCACGGCGGTCTCGGCGACGGCCTTGTGCTCGGTATCCGACAAGTCGGCCGGGAACATATGGCCCGACTCGATGAAGGCGGGGGCGCCGGTGAGCTGCTTGTCGGTCACCCCGACGACAGTCGTGCGCCCGGCGACGGTCACCGTCTCCACACTGAATTCCGGCCCCTGCACGCATCTTTCGACCAGCACCTGCGGTGACCTGCGCTGCCCACGGGCGTTCAACGGGAATCCCGCGATACGCTCCACCGCGGCGCGCAACTCGGCGTCGTCGTCGACCCGGCGCACGAACATCCCGCCACACAGATCGATCGGCTTCACCACCAGCGGAAAGCCCAATCGAGCTGCGGCGCCGAGGATCTCGTCCACCGTCTCGGCGACCGCGAAGTCCGGTCCTGGAACTCCGGCAGCGCGACAGATCTCGCGGGTCCGGGACTTGTCGCACGCCGCGACCACTGCCTCGCGGCCGGGGCCGGGCAGGCCGAGATCGGTGGCGATCGCGGCGACCGTCGGCAGGTAGTAGTCGCACGAGGTGAGTACGCCGTCGAAACCGAAGAGCTCGTGCAGCTTTCGTACATACGGCAGCAGCGCGGCCTCATCGTTGGTCTCGGCGGAGAACACGTTGTCAGCGGCCAGCAGCGGGTGCGGCGACGGTGTGCCCGGGCGGAGGTAATGCCCGAGATCCCTGGTCAGGAAGCTGAATCGGTGTCCGCCGTCCTTGATTCCCCGCGGCAACAGGGTGCTCATCGAGCCGACCCAGCTCTCCACCATCAGCAGATGTCCCACTACGACCTCCCAGCCTCATCGAGATGATAATGATAACCGTTATCGCTACGATTGCCACCGCCGGTCACCGCGATCGGCTGAAATCGATGAGGAATCACCCATGTTCTTGAAGAAAATCGCTGTGCCCGTGGCACTTTCGCTGTCGGCCCTGGCCGTCACCGCAGCCGGGGCGCAGGCGGAACCCGCGGCACCCCGGCCGGTCGAATACACCGCGCACACCGACGGCACCACCTCGGTCATCGAGATCGAGCACGGTTCGCTGGTGGTCGACAACGGCACCCTGCAGGTGCGCGACGCCGCGGGCGCCGTGGTCGGTGCGACGCCGCTGACCTTCGCGATCGACGACTTCCAGTTCCCCATCGACGCCCGGGTCGACGGTCGAACGGCGACCCTCACCCCCGCGCTGAGCATGGACAAGGCCGTATACAAGCCGGTCGCCCTGCCGTTCGAGGACAAGGCGCCGTGGAAGTCCGAATACGACCGTGAACAGGCCGCCTGGTCCCGGATGACGAGCACCATCTCCATGGGCGCCACCATCGGCACGCTCGTCGGTGGCATCGGCGGCGCGGCCCTCGGTTGCCTCGCCGGTGCGGCCGCGGGCGTCGTGCTCACCGGTGCCCTGCTCACCCTGTTCGGTGCGGGACCGCTGGCCGGTTGTGTCGCGGGTGCGGCCGCCGTCGGTTTCCTCGGTGTCCTCGCGGGTCAGATCTTCGTCACCGCGCCGGTCGCCATCGGCGCGGTGATCCAGTACGTCACTACGATCAACCAGCCGTTCACGGCGCCTGCCAAGTAGGGACCCGCTGGTGCGGCTCGCCCACTGCCGGGCGGGCCGCACTGTCTGGCCGAAGTTCGTTACCCGCGCGTACGGCCGCGATTAGGCTGCGGTCATGAGCTCTGCCGTCCACGGATTCACCGACGACGCCCTCGGCGACCGCGACGCCGTCGGCCTCGCCGCCGCACTGCGCGCCGGGGAGGTGAGCCGGGCCGAGGTGATCGAGGCCGCGATCGCCCGGACCCAGGCCGTCGACCCGCGCCTCGACGCCGTGCAGGTGCGCAGCTTCGAACGGGCCGCCTCGGCACCCGAAACCGCCGGGGTGTTCGCCGGGGTGCCCGCGTTCGTCAAGGACAACACCGATGTCGCCGGGCTGCCGAGCTGTCACGGGTCGGCCGCGTTCACGCCGCACCCGGTGACGGCGACCAGCGGGCCCGCCGCGCAATTCCTGCACTCGGGTGTCGTCGTGCTCGGCAAGTCGACGCTGCCGGAGTTCGGGCTCACCGCGAGCACCGAGTTCGTCCACCGCCCGCCGACGCGCAACCCGTGGAATCCGGAGTTCTCCGCGGGCGCGTCCTCGGGTGGGTCGGCGGCGCTGGTCGCGGCCGGGGCGGTGCCGATCGCCCATGCCAACGACGGCGGTGGTTCGATCCGCATCCCCGCCGCCGCGACGGGTCTGGTGGGGCTGAAGCCCACCCGGTACCGGCTGCTCGACCAGCCGGGCGCACGCAAACTGCCGGTGCATCTGGTGGCCGAGGGTGTGCTCACCCGGTCGGTGCGCGATACGGCGCACTACCTGGCCGCGGTCGAGAGTTTCGGTGCCCACCCGAAACTGGCGCCGGTGGGGCTGGTGGAAGGCCCGACTGCGCGACGACTGCGCATCGGCGTGGTCACCGCGGACGTGTTCGGCAGGCCGGTGCATCCCGACAACCGGGCCGTCCTCGATTCGGCCGTCCATGTCTTCGCGGGTCTCGGGCACGAGATCGTCGCGAAGCGGCTGGAGGTCGACCCGCGTTTCGTCGACGACTTCAAGCAGTACTGGGCGGTGATGGCCGCGGCGATGACGCTGTCGTTCCGGCTCGGTCATCGCGGACGCTTCGATGCGCGCAAACTCGACCCGTTCACCACCGGCCTGATCGCAATGGCCAAACGCAACCCACTGGGTTCCGCGGCCGCCGCGTGGCGGCTACGCGCCGGAACCGCCGCCTACGACCGGCACTTCGCCGATATCGATGTGATGCTCAGCCCGGTGCTGTCACATCCGGCGCCACGCATCGGTGAGCTGGCGCCGGACCAGCCGTTCGACGACCTGTTCGCCAAGCTCGTCGACTATGTCGGTTTCACGCCGCTCAACAATGTCGGTGGGGGACCGGGCATTTCACTTCCGCACGGGCTGCTGCCGACGGGTCTGCCCGGCTCGGTGCAGCTGGCCGCCCCGCGCGGCGCGGAGCGAACCCTGCTCGACCTGGCCTACCAGCTGGAAGCGGCCAGCCCGTTCCCCCGGATCACCGACCGTCGCGCCGACGCGGGCGCGGCCTGAGGGCTCAGTTGTGGCGGGTCGCCACGTTGATCGGGCGGAGGCTGCCGGTGGTGCCCGCCTCGAACGCCCAGTGCTCGCCACGCCAGGTGGGGTGCTCGGTGCGCCAGCGGTCGACAAGCCGCGGGTCTTCGAGGGAGGCGACGACACCGGCGGAACCGGTGTACTGCAGCCGTTCGTACTTGTGGCGGGTGATGGTGTCGACCGAGGTGACGGCGGCTAGAGCAGACATTCGGAACTCCGGGATAGCGTGAACGGTGCGTGACGAGGCACGCCCGGACCGGCGGCCCGGGGTGCTGCGGTGGCGCGTCACCGCTCGCAGCCGAGTATGCCGCTCGTCGCGATGCCGCGCGCGGGTTTCGAAAATCCTGTTGTTCGGATTAACGGATACCTGACAACAGATCGTTCGTCCGTCGCGAAGGGTTACGCCCTCACCAGCTCGGGCGGACCCGACCCGGGGCGACGACTCGCGCCAATGCGTCCCTGACCTGGTCGAGGTCGCCCGCGCCAAGGGTTTCGGACCAGTTTTCGGTGAGTTCGCCCAAGGCCGCGTCGGCGGCGCGAGTGCATGCCCAGCCGCGGTCGGTGAGCGTGATGAGCCGCGCGCGTGCGTCGCGTGGGTGCGGATTGCGTTCGACGTAGCCCTTGGTGACCAGCTCGTCGACCAGTTGGCTCGCCGCCTGCTTGGTGACGCCGAGATGCTCGGCGAGCTCACCGACGGTCGCCCCGTCGGGTGCCATTCGCACGAAGGCGAATCCGTGCGTGGGCCGTACATCGGGGAAGCCGGCCGCGGCGACCCCGGCCTGGACCGCGTCGGTCACCTGGGCGGCTGCCGCGAGCAGCAACAAGGGGAGGTCACCGGCAGGGGGCACGTCCGTCATTCTGGCACTTGACGATATAGGAAAGCTACTTGACTATATAGACAAGTAAATTGACCATAAGGGAGACGCAATGCCGGTTGTCCGTTCCGCCGACGCCCAGGTGCACGAAGTGCACAACGCCCGCTTCACCTCGTTGATCCGCCCCGGCACCGGCAGTGCCGACCTGTGCGTCTGGCAGACCGAGGTCGCGCCCGGCACGGCCGGGGTCGCGCACCGGATCCTCGGAGAGGAGGCATTCGTGCTGCTCACGGGCGAAATCGTCCTGACCATCGACGGCGCGGCCGCCACCCTGCGACCCGGTGATGCCGCCGTGGCGCCCGCCGGTTCGCTCATCGCGCTCACCGACGAAGCAGGGGCGGGTGCGCGGCTGCTGGTCGCCGTCCGGGCCGGTTTCGCCGCGGAGTTGCCGGACGGGTCGACCTTCGTCCCGCCCTGGGCGTCATGACCGGTCACCACCGCTGTTTCGGTGGCTGAACTTGAAAGTTCGGTCACCCGAACAATATAATTCCGGGATGAAGGTTGGGTTCCACCGTTCGTCGCGAGTGCTCGCGGCGTGCGTGCTGAGTGTCATGGTGTTCGCGCTCACCGCTTGCGGTGGCGTCGGCGCGTCCGACGACGACCGGAAGGTGGTCCTCACCACCTTCACCGTGCTCGCCGATATGGCGCGCAATGTGGCCGGTGAGCATCTACGGGTCGAGTCGATCACCAAGGTCGGTGCCGAGATCCACGGGTACGAGCCGACGCCGGGGGACATCAAGAAGGCCGCCGAGGCCGATCTCATCCTCGACAACGGGCTCAATCTCGAGGCCTGGTTCGCCCAGTTCGTCGCCGACCTCGAGGTGCCGCACGCCGTGGTGAGCGAGGGCGTGACGCCGATGAACATCAGTGAGGACGCCTACGCGGGCAAGCCGAATCCGCACGCGTGGATGTCGCCGGTGAACGCGCAGATCTACGTGGACAACATGGTTCGCGCGTTCACCGATCTCGACCCCGACCACGCCGAGGCCTACCGCGCCAACGGCGAGGCGTACAAGACCCAGCTCGGTGAGGTCCGTGACGAGCTGGTGGCCGCCGTCAGCACGCTACCCGCCGACCAGAAGGCCCTGGTCACCTGCGAGGGGGCGTTCTCCTACCTGGCCCGTGACGCGGGGCTGACCGAGAAGTACATCTGGCCGGTGAACGCCGAACAGCAGGCCACACCGCAGCAGATCGGATCGGTGATCGACTTCGTCCGCCAGCGCGGGGTGCCCGCCGTGTTCTGCGAGTCGACGGTGTCGGACGCGCCGATGCAGCGCGTGGTCGAGGCGACCGGTTCGCGCTTCGGCGGCACGCTGTACGTCGACTCGCTGTCGGAGGCGGACGGCCCCGTGCCGACCTACCTCGACCTGATCCGGCACGACGCCGACACCATCGCGGCGGCACTGGCAGGAGCACCGAAATGACCGAGACCGTTGTCGAAATCCAGGACGTGACAGTTCACTACGGTGATGTGCTCGCCCTGGACAACGTGGAACTCACGTTGAAGTCGGGTCGGGTGTGCGGGCTGATCGGGATGAACGGGTCGGGGAAGTCGACACTGTTCAAGACCGTCATGGGGCTGGTCACGCCCGACCGTGGCCGGGTGCTGGTCAACGGTGGCGCGCCCGCCGCCGCGCGCAAGGCGGGCGCCCTCGGGTATGTGCCCCAATCCGAGGACGTGGATTGGACTTTCCCGCTGTCGGTGCGCGATGTGGTGACGACCGGGCGCTACGGGAAAATGGGCTTCACCCGGCGTGCGAGCAAGGCCGACAAGGCCGCCGTAGAGGAGGCGCTGGCCCGGGTCGAACTCACCGACTTCGCCGACCGGCAGATCGGGCAGCTTTCCGGCGGGCAGAAGAAGCGGACCTTCGTGGCGCGCGGCATCGCGCAGGAGGCGACCATTCTGCTGCTGGACGAACCGTTCGCCGGGGTCGACAAGCGCTCCGAGGCCACCATCACCGCGTTGCTGCGTGAGCTCGCCGCTGGTGGCGCGACGATCCTCGTCTCCACCCACGACCTGCACGCCCTGCCCCGATTGGCCGACGAGGCTGTGCTTTTGAACCGCCGGGTGCTCGAACACGGCGACCCCGACGTGGTGTTGCGGCCCGAGAACCTGGCCAAGGCGTTCGGATTGGACACAGACCAGTGAACCTCGAAGAATTCTTCCTCGACCCGTTGCGCTACGAATTCATGGTCCGGGCGCTGGCTACCACCGTCACCGCGGCCGTGGTGTGCGCGGTGCTGTCGTGCTGGCTGGTGCTGATCGGCTGGTCGCTGATGGGTGACGCGGTGTCGCACGCGGTGCTGCCCGGGGTGGTGCTCGCCTACATCGTCGGTTGGCCGTTCGCGGTGGGCGCGGTGATCTTCGGGTTCCTCGCGGTCGCGTTGATCGGGGTGGTGCGCGATACCAGCCGGGTGAAGGAGGACGCGGCCATCGGGATCGTCTTCACGACGCTGTTCGCGTTCGGGTTGGTGCTGGTGTCGGTGACACCGAGCCAAACCGACTTGAACCACATCGTTTTCGGCAATCTGCTCGGGGTGAGCCGCGACGAGATGATCCAGATCATGATCCTGGCGGCGATCGTACTCGTGGCCCTGGTGTTGAAGCGTCGCGACTTCACGTTGTACGCGTTCGATGCCACGCACGCGCACGCGATCGGTCTCAATCCGCGCGTGCTCGGTACGGCGCTGCTTGCGCTGCTCGCGCTGACCTCGGTGGTGGCGTTGCAGGCGGTGGGTGTGGTGCTCGTCGTCGCCATGCTCATCATTCCCGGCGCGACCGCGTACCTGCTCACGGACCGTTTCTCGCGGATGCTGGTGATCGCGCCGAGCGTGTCGGTGGTGTGTGCGGTCACCGGTCTGTACATCAGCTACCACCTCGACACCGCCGCGGGCGGGATGGTGGTGGTCACCCAGGGCGTCGCCTTCACCCTGGTCTACCTGTTCGCGCCGCGCCACGGCATCATCGGCCGCCGCATCACCGCGAGCCGCGCCCGTTCGGCCAAGCTCGCCGTCTGAGCCTGTCGGTGCGTTTTGAGATGATCGGGTCATGACAGTCACCGGGGACGACGTCCGCACCTTCGCTCTGTCCCTACCCGGCACCGCGGAGGAATTCGCCTGGGGCATGCCGATTTTCAAGGTCTCGGGCCGCCTGTTCCTCACCCTCCCCGAGAACGAGACCTCGATGGCCGTCCGCTGCCCGATCGTCGACCGCGACGAACTCGTCCAAGCCGAACCGGCCAAATTCTGGATCGCTCCCCACGAAGCCAACAACGCCTGGGTCCGAGTCCGCCTCGCAGCCCTCGACGACCACGACGAACTCACCGCCATCATCACCGACTCCTGGACCCAGGCCGCCCCCCGAGCCCTCCTGGAGTCTCATGAGTCCGCAACCAACTAGGGTGGCGGGTCTTATGGGAATCAGCGCTACTGTGCACACTTTCGCTATTCAGCTCGCCGATGTGGATCGGGGGGTTTATGAGGAGTTGGAATTGCGGGTGGCTCGGCATCCTTCGGAGACGCTCGAGTACATGGTGACGCGGATTCTGGCGTACTGCCTGCAGTACGAGGAGGGGATCGTGTTCAGTGAGGGTGGGATCTCGGCTACCGACGAGCCGGCTGTGCAGGTGCGGGATCTGACCGGGCGGACGACGGCGTGGATCGAAGTGGGGGCGCCGGATGCGGAGCGGGTTCATCGGGGGAGCAAGCTGGCGGGGCGGGCGGCGGTGTACACGCATCGGGATCCGGTGAAGGTGCTCGCGCAGTACGCGGGCAAGAAGATTCACAACGCGGCCGCGATTCCGCTCTACAGTTTCGATCGGGCGTTCATCGACGAGGCCGCGCGGCTGGTGGACCGGCGCAATTCCGCGAGCCTGTCGATCACCGAAAGTGTGGTGTACCTCGACCTCAACGGAACGAGCCTGCGTACCGAGATCACCGAACAACCGCTGGGCTGACTCCCGCCCGCCGCGCGCGGCCGACGGGTATTTTGGCGGGAACCCGTGTCGTCGCGGGGGGAGTGGAGGTCGTGGTGGCGACAGTGATGAGTCGGTTCGTGATTCCGGGGTTCCTCCGTGTCGCACGCCGCAACCGCAACTACATCAATGCCGAACGCGCCGAGGCGAATATCCGCGAACTGGCGCTTCGCCCTTTGCCTTACGGCCCACCGCGCACCCTGCGCGGAGTCGACATCACCGTGGTGCGCGAGGCCGGTTGGCCCGTGTACACCCTCACCCCGCGCGCCGGTAGAGCACGCGGCGGTCTGGTCTACGCGCACGGCGGTGGCTGGGTCGGCGAGATCGCGGTGCAGCACTGGCGCCTGGCCGCCATGCTCGCGATCCGCGCCCGGCTCACGGTGACGGTGCCGATCTACCCGCTCATCCCGTTCGGCACTGCCGCCGAGGTGATTCCCCGCGTGGCCGAGCTCGTCCGCACCAGCGCCGACGAACACGGCCACACCTTCCTCGCCGGCGACTCGGCGGGCGGCCAGATCGCGTTGTCCACCGCGCTGCACCTGCGAGACCTCGGTACCACGCTGCCGCGCACCATCCTCATCTCCCCGGCCCTCGACCTCACCCTCGAGAACCCGCAGATCGACGTCGTACAGCAACGCGACCCGTGGCTCGGTCGCGACGGCGGGCTCGTCTACGGCCGCCGGTGGAGCGGCGAGCTGCCGATGAAGGACCCGATGGTGAGCCCCCTGTTCGGCGAGCTCACCGGCCTCGGCCCGATCACCTTGTTCACCGGCACCGACGACATCCTCAACCCCGATGCCCGCCTGCTGCGGGACAAGGCCCGCGCGGCCGGTGTCGACCTGGACTACATCGAGAAACCGGGCCTGGTCCACGTGTATCCGCTGACCCCGAGTCCCGAAGGCGCAACGGCCCGCCGCCACATCGTCACCACCCTGTGCGCCGATCTAGATGGCGCACAAGATGTTTCACCTCAACGCTGAGACAGGTGATAGTTGAACAGGATGGTCAGCTGGGTGACCGCCTGATCGAACGGATGCGCCGACTTGAGCGCCCGGCTGTGCACGATGGTGCCCTCGATGGTGGTGAGCAGGAACCCGGCCAGTGACACCGCCGTCGCGCGTTCGATCCCGGCCGCGACGATGCCGTCGGCCAGGCGCGCGGTCCATTCGGCGAAGGCCTGCCCGGCGATCGACTGCACCACCGGATCGCTTTCGTCCAGCGCGGCGGCCATCATGAACGAACCTGCCCGGAACTCGCTCTGTTCGAGCGGCACCCGCCAGAAGGCGAACAGGTCGGTCAGCCACCGCTGCGCCGACGGAGCGGTCTGCAGAGCGTCGGCCACGGCGCTGACGTGCGAGTACACCAGCCGCGACACGATGCGGGCGGCGGTCTGCACCAGTTCGCTCTTGCCGGAGGGAAAGTGCTGGTAGAGCGAGTTACGTGAGGTATTGCTCCGCTTGAGCAGTTCACTCAACGCCGCCGCGTGCACACCGTGCTCCTGCACGGTCGCGATGGTGTGCTCGATCAGTCGGGCGCGTGGTCCGGCCGGCATCCGACTCTCCTCCCCGAAACGCTTGATTGAACCGATCGGTTCATGTTAGACCTTATAACGGATGAACCGATCGGTTCACATGGAGAGGATGTCATGCCAACCCCCATCGCCACCTCGATTCCGATCACCCACACGGGAATTCTCGGCCTCGGCGTGTACCGGCCGCGCCGCGTCGTGCCCAACTCGGAGATCGTCGAGGCCATCGACTCCTCCGACGAATGGATCAAGACCCGATCCGGCATCGCCGCAAGGCACTGGGCCGAAGACGACGAGACCATCGTGTCGATGAGCACCGCCGCCGCCCGCGACGCCCTCACCGCCGCGGGCGTCACCGCCGATCAGGTCGACGCCGTGCTGCTGGCGACCTCGTCGCAGATGGTCCTCGGCCCCTCGGCGGGCGCGGTGGTCGCCACCGAACTCGGCATGCACGACACCGCCGCCTACGACATCTCCGCCGGGTGCGCGGGCTTCTGCTACGCGCTGGCCGATGCCGCCAACCTGGTCCGCTCCGGTCAGGCGCGCCACGTGCTCGTGATCGGTGTGGAGCGGCTCTCGGACCTGCTCGACCGCACCGATCGCGGCACCGCGTTCATCTTCGCCGACGGCGCGGGCGCGGTGGTCGTCGGCGCCGCCGAGCAGGAGGGGATCGGCCCGGTGGCGTGGGGCTCGGACGGGTCACGCACCTCGGCGATCAAGCAGGACAAGGACTTCCAGGAGTACTTCGCCGAGGTGGCGGCCGCCGAGGCCAGTGGTGGCACGACGGTGCGGCCCTACATCCGGATGAACGGCACGGAGGTATTCCGCTGGGCCGTCACATTTCTGGAACAGGCGTGCCGGGAGGCCTTGAAGCTGGCCGGTGTCACCGCAGCCGACCTGGACGCCTTCGTGCCGCACCAGGCCAATATCCGCATCACCGACGCGCTGGTCCGCACCCTCGACCTGCCCGATAGCGTCGCCGTGGCGCGCGACATCGTCGACACCGGCAATACCAGTGCCGCGTCGATCCCGATGGCCATGGAACAGTTGCTGCGCAGCGGCGCCGCCGAACCCGGCCAGACCGCGTTGCTGCTGGGCTTCGGGGCGGGTCTGGCGTACGCGGGCCAGGTGGTGCACCTGCCACCGATCGTCTAGCCGGTGATGCGTTTCTCGCTCTCGCGCAACATCTCCAGCGCGCACCGTACCGACTGCTCGAGCACCTGCTCGGGTTCGCCGTCGAAATTCCGGTGCACGGCCCAGGAGGTGTCGCGGGTGGCGACAGCGCACCACACCGACCCCGCCGGTTCGCCGTCCTGATCGCCCGGTCCACCGACGCCGGTGGTCGCGGCGGCGATATCGGCGTCGGTCAGTGCCCGCACGCCTTCGGCCATGGCCAGTGCGGCCGTCTCCGACACCACCGGCACGTCGGGCACACCGAGGACGGACTGTTTCACCGTCACGGAATAGGCGACGACACCGCCGCGGAACCATTGCGCGGAGTCGGGTGCCGCCGCGAGGGCGGCGGCGAGGTTACCGCCGGTGAGGGATTCGGCTACGGCGACTGTCAGCCCGTGACGCTTGGCGAAGTCGCCGACATCTGCTGCGGTGGTGATGATGGCCTCCTCTGACGCGCCTGATCGCTGACTGGAACAGCGTAGGCCGCCCCGTCGCGGATGCCGAATTCGAACCGGCACGGGAACAGCGACGGCAGGCCGGTGGCGCGCAGGTCGTAGTTCGCGGCGAGGGTCTGCATTGCCCAGTTCTGCAAAGAATCCGGCAGCCGCAGGGTGGTGCCGTCGACGCAGGAAACATAGGCGTGGGTCTGTTCACCGTCGACCGGAAGCGGATTGCGCAATCCGACCGCGCCGATGTCGAGAATTCGTCCGGAGTTGTTGGGAGAAGCGACGCTCGGCAAATCCAACTCGATGTCGTCCATGTGGGAAACCGTAACGCAGCAACTATCCAGGGAACATCGAAATCACGCCCCCTATACCGAACTTCGCAACATTGGCTGAACGCCGTGTTTGTGACGATCGGTCTGCGCCCATCGCAACACCATCGCAAAGAACCGGAAATCTTCTCGTTCCGTGAGCTTCATCGCCGGGTCCTCGACTGGTTCTCACCCCGCCATGGGGCGCGTGAATGCTTCGATCCGGCCCTCGACGCGCCCTGCCAGGTGCCGACGTCGAGGCGATACCGCTCGAACCTGATGAGGGGAAGAATGACAATCAAACGCTTCTACGTGGCCACGGCCGCCGCGGTCGCACTCGGTGGTTTCGCCGCCGGTTCCGCCGGCGCCGACGCTTTCGTCCCGCTGCCCGACGGCCAGAAGGCAGGCCCGGGCGTGACGATCACCCGCACCGCCGAGCGCGCCACCGTTTCGCCGTCGCTGGCGGCCAACGGCGCGGGCCGCGTCGCCTGGGTCTCGGGCACCGTCACCGCCGACGTCACCGCGACGCCGGAGGGCGAGGTCGGCCCGTTCAACGGTCCGGCGGGCAAGGACGGCTCCAACAACTCCTCCACCCACGGCGCCTCGCAGCTCAACACCGGCTACATCGTCGGTTGCCAGGTGGCCATCGGTGACGACGCCATCTCCGCGGGCGTCTCCGGCGGCATCGACCTGTCCGGCGGCAGCATCGGCGGCTCGGTCGGTCTCGACCTGGGCCCCGGCGAGGTGAAGTTCGTCCAGATCGAGAAGAAGGACATCCTGAAGGCGGGCGTCTACTCGGTCGAGTACCAGGACGTCGAGATCGAGATCCAGGGCTGCGCCGGTTACGCCCAGGCCCGCGCCTACTCGGTCGTGGAGATCATCGGCGACCACTACTCCAAGACCACCCTCTACGGTGCCCCGTTCAGCATCGGCTGAGCGCGTCCGACTTCGATCGCAAGGAATGACACACATGATCGACCGTAAGAATTCGGCCCGCATGGCCGGTCTGGTCGGCGCGGCCGCCGTGACCTTCGGCCTGCTGTCCGCCGGTGCCGCCAACGCCGACACCTTCGTTCCGCTGCCCGGCGGCGAGATCGTCAAGACCCTGTCCGACGGCTCGACCGTCACCGTTCGCCTGGTCGGCGAGTCGGCCCTCATCAGCCCGTCGATGGGCTCGACCCCGGTGCACCGCAACGCGTGGGTGTCCGGCTCCGCGCAGGTCGAGGTCTCCGGTAACGCCAAGGGCGGCAAGATCTACCCCGGTTACGTGGTGGGCTGCCAGGTCAACATCGACGGCGGTGGCGTCGAGGGTGGCGTCGAAGGCGAGAGCAGCTGGGACGGCGAGGACGTGAGCGTCGGCGCCGAGTCCGGTGCCGAGCTGAGCCTCGGCCCCGGCCAGGCCAAGTCGTTCTACATTCTCGACATCGAGAAGGCCGACGACTACGGCAACGAGGACCACGGCACCAACAACAAGTTCAAGGGCAAGAGCGGCTCGGTGACCTGGGCCGACTCGACCATCGGCCTGAGCGGCTGCGCCGGGTACGCCCAGGCGCGTGCCTTCGTGAAGGTCAAGGTGGAGACCGAGAACGTGAGCTCGGTCGTCACCCTGTGGGGCCAGCCCTTCAGCATCGGCTGATCCTGACAACCCCAGCGGGGCCCGGCGTCGAGTGACGCCGGGCCCCGCTGCGTGATGACGAGAAGTCACCGGTGTCGGTGTCGCGCGACGACTTCGGGAATCGGCCGCGTGCCGTGGCAGCGCGACTTGTCCTCCTCCAGCCCGAGGCCGTGGCGATCACCCGACCCGGTGACCGAGACGAGAATGGATCACTTTCATTGCGGCGGCTCGGACGTTTTCTTTGCGATCACGTGACGATCCAGCGCGGGCAGCGTCAACTCGAAGCGCGCACCACCGCCCGGCCGCTCCGAGCAGCGGATCCGGCCCTCGTGTCCCGCAACGGTTTCGGCGACGAGGGCCAGGCCGATGCCGGTGCCGCCCGTGCGACGCGAGGCGGTGACGAAGCGTTCGAAGATGCGCTCGCGATCGGCCGCCTCGACACCGGGGCCTTCGTCGTCGACGGTGACGCGCACGTCGTCGCCGTCGCGCTCGACGCGCACCGCGGCCACGCCGCCACCGTGGCGTTCGGCGTTGACGAGCAGGTTCAGCAGGGCGCGTTCGAGTTCCATCCGCCGTCCGCGCACCAGTCCCGGGTCGGTAGCCGTGAGTACTTCGGCCGCGACGCGACGGCTCGCGAGCAGGTGGGCAAGCAGTTCGGCCAGCGACAGCGGCGCCGGGTCGGAGCGGTGGATGCCCGCCTCGGCGCGTGCGAGGGCGAGCATGTCGTCGAGCAGACCGCGCAGGTAGGTGGTCTCCTCCACGAGCAGTCCCAGTGCGGCGCGCGGTCTTTCGGACAGTTCGTCGCGGTGCCCGGCCAGCACGGTCGCGGTGGTGGTCAGGGTGGTGAGTGGGGTGCGCAACTCGTGACTGAGGTCGGAGACGAGCCTGCGTTCGCGCTCGATGCGCCGCTGCAGGGAGTCGACCATGGCGTTGAAGGCCTCGACGGTCGGCGACAGGTCGACGTCTTCGGGCCGCGACAAGCGCAGGTCCAGGTCGCCCGCGGCGATGTGCGACGCGGTGCCCGCCATCTGGCGCAGCGGGCGCAGCGCGAGGTGCGCGGCCCAGGCGCCGAGCGCGGCGGCCACCGCGACGGCGAGCACCGCGCAGGCGAAGAGGATGGTGCGCAGCATCTTCAGGGTGTCCTCCAGCTCGCGCAGCGGCGCGAATTCCTGGAGGACGGCGCCGTTTTCGACGTAGGTCGCGGTGCGCAGATAGGGCTCGCCCGCGATGCGCACACGGGTGGCGGGCGAGGGCACCTCGGCGGCCCGTTCGAGCGTGGCGACGGTGGCCTGGTCGGCGCCGAGCACACCGGTGCCCGTGGTGGTGTCGAGGAGGGCGATGGTTCCGGCGGGCAGCCGCAACGATTCGAGGGCCTCCTGCCCGGTGGCCAGCGATTCCATCCGCAGCCGCAGGATCTCGGCGTGCACTCCTACCGCGCGTTCGACCGTCCGAACCCGTTGGGACTCCATGTAATTGGTGCTGATGCCATACACCGAGCCCGACAGCAGCACCGCGACGAGGCTGGCGCTGAGGACGAACGCCGCTGTTACGCGACCACGCAGGCCGCGTAACCGGGTGGGCAACTCAGGACCCGGCATCGAGGCGATAGCCGAGCCCGCGCACGGTGACGATCAGGCGCGGTTCGGCGGGATCGCGTTCGATCTTGGTGCGCAGGCGGCGGATGTGCACGTCGACGATGCGGTCGTCGCCGAAGAAGCCGCGGTCCCAGATCTTGTCGAGCAGCACCTGCCTGCTCAGCACGAGCCCGTCGTTCTGTGCCAGTTCGCACAGCAACCGGAATTCGGTGAGCGTCAGGTGCACGTCTTCGCCCGCCAGCCGCACCGAACCGCGCTCCGGGCAGAGGACGAGCTGCCGGTCGGCGTCGAGGACGAGTTCGACCACCTCGCGCTCGGTGTTGTTGCGGGTGCGTCTGCCCACCGCCCGGATGCGCGCGGTCAGTTCCTTGACCTCGAACGGTTTGGTGACGAAGTCGTCGGCGCCCGCTTCCAGGGCGGCGACCACGTCGTGGGTGTCGTCACGGGCGCTGACCACGATGATCGGCACGTCGTGTTCGCGGCGCACCTCGCGGATGCAGGTGAAACCGTCCATGCCGCCGAGCATCAGGTCGACGATCAGGACGTCCGGCACACCGACGTTGTGCACGTGTTCCAGCGCGTGTTCGGCGCTTTCGGCCTCGGCGACGACATACCCCTCGTCCTCCATCGCCAGCCGCAGCGACTCCCGTACCCGGGTGTCGTCCTCCACGATCATCAACTGCGCGCTCATACCTGGCCCAAATATACGGTCAGCTGGGGCAGTGCGACGGTCGGGTGATCGGCGAAGATCGGGTCACCGATCATCGCGAATTCCCAGCCCGCGCCGGTGCGGTGCAGTTTGCCGAGGACGAACCCGGTGTGTGAGGTGGCGCTCGACAGGTCGACGCGCACGAGCTCGACCCCGGCGACGCTGTCGGCGACGCGGCAGAAGCCGTTGACGACCTGCGCGAAGGTCTGTCCGGTGTAGCAGGTGACGAGGAAGACGATGGTGCTGGTCGCGGCGTCGACGCGGGTGAGGTCGACGGTGATGATCTCGTTGTCACCGTCACCGTCGCCGGTGACGCTGTCGCCGAGATGGCGCAGGGCGCCGTCGCGGGAGGTGAGCTGTTCGTGGAACGCCGCGTCGACGAAGTCGTTGCCCGCGAACTCCAGGGCTGTCACATTGAGGTCGATGTCCTTGCGGGTATTGCCGAAGGGGCCGCTCGGTGGCGCGGGGTCCCAGCCGAGGCCGACAGTGACGTGGGTGAGAGACATGGTGGAGCTCCTGGATCATGGTGGGGTCTGCTGATAGACGTCCGGGATGCCGTCGCCGTCGGCGTCGACGTGTTCGGCCTCGTCGAGGCGGCGGTAGACGCGGTTGCGGGCGCGCAGCACGATGGTCGCCAGCAGGGCCGCGGCCAGCGTGCCACACAGCACGCCGATGCGTACGTGGTCGGCGCGGGTGTGGTCGCCCGCGAAGGCCAGTTCGCCGACGAGCAGCGACACCGTGAAACCGATGCCGCCCAGCAGCGCGACACCCGCCACGTCCACCCAGGCCAGGTCGGCGTCGAGTTCGGCGCGGGTGAGTTTGGCGGTGAGGTAGGTGGTCGCGGTGATGCCGACGAGCTTGCCGAGGACCAGGCCCGCGATGATGCCGAGCGTCACCCGGTCGGCGAGGGAATCGGTGAACCCGCTGAGACCGCCGATGGTGACACCGGCCGCGAAGAACGCGAACACCGGCACCGCCACCCCGGCCGAGAGCGGGCGGATGGTGTGTTCGAACCGCTCGGCCAGGCCGTGTTCGGTGTCGGTCTCGCCGCGCCCGGCCAGTACCGGAACGGTGAAGCCGAGCAGCACGCCCGCCACCGTGGCGTGCACGCCGGAGGAGTGCACCAGCCACCACGTCACCATGGCCAGCGGCACCAGCAGGAACGGCGAACTGATCCGGCGCTGCACGGCGACGGCGAACAGGGCGATCGGGATCAGGGCAAGCGCCAGATAGGGCAGGTGCAGTTCGCTGGTGTAGAAGACGGCGATCACGGTGACGGCGAGCAGGTCGTCGACCACGGCGAGGGTGAGCAGGAAGGTGCGCAGCGCGGTGGGCAGGTGGGTGTTGATCACCGCGAGCACGGCGAGCGCGAAGGCGATGTCGGTGGCGGTGGGGATCGCCCAGCCGTCGACCGCGCCGCCCCGGTTGATCGCGAAGTAGATCAGCGCGGGTACGGCCATCCCGCCGACGGCCGCCACCACCGGCAGCGCGGCGCGGCGCGGGTCGCGCAGATCGCCCGCCACGAACTCACGTTTGAGTTCGAGGCCGACGACGAAGAAGAAGATGGCGAGCAGCCCGTCGGCGGCCCACTGACTCAGCGTCAGGTTCAGGTGCAGCGATTCGGGGCCGATGCGGTAGTCGCGCAGTGCCACATAGGCATCCGCCCATGGCGTATTCGCCCAGACGAGAGCGACGATCGCCGCGACGATCAGCAGGATACCGCCGACCGTTTCGCGGCGCAGCACCTCGCTGACGCGACGGGCCTCGGGCCAGCTGCCCCGGGTGAGAACGGTGCGGCGTGCTGCGCGGATCATCCGTGCCGGGAAGAGGTAGGTGCGGACATGTGGGTTCCCGTCTTCGCTCGAACCCCGCTCGACGGAATTCGAGCCGGGCTGCCGACCAGACTTCCCGGCGCACCGAGCCTAACTTTGCCGCACCGACCACACCCCGTGCAAACCGTGCGCCTCGCTAGCCGAGGGCGAAACGCAGCAGCGCCTGCTTGTCACCCTGCTTGATCTTGCCCTTGCGATCGAGCACCTCGAGCTGCCACACCGGGCCGTTGCGGAAGGCCCGCGCGATGGCGTTGGCGTTCTCGGCGCCCAGCAGCGACGGCCAGATATCGGCCACCGGCTGGCTGTCGGCGCCGGTGGCGTCGTAGATCTTGAACGAGACGTTGTTGGCCTTGTCGAACGAGGAGCCCTTCTTGAACGCGGCGGCGACGAACACGATGGCGTCGATCGCGGTTGGCACATTCGCGAAGGTGACGTGCACGGTCTCGTCGTCGCCGGCGGCCGCGCCGGTCTGCTCGTCACCGGTGTGCAGCACCGCGCCGTTGCCGAGCGGGTCGAGCGAATCGAGACCGGCGAAACGCACCGGCTCGCCACCCTGCATCAGGACGGCGACGAGGTCGAGGTCGACGCCGCGCTTGCGGCGGGCGATGCCGAGCAGTCCACCGCTGGAACCGGCCGACGGGTCCCAGCTCACCCCCACGCTCATCTTGGTGATACCGGCGAGATCGGCCGCGCCGTCTTCCTTCTTCAGAGTAATCACAGCTCCGAGGCTACGGACTTCCCGAGTTACCCGCATGCCCAAGCGATTTCGCTGCCTCACCACCATCCGAGCACGGGACCGATGGCGCGGCCGAGCGCGTCGGCGAGGGTGCGCGAGTAGGTGGCGGTGAGGTGGTGCTCGTCGTGGTAGATCAGCACATTGCCCTCGGCGACGGCACAGACGGTCGGGCCGCACACGGCGTCGGTGAGGTCGACGGGGAAGACGTGCGGGAAGGGTGCCGCCGCTTCGCGCTGCGGGTCGATCGGGTCGAGTGCGTCGCCGCGGCGCATGCCGCAGCTGATGCGGTCGCCGCCCGAGGCCAGGCAGTCGGTGGCGCGGTAGCGCACGCCGTCGCGACGCAGCCACGGTGTGTCGCGCAGGGTGAGCACCGCGAGGCCGCGCTCGGACAGCGCCGTCCACACATCGAGGAATTCCGGCGGGGTCTCGTCACCGCCCGCGTCGCGGGGCCGGGTGCCGATGGTGAACACCCAGTCGGGGCGGTCGGTGCCGAGCCGGTCGATCACCTCGCGCGACCAGTCCCGGCAGTCGGGGATGGGTTCGCCGTTGTAGGTGGCGTCCTCGGCGAGGGTGAGCGGGCACCCCATCTTCAGATACACCTGGATGCGGAAGGAATGCTCCTCGGCCAGTATCTGCAGCGCGGGCAACCAGTGTTCGACGTGGGAGCTGCCCGCCATGGCGATGGTGCGTTCGGCGTCGGGGTCGCCGTAGGTGCAGGTGATGACGGAGCGGGTGTTCCAGTCGGCGATGCAGCCGTCCAGCGTCGGCGGCGGTTGGTCGTTGCGGGCCTCGAAGAGGTTGGGCCGCAACGGTTCGGGCGCGACGGGAGTGTTCGCGGTGAGTGCTCGCGCCCCGGGATACCTGGTCGCCTCGACGTCGGTGGTCGCGGCCGGTGGCGCCGCCCGCACAACGGCGTACTCCCAGGCCGACGCGGTCGCAACCACGGCCGCGAGCAGTGCCGCGATGCCCGCGGTGACCAGGCGCCTGCCGGGCCTGCGCGTCTTGGCGCGCAGTGGTTTCTCGATCAGCTGGTTGGTGAGCCAGGCCAGTGCCAGCGACACCGCGATCACGCCGGTGCCACCGAGCAGGTCGACGTCGGGGCTGTCGCGTTCGGTGAGGAAGAAGATGAGAATCGGCCAGTGCCACAGGTACAGCGGGTAGGCGAGTTCGCCGAGCAACCGCATGTGCCGGTGCGCGAGCAGCCGGTTGGGGCCGTCCCATTCGTGGCGTGGCACGTTCGCGACCGACACGATCACCGCGGCGGCGGCGAGCACCGGAAGCAGGGCGGCCGGGCCGGGGAAGCGGTTGGCGGCGTCGCCGATCAGCCAGCCGCACAGCACGACTCCCGCGATGCCGAGGGTGGCCAGCGGCGCCCGGCACCAGCGCGGTAGCACCAGGTACGGTGCGGCGACCGCGAGTGCCGCGCCGATCAGTAGTTCCCAGCCGCGCGCGAAGGTGTCGTAGTAGTTCCAGCCCTGATGGGTCGCGGTGCCACGGGTCGCGTACACGAAAGATGCCGTGGCAGCGGCGATCACGATCACTCCGACAAAGGCTCGCGCCTGGCGCAGCCGAGCGCACACCGCGACGAGGATCAGCGCGGCCAGATAGAACTGGCCCTGCACCGACATCGACCAGAGGTGTTGCAGTGGGCTCACCGACGGGTCGGCGGCCAGATAGTCGGCCCAGGTGAGCGCCAATTCCCAGTTCTGCGCGAACAGCAGCGAGGCGAGTGTCTGCGCCGCGACCGCCGACCACTGGGTGTAGGGCAGCAGCAGCGTCGAGGCCACCAGCACCCCGGCCAGCACCACCGCCATGGCAGGCAGCAGCCGCCGCGCGGTACGCCGCACCACCGGCCACACCCACCCGCGTGGACCGTGCTCGGCGCGACGCAGCAGCATCCCGGTGAAGAAGTAACCGGACAGCACCAAAAAGACGTCTACGCCACCCGACACCCGGCCGAACCAGATGTGGAAAACCACGACAAGGCCGATCGCGAGACCACGCAGACCGTCGAGGTCGGAGCGGTATTGCACTGTGCCGCTGCGTTGTTCGGCCGTCGAGCCCGAACCTGCCGAGGTCTCCGGCGAGAGAACCGAGGGTGACCACGCCATGTCATGTGACTATCACGCGGCCCGCGTGGATGTCACATCGAGGCATCGAAAACGGTGCGCCGCAGCGAACATGGCGCGACGGGTTTGCCTTCCACCCGAACAGGCGCCAAAATTGCGGGAAGGGACGCGGACATCACCGAATCGATGCCGCGCGGGGCTGGGAGAGACCTGTGACACGCGAAGATCCGCCCGCCGGGGGTGCCGACGATCAGGGTTCGTGGTGGATGACACCGCGTACCGACGGGCAACAGCCCGATGCCGCCCCGCCGACGGTGCGCGCGGATACGCCCGGTTTCGGGCCCCAGCCCCCGCCGAGCCAGCCGCAGTGGCCGGTCGGTCAGCAGAGTCAGCCGTGGCAGCAGCCGCCGATGAGCCAGCCGTGGCAGCAGTCGATGCCGGGACAACCGATGCCCGGTCAGCCGATGCAGGGTCAGCCGATGATGGGGCAGCCGCAGTGGCAGCAGCCGCGGCCGCCGTACGCGCGGTCGGGGTCGTCGTCGACGCCGTGGCTGATCGGCGGTGCGGTGGTCTGCGCGTTCCTCGTGCTCATCGTGGTCGCGGTGGTGATCGGCGGCAACTCCGATTCCGATTCGCCCGTCGTCGCCGCGCCGACCACCACGTCCTCGACGGTGCCGTCCACCTACTCGACCACCTCGGCCGCACCGACCTCGAAGCCGTTCGACTGGAACTCCCTCGACAGTGCCGCCACCGACGACACCCCGCTCACCGTGAAAGCTCTGCTGCCGCAAAGCTTCACCGACTCCAAGGGTGTGCTCTACACCCTGCGTGCCAGCGGCGAACACGGGTGCGATCAGCCGGGCAACTCCGACAACGTGTCGTCCGCGATCACATCCAACGGATGCACCACCAACATCACCGGCTCCTACATCGACAAGGACGACCACATCCTGGTGTCGGTGAACGTGCTGGTGTTCCCCACCGACTCCGCGGCCCGCTCCGCCTACGACACTCTCGACGGCCAGACCCAGGACTGGGGAATCTGGTGCCCCACAACGGGACTGGCCAGCGATACCTGCCACGGTGACATCATGTCCGCCACCCGGGTGCAGTGGTCGGCCTACAGTCACCGCTACTTCACCCAGGCCACCGGCATCTACATCGACCTGTCCGACAACAGCAGCCTGGAGGAATGGTGCAAGGCGGGCGCCAACGCGGCGGCCACCACCGTCGGCCCGAAGAACTACTGGCAGAAGTGATCACCGCGCTCGTCGCTCGGCGAGCAACGCGGTGAACTCCTCGGCGTAACCGAGCTGGCGGCGCAGTTTCGCGACGCTGTCCTCGGCTTTGGCGTGCAACTCGGCGAGCAGTTCGCGGGCCTTCGGGTTGCCGAGATCGTCGAGGGCGGACAGCAATTCGCCCATCTCGGCCAGGGTGAAGCCGAGCGGTTTCATCCGGCGGATCACCAGCAGCCGGTCGATATCGTCCTCGGTGTAGAGGCGGAACCCGCCCGCGCTGCGTGCCGACGGCCGCACCAGGCCGACCTCGTCGTAGTGCCGAATCGTCTTGACCGACAACTCGGTTCGTTCGGCGACCTGACCGATCTGCAAGTGCGCGCGGGCGGGCATCTCAGTGCCCTGCCAGGTGTCCGGAGAGCCTGCCGTGGCGCTGTTCGGAGGCCGCGTCGAGCCCGACGATCTCGACCTTCTTGCCCTTGGACTCGTACTTGGTGGTGATCGCGTCCAAGGTGGCGACCGTCGAGGCGTCCCAGATGTGCGCGTCGGACATGTCGATCACGATATTGCGTGGGTCCTCGACGTAGTCGAATTGGTACACCAGGTCGTTGCTCGAGGCGAAGAACAGTTCGCCGCGCACTTTGTAGACCCTGGTGTCGATGTCGCCGTCGTGGTCGATATCGGCCTCGCCGATCTTCTCGACCTCGGTGAAGTGGGCGACGCGGTGGGCGAAGGCCACCATCGCGGTGAGCACGCCGGCGATCACACCGTAGGCGAGGTTGTGCGTCGCCACCGTGACGGCGACGGTGACCAGCATGACGGCGGTCTCGGCGACAGGCATGCGGCGCAAGGTTTTCGGGGCGATCGAGTGCCAGTCCATGGTGCCCACCGACACCATGATCATCACGGCGACGAGGGCGGCCATCGGGATCAGGGCGACGATGTCACCGAGCCCGACGACGAGGATCAGCAGGAACAACCCGGCCAGGAACGTCGAAATCCTGGTGCGCGCACCGGAGGACTTCACGTTGATCATCGTCTGGCCGATCATGGCGCAACCGCCCATGCCGCCGAAGAACCCGGTCACCACATTGGCCACACCTTGGCCCCAGCCCTCGCGGGTCTTGTCGGAGTGGGTGTCGGTGATGTCGTCGACGAGCTTGGCGGTCATCAACGACTCGAGCAGGCCCACCAACGCCGTCGCCACCGCGTACGGGGCGATGATCTTCAGCGTTTCCAGCGTGAACGGCACATCGGGGATGAGCCAGGAGGGCAGGCTCGACGGCAACTCGCCCTCGTCACCCACGTTCGGGACGTCGAGCGAGAATGCGAGGGTCGCGGCGGTGAGCAGCACGATCGCCACCAGCGGGGCAGGAACGATGTCGGACAGCTTGGGCAGGAAGACCATGATCGCGATACCGATGGCGACCATCGGATACACCAGCCACGGCACCCCGAGCAGGTGCGGGATCTGCGCGGTGAAGATGAGGATCGCCAGCGCGTTGACGAATCCGACCATCACGCTGCGCGGGATGAATCGCATCAACCGCGCGACCCCGATCACGCTGAGCACGATCTGCAGCACACCGGCGAGGATGACCGTGGCGATCAGGTAGTCCAGCCCGTACTGCCGCATGACGGGCGCGATCACCAGGGCGACCGCGCCGGTCGCGGCCGAGATCATCGCCGGGCGGCCACCGACGAACGCGATGGTGACGGCCATGGTGAACGAGGCGAACAACCCCACCCTCGGGTCGACTCCGGCGATGATCGAGAACGAGATGGCCTCGGGGATCAGGGCGAGGGCGACCACCAGCCCGGCCAGCACTTCCGTGCGGAGGCGGCGCGGGCTGCGCAGGGCGGCCATCACCGACCCTTCGGTCTGTCTACTGGCGGGCACGGCTGTCCCCATCGGCTGCTCCCAACGAAAATTTGGCCCTCACGGCGCTCGGCCGGCACGAGCGGACGCTCGTGCGATCGACCAACCCTACCCTCCCGTAAGGGTAGGGTTGGTCGGCGGTGGTCACGACGAGATAACCGCGGGTGCGAGCTTCGCCACTGCCGACCGTCCTCGTGATGGGGGAGCGGGCGCGGGATTCGGCGATCGACGGGTGGTTTCGCCGATCCGCGCCCAGGTCACGAACTGGTCAACGGCCCAGATCACATGGAAAGTGCCAGGTGGTGCGCCTAGGGTCGGTTACCGAGCTCGACGAAATGGAGTATTCGCCAAGAGGAAGTCGGGGGCGGACATTGCTTCGCAAGAGACCCAGTACACAGACGTGCCGTGACGCGGTGGAGTTGGCCGTGCGAGCACCGTCGGTGCACAACACCCAACCGTGGCGGTGGCGCATCGGCCACGGCCGCGTCGACCTGTTCGCCGATTTCGGCCGACAGGTCACCGCGACCGATCCGCGTGCTCGCGCGTTGACGGTGAGCTGCGGTGCCGCGCTGCACCATCTGACCGTCGCGTTCGCGATGCTCGGCTGGCACGCGGTCGTCGAACGGCTGCCCGATCCCGCGCGGACCGATCACCTCGCGCGGGTCGAACTCACCCCGCGCTCGCCGAGCGACCACGACATCCGGTTGGCCGCCGCCATCCATGTGCGCCGCTCGGATCGGCGCCGCTTTCCCGACTTGCCCATCCCGCCGCGCGACCTGCGCACGGTGTCGCGCTGTGCCTCACGGTTCGGCGCCGCGGCCCGCCACGTTCCGGACATGCTGCTGCCCGAGCTGGCCGAACCCATGCGCTCGGCCGCCGCCCGGCACGCCGTCGACGGTGACTACCTCGCGGAACTGAGCGAATGGAGCGGTTGCCACGGTGAGCTCACAGGTGTGCCCGCCCACAACGCCCCCGCACCCCGACGCCCCGACGAACTACCGGTGCGGGTCTTCGCCGACGCGCGGCTGTCGGAGTACACCGACGAGCCCGACGCCGCGCACTGGCTGGTGGTGTGCACCCCGCGCGACACCCGGCTCTCCCAGCTGCGCGCGGGCGAGGCGACCAGCGCCATCCTGCTCGAAGCCACCCGGCTCGGTCTCGCCACCAGTCTGCAGTCCGAACCCCTCGGCATGCTCGACCTGCGCGACCAGATCCGCACCACGGTCCTGCAGGAATGCGCCTTCCCGCATGTGATGGTCCGCCTCGGCGTCATGCCCCACGCGGCCGCACCTTTGGAATCCACCCCTCGCCGCCTCGTGGACGACGTCATCGAGTACGACGAGACCGTGTTCGCCATGGCCTAGTTCTCCGCCGAACGTGCGTTCGGGCTCGAACGAAATCGGCTCGCCATCCGTAATCATCTCCCTCACGCGGCGATATACGACTGTATCGCCAGACGCGTACTGCCGCTTCGGACAACGATACGTGCGGGTAACCCTGCCTCGCGGTACACATACGTGGCAGAAGAAGGCAGACTGCCAGCAATCGCGAGTTCGCAACCTCACCCGTCCGGGCCAGGTCCTTGGAGAATTGTGGAAGGAGTCGGCGAGTGTTCAGCCGTATCGCCATCGTGAATAGGGGAGAGGCCGCCATGCGCCTCATCCATGCCGTGCGTGATCTGGCGGCGGCGACAGGGCTACCGATCGAAACGGTAGCCCTGCACACCGACGTCGACCGCACGGCGACCTTCGTACGCGAGGCCGACATCGCCTACGACCTCGGGCCCGCCTCGGCCCGCCCGTACCTCGACCTCAAGGCGCTCGAGAAGGCGCTGGTCGCCACCAAAGCCGACGCCGCCTGGGTCGGCTGGGGCTTCGTCGCCGAGGACCCCGCCTTCGCCGAGCTGTGCGAGCACATCGGTGTCACCTTCATCGGCCCGAGCGCCGACGCCATGCGCAAGCTGGGCGACAAGATCGGCGCCAAGCTGATCGCCGAGGAAGTCGGCGTCCCGGTGGCGCCGTGGAGCCGCGGCCCGGTCGACACCATCGACGACGCCATCGAGGCGGCGGGCCGCATCGGCTACCCGCTGATGCTGAAGGCCACGGCCGGTGGCGGTGGGCGCGGTATCCGCGTCATCACCAACGAAGCCGAACTCGTCGACGCCTACGAGCGCACCAAGCAGGAAGCCGCCCGCGCCTTCGGCAGCGGTGTCGTGTTCCTCGAGCGCCTGGTCACCGGTGCCCGCCACGTCGAGGTCCAGGTGATCGCCGACGGTCAGGGCAGCGCGTGGGCGCTGGGTGTGCGCGACTGCTCGGTGCAGCGGCGCAACCAGAAGGTCATCGAGGAGTCGGCCTCGCCGGTGCTGAGCGCCGAGCAGACCGCCGACCTGAAAGCCTCGGCCGAGCGGCTCGCGATCGCCGTCGGTTACTGCGGCGCGGCCACCGTCGAATTCCTCTACCACCCCGGCGATCAGCTGTTCGCGTTCCTCGAGGTGAACACCCGACTCCAGGTCGAGCACCCGATCACCGAGATCACCACCGGTTTCGACCTCGTGCACGCCCAGATCCGCGTCGCCTCGGGCATCAAGCTCGAGGGCACCGCGCCCGCCGAGCGCGGCCACGCCATCGAGGCCCGCCTCAACGCCGAGGATCCGGACCGCGACTTCGCGCCCGCCCCGGGCCGCATCGTCCGCCTCGACCTGCCCGCGGGCCCCGGCATCCGCGTCGACACCGGTGTGAGCGAAGGCGACACCATCCCCGCCGACTTCGACTCGATGATCGCCAAGATCATCGCCTACGGCCGCGACCGCGACGAGGCACTCGGCCGGTTGCGCCGGGCCATGGCCGAGACCCGCGTGGTCATCGAGGGTGGTGCCACCAACAAGAGCTTCGTGCTCGACCTGCTCGACCAGCCCGAGGTGATCGACGCCAGCGCCGACACCGGCTGGATCGACCGCGTGCGCGGCGAGGGCCGCCTGGTCACCCACCGCCACTCCACCGTCGCGCTGGCCGTCGCCGCGATCGACGCCTACGAGGAAGACGAACGCGCCGAACAGCACCGGTTGCTGTCCACCGCCTCGGGTGGCCGTCCGCAGGTGCAGCACCAGAGCGGTCGCCCGCTCGACCTGAAACTGCGCGGCGCGAGCTACCGCGTACGCGTGGCCCGCATCGGCGCGCACCGCTTCCGCGTCGGCATCGAGGCCGGTGCCGATCTGCGCACCGCCGACGTGGACCTCGATCGTTTCGATCGCCACACCGGCCAGATCGTCGTCAACGGCACCCGGTACCGCCTGATCACCGGCACCCACGGCCCCACCCATGTGGTCGACGTCGACGGCATCACCCACCGCATCAGCCGCGACGAGGGCGGCGTGGTCCGTTCGCCCGCGCCCGCGCTGGTCGTCGGCACCCCGCTCGAAGTCGGCGCCGAGGTCGAGGCCGGTGCGCCGGTGCTCGTGCTCGAGTCGATGAAGATGGAAACCGTGCTGCGCGCGCCGTTCCGCGCCCGCCTCAAGGAGTGCGCGGTCTCGGTCGGCACCCAGGTGGAGACGGGCGCGCCGCTGCTGCGCCTGGAACCGCTGGCCGACGACGACGCCGAGGAGACCGCCGCCACCGGCACGGTCGTCCTCGACCTGCCCGCCGAGCCGACCCCGCGGAGCCCGCACGAGCGGATGTCGCGTGGCCTGCAGGACCTGCGCAGCCTGCTGCTCGGCTTCGACGTCGACCCGCACGACAACAGTCGCGTACTCGACGACTACGTCATCGCGCGCAAGGAAACCGTCGCCGACAACATCCGCCCGCTCGGCGAGGAACTCGAACTGGTGCAGGTCTTCGCCGACCTCGCCGAACTGAGCCACAACCGGCCCGCCGAGGACGACGGCGCCCACAGCCACGTGCACAGCGCCCGCGAGTACTTCCACACCTACCTGCAGAGCCTCGACGTGGAGCGGGCCGGGCTGCCCGAGTCCTACCAGGCCAAGCTGTCGGCCGCGCTCGGCCACTACGGCATCACCGAACTGGACCGCACGCCCGATCTCGAGGCCGCCGTCTTCCGGATCTTCCTGGCCCAGCAGCGGCCCGCCGAGACCGGCGCGGTGATCACCACCCTGCTGCGCGAATGGCTCACCGAGCCCATGCCCGACCAGGTGCTGCGCGAACCGGTGGGTCTGGCACTCGAACGGCTCGTCGCCGCCACCCAGGTCCGTTTCCCCGTGGTCGCCGACCTCGCCCGCGGCCTGGTGTACGCCTGGTACGGCCAGCCGCTGCTGCGCCGCAACCGTGCCCGCGTCTACACCAATGTCCGCAGGCACCTGAGCTACCTCGACGCGAATCCGCAGGCGTCCGACCGCACCGAGCGGATCGCGGAGATGGTGCGCAGCACCGAACCGCTCGTCCGCTTGCTCGGCCAGCGGCTGCAGCGCGGCAAGCCCGACCACACCGCCATGCTCGAGGTGCTCACCCGCCGCTACTACGGCAACAAGGGCATCACCGGGGTTCGCACCGAGCAGGTCGGTTCGACCACCTTCGTCGTCGCCGAACGCGCCGGGTCGAGCCTGGTCTCGACCGCGGTGAGCTTCGCCGCGCTCGGTACCGCACTGGACGGGCTGGCCGAGCTGGCCCGCGGCGCGGTGTCCATCGACGCCGACATCTACCTCAGCTGGGAGGACCAGCCCGAGGACTTCGACGCCATGGCGGTGGCTCTGCAGGAAGTGCTCGGCGCGCACCCGCAGCCGAACCAGGTGCACCGCATCACCGCGACGGTCGCGGGCAGCGGCGGTTCGGTCATGCACCACCACTTCACCTTCCGTCCTTCGGTCACCGGCATGGCCGAGGAGCGGCTGATCCGTGGCCTGCACCCCTACATCGCGCAGCGCATGCAGATGGAGCGGTTGCGCAAGTTCGACCTCACCCGCCTGTCGTCCTCGGACGAAGAGGTGTACCTGTTCCGTGCCGTGGCCAAGGAGAACCCCTCCGACGATCGCCTGATCGCCTTCGCCCAGGTGCGTGACCTGGCGGCGCTGCGTGAGCAGGACGGCAGGCTGGTCGCGCTGCCGACGGCCGAGAGCGCCATCGCCACCTGTGTCGACTCGATCCGCCGGGCCCAGTCGCGGCGCCCGTCGGCCAAGCGGCTCAACACCAACCGCATCGTGATGTACATCTGGCCGCCGATGGACGTCACCCGGGCGGAACTCGAGACCATCGGTGGCCACGTGCTGCCGTCGGCGGCCGGTGTCGGTCTCGAGGAGATCCTGCTCATCGCCCGCCAGCGCGATCCGCAGACCGGCGAGCTGAACAAGATCGTTGTCCGGATCTCCTTCGACGCCACCGGCGGCACCGAGGTGACGGTCGGCGAGCGGACCGACGAAGCCGTCGAACCGCTCGACGAGTACCGCCAGAAGGTGCTGCGCGCGGCGGCCCGCAACACGGTCTACCCCTACGAATTGACCGGCCTGCTCGGCGAATTCACCGAGTACGACCTCGACGAGAACCACGCGCTCGTCCCCGTCGACCGACCGAAGGGCCACAACAAGGCGGCGCTCGTGGCCGGTGTGGTCACCACGCCGACCCCGCGTCACCCCGAGGGCGTCACCCGCGTGCTGTTGCTCGGTGACCCGACCAAGTCCCTGGGCGCCCTGTCGGAGCCGGAGTGCCGCCGGGTGATCGCGGCGCTGGATCTGGCCGAGCAGATGCGGGTTCCGCTCGAGTGGTACGCGCTGTCCTCGGGTGCGCGGATCTCGATGTCCTCGGGCACCGAGAACATGGACTGGGTCGCGGCCGCGCTCAAGCGGATCGTCGAGTTCACCCAGGACGGCGGCGAGATCAACATCGTCGTCGCCGGCATCAACGTCGGTGCCCAGCCGTACTGGAACGCCGAGGCCACCATGCTCATGCACACCAAGGGCGTGCTGGTGATGACCCCGGATTCGGCGATGGTGCTCACCGGCAAGCAGTCCCTGGACTTCTCCGGTGGTGTGTCGGCCGAGGACAACTTCGGCATCGGCGGTTACGACCGGGTGATGGGCCCCAACGGTCAGGCGCAGTACTGGGCGCCGAACCTCGGTGCGGCGCGCGATGTGCTGATGTCGCACTACGAGCACACCTACGTCGTCCCCGGCGAGTCCGCACCGCGCCGGGCCACCAGCACCGACCCCGTCGACCGGGACATCTCGAGCTTCCCGCACACGCTGGCCGACAGCACCTTCGCCACCGTCGGCGAGATCTTCTCGGCGGCCGCGAACCCGGATCGCAAGAAGCCGTTCGACATTCGCACGGTGATGCGCGCGCTGGCCGACCAGGACCACCCGGTGCTGGAACGCTGGGCGGGCATGGCCGACGCCGAGACCGCGGTGGTGCAGGACGCGCACCTCGGCGGAATCCCGGTCTGCCTGCTGGGTATCGAGTCGCGCAATGTGGCGCGTCGCGGCCTGGTGCCGACCGACGGTCCCGACACCTACACCGCGGGCACCCTGTTCCCGCGCTCGTCGAAGAAGGCCGCCCGCGCCATCAACGCGGCCAGCGGTAACCGTCCGCTCGTCGTGCTGGCGAACCTGTCGGGCTTCGACGGTTCGCCGGAGTCGATGCGCAAGCTGCAGCTCGAGTACGGTGCCGAAATCGGCCGTGCCATCGTCAATTTCGACGGTCCCATCGTGTTCTGCGTGATCTCGCGCTACCACGGCGGTGCGTTCGTCGTCTTCTCGAAGGCGCTGAACCCGAACATGACCGTGCTCGCCCTGGAAGGCTCGTTCGCCTCGGTGCTCGGTGGCGCGCCCGCCGCCGCCGTGGTGTTCGCCGGTGAGGTCAACGCCCGCACCGCCGCCGATCCCCGCATCGGCGAACTGGAGGCGCGCGTGGCCAACGCCTCGGGCACCGACCGGGCGACCCTGGCCGCCGAACTCGACGAACTGCGGTCGTCGGTCCGTGCGGAGAAGCTGGGCGACGTAGCCGCCGAATTCGACCGCGTGCACAACATCCAGCGCGCGGTGGAGGTCGGCTCGGTCGACGCGATCGTCAGCGTCGCCGACCTGCGCCCGCGCATCATCGAAGCGATCGAAACCCGCCTGGGCTAGGCGATTTCGGGTGACCGGCCGCCCGCTCGGGCGGCCGGTCACAGCTTCGTCATGATTCCGCTCGCCCGAACTGGGTATTTCTCGGTTGGCAGCCTGTCGGCTGTCGATCGAGAAGGGATAAGGTTTGTCGATTTCCGCTGACGAATCCCAGAGTCGAAATCCGAACAAAGGCTATATCGCCCTCTTGGGCTGGAGTTTGAACGCCGTGGCGGCTGTCGATCGTTTCGATCGGCGCTACATCGTGGTAGCGCCCGCATGGGCGCAAGATTATTGCACAGAACACAACATTCCCTATATTCCATGGGATTTCGAACGGCTCAACGATCGTTCGATGGAGATCGCGGAAACACTGAAGGATCTGGGCGTCGACGTCGCCATCCCGATCTTCGAGGAAACCGTCGAATGGGCGGGCGCGATCAATTCCGTGTTGCTCGACAACCCTCGCCTGCTCGGGCAAGCCATGCTGCTGCGCGACAAGTCGCTGATGAAGCGGCGCGCCCAGCTCGGCGGCATCCGGGTCGGCATTTTCGAGGAGGCGCACGACCGCGACGACGTGGCCCGTTTCCTCAAGCGGGTCAATCAGACCCTGCTCAAGCTCGACGGTGACCCCAACGACCCGATCCACCTCAAGGCCTTCGACAAGGCGGGCTGCCTCGGTCACCGCGTGATCCGCACACCCGACGAGATCGACACCATCCCCGACGACGAGTTCCCGATGCTGATGGAATCGCACCTCGACGGCTGGGAATTCGCGGTGGAGGCCTGGGTACACAAGGGGCGGATCTGCTTTCTCAACATCTCCGAATACGTCACCCTCGGCTATTCGGTGTTCGTTCCGGCCACACCGGAACTGGAGAAGTATCGGCCGGAGATCACCCGTCAGGTCGAAAAGCTCATCAAGACGTTCGACATCGAGTTCGGCTTCATCCATCCCGAGTACTTCGTCACCAGCGACGGCGAGATGTATTTCGGCGAGGTCGCCTACCGGCCACCGGGTTTCAAGGTGTTCGAACTACTCGAACGCACCTACGGTTTCAACGCCTATCACGCGCTGGTGCTGGCCTTCGACCCGAAGACCACCGACGAGGAGATCGACGCCTTCTTCCCGAAGGAAGTCGTCGACGCCACCGGGCACGCCGGGTGCTTCGGGGTGTATCCGCGCAGGCGGGTGGTCAGCCAGCTGTCGATTCCGCCGGAAACCGAGGACCACGACTACTTCGAGTCCCACGAACTCACCGAGCCGCTGGCCGAGAAAGTCACCAAGCGAACGGCTTTCGGCAACCATTGGGGCCTGCTCTATTTCTTCGGCGACGACCCGTACACTCTGCGGGATCTGCTGAAGCGACAAGAAGAGCTCGACTTCTACATCTGATCGGATCGGCGATTGAGTCCAAGCGACCAGGCGACGCTAGACAAGCGTCTCGCCACCCTCGACCACGCCACCGGGGCCCTGCACGACACCGGCGAATTCGGCAAGCAGGTGAAACTGCCGAGAGTGCTCGACGCGCTACGCCGGGTATTGCTGGTGCCGGGCGGGTGTGCGGCGGTGCGCGAGCGAGCGCAGCGCCTCGAGGCGGCAGGCCTGTTCCTCGGCACCGATTGGGCGCAGCCACAGATTCTCATTCCGGCGCTGAGCACCGGTTCGCTGCGCAGTGCCAATGCCGACACCGTTGTGGTGGAGGCGGTGAGCGATCTGCGGTTGCTCGCCGTCGCCAAGGGTGATTACGAGCATCCGCTGATCTCGGCCGCGGCGGCCACCGAGCACCTGTCGCAGGTGCTCGCGGTGAATCTGTCGCTGCTGTTCTCGCCGCCAACGGAAGCCGAGCGGGAGCAGCAGGGTCGGATGGCGCAGGTGTCGCGCGAGCTGCTGCACTACCTGGTCGCCGAGGTCGGGTACGAGAAGGTGCTCGAGAATCTCGTGGACGAGATCTGGCGCATTCTGCGACAGCGGCCCATCCAGGTGGACGCGGTGAAGCGGATGATCACTCAGATCGCGGTGGCCAGAGCCAATCCCGATGTGGATCTCGGCGCGAGTGGACTCGGCGCCGACCGGCTCATCAGCAGCCTCTACGGCACCACCGAGGGGTGCCGGGAGGATCCCGGCGTCGAGATCTACCGCACCCGCCTCGAATCCATGGACGACAGCGCCCTGCAGTACGAGGCGACAGGTTTCGCGCGTTCCATGCACGACACCGGCCTGGTGTCGCCGTATCACGCTGTGCTGCTTCGCTTCCTGCTCGGCAAGGGTGACTATCTGCTCGGCGAGGCGATGGGCTTGTCGAGCACCGGTCGCGACAGCCTGCTGTGCTACCACGAACTCGTCCGCACCCTGATCGAGCAAGCCGTGTTCGTCGAAACAGCGCAGTGTGTCTACGGTTTGGCGTTGCTGCTCGAACGCGGCATCCTCTATCAACCGCCGGTGGCGCCCGCGCTGTGGCGGCAGCTGTCGCTGCGCCTCTCACCGCATTCGCAGCAGCGGTTGACGCAGGTGTTCGGTGCCGTGCCCGACCCGCGCGCGCGGTTGCTCGCCGGGGTGCTGTCGGTGCTCGGTCAGCCGCTCGGCATCGGCCAGGGCGACAACCCCACCTGCCAGTCGGCGCGGGCACTGTCGATGTGGGCCTACAACGACCCGGACTACCTGCTGCAATCGGTGGTGTGGGCCGCGCGCGACGACGAGATCGTCATGCACTTCGAAGGTCAGCCGCTGTCCTCACGAGAGCACGGCGACCAGGTGAACGCCTTGCTGCACCACGACCTCGACCCGGTATCGCTACTGGTCGTGCCCCATCTGGACCGCATCTACGCCGAGATGGGCCGCCGGTGCGCCGGCCGTGAGGGCGACCCGCACCGCTGGATCAACCCCGAATTCCACGGGTGGTGGTCCGGGCGGGGATTCCGCATCAATGTCGATGTCGCCACCGGCAACCTCGTCGACCTCGACGATTTCCAGCGCCACTTCTACGCCGGCTACCACCCCTTCTACAACGGCAATCAGCCGGTGATCCACCCGCAGCCCGCCGGCATCGCGGTCACCGACAGCGCCGCCCGCTTCGTCGGCTGGCACGCGATCACCATCCTGCGCGTGAGCCTCGACCCGCAGGGCATGATGCGCGTCTACTTCTACAACCCCAACAACGACAGCGGCCAGGATTGGGGCGACGGAGTGGTCGTCGGCACCGCCGGGCACGGCGAACGCTTCGGCGAAGCGTCACTGCCCTTCGAGCAGTTCGCGTCGCGGCTCTACATCTTCCATTTCGACCCGCTCGAGCCCGGGGAATCGGCAGCCGTGGACCGTGCGGAACTGGATCGGGTCACCGGATACATCCGGCGCAGTTGGGGTGCGGACCGGCTGCCGCCGGAAGATGTTGGTGCCGAACAGGATTAACTGTGCGTCGCGAGGTAGACCAGCGTGGCCACGCCGAGCGCGAGCGCGCCCAGAATGCCGCCGGCGATGGTGTCGGCGCGATTGGTCGCGATCCCGCGTTCGATCCGGTCCCAGCCGACGAACGCCGCGCCGACCGCGATCACGGCGGCGGGCACCGCGAGAAACTCACTCGCGAACGGGATCACGGAGAATCCGCACGCGAAGATGCCGAGTACCAACGAGAGCAGTCCCGCACCGTTGCGCGGCGGCGGCAGCTGGTGTCCTGGCATTCCCCGAGCGTAGCGCCGGACCTGTGTCGCCGTCGCGTCCAATGGTCACGTGGCAGGACCGACTCGCCGCGCCGTGCTCGCTGAGCATCGCGACCAGTAAACGGGTGCCACACCGGCTCGAGGTCTACGGAGTTCCGTGCGTGTGCGCGCATCGATGGCACAGGCTGTCGCTGACCGGTTGCCGGTGTCGGGGTCGGCATCCGTTCGATTTCATTTTCGTCCGGAAGTTACCTGGCGTTATACCGTGCAAGTCCCGGTTCTAATGCGCTGATGCTCAGGATGAAATGGGGTTGTCGACATGGTGGTCGGGGCAGAGAAGGGTTCGCTGAGAGGAAGCCATCGCGCGGTTCGGGTGCGTGCGCGGCGGCCGTTGCGGGTGACGGAACTGGTCACCGGGGCGATGGTGTTGCTCGCCGCGGGTGGCGGAATGGCGGGGCCGGTCAGCGCGGCCGTACTGGTGTATCGGGCGGGTGGGCCGCAGGTCGGCACCGCCGTCACGGCCTCACTGGTCGTGGCGATCGCGGCGGTGGCGGCGTGCCTGGTCACCGGGCTCTGGCTGCTGGCCACGGCGTGTCGTCGTCGCACACCGCGCCCGGCACCCGACACCACCACCGTGCGAACCCCGGTGTCCCACGGCCTCCGTCCCCGGCTGGGGATGAGTGGCGTCGCCGTGCGGGGTGCGCCATGACGGCGGCAGGGCGGGTCGGCGTCGTCGAATGCCATCGGTGCCGGTTGTTCGTCGAGGTTCTCGACCGGGACCGGTGCGGGATGCGGCTCGCCCAGCTTCTCGCTCGCGCCAGGCAGCACTGGATCAGCCACAGCGATCGCGCCGTGTTCGGTCCACGAAACCACTGGGACGGCATCACCCTCGACGATGCCGTCCGCTGCCCGGGCGACCTGGTCGAGGCGGCCGCGGCCGGTTGCGGCTGCGGTGACCAGGCCGAGGATCTGGCCACCGTCCTCATGCTGCTCTCGGGCTGTCCCGTCGTGGTCGAGCCGGTCGCGGGGCAGCCGTGTTTCCTGCTGTCCCTGTACGGACTGGCCGACGACGATCTCGGTCTCGCCGAAACCCTCGTCCAGGTCTTCGAACTCGACCGTTCCCTGCGCGTTGTCGACCGGATCAGCTGGACCGTTCCGACGCACCGCCGGAGGGTGTACAACCGCTAGCGCGCGTCCGAGGGGTGGGGTCCTGTACTGAACGGATTGGGCTCTTCGTCGGCGAGAACGCCCACGAAGGGTTCGCCCTCACCCGCGAACACATACGCGCCGTCGGCGATGCGCTCGATGAGGCCGCGCGTCCAGCTCGCTTCGCTGTCGGCCGAGTCGACCCACATGTGCATGATCTCGCCGATGTGCCCGAGCTGCCCCGGTCCCTGCTCGGGGGTGTAGTACCCGGTGACCGAGGTGCGCCACTGCTCGAGCTTGCCGATGCGCTGTTTCAGCAGTGCCACCACCTCGTCGCGGGGGAGGTCGACCATGAATCCGATGCCCGCCGAGAGCATGTCCATCTTCTGGTCGTAGGAGGTGAGGGCCTCGCGCAGCAGCGTGAAGTACTCCTCGGTGCCCGCCTCGGTCAGCTCGTACTCGACGCGTGGAGGTCCGCCGACGGTGCTCGGCGCGACTTCGTGGGCGAGCAGGAGTCCCTGCTTGGCCAACTGCTTGAGCGCGTGGTAGATCGACCCGGGTTTGGCGTTGGACCATTCGTGGGCGCCCCAGAACTCCAGGTCGTTGCGCACCTGGTAGCCGTGTGCACGCCCGTGCTGACGGACCGCGCCGAGAACCAGCAGCCGGATCGCTGACATGGCCGTCTCCCTTCCGCGTGATGGCAACCAAAGGTAGCAGCGGATCAAGTTTGACTACTCGGACCAGTAATCAAGTTTGACTAATCGTGTGCGCACGCGTACGTTGGCCGGTCTAGTCAAGTTTGATTAATGGGAGGGTGAAGTGAGCGACCACGAGATAATCGTCGAAGGCCTGCGCAAGAAGTACGGAGCGAAACAGGCACTCGACGGACTCGACCTGGCTGTGCGCACCGGGACCGTGCACGCCGTACTCGGCCCGAACGGCGCGGGCAAGACCACCGCCGTGCGCATCCTCGCCACGCTGCTTCGTCCCGACGAGGGTCGGGTGGAGGTGGCCGGTCTCGACGTGCGCACCCGGGCCGACGAGGTCCGCGCCCGCATCGGGTTGCTCGGCCAGCACGCCGCCGTCGACGAGGAACTCAGCGGCCGCCAGAACCTCGAGATGTTCGGTCGGCTCTATCGGTTGGGCGCACGCGGTGCGAGCGCACGCGCACAGGAACTGCTTGGCCGTTTCGGGCTGGCCGACACCGGCAAGAAGGCGGTCAAGCAGTACAGCGGCGGCATGCGACGCCGGCTCGACCTGGCCGCCTCGCTCATCTCCGCGCCGCGGGTGCTGTTCCTGGACGAGCCGACGACCGGCCTCGACCCGCGCGGGCGCACCGAGGTGTGGAACTCGGTGCGCTCCCTGGTCGACGGCGGCACCACTGTCCTGCTCACCACCCAGTACCTCGAGGAAGCCGATCAGCTGGCCGACCACATCTCGGTGATCGACCACGGCAGGGTCATCGCCGACGGCACGGCCGACGAACTGAAGGCAGGCACCGGCGGCGACCGCATCGACGTGGTGCTGCGCGACCCGGCCCACCTGACCCGCGCGGCCGCGCTCATCCCCGGCGATCCGGTGATCGATGAGGACCGCCGGATGGTCAGCGCCACCGTCGGCGACCGGATCGTCGCCCTCACCGAAACCGTCCGGGCATTGAGCGACAACGGCATCGACGCCGAGGACATCGCGATCCGCCGTCCCACCCTCGACGAAGTGTTCCTGCATCTGACCAAGGAGAACGCGGCATGAGCGCCACCCACACCCACTCGGCCTCGACACTGAGCGCGGCGCTGACCGACTCCTGGACCATGACCCGGCGCGAACTCGCGCACTGGGCGCGCCAACCCGTCCAGGTGGGCGTCGGGCTGGTGTTCCCGGTGATGATGCTGCTGATGTTCGGCTACCTGATCGGCGGCGGACGCGGCATCGACGGCGACTTCACCGACTACCTGGTCCCCGGAATGCTCACCATGACAATGGTTTTCGGCCTCGACGCCACCATGGTCGCGGTGACCCAGGACCTCGGCAAGGGCGTGATCGACCGCTTCCGTTCGATGCCGATGAACTCGGCGGCGGTGCTGGTCGGGCGCAGCGTCGCCGACATGCTGTCGTCGGTGCTCGGCCTGGCCGTGATGATCGCGGCCGGGTACGCCATCGGCTGGCGCTGGCACGACGGACCCGCCGCGTTCCTGGCCGGCGTCGCGCTGTTGCTGCTGTTGCGTTTCGCGATGCTGTGGATCGGGATCTACCTGGCGATGGTCGCGGGCAAACCGGAGCTGGTGCAGACCGTGCAGCTGCTGATCTGGCCGCTGAGTTTCCTGTCCAACGCCATCGCCTCGCCCGAGTCGATGCCGTCCTGGCTGGGCGCGGTCATCGAATGGAACCCGATGTCGGCCACGGCCACCGCCGTGCGTGGCCTGTTCGGCAACCCGGTCGCCGCGGGCGACTCCTGGGCCGCCGACCACGCGGAACTGCTGGCGGTGGCGTGGCCGGTGGCGTTGATCGCGGTGTTCTTCCCGCTCGCGGTGCGGCGGTTCCGCGACCTGAGCCGCTGACCTATTCGACGGTGACGCTCTTGGCCAGGTTGCGCGGCTTGTCCACGTCGCGGCCGAGGGCGAGGGCGCAGTGGTAGGCCAGCAGTTGCAGCGGGATGGTGAGCAACATCGGGTCGAGTTCCGGGGCGACCTTCGGCACCCGGATCACGTCGTCGGCGATGCTCGCGGGCAGGTCCGCGTTGGTGACGGCGATGACCGGGCCACCGCGGGCCTTGATCTGCTCGATCGTGTTGATGTTCTTGGCGAGCAGTTCGTCGTCGGGGACGATCACCACACTCGGCATCTCCGGGTCGATCAGGGCGAGCGGGCCGTGCTTGAGCTCGGAAGCCTGATACGCCTCGGCGTGCACATAGCTGACTTCCTTCAGCTTCTGCGCGCCCTCGCGGGCCACCGGCCAGGCACGCACCCGGCCGATGAAGAACATGCTGCGTGCCTTCGCGTAGCGCTGGGCGATCTCGGCGATGGCGGATTCGTCATCGATCAGCTGGTCGATGGCGTCGGGCACGGCGCGTAGCCCGTCGACGATGCGCTGCCCGTCGGCGGCCGAGAGGTCGCGCACCCGCCCGAGCAGCAGGGCCAGCATGGTGAACGACACCGTCATGTTCGTCAGCGCCTTGGTCGAGGCGACCGAGATCTCGGGGCCCGCGTGCAGGAACACACCGGCACCGCACTGGCGGGCGATCGCGCTGCCCACCGCGTTCACCGCACCGATCACCCGGCCACCCTTGCGCTGCAGTTCCTGCACCGCCGCCAGGGTGTCCAGGGTTTCCCCGGACTGGCTGATCGCCACGTACAGCGCGTCGGGGTCGACGACCGGATTGCGGTAGCGGAACTCCGAGGCCGGTTCCGCGGTGGCGGGGATGCGGGCGAGCTCCTCCACCAGTTGCGCACCGAGCTGACCTGCGTAATAGGCCGACCCGCAGCCGAGGAAGACCACCTTGCTGATGCCGCGCAGTTCACGGGCGTCCATGTTCAGGCCGCCCAGGTGCGCGGTGGCGAAGCGGTCGTCGAGGCGTCCGCGCAGGGCCCGGCGCACGGCCTCGCTCTGCTCGGCGATCTCCTTGCGCATGAAGTCGGGGTAGCCGCCGAGCGCGTAGTCCTCGGCCGCCATATCGATGGTGGTCGGCACCTTGTCGGTCTGCTCGGGTTCGGCGCCGAGGGTGCTGGTGCGGAATCCGTCGGCGCGCAGGGTGGCGATCTCGCCGTCGTCGAGGAAGACCACCCGCTGGGTGTGGTGCACCAGAGCGGCGACATCGGAGGCGATGAACATCTCGCCGTCGCCGACACCGAGCACGATCGGGCTGCCGTTGCGGGCAACGACCAGCTCGTCGGGCCGCCGCGCGTCGAGCACCAGCAATCCGTAGGTGCCCTGCACGCGGTGCAGGGCGGCGCGCACGGCGGCCTCGAGCGAGTCGGTGGCGTCGAGCTCGGCCGCGATCAGATGCGCGATGGCCTCGGTGTCGGTATCGGAGACCAGCTGCACACCGAGCGCGGTGAGCTCGGACCGCAGCTGTTCGGCGTTCTCGACGATGCCGTTGTGCACCACCGCGATTCGGCCGCTGGTGTCGGTGTGCGGGTGGGCGTTGGCGTCACTCGGCTCGCCGTGGGTGGCCCATCGGGTGTGCGCGATGCCGACATTGCCGGGCAACGTGGCGGTATCACCCTTGTCCCGCAGATCCTGGACCCGGCCCTGTGTCTTGCGAACCCGCAATTTGCCCCGGTAAGGCAGCGCGAGACCCGCCGAGTCGTAACCCCGGTACTCGAGCCGATGCAATCCTTCCAGCAGCACCGGAACCGCTTGCCGATGCCCGACGTACCCGACGATTCCACACATGCCGGCTCCTTTACCCGTAGACGATGCGCCGCAACTGCCGTTCGGTGAACCGGGGAGCCGCCACCGGCCGCTGCGCGAGTTCGCCCGCGAGCAACCGCCAGATCTCGGCATTACGCACCTGCCGGGCCTGCAACTCTCCGTGCCTGCGGCGCACGAACTCCTCGGCCGTCTCGTCGAAGTATCCGACGATATCGGCGACGACCCGAGCCGCGACCCGCTCCGGAAGCCCCGTGGACATGGCCACATGCCGCACCAGCTCCGCCGAGGATCCGTCGTTCACCGCCGCAATCTTGCCCGGCCCGACCGTTTCCACCAAGTTCCCTGCCCGATTTCGGGCAGAATCGTTGTACATGGCACCGCGCCGGTATTCGGCGGACACTGGAACCATGGTCGACAGGGAACAACGCACGCCCTTCTACGGGGTGGTGCTGATTCTCGTAGCGCTGGGAGCAACCATGGCGGTGACGTTCTACGGCCCGACCTGGCTGCGCGTCGTCGTGTACCTCTTCATGGTCGTAGCCATCATGGTCGGCGGCGTCATGACCTTCCGCGATTACTCCCGCTGAGCTGCGATCTCACCCGCGCCCCTGGTCTTCGCCAGCGGGCGAGCGATTGGCGGGTGCTTTCGGCAGCCGCCATCGTGGCTGAGCCGTGGCACCATGCGTGGGTGGGTGACTATTTCGAGCGGATCGTCGATGTCGAGGTGGGTGCGGCCGAAGCGGAGGCGCTCGGTGCCCGGGTGGTGGACTGGATGGTGTCGCGTGGCTTGCTGACGCGAGAGATGTCCAGCGAGTCGATGTACAGCTCGAAGGTCGAGGCGGGCTATGTCCCCGGGCCACAATGGGCGGGTATCGCGGACGACTGGGGCGCCGATTGGGTGCCCGGCCCGGTCGCCGTCGTCGTCGGCCGCCACGCCCACCACGGCGGCCAAGGCGAAACCGAACCCGAGTACGCCACCTGCCCCCACTGCGCCACCCGCACCGTCATCATCGATTACCCGAACCGATGGGAAGCCGATCCAGCTGTCTGGCAACCCTTTTCGTCCGCGATCGAGGAATGGGTCACCACCGGCGCCGCCAACGTCACCTGCCGAACCTGCCGGACATCCACACCGATCAATGCTTGGGCCTGGTCCGACGACTTCGCCCTCGGCGCACTGGCTGTCGAATTCTGGCACTGGCCACCCCTCGACGACGCCTTCGTCGCCGAGCTGACCACCGGCCTTGGCCTCCGAATCGCACACCACACCGGCAAATTCTGATCGTTCGCGACCGCAGCTTCGATGAAACCGCTTTCAGCCGAACAGTTTCGGCATCTCCACGGGGCGTGACCCCTCGCGCAGCGAGCGCGCGCCCGCGACGCCGACCAGCGAGGCGGCGACGGCCGGTTGCACGGGGACGAGCGGTGGTGCGCCGCGTTCGACGCAGGCGCGGAACCCCTCCAGGATGCGGATCGTGCCCTCGGCTTTCGGCTCGACCGGAGTGCCGTCGGCCAGCCGCGAAGGGGTCGGCGCACGTTCCTCGTCGACAGCTGCGCCGGCCACCCACCCTTCGGTGCGAACCCGCACCGACCAGGCGCGATCGCCGGGCGCCCTTACCGATTCCGCCAGCCCTTCGGTTCCGCGCACCGAAACCCAGCTCCAGTGGCTGTCGGGTTCGCCCTGCAAAAACCCGTGCCTGCTGATCGCCAGCCCGCCGCCACTGAGGCGTACCACCATGACCACCGCCGCTCTGGCATCGGCGATGTCGACCGGGTACGCCGACACCTCGACCGGCAACTGACCGGTGAGGGAGAGGATCGGCGAGAGCGTATGCGTGCAGTAGGCCGTCGGTTCGATGCGTCCACGCCAGTGGGCGGGATCGCCGATCAGGCCCGTCACGTCGGCGGGTGACATCGCGTGCAGATAGTCGGCCTCGATCAGTGTCGGCCGACCGATCTCCCCGTCCGCCAGGGCTTTTCGGATGAGGTTCACATGTGGATGGAAGACGTAGTTCTCCGCGAACGAATAGGTCGCCGACGAACGCCGCTCGGCCGCGAGCAGCTCCGCTGCTTGCCGTTCGTCCACGCAGGCGGCTGATTCCGAGAGGACATGCACACCCCGCTCGAGGAACGCGATGGCGGGCGCCGCGTGCTCGTCGAAGTCGTTGGCCAGGACAACGGCATCGATCGGGTAGTCGAGCAGCGCGGTCCACTCCTCGAACAACGTTGCGCCCGGCAAAATCTCCGCCGCTTCGGCACGCCGCTCCGGATCAGGATCACAGGCGGCAACCACCTCGATCCCCAGCCGACTACACCACGTCGCCAGATACAACCCCATCCGCAATCCGACAACGCCGACGCGCATTCGCCATCCTTCGCTGAAATCGCACCTACCAGGTCCGTCGACCGCAGAATATGGAAGTGCCGGTTCCGATATCAAGCGGTTTATCCGCGGAGGACGAACTCGTCTGCGGTGAATTCGGCGCCGCCAGATTCCCGCCACCGCTGCCGGTGCTGAGTTCGGCACGTCGATGCAACGATGTCGATGTCGCTGTGCGGTGGGTCGCGTTGTCAGCCTTTCGGCAGCAGTTCGGCGATCAATTCCTCGATGTGCTTTTTGATCTCGTCGCGGATCGGGCGCACCGCTTCCACGCCCTTGCCAGCCGGATCCTCCAACTTCCAGTCCCGGTAGTCGACGCCGGGGAAGTAGGGGCAGGCGTCGCCGCAACCCATCGTGATGACGACCGTGGACGTTTCGACTGCCTCGGGGGTGAGGATTTTGGGGGACTGGGCGGTGATGTCGATGCCGAGTTCGGCCATGGCTTCGACGGCGGCGGGATTCAGGGTGTCACCGGGTGTACTGCCCGCGGAACGGACCTCGATCGCATCGCCCGCGAGGTGGGTGAGGAAGCCCTGTGCCATCTGGGAGCGTCCGGCGTTGTGGACGCAGACGAAGAGCACGCTCGGCTTGGACGACATGGGAGGCAGAGCCTTTCGATGATGAGGGAGCGGCGTCGATACCGCCGATCCCGGGTTCGGACGGTTCAGCGGTGTCGAGAGGATGATTCGCACACCGACGGCTTGCCGCTCATTTCACAGCTGCGGTGGCAGACGGGGTGACGCCGGTGAACCGCTTGCGCAGCGCGAGCGACACATACACCAGGCCCACCAGCACCGGGACCTCGATCAGTGGCCCGACGACACCGGCGAGAGCCTCACCTGAGGTGGCGCCGTAGGTGGCGATCGCCACGGCGATGGCGAGCTCGAAGTTGTTGCCCGCGGCGGTGAACGCGAGGGTGGTGGTACGCGCGTAGCCCAGGCCCATGACGGCACCGAGTGCGTAACCGCCGCCCCACATCACGGCGAAGTACACCAGCAGCGGCAGCGCGATCCGTGCCACGTCCCACGGGTGGGAGGTGATCTGACTGCCCTGGAGCGCGAACAGGATCACGATCGTGAACAGCAGCCCGTACAACGCCCACGGCCCGATCTTGGGCAGGAATGTCGACTCGTACCAGTCGCGGCCCTTGGTTCGTTCACCGATGCGCCTGCTCAGGTATCCCGCGAGCAAAGGGATGCCGAGAAAGATCAGCACTGATTTCGCGATCTGCCACGGTGAGGTGTCGATGTGGGTTTGCTCCAGCCCGAGCCAGCCGGGCAGCACCGACAGGTAGAACCAGCCGAGCACGGCGAACATGAACACCTGGAACACCGAGTTCAGGGCGACCAGCACGGCGGCGGCCTCGCGATCACCGCAGGCCAGGTCGTTCCAGATGATGACCATGGCGATGCAGCGAGCCAGGCCGACGATGATCAGGCCGGTGCGGTACTCGGGCAGGTCTGGCAGAAACATCCAGGCCAGGGCGAACATGAGGGCGGGGCCGAGCACCCAGTTCAGCACCAGGGAGCCGATGAGGAGTTTGCGATCGCCGGTGACGGTGTCGAGCCGGTCGTAGCGCACTTTGGCCAGCACCGGGTACATCATGATCAGCAGACCGATGGCGATCGGCAGCGAAATACCGTCGATCTCGACCGCACCGAGGGCGTCACCCAGGCCGGGCACTGTGCGCCCCAACAGGATTCCGGCAAGCATCGCCGCACCGATCCACAACGGAAGAAACCGGTCAAGGGTCGACAGCTTGCCGGCGACGGGCGGCTGCTCGGCCGTGGTTGCCGTGCTCACGCGGGCACATCCTCGGTGCTCAGCGCGCTGGAAATGCGGGCGAACGCTTCGGGCACCACGCGGTAGTACACCCACGAGGCGCGCCGCTCACTGGTGAGCAGCCCCGCCTCGCGCAGCACTTTGAGGTGATGCGAGACGGTCGGCTGACTCACCTCGACACCGTCGGAGATATCGCACACGCACGCCTCACCACCGGCGCGACTCGCGACCAGCGACAGCAACCGAAGCCGCACCGGATCCGACAACGCCTTGAACACCGCGGCGAGCTCGGCCGCCTCGGTGTGGGTCAAGGGATCGCGAACGACCGGTTCCGCGCAACACGCGGCATCGGCCACCAGGTTCAGCTCCGACTTCGACATGCATCGATATTGACGTACATCGAATCAATGCGCAAACGGTCGCGACAGCCGCTGACGGGGATGCGCCCGTCAGCCACCGAAAACGGCGGTGACAACGGACTCGTCGATCTCGATCAGCTGGCAGGGTGCCCGCGGCTACCTCGGTGAACAGGGAGTTCCGTAACGCGGGTGTGCCGTGTGCGCCTCATCGGCCAGGCCTGAATGTGGGAGCTGTACATGAAGCCCGGTCGACAACACCGACGACCGTGATCGACCTTCGGCTTTGTCGTCGGGTGCATAGGCAGCACAGCGGCGCCCCAGATCGTGAGATCAGGGGCGCCGCAAGTGCATTCAGTTTCTGATTATGTCCCCGGCCGCGACTGCCGATGGTGTCGGCCGTCTCGGAACCGGTCGGTGCTAGACCTCGAGCGCGCCCGCGATCTTGGCGGCCATCGCGGTCACCGCCGGGAGCGGAGCACCCTTCGCGGCGTGAGTAGCCGGCTCGATCGCGATCAGCACGGTATCGCGGAAGTTGGCTGCCTCGGCGGGGTGAGCGGCGAGCGCGGTCATCGCGGCCGTGAGGCTGGGCAGCACGGTGTCGGCGAGTTCGGCGACAGTCTTGCCGGGCAGGCGGATATCACGGGACTTCGCCGACAGGACATGACCGACGAGCCCCGTCGCGGAAGTGAGGGCGATGGTCCCGTGCGAGACGGCCTTGTGCGGAGCCCCCGCGGCAGCGATCAACGAGACGGCCCCATAGGCGGCGGTCCGCAGGGTGGCCTTGTCCTGGTCGCTCAGGGTGATGGTGGCGTTCATGGTGTGCTCCTCGTAATCCGTTGTGGCCCTGCTCCTTCGGAGTAGGACCGCTTTGTTCGATGAACACACTCTGTCCGGGCTCGCTGACACGGACCTGACGTTCAGCTGACGCCAGTGCTGACATGGGAGTGCGCAGCCCGTGGACGATCGCTGAATGGATCATCTCTGGCTACCGCGCGTCATGATCGCTTTTCGATCAGAGGCAGCGGCGCACGTGATCGGGATGGCCTAGCTGTAGGCGGGCGAGCGTTATGGTGCCGCGCTGGAGCAAGGTGGTGGGTCGTCCACCAGAGAGAGATACCCCCATACAGAACAGTCCCCGGTAGTCTCCATCGAAACGTGAGTTATCAGTCGTCGCTGACAGCTCCGGAATTCGACTGGCTTGCCGGGGGCTTAGCCGGATCCTGAAAAACAACTCACCGCTGTCGACGGACGTCTCTGTCGGTAGCGTAGCCATTCTCCGGTGCTCCGGTATGTCTCCAGTCTGCTCCGATTTCTCCTGCTGTCAATACTTGTTGCCCGACTATTTCGCCGAAATTTCGAGGTCGGGCGGGGTATTGGTGTGCGGCATTGTGCGGACGGCCGTCGCGGAGGACAGTGGGTATGTCCGGTGGTGTCCACCGGGGGCGCCACTCTTCGGAGAAGTGGGAGGTTGCCTGTGTACGCACGTTCGAGCACTATCGCGGCTCAGCCGTCTTCGATCGACAGCGGGATCGCGTACCTGCGTAACAAGGTGATGCCGCAGTTGCCCGAGTTCGACGGATGGGTCGGCCTGTCGCTGATGGTGAACAGGGCGACGGGACGTTGCATCGCCACGACCGCGTGGGATTCGGAGGATGCGCTGCGGTCGAGTCAGTCGCGTGCCCAGCCGTTGCGTGACGGTCTGGCCCAGGCGATGGGTGGGCGGCTCGAGAAGATCGATGAATGGGATGTCGCCGTCATGCACCGCGAACATCTGGCAGGTCCGCGCGCGTGCACTCGATGCACCTGGTTGCAGATGGATCCGGCCGGGATGGACCTGCTGATCGACACCTTCAAGACCCGACTGTTGCCGGCGTTCGAGGAGCTCGAAGGGTTCCGCAGCGCCAGCTTGTTCGTCGACCGGGAAACCGGGCGTGCGGTCGGCTCCACGGTGTGGTCGAGTGTCGAGGAATTGGACAGCAGCCGTGAACACACGGACCGGATGAGGGCCGCGGCCTCGCGCAGCCTGAGTGCCGAGGTCCTCGATGTAGCGGAGTTCCGGCTCGGCTTCGCGCACCTGCGCGTACCCGAACTGGTGTGATCGGCCGGTGATCCGGCCGGGAGGGTGCTTCCGGCCGGATTCGCCATGCCCTGCGGGGCACCGCGTCGATGTGGCCCGCGCGGTGATCGTGTCGGTTTCGTCCAAGACGGGTGTTGGTGCCTCGACTTAGGGTGAGCGCAGTCCGACGCACGATCTTCAGGAGGAATCGCATGGCACGCGAGCTGGTCTACACGGGATTCATGTCGCTCGACGGGGTAGTCGACTCGCCCGGTGGCACCGTTGAGGGGCACCGCAGTGGTGGGTGGGTGATGCAGACCGAGTTCGTGCCGGAGGCGTATTCGCTCAAGGGGGAGGAGCTCGCGGAGACCTCGGCGCTGATGTTCGGACGTCGCAGCTATGCGGCGTTCGCGCCGATCTGGCGGGATTCCGAAGATCACGCCGCGTACAAGGATCTGCCCAAGTATGTGGTGTCCTCGACTCTGTCCGAGGGCGATCTGATCGACGGCTGGGGTGACATCACGATCCTGCGTACCGTCGCGGACGTGGAGAAGCTGAAGCAGTCCGACGGTGGGGCCATTTTCGTCCACGGCAGTGCCGAACTGGCACGGAGTCTCGGCGACGCCGACCTGATCGACCGCTACAACCTGTTGGTCTTCCCGGTTCTGCTCGGCGCGGGCAAGAACCTCTTCAGTCATTCGGACCGACCGAAACAGCAACTGCGGCTGCGTGATTCGGATACCTACAGCAACGGTGTGGCGAAACTCGTCTATGACGTGGTGCGCTGACCGAGCGCGATCGCTCCGCCCGCGCCTTCGCGTAATTGCCGCGCTGTGCGCCCGACATACCGTCGCAGCGCGCGGGCGAGGTGGGGTTCGTCGTAGTAGTCGAGCTCGGCCACGACATCGGCCACGGTCTCACCCGCACTCAGCAGCCCAGCCGCGGTGCGGACGCGTTCGATCTGGCGGACCGCTCCCTGCGTGAGACCGGTCGAGGTGCGGAACCGGCGTTCGAGTGTCCGCTCACCGACCGCGGGCCGTGCACCGAGCAGTGCCTCGACGACCAGCGGGTCGCGACCGACCACCTCCGCCGCGATCAGCCGTTCGACGAGGGCCTCGGCGTCATCCGGATGTGGTGTCTCCCAGCGTGTTCCGTCGAGCCAGAAGCCGCGCTCGGTGATGTCCGGCAGCATGATTCCGCCATCTAACAGCGACGATGTCGCGACGGTACGCAACGAGGTGCCGACAGCGAACTGGACACCGAGGAAATTGGCGCCCTCGGGTACCGGCGCCGTCCCCGCCCGGCTCTCCGGCCCCGTCACCGCGGCTCCGCGCACACCGTCCTGGTCCCAGAAGACCAAGCCCCACGTCTCGGTCGCCACGGAGGTCATCTCCGCCACGTGCTCGCTGCGACAGGTCCACACCGTGGAAACCCACGGCGAATCGGACCCGCGCCCCTCGAACACCAAACCCACACGTCGATGCTAAACGGCCGAGCGACGATCTGTTCCATGTCCCTGCAGCCGACCGCCGAGCCGTTGCCGAGGAAAAGTACCGTCAGAGCCATGCACGATCTGACCTATGCCCCCGCAGGCGCGACCTGCCCCGCCGAGCGCATCTGGTCCGAAGGTTTCGACGGGTTCCGGCGGTTCGAGACCTCCGTGGTGATCGGGGACGGTGAGCAGGTGTGGGAAGCGGCGAGACAGGCGGTGTTGCGCTGGGGTGTCAAGCGGCGCAGCGGGTTTCGGGTCGTGCCGGAGGAGCCCGTCACGGTCGGCGCGGAGTATCGGGTGAGTATGGGGTGGGGGCCGTTGTCGGTGCATGAACCCGTGCGGGTGGTGGCGGTGGTCGATACCGAGGACAGGTGTGGGTTCGCCTATGGCACTCTGCCGGGGCATCCGGTGTGTGGTGAGGAGGCGTTCGTGGTGCATCGACGACCTGACGGGACAGTGGAATTCACGCTGAGGTCACTCACTCGACCCGCACCGGCCGGATTCTGGCGGACGATCTTTCCGCTTCTGCTCGTCGCCCAGCGCCACTATCGCCGCCGTTATCTGCGTGCACTGCTGCGCTGACCTATCTCGTTCTTTACCCGGCTGGCGGACAGCGCTTTACTCGGCGCGAAACTCGGTTCGAACTCCTTGGCCGGCGAGAATCAGCGATGACTTTCGGACGGCCATCTCCATGGGCTCGTTCATCCAGGCGAGGTCACCACGCAGCCGACCGTGAGCCGGGCCCTCGCGCTGAATTCCGAACGCAGCGTGCGTGTCTCAAATCTGTGTGCGAAAGGTGATTCGCATATCGATCGCGAATCCGAACTACAGAATGGATTGGTCAACCGGCGCAAATGTGAAATAGATCACAAAGATTGATTTAATATCTTTCGGCTATTACTAATAGCCCGGTCGACATTCGTTTGGTCCGGCTTTGGGGGGCAAAAGGTCGAGAGGGAGTAGTCAATGTTCATGCGCTCAACTCGCAACATTCTCCTCGGTGCACTGCCTGTGGTTGTGGCGGTCGCCTTCGCTGGTAGTGGCGTTGCGTCGGCGGACGCATTCGCTGACCAGCAGGCTCAGTCGGCCACCGTGGTGGCCGTCGAGGGCGACAGCTATGCGACTGCCATCGCCGAGTATTCGTTCGGATCCGCCGTCCCGGCGGGCGTAGCGATTTCCCAGGATGCCGAGCCTTCGATTCCGCAGGCCGCCGAGCTTTCGAACGAAAACTTGGTCTCGGAAGTGGCCGCTCCCGCGATTTCGGAGGCAACCGCTCCCGTGGTATCGGACGTGACCGAATCCCAGTTGCATGAGGTCGCGACCAATCCGAAGGCCGAGAACTCCGACCCGGTGGTCAACGGTGCCCTCGCTGGTGCCGGTCTCGGTGCGCTGACCACGCTGGTCAACTGCATCCCGTCCGCGATCATATTGGGCGTGGGCTACCCGATCTGCCTCCTCCTCGGTGTACTTCCCCATGCGGCCGTCGGTGCCATCATCGGTGGCATTGTGGGCCATGTGAATCCGGAGGTCGTTCCGCAGGTTCTGCCCTGAGAAGGGGGGTCGGCAGGTAACTGCCCCGGCTCCGGACTCCCGGTGCGGCTGCGGTGAAAAGCGCAGCCGCACCGGAAGTTTCAGCGCAGCGCCGCAGCCGCGGCGACGAGATTGCGCAGGGAAGCTTCCACCTCGACCGGTCCGCGGGTCTTCAGTCCGCAGTCGGGATTGACCCACAGTCGTTCGGCGGGAACAGCTTTCAATGCTGCCCGCAGCGAGGTGATGATCTCCTCGACCGAAGGCACACGGGGGGAGTGGATGTCGTAGACACCCGGTCCGACACCGAGATCGAAGCCGGCGGCGTTGAGGTCGTCGAGGACCTCCATGTGTGAGCGGGCCGCTTCGATGGAGGTGACGTCGGCGTCGAGGCCCGCGATCGCACCGATGACCTCACCGAACTCGGAGTAGCACAGGTGGGTGTGGATCTGGGTGGTGTCGGCGACACCGGCGGTTGCCAGCCGGAACGAGTCCACCGCCCAGGCCAGGTAGGCGGGTTGTTCGGCGGCGCGCAGTGGAAGCAGTTCGCGCAGGGCGGGTTCGTCGACCTGGATGATGCGCGCGCCGTCGCGCTCGAGATCGGTGACCTCGTCCCGGATGGCCAGGGCGACCTGACGGGCCGAGTCGGCCAGGGGCTGGTCGTCGCGAACGAAGGACCAGGCCAGGATGGTGACGGGACCGGTGAGCATGCCTTTGACGGGCTTGTCGGTGCGGGACTGGGCGTAGCGGATCCAGCCGGTGGTCATCGGTGCGGGCCGGGTGACGTCGCCGAACAGGATCGGTGGACGCACGCACCGGGTGCCGTAGGACTGGACCCAGCCGTTGTCGGTGGTGGCGAAGCCGTCCAGGAGTTCGGCGAAATACTGGACCATGTCGTTGCGTTCGGGCTCGCCGTGCACGAGCACATCGAGGCCGAGACGTTCCTGCAGAGCGATCACGTCGTCGATCTCGGCCCGCATGCGGGAGGCGTATTCCGCCTGATCGATCTCTCCCTTGCGCAGTGCGGCGCGAGCCAGCCGGATCGCGGAGGTCTGCGGGTAGGAGCCGATGGTCGTGGTTGGCAGCAGCGGCAGATTCAGATGTGCGCGCTGCTCGATCCGGCGTTCGTCGGCGGGGGCACGCTCGGTGTCGGCCGGGGTCAGTGCCGCCAGGCGGGCGCGGACAGTGTCGTCGTGCAGGCGCGGGTCGCTGCGGCGAGATCCTACGGCGTCGCGCGCCGCGCGCAGCTCGGTTGCGACCGTGTCGGTGCCGCGGGTGAGGGCCGTTGCCAGGACACGGATTTCGTCGACCTTCTCGGTGCCGAAGGCCAGCCACGAACGCAGCCGGTCGTCGAACCCGGTTTCCGGGGCCAGCGAATAGGGGACATGTAGCAGTGAGCAGGAGCTCGACACCGCGACCGAGGCCGCGCTGCCGAGTAGCGAGCCGAGCGTGCTCAGCGCACCGTCGAGGTCGGTGCGCCAGATGTTTCGCCCGTCGACGACGCCGGCGACCAGCAGTTTGCGCGACAGCGCCGGAACCGAGGCGACGGCTTCGACGGTGGTTCCCGTGGTGAAGTCGAGCGCGACGGCTTCGACCGGGGTGGCTGCGATCTCGGCGAGTGCGGCGCCGGCGTGGCCGAAATAGGTGGCGACGAGGATCGCGGGCCGGGCGGTGGACGAGGCGAGCTCGGTGTAGGTGGCGCGGACGGCGGCCAGCTCGGCGTCGTCGAGATCGGTGACGAGGATCGGCTCGTCGATCTGGACCCACTCCACCCCGGCGTCGGCCAGACGAGTGAGCAGGTCACGGTAGAGCGGCACGAGCTCGGCGAGGCGGTCCAGCGGCGCGCCTGCGGCGTGCTTGGCCAGCTTCAGGAAGGTGAGCGGTCCGATGACGACCGGTCTGGCCGGAATCCCCAGAGTCGCGGCTTCGGCGAGCTCGGCGAACAACTTGTCCGGATTCAGGGAAAACTCTGTCGCCGAGTCGATTTCGGGCACGAGGTAGTGGTAGTTGGTGTCGAACCACTTGGTCATCTCGAGCGGGGCGATCGTGTCGGTGCCGCGTGCGGCGGCGAAGTACCGGTCGAGCGGGTCGGCGATGTCGGCGACGCGAGCGGGCAGCGCGCCCAACAGCACGGCGGTGTCGAGCACCTGGTCGTAGTAGGAGAACGTGCCCACGGGGATCGAGTCGAGGCCTGCGGCGGAGAGGCCGGTCAGGTCGCTGCGGCGCAGTTCGCGGGCGACGGTGTGCAGGTGCTCGGCGTCGGCCGTGCCTGCCCAGTAGGCCTCGGTGGCGCGTTTGAGTTCACGGTTCGGCCCGACGCGGGGGAGTCCGAGAACGGTTGCGGTGAAGAAGCTGGATGAAACGGACATGGTCATCGTCTCCGGTGCGGATGCGGATAGCCCTGGCCTGTCACGGGTAGCACCGACCGCCGACCGCGCGGGGGCGTGCGAGGCGAGCTCACGCGCCCGTTCCGGTGAGTCCGGCGGGTCGCTTGTCGGTCTGTGCGCCCAATCCTCGAGGCGAAGGCCGCCGGACACGGCGTGTCCGGCACAGCGGGCAGGTCTTCGGACTCGCGGGCACCGGCCTGATTCGGCCGACCTAGTGGCCGTCGCTTCCCAGGCGGATGCCCAGTGCTCGTTGACGGCGGTCGTTCCCACTCACCGCTGCGGGACAGTCCCGGATTCCCACCGGGTTCCCTCTCGCCGGACACCGGTATTCCGGTGTCCGGTTTCGACACGATCACCGGAGTTCGGGGCTCCGACTCCGCACGGTGAACGTGAACCAGCTGCGCCGACCATCTTAGGCCAAGGAACTCCACCGACAATGGTGAAGCACGTCATCGGCAAACGCGGCAGTCGCCGTGCGCCGCATGTCGGGGAGGTGCGACGGGAGGCCACGGTAAGGTCTGACCCGGGCGTAGGGAACACCGGTGCGAATCCGGGGCTGTCCCGCAACTGTCACCGAGGAGCGATCCGCCGATTCATGGCCACGACCTACCCAGGTTGGAAGGCCGGTGGGGAGCGTCGATCCGGGAGCCAGGATACCTGCGCCCGCGTATCGGGATCACCCACGAGGATGGCTATGGACAACTCCACATCGGCACGGTCAGGTTTCGGCCGTCGCACCTTCCTGCTCGCCGGCGCGCTCACGCTCGGCGCGATCGCGACCGGCTGCGGTTCGCCGGGCAGTCCATCGGGCGCTGCGCTGGGTCCGCCGCGGCCTGGCGGTCGTCTGCGATCAGTGATCGCGGGCCGTTCGGCGAGCGCGGACGTGCTCGACCCGCATCAGGCCGGTAGTTCGGCGGGCGGGGCGGTGTCGAAGAACGTCTGGGACAAGCTCGTCGCCTACAACAACGACCTCACCCTGCGCTACCGCCTCGCGCAGTCGCTCGAACCCAACGCCGACGGCAGCGAGTGGCGGATCACTCTGCGCCCCGGCGTGGTTTTCAGCGACGGCACCCCACTGACCTCGCGCGATGTGCTCTGGAGCTTCGAGCGGATGCTCGACCCGGCCAAGAGCTCGTCGGGGGATCTCGCCGCGGTCGACATGTCGCGCACCCGCGCCGACGGCGACCTCGCCGTGGTGGTCGCCATGAAAACACCGCTGGCCGACTTCGGTTCGGTGCTGGCGGGCTGGTACTGCTACATCGTCAAGGACGGCACGGGCACCATCGACGGCTCGGAACTGCCCGTCGGCACCGGGCCGTTCGCGCTGGTGCGGTGGTCGCCCGGTGACCGCACCCTGTTGCGCCGCAACGAGCGTTACTGGGACGGACCGGTGTATCTCGACGAGGTGGAGATCATCCAGATCGCCGAGACCGAAGCGCGTGTGAACGCCTTCCTGTCCGGGGAGGCCGAAGTGGCACACGAGATCTCGTACCTGCAGGCGAGCACCTTGGCCGACGATCCGAACGTCACGGTGGTCGTGCCACCGGCCGGATTGATGGGTGCGTTCCAAATGCGAGTGGACACAGCGCCGTTCGACGATCCGCGAGTACGGCAGGCGATGCGGTTGGCGGTGGACCGCGAGGCCATGGTGGAGTCGGTGTATTACGGATACGCCGAGGTCGGCAACGACATCTACGGCAAAGGCGCCCCGTTCTATCACGACACGCTGCCGCAACGGTCCTACGATCCGCAGCGTGCGCGTGAGCTTTTGCGCGCGGCGGGGCACGAGCAGCTGACCGTGACGCTGCCGACCGCCGACGGCTCACCGGGCATGCTCGAATCGGCGACACTGTTCGCCGAGCAGGCCAAAGCCGCCGGTATCACGATCAAGTTGGAGTCGGTACCTGCCGACACCTACTTCTCGCAGGTCAGCGGTAAGGCTCCGCTCAGTCATGTCGGCTGGTGGAACTACAGTCTCGACTACTTCTACGGCCAGACCATGACCAGCGACTCACCGAGCAACGGCACCGGCTGGCGGCGCCCGGACTGGGATGCCGAGTTCGCGCAGGCGCGTGCGGCGATGGACCCGGTTCGGCGCGCCGAACTGTATCGCGAACTGCAAGAACAACTCTGGAACGAAGGCGGCTACATCCTCTTCAGCTTCGCCAAGCGGCCCGACGCGGCGAAGAACTTCGTGGGTGGTGTTCGCGACGGTGTGCCCGGCACCGACGACTGGGCGAACTACGCGACCACCTGGCTGGCCGAGCAATGACCCGCCGGTCGTGATCGCCTACACCGCACGGCGCGTCGTCGGCGGGCTCGGTGTGCTCTGTGCTGTCGCGCTGGTGGTTTTCACGCTGTTCGAGGTACTGGACTCGGACGCGGCGACGGTGATCCTCTCGCGCACCGGCGGTGGCGCCCCCACTCCCGAGCAACTCGCCGCGTTGCGCGCCGAGCTCGGCCTCGACCGTCCGGCTCCGGTGCGCTTCGCGGAATGGCTGATCGGGTTCGCGCAGGGCGATTTCGGCACCTCGCTGATTTCGGGTCGACCCGTGCGCGATGTGCTGCTCGGGCGCGCGGTCAACAGTGTCACCCTCGCCGTGGTCACCGCCGTCCTGCTGGTTCCGGCCGCGCTCACGCTCGGGCTGGTCGCCGGTGCGCGGGCCGGGTCGCGCACCGACCGCGTGATCAGCGTCGGTGCCCTGGCGGCGGAGTCGGTGCCCTCGTTCGTCTTCGGTGTGCTGCTGGTGGCGACGGTGTCGCTGTCGCTGGGGCTGCTGCCCGCCGTTTCGCTGCTGCCGACCGGGGTCAGTGCGTTGACCCGCCCGGAGATCCTGGTGTTGCCGGTGACCTGTCTGCTCATCGGGCTGTCCCCGCATCCGGTGCGGATGGTGCGCGCTCAGACGGCCGAGGTGATGGCCAGTCCCTATATCCGGTCGGTTCGGCTCAACGGTGTCGGCGGGGTGCGGCTGATGCTGCGCCACGTCGCGCCCAACGCCGTGTCCGCCTCGATTCATCCACTCGCGGGTACGGTGGTCGGGTTGATCGGGGGCGTCGCGGTGGTGGAGACGCTGTTCTCCTATCCAGGTCTGTCGCAGGAGTTGTTGCGCGCCATCGAGGCTCGCGATTTCCCGTTCGTCCAGTCGGCGGCAGTATTACTGGCGGCCGTCGGGATCGTCATCTACCTCGTCGCGGATCTGCTCACCCTCGCGGTGAGTCCAAGAGCACGGCGGGAGGTGGGCCGTGACGGATCGTGAGAGGAAGGGGCGCAGGCGAATACGGTCCGGCTGGCTCGCTGTCGCCGTGGCGGTACTGTTCCTCGTCGTGTTCGGACCGGTCCTCGCGCCCTATTCGCCGACCGTCCCGACCGCCGCGCCGTTCCAGTCACCGTCGGCGCGGCATCTGCTTGGCACCGATGTGGTCGGACGGGATGTGCTCTCGCGCGTGCTACACGGCGGCATCGCGCTGTTGTCGACCGCTGGGCTCGCCCTGGTTGTGGCGTACGCGCTCGGGCTGGTGCTCGGTGCCTTCGCGGGCCTGCGGCGGTCCTGGGATCGCTGGATCACCGCGCCGGTCGACGCGATCATCGTGGTCCCGTGGTTTTTGCTGCTGGCGGTGATCGCCACCGCCATGGGGCCGGGCCCGGCGGCCATCGTGGTGACAGCGGCCCTGGCATCGGTGCCCTGGATCATCCGGATCGTGCGCACCTGTGTCCTCGAACTCGCCGCCACCGGGTATGTGGAGTCCGCGCGTGCGCGAGGCGAACCGCTGTGGCGGCTCGGGGTGGTGGAGGTGCTGCCCAATCTGCGGTCGGTGGTGTTCGCCGATGCGGGCGTGCGGATGTCGGCGACGATCTCGCTGGTCGCGGTGAGTGGATTCCTCGGTCTCGGCCTGCGCCCGCCCTCCTCGGACTGGGCGCTGATGATCACCGAGAACCGCCCCGGATTCGCGCTGCAACCGTGGTCGGTGCTCGCGCCCGCGTTGTTGATCATGGTGTTGGTGGTCTCGGTCAACATGGTCACCGACCACGCGTTCGGCACCGAGCACCGTCGCTCCGCACCTGAACCGCCGCGGTTCGACGGCACCGGTACCGGACTGTCGGTCGCTGGGCTCACTGTCCGCGATGCGAACAAAACTCCTGTCCTGGAATCTATTTCGTTCACGATCGGCGCGGGGGAAAGCGTAGCCGTGATCGGCCCGTCCGGTGCGGGCAAGACGACCTTGGCGCTGGCCGTACTCGGGGCGCTTGCCCCCGGGCTCTCGGCCTCTGGCACCGTCGGTATCGGCGGTCGCGACCGACACCGCACGGTGGGCTATGTCCCCCAGGACCCGGCCACCGGACTCAATCCCGCCTTGCGCATCGGCACCGCCATCGCCGAAATCGCCAGGGCTCGCGGCACATCCACCACTCGTGCCACCGTCGCCGAAGCATTGCGTCGAGTAGACCTTCCCGACGATCGCGAGTTCGCGCGACGATTTCCCCACGAACTGTCCGGTGGTCAGCAACAGCGGGTTCTGCTGGCGATGGCGCTGCTGGGCGATCCGGCGCTGTTGGTCCTCGACGAGCCGACCACCGGCCTCGACTCCCGCACCCGCGACCGTCTACTCGAGACGCTGCACCGAATTCGCCGCGAAACCTCGACCACTCTGCTGGTGATCACCCATGACCTCACCGCGGTGTCCTCGCTGATCGACCATGTGCTGGAACTGGATCGGGGCCGGGTGGTTTCGATGACTCGCTACCGCGACCGCGTCGCCGCCACCTCCCCGGTGACCCGTGTGCCGCGCCTCCCATTCGCGACCCAGCCCGTCTTGCAGGTGGACGGTCTCACTGTGACGCACCGGCGGAACGCCGAACCGGTGGTCGAAGGGGTGTCGTTCGCGCTCCACCCCGGCGAATGCGTCGCCATTTCCGGTCGGTCGGGCGCGGGCAAGACCACCGTGGCCCGCGCGCTGGTCGGCCTACACCAACCCGTGCACGGGACAATCGAACTGGACGGCTGCCGCGTGCATCCCCGCGTCGATCGACGGTCGCTCGACCACCGTCGCGCCATCCAACTGATCGCGCAAAATCCCGCGACCTCGCTGAACCCCGCTTATCGCATCGGCGGCCAGGTCGGTCGACCCCTGCGGTTACTCCACGGCATCGACGGCCTCGCCGTCACCGAGCGGACCCGGCGACTCCTCGACGACGTAGGCCTGGACCACCACCTCACCACCCGCCGCCCCAGCCAACTCTCCGGTGGCCAGCTCCAGCGGGTCGCCATCGCCCGCGCACTCGCCGCCGAACCCCGCGTCCTGATCTGCGACGAGATCACCTCCGCCCTCGATCCGCACACGCGCCGAACGGTGATCGATCTACTCGATGAACTACGCAACGCAGGGCTGGCACTGATCGTGATCAGCCACCAGGACACCGTGATCGAGCGTCTGGCAGACAAGGTGGTTCACCTGTCCGGCTGACCGCGTCGGGGAAGAACGCTGCCGGTAGCGGTCGAGGTGCGGACCCGAGGCACCGATGAACAAGAGAAGTGCGCGAGAGGGGACTTGAACCCCTACGTCCGTGGACACCAGAACCTAAATCTGGCGCGTCTGCCAATTTCGCCACTCGCGCTGGATGTGTACGACCGTCCAAACTCTACCGGGCGAATCGGGCTCTCCCAAGCGTTGGGGCGGCGTGGCGTACTGGTGGGTAACACGACCTGGGATTATAACGATTCGATAAAGCTCAATATGAGGGGCACTCATGTTTTGCAAACGGACAGTAGGGCCTCACCTGCGCGTTCAAACATGAGGCGGGGTCATGTTTCAGAATAAAGTGGTACGGGCGTGCGGAAATACTGGGTGGTAGCTGCCGTGGGGGCGGCAAACGTGAGGCTTTCCTCATGATTTTGTGCGATCGTGGCTTCTAACAGGCCCGAGGGGCTGCCGGATACGTGTGCGTGCCGTCGGTGGGCGGAGCGCCAGGAGAAGGAAGTCGAGCGACTTGACGATCAACGAGAGCACCGAGATGGGCACGGAGTCGACCGCGAAAGCCGAAGGTCGTGGCCGGGCAACGGGTGTCCGCGTGTCGCTGCTCGAGCAGTTGCGCGGTGGCGCGGGGTACGCGTTGGCCTTCGGCGGGCAGGGCGCGCAGTGGTTGCGTGAGCTCGAGGAGATCGGGCGTGACAGCGCGCTGGAATCGGAGCTGACGGCGCTGGTCGGCGAGGCCGCGGCGCTGGTCGATCCGGTTGCCACACAGTTGCTGATGGTGCGTCCCGGCGGGTTCGACCCCATGGGTTGGGTGCTCGAGAGCGAACTCGACGAGCCGGAAGAGCCGTCCTCGGCGCCTGCCGACGCGGTACTGCGTTCGGCGGCCGTTTCGATGCCCGGCGTGCTGCTCACCCAGCTCGCGGCGATTCGCGCACTGCGGCTGCAGGGTCTCGACCCGGCCGAACACGCGCCGGTCGCCGTCATCGGGCACTCCCAGGGACTGTTCGCCGCCGAGGCCGTGCGGGCCGGTGGCACGCGCGACGCGGAGCTGCTGGCGATTGCCCAGCTCGTCGGTGCGGCCGCCGGTCTGATCGCGCGCAGGCGCGGGCTGATGCCGGTGGGGGAGCGCTCGCCGATGGTCGCGGTGTCGAATGTCGATCCGGAGCAGTTGCGCGCGATCGTCGCCGAGGTGAGCGAAGGGGTCGAACCGGCGCAGGCCGCGGTGGTGTCGATCCGCAACGGGCGCAGGCGGGTCGTGCTGTCGGGCGCGCCCGCGCAGCTCGACCGGGTGCGGGCGCGCTGCGCGCAGCTGCACGAGGAGCAGAACCGTGAGCGCGAGGCGAAAATCCGTGGTGGCGCGGTGTTCTCGCCTGTCTTCGAGGACGTGACCGTCGACGTCGCCTTCCATCATCCGGCACTGGCCGAGACGGTCGACGTGGTCGCGGGCTGGGCCCGTCAGTGTGAGCTCGACGTAGACCTGGCCGCCTCCCTCGCCCAGCAGATCCTGGTCGACCCGATCGACTGGGTCGCCATCGTCGACTCCGCCGTCGAGGCGGGCACCCAGTGGATCCTCGACCTCGGCCCCGGCGACCTGCTCTCGCGCCTGACCAGCGGTTCCCTCAAGGGCACCGGTGTCGGTGTCGTCGCGGCGGCCACGCGCGCGGGTCAGCGCAGCCTGCTCACCCCGGGTGCGGCGCCCGAACCGTCGGTGCCGTGGTCGGCGTTCGCGCCCAAGCCGGTGCGCCTGCCCAACGGCCGCATCGTCGTGGAGACCGCGTTCACCCGCCTCACCGGCCGTTCGCCGATCCTGCTCGCCGGCATGACGCCGACCACGGTCGACGCGAAAATCGTTGCGGCGGCGGCCAATGCGGGGCACTGGGCGGAGCTGGCCGGTGGCGGACAGGTGACCGAACAGATCTTCGCCGACCGGATGACCGAGCTGCGCCAGCTGCTGCAGCCGGGCCGCGCGGTGCAGTTCAACTCGCTGTTCCTCGACCCGTACCTGTGGAAGCTGCAGCTCGGCGGCAAGCGGCTCGTGCAGAAGGCACGCGCGGCCGGTGCACCGCTGGACGGCGTGATCGTCACCGCGGGTATCCCCGAACTCGACGAAGCCGTCGCGCTGATCACCGAGCTCACCGAGGTCGGTATCAGCCACGTCGCCTTCAAACCGGGCACCGTCGCCCAGATCCGGGCCGTGCTGCGGATCGCCGACGAGGTGCCGGACTACCCGGTGATCATGCACATCGAAGGTGGCAAAGCGGGTGGCCACCACTCCTGGGAAGACCTGGACGACCTGCTGCTGGCCACCTACGCCGAGCTGCGCGCCCGCGCCAACGTGGTCGTCTGCGTCGGCGGCGGCATCGGCACCCCCGAGCGCGCCACCGACTACCTCACGGGCACCTGGGCCACCAACCACGGCTACCCGGTGATGCCGCTCGACGGTGTGCTCGTCGGCACTGCGGCGATGGCCACCCTCGAGGCGACCACCGCACCCGAGGTGAAGCAGCTGCTCGTCGACACCCCCGGCACCCCCGACTGGGTGGGCGCGGGCACCGCGAGCGGCGGCATGGCCTCGGGCCGCAGCCAGCTCGGCGCCGACATCCACGAGATCGACAACGCCGCCTCGCGCACCGGCCGCCTGCTCGACGAGGTCGCCGGTGACGCCGACGCCGTGGCCGCGCGCCGCGACGAGATCATCGCCGCGCTCGATGCCACCGCCAAGCCGTACTTCGGTGACGTGGCGACCATGACGTACCAGCAGTGGCTGGAACGCTATGTCTCCCTCGCCGTTTCCAGCGACGTCCCGATCTCCTTCGACTGCGGCAGCGATATCGGCGACGCGATCCGCGACGCCACTCGCTCGGAATGGCTCGACATCAGCTGGCGCGACCGGTTCGCGGAGATGATGCGCCGCACCGAGGCCCGGCTGCACCCGGCCGACCGTGGCGAGATCGAAACCCTCTTCGCCGACGACACCGACTTCGAGCACCCCGTGCAGGCGCTGTGCGCGCTGAAGAAGCAGTACCCGGCGGTCGCCGAGACCGTGCTGCACCCGGCCGACGTGCCGTTCTTCGTGTCGCTGTGCAAGACGCCGGGCAAGCCGGTGAACTTCGTGCCCGTCATCGACGCCGATGTGCGCCGCTGGTGGCGCTCGGATTCGCTGTGGCAGGCTCATGATCCGCGTTACTCGGCCGATCAGGTGTGCGCGATCCCCGGCACCGTCGCCGTCGCGGGCATCACCCGGGTCGACGAGCCGGTGGGCGAATTGCTCGACCGCTTCGAACAGGACGCCGCGTTCAGCCTGGTCCGTTCGGGTGTCACCCCGGCGCCGGTGGACGCGCGCCGGGTGGCCGGTGTGGTCGCGGGTCCGATCGACACGGTGCTGGCGGCCCCCGATGTGCAGTGGGCCGGGCGCACCACCGTCAACCCGGTGCATCGCCTCGGCGCGGTGTCGGAGTGGGTGGTCGAGCAGGGCAGCGCGGTGCACACCGGTACCGGTGCCACCCTGACCGAAACGACCGGTCCGGAAGCCGAATTCAGCTACGTCGAGCTGGTCGTTCCGTTGCTCGGCAAGGACGCGGTGCGGATCCGGATCACCGTCCCGACGAGCGTGTACTCCGGTGGGGCGCCGGTCATCACCGAAGCCGATGCCGAAGCCGCCATGTCCGCACTGCTCGGCGTGGCCGCCGGTGCTTCGCTGCCCGAGGTGAAATCCGGTGTGGCGCATCTGAACCTGGCCTGGCAGCCGGATCTGATCGCCGACCACGCGGGCGTCACCGGATCGGGTCTGCCCGAGACACTCAGCACCCTCGGCCGCACCGCGCCCGACGTGCTCGTCGGCGCCTGCTGGCCCGCCGTCTTCGCGGTGCTCGGTGCGGCGCGCACGCCCGCGGGCGGTTCGGTGATCGAGGGCATGCTCGACCTGGTCCACCTGGATCACCAGATCGAACTGCTCGCCGAACTTCCCTCGGAGACAGCGATTCTCGTCGTTCGCGCCGACGGTGGCGAAGTGGTCGACACCGATATGGGCCGCGTGGTCGAGGTGGCCGTGAGTATCGGCGTCATCCTCGATCAGGGCCTCGACGCCACCCCGCTGGCCCGGTTGGTCGAACGGTTCGCCATCCGTGGCCGCAACGGCGCCGGTGAGCTCACCGACCCGCCACGGGCCGCCGGGTCCGTGTCCGGCGCGGCCACCGACACCCCGCGTCGCCGCCGTCGCGATGTGAGCATGGCCGCGCCGCGCGCCATGCACGCCTTCGCCGCCGTCTCGGGCGACCACAACCCGATCCACACCAGTGAGGCCGCCGCCAAGCTGGCCGGCCTGGGCAGCCCGATCGTGCACGGCATGTGGCTCTCGGCCGCCGCCCAGCACGCCGTGGTTGCGGTGGATCCCGAAAGCTCCGTTCCCGCACGCACTCTCACGGCATGGACCACCCGGTTCCTCGGCATGGTGCGCCCCGGCGCGACCGTGGACGTGCGGGTGGAGCGGATCGCGGTGGACGCCGGCGCCGAGATCGTCGAGGTCTCCTGCCGCGTCGAGGGTGACCTGGTCATGACCGCGACCGGGCGCACCGCCGCCCCGAAGACCGTGTACGCCTTCCCCGGGCAGGGCATCCAGCGCAAGGGGATGGGCCTGGACGCACTGACCCGCTCGAAGGCGGCCAAGCGGGTGTGGGAGCGTGCCGACGCGCACACCCGCGAAGCACTCGGTTTCTCGATCCTGGCGGTGGTGCGCGACAACCCCACCTACCTCAAGGCGCGCGGTGTCGAACACCGTCACCCCGACGGCGTGTTGCACCTGACCCAGTTCACCCAGGTCGCCATGGCCACCCTCGGTGTCGCCCAGGTCGCCGAGTTGCGCGAGGCCGGTGCCTTCGTCGAAGGCGCCATGCTGGCCGGGCACTCGGTCGGTGAGTACAACGCGCTGGCCGCCGTCGCCGGTGTGCTGCCGCTGGAAGCCGTGCTCGAGGTGGTGTTCCAGCGTGGTTCGGCCATGCACGAGCTGGTCCCGCGTGACGCCCAGGGCCGCAGCGACTACCGGATGGCCGCCATCCGCCCGTCGCAGATCGGCCTGCCCGACGACGAGGTCATCGACTTCGTCAACGGCATCGGCGAAGCGACCGGTGAGTTCCTCGAGGTCGTGAACCTGAACCTGCGCGGCTCGCAGTACGCCATCGCGGGCACCGTGGCCGGGCTCGAGGCCCTGGAGACCGAGATCGACCGTCGCCGCGCCGAGTTCGGTGGCAAGCGAGCGTTCATCCTGGTTCCCGGTATCGACGTGCCGTTCCACTCCTCGGTACTGCGCGACGGCGTGCCGGAGTTCCGGCACAAGCTCGAACAGCTGCTGCCCACCGAGGTGCACCCGGAGGTGCTCGTCGGGCGCTACATCCCGAACCTGGTGCCGCGGCCGTTCTCGCTGGAGCGGGAATTCCTCGCCGAGATCGCCGAACTCGTGCCGTCGGAGCCGCTGCAGGCGGTGCTCGCCGACTTCGACAGCTGGGCCGAGCGCGACGCCGAACTGTGCCGCGTGGTGCTGATCGAGCTGCTGGCCTGGCAGTTCGCCAGCCCGGTCCGCTGGATCGAGACCCAGGACCTGCTGTTCACCGACACCGCCCACGGTGGTCTCGGCGTGGAGCGTTTCGTCGAGATCGGTCTGGGTGCCACCCCGACCGTGGCGAACCTGGCGAGCCAGACGCTGAAGCTGCCCGCGTTCGGTGGGGCGACGGTCGAGGTGGTCAATGTCGAGCGCGACGCCGCGGTCGTCTACTCCACCGACACCGATCCCGCGCCGGTCGAGGACGACATCGAGGAGACCCCGGCCGCCGAAACCCCGGCCGCCGCAGCCGCTCCCGTGGCCGCCGCACCGGTGGCGACCGGTGGGCCGCGCCCCGACGACATCGCCTTCACCGCCGCCGACGCCACCCGCGTGCTCATCGCGCTGTGGACCAAGCTGCGGCTTGACCAGATCGGTCCGGTCGACACCATCGAGGGCCTCTGCGACGGTGTGTCCTCGCGACGCAACCAGTTGCTGGTCGACCTCGGCGCGGAGCTCTCGCTCGGTGCCATCGACGGTGCCGCCGACGCCGACATGGGCGCGCTCGCGGCCACCGTCGAACGCCTGGCCCGCACCTACAAGCCCTTCGGCACCGTGCTCACCGACGCCATCGGCGACCACCTGCGCAAGGTCTTCGGACCGTCGGGCAAGCGGCCCGCCGCCATCACCGACCGGGTCAAGAAGGTCTGGGAACTGGGTGACGGCTGGGCCAGCCACGTCACCGCCGAGGTCTCCCTCGGCACCCGCGAAGGTGCCAGCGTGCGCGGCGGGGACCTCGGCGGACTCGTCGGTGGCGCCCTCACCGACGCCGCCTCCGTCGATGCCGCCATCGACGCGGCCGTGCAGGCCGTCGCCGCCCGGCGCGGGGTCGCGGTCTCGCTGCCCTCGGCCGGTGGCGCGTCCGGCGGCACCGTCGACGCGGCCGCGCTGGGTGAGTTCACCGAGCAGATCACCGGTCGTGACGGCGTGCTCGCCACGGCGGCCCGGGTGGTGCTCGAGCAGCTCGGCCTCAGCGAGCAGGTGAGCGCGCCCGAAGCCACCCCCGACACCCTCGTCGACCTCGTGTCGGCCGAACTGGGTTCGGACTGGCCGCGTCTGGTGGCTCCCGCGTTCGACGCCCGCAAGGCCGTCCTCATCGACGACCGCTGGGCCACCGCCCGCGAGGACCTCGCCAGGATGTGGCTCGGCAACGACGCCGAGACCGCCCAGCTGTCGATCAACGGCTACTACGGTGCCGGGGAAGCGGTTGCCGCACAGGCGAACTGGTGGCGTCAGCGGGCCATGCACGAGGCCCGCTCGGTGCTGGCCGGGGTGTACGCGCAGATCGCGCAGGCCGCCCTCGACACCAGCGAACCGGGGCTGTGGTCCGACGACGTCGCCGTGATCACCGGTGCCAGCAAGGGTTCCATCGCCGCCGCCGTCACCGGCAAACTGCTCGGCGGCGGTGCCACCGTGGTGGTGACCACCTCGAGCCTGAACGACGAACGGCTGCGGTTCTACCGTTCGCTGTACCGCGACAACGCCCGCCACGGCGCGGCGCTGTGGGTGGTGCCCGCGAACATGGCCTCCTACCAGGACCTGGACGCGCTCATCGAGTGGGTCGGGTCCGAGCAGGTGGACAACGCCGGTGGCGCCAAGATCAAGGTCAAGGACGCCATGACCCCGACGCTGCTGCTGCCGTTCGCGGCGCCGCGTGTCGCGGGCGATCTCGCCGACGCCGGTGCGCGCGCCGAAATGGAGATGCGCGTACTGCTGTGGTCGGTGGAGCGGCTGATCGGTGGTCTGTCCGCCCTCGGCGCCGACCACGACGTCGACGCGAAACTGCATGTGGTGCTTCCGGGTTCGCCCAACCGTGGCCTCTTCGGTGGCGACGGCGCCTACGGCGAGTCCAAGGCCGCGCTCGACGCGGTGGTCACCAAGTGGCGGGCCGAGAAGTCCTGGGCCGCACGGGTCACCCTGGTGCACGCGCTGATCGGCTGGGTGCGCGGCACCGGGCTGATGGGCCACAACGACCCGATGGTCGAGGCCGTCGAGGCGGCGGGCGTGCACACCTGGTCGACGATCGAGATGGCCGACGAACTGCTGAAGTGGTGCAGCTCGCGTGCCCGTCAGGTGACGGTCACCGGCCCGCAGCAGATCGACCTGACCGGTGGCCTGGCCCGCGCCAAGCTCGACCTGCCCGCGCTGGCCAAGCAGGCACAGGAAGCCGCGGCCGCGGCCGAGGAGGAAGCGGCCACCGCCGCGACCATCGCCGCGTTGCCCGCACCGCCCACCATGAGCTCGGCGCTGCCGGTGCCCGAATGGGGCGAGGTGACCGCTGATCTCAGCGAGATGGTCGTCATCGTCGGCGCGGGCGAGCTCGGCCCGTACGGCTCCGCGCGCACCCGTTTCGAGATGGAGGTCGAGGACGAGCTCTCGGCCGCCGGCGTGCTCGAGTTGGCTTGGACCACCGGTCTGATCCGCTGGGAGAACGAGCCGAAGCCGGGCTGGTACGACACCGAATCCGGGGACTTCGTGCCCGAGGAAGAGGTGGCCGAGCGCTACCACGACACCGTCGTCGAACGCTGCGGTGTGCGCCGCTACGAAGACGACGGCGCCATGCTCGACAATGCCGCGCCGCTGCTCACCTCGGTGTTCCTCGATCAGGACCTGTCGTTCACGGTGGCGAGCGAGGCCGAGGCCCGCGCGTTCCACACCGCCGATCCCGAGCACACGGTGATCACGCCGGTCGCCGATTCCGGCGACTGGACCGTCACCCGCAAAGCGGGCACCGAGATCCGGGTGCCGCGCAAGGCGAAGCTGTCGCGTGTGGTCGGCGGTCAGATCCCCACCGGCTGGGACCCGACCATCTGGGGCATCTCCGCCGACATGGCGGCCTCGATCGACCGGGTGGCGCTGTGGAACATCGTCTGCACCGTCGACGCGTTCGTCTCAGCGGGCTTCAGCCCCGACGAGCTGATGAGCTGGGTGCACCCGAGCCTGGTGGCCAACACCCAGGGCACCGGCATGGGCGGCATGTCCTCGATGCGTTCGCTCTACGTCGACAACCTGCTCGGCGAACCGCGCCCGAACGACATCCTGCAGGAGGCACTGCCCAACGTCGCACTCGCGCACGTGGTGCAGTCCTACGTCGGCAGCTACGGCGCCATGGTGCACCCGGTCGCGGCGTGCGCCACGGCGGCGGTCTCGGTGGAGGAAGGCGTCGACAAGATCCGGCTCGGCAAGGCCGAGGTCGTGGTCGCCGGTGGTTATGACGATCTCGGCATCGAGGGCATCGTCGGCTTCGGTGACATGTCGGCCACCGCCGACTCGGCGGCCATGCGCGCCAAGGGCATCAGCGACCGCTACTTCTCCCGCGCCAACGACCGCAGGCGCGGCGGCTTCGTGGAATCGCAGGGTGGCGGCACCGTGCTGCTGGCCCGCGGTGACGTGGCCGTGGAGATGGGTCTGCCGGTGCTGGGTGTACTCGCCTTCGCGCAGTCCTTCGCCGATGGTGTGCACACGTCCATCCCGGCACCGGGTCTCGGTGCGCTGGGTGCGGGGCGTGGCGGCAGTGGTTCGCGGCTGGCCGCCGAGTTGCGCAAGCTCGGTGTCACCCCGGACGACATCGCGGTGATCTCCAAGCACGACACCTCCACCGCCGCCAACGATCCCAACGAGTCGGAGCTGCACGAGCGGCTCGCGGGCGCACTGGGCCGCAGTGAGGGCGCACCGCTGTTCGTGGTGTCGCAGAAGAGCCTCACCGGTCACGCCAAGGGCGGCGCGGCGGCCTTCCAGCTCATCGGCCTGTGCCAGGTGCTGGAAAACGGTGTGGTGCCGCCGAACCGGAGCCTGGACTGTGTCGACGAGAAGATGCAGGCCTACCCGCACCTGGTGTGGGCCCGCGAACCGCTGCGCTTCGGCGAGAAGTTCGCGCTCAAGGCGGGTCTGGTGACCTCGCTCGGCTTCGGGCACGTGTCGGGCCTGCTCGCGGTGGTGCATCCGCAGGCGTTCCTCGCCGCGATCGAACCGGGTGCGCGCGCGGAGTACCAGGAGCGGGCGCAGGCGCGTCAGCTGGCGGGCAGGCAGCGTTTCGCCGAGGCCATGTGCGGCGGCGCGGCACTGTACGAGAAGCCGGCCGATCGTCGCCTCGGCGCCGACGGCACCCCGGCCGAGCAGGTCCGGCAGCTCGAGGCCGACATGCTGCTCTCGCCGACGGCCCGCCTCGACCAGGGGCTGTACCGGGCCAACGGAATCGGTTGCGAGACCGGGCTGCTCGGTTCCGCTCCGCAGACCAGCGAAGCGTCGTAGGCTGCCGCTTCGTGACGATTCTCGGTATCGGCTTGGACCTGGTCACCATTTCCGAGTTCGCCGAACAGCTGCAGCGGCCCGGGTCGGCCATGCTCAGGGAGACGTTCACCGCCGGTGAACGCCGCTACTGCCAGAGCAAGCAGACCGACCCGGCCCGCAGCTTCGCCGCCCGCTGGGCCGCGAAGGAAGCGGTGCTCAAAGCCTGGGCATCGTCGCGCTTCGCGCGCAGCCCGCAGATCGGGGACAACCCGTATCCGCTGATCGAGGTGGTCAACGACGCGTGGGGCAGGCCGAGCATCAAACTGCACGGCCTGGCCGCAGAGTTCCTGCCGCGCGTGCGCGTGCACCTGTCGCTGACCCACGACGGCGACACCGCCGCGGCCATGGTGGTGCTCGAAGATCCAGGTGAACTAGCCGACCTCATCGAAGGACGGGTAGGAAACTCCTAGCGCCGCAGCCGTTCCGGACCCGGGTCGAGGTCACTCCTCCGACCCGGGTCCTTTCACGTGCCTGGACTCCTTCTCGGCGACGAGCAGATACGCCACCATCAGCCGCTTGAGTTCGGCGACGGCGTCGGCGTTGGACTGCTCGTCCTGCACCGAGAAGTTGAGCATCGAATAGACGACGTGCACCAGCACCTCGGCCATCATCGTGCGCCGGGCGCGGGGAGTGCGCGGGGTGAGCGGTCGCAGCATCTGCGACACGACCTCGGCGAACTCCTTCTCGTGCAACGCGCCCGTCGCCCGGGTGGACGGGGTGGACTGCATCGCCAGCCACACCTCGCGCCGCGACGGATCGGTGGTCCACAGATTCGCCAGGTGATCCACGAACTGGTTCATGTGCCGCAACCAGTCCAGCGACGGCACCTCGCCGTGGAAATCGGCGAGCTCACGCGAAACCGCGACGAGGTCTTGCCGATTCAGCTCACAGACGATCACGTACTTGTTGGCGAAGAACTGATAGAGCGTGCCGATCGGCACCTCGGCGCGCTGGGCGACCTCTTCACAGGTGAACGATTCGAAACCCACCTCGACCAGCAGTTCTCGCGAGGCCTGCAGCAATGCGTCGAACTTGCGTTTGCTGCGCTCCTGGGTGGGTCGCTTGCGCGGCATCAATTCCTGTGGATCGTCCTGCAATTCCAGCGCGGGGTCCGGGCGGTGCTGCTTGGACCGGGCCTGCGCATGTACTTCCACCCATCCAGGCTAGCGCTAGAGGGACCTATACGACATCCGCATACCCGAAGCGTGTCAGGAACCGGTGTGATTCCCACCCATCCGCCCCGTGACCGGTGACGAATCATCAGATGAGCGTGCGTGCATCCGCACGCTGATTCGCGGTTGGTACCGCACCGCGTCGCACAAGGGGCATCGTTTCGCTACAGGGGAAGGCAAGACTGGTGGCAGCAGTATCAGTGGTAACCCTCGGCGTGAGCACCGAGCGTGGAGCCGTGCACGCGGTCGCGCTCGCCGAGACGGGCAGCACCCTCACCGATCGGATGGTGCTGCGGCGCACCGTCCGCACCGCCGGTGACAGCAGACCGGAGATGGCCGAGGCGGTACGCGTCGCGCTCGACGCCCTCGCCTCCGAACTCGGTGACGACCACGAGATCGCCGGTGCGGCAGTCGGATACCGCGATGCCGCCGATCGCCGCGCCATCGTCACCCATCTGGCGACCACGTCGTGGAGTACGGCGTCGCTGGTGTCGGCCAAGTCGGCGCACCTGTTCGTCGGCGGCGTGATGACCTGGCTCGACGAATTCGACACCCTGCTCGTCTACGAGGCGGTGCCGGGCTACCAGGCGATGACCCTGCTCGATCCGGGCAGGCACCGCGTGCTCGCCGCGTGCTCGCAGACCGGTCCGTCCACACCCGAGGCGCTGCGTGCCGGGGTGGCGGCGGCAGGCGACCAGCTGGACGCGGCATCGGTGCGCCCGGGCGCGGTGGTGCTCATCGGCTCGTCGGCCGACGCGCCCGCCGTGCGCGAGGCCGCCGCGGGCTTCGGGGTGCCGGTGCTGCCGTGTCGGCTGGCCGGTTACGCGCCCGCCGCCGGTGCCGCACTCGTCGCGCTCGGTGACACGAAGGTGGTGCCGCTCACCGGGCCCGCGCGATCCCGTCGCGGCACCGCGGTGGCCGCCGCGGCGGCCAGTGTGCTGGCGGGTGGACTCGTGGTCGGTGGTTCCTACGCGCTGATGGACGGCGGCACGCCCGCGGTCGACAACACCGCCGTGTCCTCCGAACCCGGCCGGGCACCGGCACATCCGGCCCCGGCGCCGCACGCACAGGACGCCGCCGATTCCGGTTCCGCCGGTGGGATCGGCTCGGGTAGCGGCCTCGCGGTCGACCCGACACCGCCCACCGACATCTGGCCCTACGAGAAGGTGTCACCGAACCCGCAACTGGTGAATCCCGCGGTGTTCCCGCTGGACTACCCGACCCAGCTCTACGGCGACGGGGCCGAGGACGAGCCGCTCCCGCTGGAACCGGTACAGCCGGTCGTCCCGGAGATCCCGGTCGCCGTGCAGACCGTGCCGGGCACCGGCATCCCGCTCAGCATGCAACCCGCTCAGGCGATGACACCGCCGGGCGGGATGTCACAGTCGGCCGACTGAGCCGCACACGGGCCGCGCGAGACGATCGCGCGGCCCGTGTCGTTTCCGCTCAGGAATTGGTGCGGCGCTGGAACATCCACCGCGCGGCCAGATACCCGACCACCGCGATGCCGCCGCACCACAGCACCGCGAGCAGGGCGCTGTCACCGATGGGCGTGCCCATCAGCAGCCCGCGCATCGTCTCGATCACCGGCGTCACCGGCTGATTCTCGGCGAAAGTGTGCAGCCAGGTCGGCATGGTCGAGGTCGGCACGAACGCGCTGCTCACATACGGCAGGAACATGAAGAAGAACGTGAACCCGTTGGCCGCCTCCGGATTGCGCGCCACCATTCCCAGAGCCGCCGACAACCACGACAACGCGAACACGAACATCGCGAGCACGCCCGCCACGCCGAGCCAGCGCACCGGATCGGTCGTCGGCCGAAAGCCCAGCACCACGGCCACGCCGATCACGACGGCCGAGGTGACCAGATTGCGCAACACGCTCTCCACGACATGTCCGGTGAGGACCGCCGAGCGGGCGATCGCCATCGCCCGGAACCGGTCGACAATGCCCTCGGCCAGATCCGTCGACAGCGCCACCGCCGTGGTCGAGGCGCCGAAACCCGCGCACAGCAGGATGATTCCGGGCACCACGTAGTCGATGTAGGCGCCGTCGACGCGCATCGCGCCGCCGAAGACGTAGACGAACATCAGCAGGATCATCACCGGCAGGGCGATGGTCATGATCATGGTGTCCGGGCTGCGCAGGGTGTGACGGATATTGCGGTCGAGCATGGTGACCGAATCCTGCACGGTGGTCAGGGCGCTCATGCCGCCACCGCCGTCCGGCCGGTCAACGCGAAGAACACATCGTCGAGGTCGGGAGTGTGCACGGTGAGCTGCTCGATGGCGATGCCGAGTTCGGCGAACCGGTCGAGCAGCAGTTTGATCTCCACGGCGCTACCTGTCGAGGACACCTGCATGCTCAGTTGTTCGGCGTCGACGTGTGCGCTCGGCACCGCCTTCGCCGCCGCGGTGAGCAGGGTGTGATCGGCGAATCGGAACCGGAGGTGCCCGCCGGGGACCAGCCGCTTGAGTTCCTCCGGGGTGCCGTCGGCGACGATGCGCCCGCCGTCGAGGACGGCGATGCGGTCGGCGAGCTGGTCGGCCTCCTCCAAGTATTGCGTGGTGAGGAAGACGGTGGTGCCCTCGGCGGCGAGTTCGCGGATGGCGGTCCACAGATCACGGCGGCTGCGTGGGTCCAGGCCGGTGGTCGGCTCGTCGAGGAAGACCAGCCGGGGGCGGCCCATCAGGCTCATGGCCAGATCGAGTCGGCGTCGCATGCCGCCCGAGTAGGTGTCGACCGGTTTGGCCGCGGCGTCGACGAGATCGAACCGGTCGAGCAATGCGGCACTGCGGCGGGCGATTTCAGGCTTGTCCAGGTGCAGCAGCTTGCCGGTGAGGCGCAGGTTCTCGTGGCCGGTGAGCACTCCGTCGACGGCCGCGAACTGGCCGGTGACGCCGATCAGCGAGCGCACGTCGTCGGCCTCGGTGACCGGGTCGTGGCCGAGGACGCGCAGTTCGCCGCGATCCGGCCGGGTGAGGGTGGCGAGGATGCGAACCAGGGTGGTCTTGCCCGCGCCGTTGGGGCCGAGCAGGGCGAAGACGGTGCCCGCGCGGACTTCGAGGTCGAGGTCGTCGAGGACGACGTGGGTGCCGAATGACTTGTGCAGCTGCCGCACCGAGAGTGCGGGTGGTTCGGGTGCCATGGTTTCTCCGATCGATGCCACTGTTTATGGCCTATATTGTTTATAGGCTAAACAGTTGACCGGCACAAGGGGGCCGCCGGTTACAGTCGTGGCGGAGCGAAGGAGGCGGACGAGTCGATGACGACCGGCGAAGCGGCGTTACCCAGAGCGGTGGAACTGATGTGGGGACTGGCCCAGCCGGCCGGTCGCGGACCGAAACGGGCGCTCACCATCGACCAGATCGTCGATGCCGCGATCGAGGTCGCCGACGCGGAAGGCGTCGCCGCGCTGTCGATGAGCAGGGTGGCCAAGCAGCTCGGCTTCACCGCCATGTCGCTGTACCGCTACGTCGACAGCAAGGACACCCTGCTCGACCTGCTGATGGATCGCGTGGTCGGCGCGCCACCGGACATCCCCGCCGGAACCTCCTGGCGCGCAGGTCTCGAACAATGGGCTTTCGCCGAGTTCGACCGGATCGGCAGGCATCCGTGGTGGATCGACATCCCGCTGGCCCGGCCGCCGATGGGCCCGAACAATATGGCCTGGCTCGAGGTGGCGCTCGGCGCGCTCGCCGGGACCGGCGTGCCGGAGCCGACGAAGCTCGAGCTGGTGATGAACGTGTCGGTCTACGTCATCGGCAAATGCCGCATGCTGCGTGATCTGCAGACCGTCGAAGGTGCCGATTTCGCGTCGGTGATGGCGCGCGTGCTCGACCCACAGCGGTTCCCGGCGGTCACGGCGGCCATGTCGGGTGCGGCGTTCGACGGCGAGAGCGACGTCCATTTCGACTGGGCCAGAGCGGATTTCGAATTCGGGCTGGCGCGGATGCTCGACGGTTTCGAGGTATTCATCCGCACCTTCGCCGAGTAGCTACACCGACAGGTCGCGGCGCAGTTTCGCCACGTGGCCGGTGGCGCGCACGTTGTACTGAGCCACCTCGATCGCACCCTGCTCGTCGACGAGGAAGGTCGAGCGGATCACGCCGGTGACGGTCTTGCCGTACATCTTCTTCTCGCCGAACGCGCCCCACTGCTGCAGCACGGTGCGCTCGGGGTCGGACAGCAGCGGGAAGGTGAGGCCCTCGGCGTCGCGGAACTTGGCCAGTTTGGCCGGCTTGTCCGGGGAGATACCGAGGACGGCGATCCCGGCCTCGTTCAGTTCGGCGAGATTGTCGCGGAAATCGCAGGCCTGCTTGGTGCAGCCCGGGGTCGAGGCGGCCGGGTAGAAGTAGACGATCACCTTGCGGCCACGGTAGTCCGACAGTGACACGTCCTTGCCGTCGGCGTCGGGCAGCGTGAAATCGGGTGCGGTGTCTCCGGGGGAGAGGCGATGGTTGTCGGTCACCACCGCACGGTAACCGACCGGGTCCGCTGACGGCATGGATAGACTCGGGCGAGCACAGACACATACCTGGAGGTGACGGTGGCCAAGGACGACACCGACCGGATCGAACGCGAGATCGAGATCGCGCGCGCCCGGTTGGCGACCACGCTCGACGAACTGGCGGTGCGCGCCGATCCGCAGCGGATCGCCGACGACACGAAGGCGATCGTGGTCGCCAAGTTCAACGAGCCCAAGGTCAAATACACGCTGATCGGCGCGGGTGCCCTCGTAGCGGGCCTGGTCCTGGTCAAACTCTTCCGCCGCTGACAAACGGCCCGAAACACAGAAACACCCGATGCGGCACAAGCCACATCGGGTGTTCTGCATTCAACGCACCCACCCCTCCCCGACCTCGAGGAGGGGACGCCGCGAAGCGGCGGTTGGCGGCCGTCCCGACGATCAGGCACCGTTGCTTGCTCCTTCGTCGCCTACGCAACGGCACC